>NZ_JBITSQ010000009.1:0-462348 GCF_044541035.1 Streptomyces sp. NPDC085866
AGCGCCCGCTCCCGCTCCACGAGCAGGGGCATCGCGTCGGACGCGGTCACCGACTCCCGCAACGGGTGACGGGACAACACCGCGTCCACCTCGGGTGACAACGCGGCCTTCAGGCGGTGGTGCACCGACAGCGTGTCGTCGCCGAGAGCCCGCGCCGCGGCCAGGACCAGGTCCCGCTGCGGCCCCTTGGGCACTCCCGCGGCCGCACGCTCGTAGAGGTCGGCGCCCTCCTCCAGGACCAGGCCGGTGTCGATGCCCGCCGGGATCTTGACGGAGGCGGTGTGCCGCCAGGTCGCCAGCGGATGGCTCCACGCCTCCACGCGGAACGTCCAGCGGCCGGTGGCGTCCGGGGTGACCTCCGCGCCCCACAGGTCGCTGCCGGGGGACAGTTCGCGCATCGGAGTCCAGGGGCCACGGCGGCCCGTCGGATCGCGCAGGACGACGTTGGCCCCGACGGCGTCGTGCCCTTCGCGGAACACGGTGGCCGTGACCTGGAACGTCTCTCCGGCCACCGCCTTCGCCGGGCGCCTGCCGCACTCCACGGCCGGCCGGACGTCTCGTACCGGTACACGGCCGATGGCCGGGGTCCTGCGCATGGATCTCACCTCCGCCGTGCGCGAAGCCGGGCCTCCGGCCCGGCTTCGCGATCCGAGAAAACGGTTCGGCTGCTGCCGCCCCGTGGGGATTGCCGAGTACGGTGCCACGTCAGGGGCTTGGTGCCGTGGAACGCCGCTCCGGTGGTGGTGCCCGCCGAGCCGCGCGTCCCGACTGCGGCCGCCCGTCCTGCTCGCGCAGATAGCCGGCCAGGCTGGAGCGCAGATAGCGCTCCGCCGCGTCCGCTGCCTCCCGGGCGCAGCGCTTTCCCATCAGCACGCACAAGGTGTAGCCCGAGTCCTCGAAAGTGGCCCGGACCGTGCGGTCGTGGGGCTTGGCGAGCATCACACGCTCCCACGCCCGGTAACGCCGCAACTGCCGGGCCACTTCGGCCTTGGCGGGTAGCAGCATGACCCTCTTCACCTTCCACGCTCTCGACTGGGCGCGTTCCCGACGGTCGGGTGGTGTCCGCGCAGGGGAGGGCACGGCACCGTTACGGCGATCGAGGCTTTCACTCATGGTGCACGTACGGCCACGCAACGTCCTGTTGGATCTTCAACCATCCGCCGTTCGGGATGCTCGTGTTGCACGAATGGCGTAGTGACCCCACTGTGGAGGGTGACTCAGAAGCGATCGGCGCTCACGCTCGGTGTCCGGGACCCTCCCGGGCACCGGCACGGGGAGCGGGAGCTTCGCGGGTGAGGAGCAAGCGACGATGAAGACCGCAGTGCCCTGCTACTACCACCTGGACGTGGAAGTCAGCCCGGAACGGGTGGGACAGGTCAGCCGCATCCTGGCCGCCCATCTCCGCTACTGGGACCTCGAGAACCTCGTGGTTCCCGTCTGCCATGGTGCCGAACTGCTGCTGCATGCGATCGACGAGCACGCCTCGGACAAGGACACGTCGATCGAGATGTGGTGGAACGGCCAGCATCTCATCACGGCCGTCGGCGGCGACGACCGTGACCTGCGCCCTGACCAGGACCTGCGGGCGTGCCTGGCGGACATCGCCGCCATGAGCGACGGCTGGGGCTGCTGTGCCTCGGAGGGCGGCGCGAAGATCATCTGGTTCTCGCAGCGGGCTCGCGCCGGCGAGCGGGTCCCGCTGGTCCCGACCGCCCCGGCGCCGAGCCTGAGCCAGGGGCTCGAGGTGCCCCGCGAGCTCCCGGTGCTCGCCCTGGCCGCCCCGGCGACCGCCGTGGACGGCCTCCTGGAGGGCGCCCCGTGACGGCACGGAAGTCCCGGAAAGGGGTGCCCGTCTGGAGCGGGCACCCCTATCCGTTGGGCGCCGCCTTCGACGGGCAGGGCACCAACTTCGCGTTGTTCAGCGAGGTCGCCGAGGGCGTCGAGCTGATCCTGGTCGACGAAGCCGGTACCGGGCGCCCCGTCCCCCTGAGCGAGGTCGACGGGTTCGTCTGGCACGCCTACCTGCCCGGCGTCGGCCCGGGGCAGCGCTACGGGTACCGCGTGCACGGCCCCTGGCAGCCCGACCTCGGCCACCGGTGCAACCCGGCGAAGTTGCTGCTCGACCCGTACGCGCGGGCGGTGGACGGCCAGATCGACAACCACGCCTCGCTCTACGAGCGCGCGGCGGACGGCCCCTCGTCGGGGGACAGCGCCGGCCACTCGATGCTGGGCGTGGTCACCGACCCGTACTTCGACTGGGGCGACGACCGCCCGCCGCGGCACTCGTACGCCGACTCCGTCATCTACGAGGCCCACGTGCGGGGCCTGACCCGCACCCACCCGGACGTCCCCGAGCGACTGCGCGGCACCTACGCGGGCCTCGCGCACCCCGCCGTCCTGGAGCACCTGACCTCGCTCGGCGTCACCGCGGTGGAGCTGATGCCGGTCCACCAGTTCGTGCAGGACGGCGTCCTGCAGGACCGGGGCCTCGCCAACTACTGGGGCTACAACACCATCGGCTTCTTCGCCCCGCACAACGCCTACGCCGCCTTCGGCAGCCTGGGCCAGCAGGTCAACGAGTTCAAGGCGATGGTGAGGGCGCTGCACGCGGCCGGCCTCGAAGTCATCCTCGACGTGGTCTACAACCACACCGCCGAGGGCAACGAGATGGGCCCCACCCTGTCCCTGCGCGGTATCGACAACGCCTCCTACTACCGCCTCGTCGACGGGGACTGGGGGCACTACTACGACACCACCGGCACCGGCAACAGCCTGCTGATGCGGCACCCCTACGTACTGCAGCTGATCATGGACTCGCTGCGCTACTGGGTCACCGAGATGCACGTCGATGGCTTCCGCTTCGATCTCGCGGCCACGCTGGCCCGGCAGTTCCACGAGGTGGACCGGCTCTCGGCGTTCTTCGACCTGATCCAGCAGGACCCCGTGATCAGCCGCGTCAAGCTCATCGCCGAGCCCTGGGACGTGGGGGAGGGCGGCTACCAGGTGGGCAACTTCCCGCCGCTGTGGTCGGAGTGGAACGGCCGTTACCGGGACGCCGTACGGGACTTCTGGCGGGCGGAACCCGGCTCGCTCGGTGAGTTCGCCTCCCGGCTGACCGGCTCCTCCGACCTGTACCAGCACAGCCGGCGCCGGCCGCGGGCGAGTGTCAACTTCGTGACGGCACACGACGGTTTCACCCTCCGCGACCTCGTGTCGTACAACGACAAGCACAACGAGGCCAACGGCGAGGGCAACCGGGACGGCGAGAGCGCGAACCGGTCCTGGAACTGCGGTGCCGAGGGCGACACCGACGACCCGGCCGTCCTCGAACTCCGCGCCCGCCAGCAGCGCAACTTCCTCGCGACCCTGCTGCTGTCCCAGGGCATACCGATGCTCAGCCACGGCGACGAACTCGGCCGCACCCAGCGCGGCAACAACAACGCCTACTGCCAGGACAACGAAGTCTCCTGGGTCAACTGGAAGTTGACGGACGAGCAGCAAACCCTCACGGACTTCACCCGGTACGTCATCAACCTGCGGGCCGGGCATCCCGTGCTGCGCAGGCGCCGCTTCTTCCGCGGCGAGACCGCGACCAACGTCGAGCAGCCGTTGCCCGACCTGATGTGGCTGCGGCCCGACGCCCGCGAGATGACCGCCCGGGACTGGCAGCGCGAGGACGCCCACTCGGTCGGCGTGTTCCTCAACGGCGACGCGATCGCCGAACGCGACCCCTACGGCCGCCGCGTGCTGGACGACTCCTTCCTGCTCCTCCTGAACGGCTACTGGGAGCCCGTCGTCTTCCGCCTCCCCGACGCGTCCTACGGAGAGCGTTGGACGACCCTGATCGACACCGCCGACCCGGACGGCATCCCCGACGAACGCGAACGCAAGGCGGGCACCCGACTCCGCGTGGAGCCCCGAAGCCTGATCGTGCTGTCGAGGCCGTCGCGCGGCGGGGGAGGGGCCGGGTCAGTTCGTCGCCGGTGACGTGACGTTGGATGGCCGTACGGCGAAACGGCACAGGAAGCGGAGGCCGCTCTTCGGCGTGCCCGAGAGCATCGTCCTGCCGGCGACCCCGGACGGCCGGCGCCACAACATCCGCACCGCGGACGGCGGGATGCTCTGCGGACGCCTCGGCGGGGTACCGGCCGAGCGGAAGCCGAAGCGGCGCGGGCCGCTGCCGTCGAGCTGGTCAGGGACCCCGCCGAAGGCGCCGGCGTCGAAGTGACCTGGGCCCCCCTCCCGGGAGCCGGCCTCCTGGACCGGTCGGGTCGGACCGGTCCGCCGAGCCTGCTCAGCGTGAGCGGCGGGACGTGACCGTGAACTGGGCGCCGTCCGGATCCCGCAGGATCGCCTCGTCCTCCTGCTCGCTCAGGACGCTGCCGCCGTGCTTCTCGGCGGTCCGCGCGCAGCCCGCCACGTCGGCCACCGCGAAGTGGATCTGCCAGTGCGGCCGTACGGAGGGGTCGGGGGCCGACTCCACCGCGCCCGAGTCGATGCGCGCCACCACGTCACCCCGGCTGCGCAGCACCACCTCGTGGCCCTCGTACTCGACCTCGCAGCAGCCCGGTTTGCCGGAGGCCCAGTCGAGGATCTGGCCGTAGAAGAGCGCGGAGTCGAAGGCGTCGCGGGTGTGCAGCCGGATGAAGGTCGGGGCCGCTCGACGCCAGGCCTCCCAGTTGCCGACCAGCTCGCCCTCCCAGATCCCGAAGGTGGCCCCGTCCCGGTCGGCGAGCAGTGCCGCCCGCCCCGGCGGGAAGGACAGAGGCCCGACGGCCGCCGTGCCGCCGCGCTCCCGGGCCCGTGACGCGGCCTCGTCCGCGTCGGGCACGGCGAAGTACGGGGTCCAGGCCACCGCCATCTGCCACATGGCGGCGACCGCGGCGATCCCGGCGACGGGCACACCGTCGGCCAGCGCGATCCGGAAGTGCTCGCCGAGTTTGGCGCCGCGCCACCGCCAGCCGAGCAGCGCCGAGTAGAACTCCTGGGTGGCCTCCAGGTCGCGGCTGGTCAGGCTCACCCAGCACGGTGCACCGAAGACGGAGTGCGTGGAGATGATGTCCCTCGTCCTCGGTCCACCGCTGGCAGGCGTGTCATGGTTCATGGCAGTCGCGTCCTGGTCTCGGGGTCCGGCGCCCACCGGTCTGGCACCAGTGTCCAACCGGAACGGGGTGCGGTGCCTGTCGAGTACCCCGGTGGCGGGGGGCCAGGCGGGTGAGCACGATGGAGGCATGGGAGAGACGGAGCCCGACCGGATCGCCGAGCTGCAGGCCGAAGTGGACCAGTTGAAGGAGGCCGTGGCCTCCCACGCTGTCATCGACCAGGCCATCGGGATGATGGTGGCCCTCGGTCGGGTGACACCCGACCAGGGGTGGGAGGTGCTGAAGGACGCCTCCCAGCACACCAACATCAAGCTGCGCAACATCGCGGAGCTGATCCTCATCTGGGGCCGCCGGGGCGACATCCCGCCCGCGATCCGTGCCGCACTGGATGACGCCCTGGACCGGCACGGACCCGTCCAGATCCCCGGGACGGCCGAGGCCATCCCCGCCGGCACGGAGGAGAGCCCCGGCAGCGTGGAGGACTGAGGGCTCAGCCTGCGTCCGCGCTGTACCGGGCCGGCCTGCGCGAGGTGCCCGACCAGCTCCGCGAGGTGCCCGGCCGGCCCCCGACGGGTGCTCAGCCGGCCTCCGCGAGGTGCTCGGCCGGCGCCTCCGCGAGCAGCTCCTCCCGCAGTCGCTCGAAGCAGCCGCTCAGCAGCCGCGAGACGTGCATCTGCGAGATACCCAGCTGCTGGGCGATCCGGCTCTGCGTCATCCCGTCGAAGAACCGCAGGTAGAGGATGATCCGCTCACGCTCGGGCAGCGCCTGGAGGCACGGCTTGACCGCGGCGCGGTCGACCACGAGGTCGAAGCCGGGGTCCGGCTCGCCGAGCGAGTCACCGAGCGCGTACCCCTCCGTCCCGGACACCTCGGCGTCCAGCGACAGGGCCGAGAAACACTCCAGGGCCTCCATGCCGGCGCGCACCTCGGCCTCGCTGAGCTTCGTGTGTGCGGCGATCTCGGCGACGGTGGGTGCCCGGCCGGGCGCGGTCTGCGCCATTTCCTTGAGGGCGCCGCGGACCCGGTTGCGCAGATCCTGCACCCGGCGCGGCACATGCAACGTCCACATGTGGTCGCGGAAGTGGCGCTTGATCTCACCGGTGACCGTGGGTACCGCGTATGCCTCGAAGGCGCGGCCCCGGGCCGGGTCGTAGTGGTCGACCGCCTTCACCAGGCCGAGGGCGGCCACCTGGTAAAGGTCCTCCAGGGACTCCCCGCGGCCCCGGAACCGTACGGCGATCCGTTCGGCCATGGGCAGCCAGAGCCGGACCAGCTCGTCCCGGAGCGCCCGGCGCTCGGGACCGTCCGGCAGCTGTGCGAGCCGTTCGAAGGACTCGGTCGTGTCGGGGGCGTCGTCATGGGGGTGAGGCTTCGTGCTGCCGGTGACAGGCATCGCGCGCACTCCCCTCAGCGGTCGCTGGATCCGGGCGTGCCTTCTGTCCGAAGCACTGTTGTGCGGATTCCCGCTGATGAATAGATCAAACAATTCGGTTGATATCGGACATGGCGTGCGCGGAAGATGCGCCCGGCATGCTCTTGACCGCCCTTTGAGGCGCGATACCTCTGTATCAGAGGTAATCTTCAGGAGTGGAATCCGATTTCCCCGAGGAGCTGGCCGACGCACTCGTTCGGATCCAGCGGCTGATCCGGCGCAGGCTGCGCGGCGGGCTGACCCTGCCGCGGCTGCGCGGTGCCGAGGTGGAGCTGCTGCGGCTGGTCGAGGGTCGGCCCGGCATCGGAATCTCGGAGGCCGCCCGGGCCCTGCACCTGGCGGGCAACTCCGTGTCGACCCTGGTCAACCACCTCGTCCGGGACGGCTACCTGATCCGCGAGACCGACGCCGCCGACCGGCGGGCCGCCCGCCTGCTGCTCACCGAGGCAGCCGAGCAGCGGCTCGGGGACTGGCAGCGCCGCCGGGCCGAACTGGTCGGCCGGCACGTCGCCCGGCTGGACGAGGCCGACCAGGAGGCCCTGCGCGCGGCCCTGCCGGCGCTGCGCAAGCTGGCCGTCACCCTGCACGAGGAGGCCGAGGAGACATGACGAGCGACACCCCCGCCCCGCCCGCCGAAGCCGTCGCCTGCACCCGCCTCTCCTACGCCTTCGGGGACACCAGGGCGGTCGACGAACTCGATCTGGCCGTCCGCGAGGGCGAGGTGTTCGGACTGCTCGGGCCCAACGGCGCCGGAAAGACCTCCGCCATCCGCTGCATCACCACGCTCCTCCCGGTGCCGGCCGGCATGGTCCGCGTCTTCGGGTACGACGTCGCCAAGGAGCGCATGGCGGTACGGCGCCTCCTCGGCTATGTCCCGCAGCAGCTGTCCGCCGACAGCGGGCTCACCGGACGGGAGAACGTCGCCCTGTTCGCCCGGGTCTTCGACGTACCGCGCCGCGAGCGCGCCGAGCGCGTCGCCCAGGCCCTGGCCGCCGTCGGCCTCACCGACGCCGCCGACCGGCTCGCCGGCACCTACTCCGGAGGCATGGTCCGCCGCCTCGAGCTCGCCCAGGCCCTGGTCAGCGCGCCCCGGCTGCTGATCCTGGACGAGCCCACCATCGGCCTGGACCCGATCGCCCGCACCGGCGTCTGGGAGCACATCAACGCCGTACGCGCAGCCACCGGCATGACCGTGCTGGTCACCACCCACTACATGGACGAGGCCGACCAGTACTGCGACCGGGTCGGCCTGATGCACCGCGGCCGCGTCCGCGCCCTGGGTACCCCGGCCGAGCTGCGCCGGGGGCTCGCCGAACGCCGGGGTGGGGACACCCTGCCCACGCTGGAGGACGTCTTCCGGGACGTCGCCGGCAGCGGCCTCGACTCCGGAGGAGGTTTCCGCGATGTCCGAAGCACCCGCCGCACCGCGCACCGCGTCGGCTGACCCCACCGCCGCCGGCACCGCCCTGCTGCTCACCCCGCCCCGGCCCCGCGCGGGCTGGCGACTGCTGCCCGCCCGGGTCGCCGCGATGTGCGCCGTCGAACTGCAGAAGCTGCGCCACGACCGCACCGAGCTGTACACCCGCGCCGTCCAGCCCGCCCTGTGGCTGCTGATCTTCGGCCAGACCTTCACCCGGATCCACGCGATACCCACCGGCGGCATCCCCTACATCGACTACCTGGCGCCCGGCATCATCGCCCAGTCCGCGATGTTCATCGCCATCTTCTATGGCATCCAGATCATCTGGGAGCGGGACGCGGGCATCCTGAACAAGCTCCTCGTCACACCGACCCCGCGCTCGGCACTGATCACCGGCAAGGCGTTCGCGGCCGGAGTGAAGTCGCTGATCCAGGCCGTCGTGGTCATCCTCATCGCAGCCCTGCTCGGTGTGGCCCTCACCTGGAACCCGCTGAAGCTGCTCGGCGTCGCCGCGGCCGTGGTCCTCGCCTCCGCGTTCTTCTCCTGCCTGTCGATGACCATCGCGGGCATCGTCCTCAGCCGCGACCGGCTGATGGGCTTCGGGCAGGCGATCACGATGCCGCTGTTCTTCGCCTCCAACGCCCTGTACCCCGTCTCGTTGATGCCGGGCTGGCTCCAGGCCGTCAGCAAGGCGAACCCGCTCAGTTACCAGGTCGACGCCCTGCGTGGCCTGCTGCTGGGCACGCCCGCCCACCTCGCGGCCGACTTCGGCGTCCTGGCGGTGGCCGCCGCCCTGGGCATCGCCGCGGCTTCCTCACTGCTCGGTCGGCTGGCCCGCTGATCTTGCCGCGGAGTGAAATGCGGCACGCGGCCGCACCCCGCCCGAGACCCCCGTGAGGGGATTCTTCCTGGGCAGCGCTTGATCACCGATCAAAGCGGGCGAACCCCCTGGCCATAGCGCATTCCGCTCATTTGACAGTGCGCTGAGCGCACAGATAGACAGCAGCTCTCCGAGGTCGAGAGGGGCACTGTGTACGAGCCGAACGTGGTCGGGGACTGGCACGAGTACGACGAGCATGCCGGTCTGCGGGTCCGCGTCCACCGCCTGGAGGCGGCCGAGCCGCCGCGCGGACGTGACGACGCCGCGGCCGGGCTGACGTACTTCAGTGTCCGGGTGACGGTCGAGAACCGCGGTGCGCGGCACTACGGCATCCATCTCGAGGACGGTCAGATGGACGTCCGGGTCGGCCCGGACGGGGAGGGCGCGTTCATCGACTGGCGCAACTCCCAGTTCATCGAGGGCTTCGACGTCTATCCGCTGCGCCGGGCCACCGCCGTGCTCTATGCGGCCGCGCCGGAGGCAGCCCTCACCCACGTGGACGTGCAGGTCCAGCTGCGGGTGGACGAGGAGTGGGCCGACCGCCGGCTGTGGGCGGGCGGCATCGGCATCCTGGAGGCGACCACGGCGGCCGCCCCCGCGGGCACCGGACAGGGCAGCCTGGCCCATCAGGTCAGCGCCTTCCTGAAGGACCAGACGGTGAAGGACCAGACGGAGCCCGGCACCGCCTGACCCGGGTCAGTGCGGGATGCCGTCGATGATCTCCCGCGCCCCCTGCCGCAGCAGCGCCACCGCGACCGAGGTGCCGAGCGTGGCCGCGTCCAGCCGGCCCGCCCACTCGTGGGCGTTCAGCCGTGTCTTGCCGTCCGGGGTGAACACGCAGGCTCGCAGCGAGAGTTCACCGCCGCGGTCCACGTGTGCGTAGCCGGCGATCGGGCTGTTGCAGTGCCCCTGCAGCACATGCAGGAACATCCGCTCGGCCGTGGCCTCCCGGTGCGTGGCCGGGTCGCCGAGCCCGCTGACCGCGTCGATCAGCTCGGTGTCGCCCTCCCGGCACTGCAGGGCGAGGATGCCCGCGCCGATCGGCGGCATCATCGCCTCCGGGGACAGCACCTCGCTGATCACGTCCTGGCGGCCGATCCGCTCCAGACCGGACACCGCGAGCAGCAGCGCGTCCGCCTCACCGGCGGCCAGCTTCTCCAGCCGGCGGTTGGCGTTCCCGCGGAACGGCACGCACTCCAGGTGCGGGTGCGTGGCGGCCAGTTGGGCGACCCGGCGCACCGATGAGGTGCCGATCCGGGTGCCCGCCGGGAGCTCGTCGAGGGTGAGCCCGCCCGGGTGCACCAGCGCGTCCCGGATGTCGTCGCGCTTCAGGAACGCGGCGAACACCGTGCCGGCGGGCAGCGGCCGGTCGGCGGGCACGTCCTTGACGCAGTGCACCGCGAGGTCCGCCTCCCCGGCCAGCAGGGCTGCGTCCACCTCCTTGGTGAACGCCCCCTTGCCCTCGACCTTGGAGAGGTCGCCGAGCCACTTGTCACCCGTGGTCTTCACGGGCACGACCTCGGTACGGACCCCTGGATGCAGCACGCCCAACTCGGCGCGCACGCGCTCGACTTGGGCGAGGGCCATCGGGGAGTCGCGGGACACGATGCGGATCAGTTCCGGGACGGACATGGGGGACACGATAGACCCTCGGGTGCGATGCCCCGGCATGTCCCCCACCAGAAATCAGACGTTCGGATACGGTTCAGGCGTTCGGGTCGAAGGGGATCCCGGACGGCTCGGCCGAGGCCAGGTGGGAGGGGAAACTCGCGTCCTTCAGGCCGAAGTGGGCGCTGCCGAAGTCGTAGGCGCTCAGCTTGTCGCGCAGGCCCGCCGGATAGCCGTTCCAGCCGACCAGCGGCGGGTACTGCCAGGTGTGCTTGTGGTTCTCCGGCGGCTCGTCGTTCGCGTTGGCCAGCCGGAAGCAGTGCGTGCCGATGCCGTCCTTGTGGTACACGACCTTCGGGTGGCTGCCCTCGAAGCGGACGTCGGAGGCCGGGTGCACGGTGAACGAGCCGTGGTTGGACGTCGACACGTACCGTACCTGCCCGTCCTGCACCCACACCACCACGTGCTCCCAGTCGTGCCGGTGCCCGCCGATGCTGCTGCCGGGGAGCGCCTGGTCCTTCTCGAAGTACAGGCCGTAAAGGTAGGCGCACCAGCCGTTGTTGCACTTGTAGCGCGAGTAGCTGTTGGTGTTGTCCAGGTCCGAGGCGTCGTGGCAGCTGCCGTTGAGGGCGCCCGTCGGCTTGAGGCCGCCGTTGACGGTGCCGTCCGGACCGATCGCGGGTGTGGGGTAGCAGCCGTCGGTGTCGTAGTCGAAGGCCGGCTGGTACGTCAGTTCGGCGGGCTCGGCGTTCGTGGGCAGCGCGAGCGGCGGTGCGGCGAAGGCGGCGGCCGGGAAGACGACGACGAGTGCGGCGGCACCGGCGAGCACGCCGAGCCATCTGCCGCGCCGGACACGGGAGGTGAGCGACGACACGAGGGTCCTCCAACAGCGGTGGGGGTCAAGGGAGTTCAGCATCCCGGGCGCAGGCCGTGCTGCCAAGAGATCACACGCGCCCCACGAGTGAAGCCCCGCAGAACCCCTAGGGCCGGCCCTCCGGGACGTCCGCCGCCGACTCCTCCGGGGTGAGGTCGGGACGCAGCCGCAGCCACGACGGCTGGCGGAGCAGCCCGGCCCGGGTCCGGGTGCTGTAGCTGACCTCGCCGACCAGCCGGGGCAGCACCCAGTGGGCGTCCGGGATCCGCGGCACCGGGTCGAAGGGACACTCGGAGCTGGCGGCGGCCCGCAGCAGCGCCGCCAGCTCCGTCCGCTCCGCCTCGCTCCAGCCGGTGCCCACCCCGCCCACGTAGCGCAGCCGGCCGCCCGCTCGCTGGCCGACCAGCACCGCGCCGGGCAGCCCGGTCAGCCGCCCCTTGCCCGGCAGCCAGCCGCCGACGATCACGTCCTCGCTGCGCATGTTGCGGATCTTGATCCAGGCGCGGGAGCGCACCCCGGGCTCGTACACCGAGTCCAGCCGCTTGCACACCAGCCCTTCGAGACCGTGCTCCCGGGTCGCCCGGAGCGCCTCGGCGCCGTGCCCGGTCACCGCGCCCGGCGTCGACCAGTACGGCCCCGCCAGGCCCAGCTCCTCCAGCCGCGCCCGCCGCTCGGCGTAAGGGAGCCTGAGCAGCGGGCGCTCCAGGTGGGGCACGTCGAACAGCACCAGGTGGACCGGCACCTGGGCGGCCCGGCGGACCGCTCGCGCGGGGGAGTGGGCGAGGCCCATCCGGCTCTGCAGCAACTGGAAGTCCGCCCGCCCCTGCTCGTCCAGGGCCAGCACCTCGCCGTCCAGGACGGCGGCCGTGCTGCCCAGGGCGCCGCCGAGCGGCCGGAGTTCGGGGTAGGCGCCGGTGATCTCCTCACCGGACCGGGCGCGCAGCAGCACGCTGCCGTCGCCGGGCAGGTAGACCATCACCCGCTGACCGTCCTGCTTGGTCTCGTACGCCCACCGTTCGTCCTGGGCGGCGGGCGGCAGCCTGCCCGGGGTGGCGAGCATCGGCGGAATCAACGGCAGGGTCACGGCGGTCACGGCAGAAGGTGTCGACCGCGCCCGGCGCCCGCACGCGCCTTTCGCCACCGGTTCCCCTGAACGGGCCCGTCCGGTCGCCTCGGTGCCACCGGCGCCGAGTGGCAGTCCGACAGCACGAGTTGCGCACGGTCCCGAGCTGCTCACGCGTGCTGCAGGCAGGCGAGCACGGCCGGCACCCGGCGGTGTCCGCTGTCGCTGGGCGGCAGCCCCAGCTTCAGGAAGACGTTTCCGATGTGCTTGCTGACCGAGCGTTCGGTGATGACGAGGGTCCTGGCGATGGTGGTGTCGTCGTGGCCCTCGGCCATCAGCTGCAGCACCTCCCGCTCGCGCGGGGTCAGCGCGTCCAGGGGCGAGTCCTCGCGCCGGGTCATCAGCTCCGTCACCACCTCCGGGTCGAGTGCCGTGCCTCCGCCCGCGACCCGCTCCAGCGCGTCCAGGAACTCGTCGACCCGGCCCACACGGTCCTTGAACAGATAGCCGACGCCGCGGGCGCCACCGCTCAGCAACTCGGCCGCGTACGACTCCTCGACGTACTGCGAGAGCATCAGCACCGGCAGCCCGGGCAGGTATCGGCGCGCGTCGAGGGCCGCGCGCAGCCCCTCGTCCCGGAAGAGCGGCGGCATCCGTACGTCCGGTACGGCGATGTCGGGGAGGTGCTCCAGGAGCGCGGGAAGGATCTCCGGCCCACTGCCGACGACCGCGACCACCTCGTGCCCGGCTGAGCCGAGCAGCAGCACCGGACCCTCACGCAGCAGCGCGTGGTCCTCGGCGATCACCACACGCACGGCAACTCCACCTTGGTCGCACCCTCGACGGGGCCGGCTGATCACGGTCGTCACTGCGCCGGAGGCACTCTCGCGTCTTCTAGCCCACCGTCTCGGCCGACGGCTCCGCCTGCGCCGGGGCCTCGGCCGTGCCCGTGGGGCGGTGGCGGGGGAGGAAGGAGGCGAGGACGAAGGCCAGGACGGCCGCGCCCGCGCCGATCGCCATGACGGCCTTGAAGCCGTTCTCGGACGGCAGCGCGTGACCGCCCAGGCTGATCGTCATCTGCGAGAGGATCACACCCGCGACCGCGCTGGCCACCGAGGTGCCGATAGACCGCATCAGCGTGTTGAGGCTGTTGGCGGCGGCCGTCTCCGACGCCGGTACGGCGCCCATGATCAGGGCGGGCATGGCGCCGTAGGCGAAGCCGACGCCCGCGCCGATGACGCAGGACACCAGGACCAGGTGCCAGACCTCGCTCATCAGCACGATGTTGAGGCCGTACCCGGCCGCCACGACGACCGCGCCGATCATCAGTGTGACCTTCGGACCCCGCGACTTGGTGATCACGGCGGAGACGGGAGCCGTGGCCATCATCACCAGGCCCTGCGGTGCCATCACCAGGCCCACGGTCAGCATGGACCTGCCCAGGCCGTAGCCGGTCTGCGTGGGCAACTGCAGCAGCTGCGGCAGGACCAGGGACATCGCGAACATCGAGAAACCGAACGCGATGGAGGCCAGGTTGGTGAACAGCACCTGGCGGCGGACGGTCGTGCGCAGGTCCACCAGCGGCTGCGCCGTACGCAGTTCGAAGAGGCCGAAGGCCGGCAGGACCACGACCGCGAGGGCGAACAGGCCCAGCGTGGTGCCGCTGCCCCAGCCCCAGTCGGCGCCCTTGGAGACGGCGAGCAGCAGCGAGACCAGCCCGACCGCCATGCCGAGCGAACCGACCAGGTCGAAGCGGCCGCCGGTGCGCACGCGGGACTCCGGCACCAGGGTCAGCACCAGCGCGAAGGCGACGACGCCGAGCGTGGCCGAGGTCCAGAACAGCACGTGCCAGTCGAAGTGGTCGGCGATGAAGGCGGCGGCGGGCAGACCGAGGGCGCCGCCGACGCCGAGCGAGGCGCTCATCAGCGCGGTCGAGCCGGCCAGCCGCTCCGGCGGCAGCTCGTCGCGCATGATGCTGATGCCCAGCGGCACCACGGCGGCCGCGAGACCCTGCAGGGTACGGCCGACGATCATCGGGACCAGCGCGTCGCTGAGCGCGCAGACCACCGAGCCGGCCACCAGCAGCACCAGGCTCACCAGCAGCAGGCGCCGCTTGCCGAACATGTCGCCGAGCCGGCCGGCCGTCGGAGTGGCGACGGCGGCGGCCAGCAGCGTCGCCGTGACCGCCCAGGCCGCGTTGGACGCCGAGGCGTGCAGATAGACGGGCAGCTCCGGGACGATCGGAATCACCAGGGTCTGCATCAGCGACACGGTGATACCGGCCAGGGCGAGCACCGCGACCACGGCGTTCGAGCGTGACGGGGCGGATCTGCCGACCTCGGCGGGCCGGACGGGGGCGTCGGACATGGGAGACGGGACCTTCCGTAGGGGAGCGGGAGACTTTTTGACTTTTAAGTCAACTGCTTGACTTACTTTAGCGAGGTGAAAAGGCGGTCCGGTCCGGGCCTGTCGGCCGAGGGTGCGACGCGCCCCGTAGGCTTCCCTGGCTGGACCTCGCCGCCCCGGTCGAGGACCTGAGGCGGTGCGCGGGACTGGCCGCCCCAGGGCGGTGCGCAGTCCCGGAGCGGTGGTGAGCATGGCGCGCAGGACGGCGCGGGCGGAGCAGGTCAGCGCGACGCGGGAGGCGATCCTGACCGCGGCGGAACGGCTGTTCGCGGAGCACGGTGTGTACGCCGTGTCCAACCGCCAGGTCAGCGAGGCCGCCGGCCAGGGCAACAACGCGGCGGTCGGCTACCACTTCGGCACCAAGGCCGACCTGGTCCGCGCGGTGGCCCGCCGGCACGCCGCGCCCATCGAGGTGCTGCGGGAGCGGGCCCTGGCGGCCGCCGAGGGCTCCTCCGACGTGCGCGACTGGGTCGACTGCCTGGTGCGCCCGGTGACCGAGCACCTGGCCGGCCTCGGCAGCCCCACCTGGTACGCCCGGTTCTGCGCCCAGGTGATGACCGACCCGGCGCTGCACGAGATCATGGTCGAGGAGTCCCTGACCTCGCCGGCGCTGCGGGAGGCGATCGACAACCTGAACCGCACCCTGCCCGAGCTGCCCGCCGAAGTCCGCGCCGAACGCGGCCAGATGGTCCGGACGCTGATCCTGCACACCTGCGCCGAGCGGGAGCGGGCCCTCGCCGAGGGCACCCCCACTCCACGTGCCACCTGGAGCGAGGCAGCTACGGGGCTCGCCGACGCGATCGTGGGTCTGTGGCTGGGGCCCGTCACCCGCGCCCGCTGACCGCTCACGCATCGAAGGTCACCACGACCTTCTCCGCGGCCCCCGGCGTGAGCGCCAGCTCGAAGGCCCGGTCGGCCGCGGAGAACGGGACCCGGTGGCTGATGAGCTTCGCGAAGCGCTCGTGGTGCTCGACGAGCTGCGGCGTGACCTCGAAGATCTCCGTCGGGTAGCCCTGCGAGGCGACGAGCGTCAGCTCGCTGCGCAGCATGCCTCCGAGGTCGATCTCGGACCCCTTTTTCTGTACGGCCACCATCACCAGCTTGGCGCCCCACTTCGCCGAGGCCACCACAGTGTTGAAGACGGCGGCGGCACCTGCGGCGTCGATGTGGATGTCGGTGCCGGGCCGGGGCTGGCCGAGCGCGTTGGCGGCCTCGCCGTGCAGCTCGGTCAGGCGCGCTGTGACGTCCTCCTCGGCAGAGTCGATCACGGCGTCCGCGCCGACGGCCAGCGCCTTCTCCAGGCGTCCGGGCAGGACGTCGACCACCACCACGTGCTCGACCCCGCGCAGCTTCAGCCAGATGGTGGCCCCGAGGCCGATCGGCCCGGAGCCGAACACCACCACCTTGTCCTGCGGCCGCGCCTCGGACCGGTTGACGCAGTGCAGGGCGACCGCCATCGGCTCGTTGAGGGAGGCGACGTCGAAGGGCACGGTGTCGGGGAACACCGCGACACTCCGGCCGACCGTGGCGTTCTCCACCAGCAGGTACTCGCTCATGCCGCCGTACCGGCCGCCGCAGCCGATGATGCCGGTGGGCGCGTCCTGCGGATTGACGACCACACGGTCGCCGACCTTCAACTCCGTGACCTCGGCGCCGACCTCGACGATCTCGCCGGCCGGCTCGTGCCCCAGGGCGACCGGGACCAGCTCGCCGCCCAGGTGTGCGCGGGCCGGCATGCCGCCCATGTGCAGGAAGGTGACGTCGGTGCCGCAGATCCCGCAGGCGCGGATCCGCACGAGCACGTCCTTCGGACCGGGCGCGGGGCGCTCGACTTCCACCACCTCGACCTTGCCGACGGCGCCGGTCTGTACGGACTTCATGGTGGCCATGGGGTGACTCGCTTTCCGGAGGTCAAGGGGGGTGGGGCTCCGAGCTGGCTTGCTTGAGTTAGGCAAACATGTGTGAGTTACTTGAGTCAAGCAAGCTCATTGAGGTGGGTGGCAGGCGTGAGAGAGGAGCGGTGGTCATGCCGGTAGATCTCCGGGCGTCCGCCCGCGACGGCGGGCAGCACCTCCTGGTCGCCGCCGGCGAGCCGGACACCGCCGTACTGATCGCCGCCACGCTGGAGTTGGCGGGGTACCGGATCGGCAGGGGCGGACGCCGGGCCCGACGTCGCCCGGCGACTCGTTGAGCGACCGTACCAACTGGTGGGAGAGGACGTGGAGTTGCCGGGACTGGCCGATCTGGCGCACACGGGGGCGGTCGCCTACCGTCCCCCGGCGCTCCTGCTCACCGGCTGCGACGCGCTGCCCCGGCTCGTCCCCGCGCTCGGAGCGGGACTGTGTCATGAAGCCGGTCCGGATCGCCGAAGTCCTGGCCAGGATCAAGGTTCTACTGCGTGCCGACCCCTCCGGTGCTTTCGGCGGCGGCGAGCGGCGAGGTGGGGTGCTGCACTACGCCGATCTCGTCCTGGACGACACGGAGATGGCGGCAGACCGTCGCGGCGGGGGGGGGGCGGGCTGGGGGGAGGCTGTCGGCTGACCGGCGCCTGGCCGGGGGCGGTGGACCGCCCCCGTGTCGGGCGCCGGCCGGTGAGCGGCCGTGGATCGGTCCCGCTCTCGGCCCGCACCGGGGCGAGCGTCAGTTTCGCGTGGTCAGTATGCTGGTCGCGTTCGCGGCGACAACCGCGCCGACGCCTGCCCACTCCGGCGCCCCGAGCCCTTGGCCGAGGACGATCCAGCCGACCACGGCGGCGAGCACCGGATTGACGCTCATGAAGAGCCCGAACGTCTGCGTGGGCACGGTTCGCAGGGTGAACAGGTCGGCGAGGTACGGCACGGCCGAGGAGAGCACCCCGGCGGCCACGGCGCACAGGACGGCCCCGGCTGTGGGCGCATGTCGGACGGCGACGACGATGCCGACCGGGAGGAAGGCCAGCGCCGACACGCCCGTGGCGGCGGCCGCGCCCTGGGCGCCGGGGGTGCGGCGGCCGACGACCCGGTTGAGCAGGATGTACGAGGCCCAGCAGCAGGCCGCCACCAGACCGAGGCCCATGCCCACGTAGTCGGTGGAGGGCTGCGGACGCATCAGGACCACGACCCCGGCCGCCGCCAGCACCGCGCACCCCGCGTCCAGCCGACGCCGGGACGCGGCCAGGGCGACGGCGAGCGGGCCGAGGAACTCCAGGGTCACCGCGAGCCCCAGGCCGATCCGGTCGACCGCGCTGTACAGGGTGAGGTTCATCGTGCCGAAGACCGCCGCAAGCAGGAGCACCGGCCACCACTGGCTCCAGGTGAAGGACCGAAGGCGCGGTCGGGCGACGGCCAGCAGGACCAGCGCGGCGACGTACTGGCGCATCGCCACCACGCCGAGGGGGCCGAGCGTGGGGAAGGCCAGCGCCCCGATGGCCGCGCCGGTCTGATTGGACAGGCCGCTGCCGAACATGGTGGCCACCCCGGCCGGCCGCCGGGCCTGTGGCGGGGAGCCGGACGGAGTGGTGGGCCCGGTCGCGGCGGCCGGGCGTTCGAGAGCTTGAGGCATGCCTGGATGGTGCGCCGCCAGGATGCTTACGCAAAATGCATGCTCAGTTCCATCTATACGCTGAACGTATGCACGAAGCCGACATCGACCTGCGCCAGCTCCGCTGCCTCGTGGCCATCGTCGACGAGGGCACCTTCACCGACGCGGCCATCGCCCTCGGCGTCTCCCAGGCCGCCGTCTCCCGCACCCTCGCCGCCCTCGAACGGGCCCTGGGCGTACGGCTGCTCAGGCGCACCTCGCGCGCGGTGACCCCGACCGCGGCCGGGCTGCGTGTGGTGGCGCAGGCCCGGCGGGTGCTCGCGGACGTGACCGAGCTGGTCCTGGAGGCCACTTCGGGGCACGAGCGGGTGCGGATCGGCTACGCCTGGTCGGCGCTCGGCCGCCACACCGTGGCCTTCCAGCGGCGCTGGACCGCAGCGCACCCCGACACCGACCTGCACCTGGTGCGGGTCAACTCCCCGTCCGCGGGGCTGGCCGAGGGCGCCTGCGAGCTCGCGGTCGTCCGCAGGCCGCTGGACGACCGGCGCTTCGACTCCGCCATCGTCGGCCTGGAGCGGCGCCTGTGTGCGCTGGCCGCCGACGACCCCCTCGCCAGGCGCCGCTCGGTCCGGCTCGCCGACATCGCCGGGCGCACGCTCTTCATCGACCGCCGCACCGGCACGGCCACGCCGGAGTTGTGGCCGCCGGACGCCCGGCCTGCCGTGGAGGAGACGTACGACGTGGACGACTGGCTCACCGTCATCGCCGCCGGGCGCGGCATCGGTGTGACGGCCGAGTCCACCGCGAACCAGTACCCGAGGCCCGGCATCGTCTACCGGCCGGTGCGCGACGCCGAACCCGTCGCCGTGCGCCTCGCCTGGTGGCGGGACGATCCGCACCCCGCCCACCCGGCCGTGCGCGAACTGCTCACCGAGCTGTACCGGGCGGGCTGAGGCGGCGGCAGAAAGCGCGAACAAAATTGTTGACAATCTTGTTTGGCTAGATTTACGTTCGACAGGCACTCACTCAGGGAGGGCACGATGCCGAAGGAAGCCCGTCCGACCACCGGAGAGCAGGCCAAACAGCATGCGCTCGCGCAGCTGCGGCAGGCGATCCTGCACGGCGGGATGGCACCGGCCCAGCGGCTGGTGGAGAACGAACTCGCCGAGCAGTTCGGTGTGACGCGGGCCAGCATCCGGGCGGCACTGATCGATCTGGAGGCGCAGGGGCTGGTCGAACGGATCCGCAACCGCGGCTCGCGGGTGCGGGTGGTGACCGTGGAGGAAGCGGTCGCGATCACGGAGTGCCGCATGGTCCTGGAAGGACTGTGCGCGGCGAAGGCGGCCGTCGCGGCGAGCGACGAGCAGCTGGCCGGGCTGGCCGACCTCGGCGCGGCGATGCAGAAGGCCGTCGCCGACGGCGAGCCGGTGACGTACTCCGAACTCAACCACCAACTCCACGACCGGATCCGGGAGATCTCCGGACAGCAGACCGCTGTCGAGCTGCTGGAGCGGCTGAACGCCCAACTGGTCCGCCATCGCTTCCAGTTGGCGCTCAGGCCGGGGCGTCCTCAGCAATCCCTGAACGAGCACCTGGCGATGATCGAGGCGATCAGGGCCAGGGACCCGCAGGCGGCCGAAACGGCCGTCCGCGCCCACCTCGCCAGCGTGATCGAGGCGCTCAGCGACTGACGCACCGCGCGCGGGACTCGGGGCGGGCGCACACCTGTCCATCGAGGCGAGGGCACCGCAGGGGCACACCCCTGCGGTGAACCGAGCCTGAAAAGGGAGATTTCCGCAATGACGCACGCCCACGCGCCCGTGCCCCCCACCCCACCACGTTCGACCCTGGTCGTCACCGCGCACGCCGGGGACTTCGTGTGGCGCGCGGGCGGAGCCGTCGCCCTGGCCGCCTCGCGCGGGGAGAAGGTCACCATCGCCTGCCTCACCTTCGGCGAGCGCGGCGAGTCCGCCAAGGCGTGGCGCGAGGGGAAGACCCTGGCGGAGATCAAGGCGATACGCCGGGCGGAGGCCGAGGAGGCCGCCGGCACGCTCGGCGCCGAGGTCCGCTTCTTCGACGCAGGCGACTACCCGCTCGTCGCCGGCGCCGAGTTGACCGACCGGCTCGTCGCGGTCTTCCGTGAGACCCAGCCCGACGTGGTGCTCACCCACCCGGTCGAGGACCCCTACAACGGCGACCACCCGGCCGCCAACCGCATGGCGCTGGAGGCCCGGGTCCTCGCCCAGGCCGTCGGCTACCCCGGCCCCGGCGAGATCATCGGCGCCCCGCCCGTCTTCTACTTCGAGCCGCACCAGCCGGAGATGAGCGGTTTCCGGCCCGAAGTCCTGCTCGACATCACCGAGGTGTGGGACACCAAGCGCAAGGCCATGGAGTGCCTCGGCGCCCAGCAGCACCTGTGGGACTACTACACCGACCTCGCCGTCCGCCGCGGCGTCCAGCTCAAGCGGAACGCGGGCCCCAACCTCGGCCTGCCGCACAAGACCATGGCCGAGGCCTACATGCGCCCCTACCCGCAGGTCACCAAGGAGCTGGTATGAGCGGCGTGATCGTCACCGGCCCACCCAAGGCCGACGCCGAGGACGTCGAGGCCCTCGCCGGGTACGGCGTGGCCACCGTGCACGAGGCCATGGGCCGCACCGGACTCCTGCCGACGCGGCTGCGCCCGATCCAGCAGGGCACCCGGGTCGCGGGCACCGCGGTCACCGTGCTGTCCTGGCCCGGCGACAACCTCATGATTCACGCGGCCGTCGAGCAGTGCGGCGAGGGCGACCTGCTGGTCGTCACCACCACCTCGCCCTCCACCGACGGCATGTTCGGCGAACTGTTCGCCACCGCACTGAAGTGGCGGGGCGTGCGCGGCCTGGTCATCGACGCCGGCATCCGGGACACCCAGGAGCTGCGCGAACTCGGCTTCCCCGCCTGGTCCGCCGCCGTCTCGGCACAGGGCACCGTGAAGGCGACCGGCGGCTCGGTCAACGTACCCGTGGCCGTCGGCGGTCAGCTGGTCCGGCCCGGTGACGTGATCCTCGCCGACGACGACGGAGTCGTGGTCGTGCCGCGCGAGAAGGCCCGCGAGGCCGTCGACGCATCCGCGGCCCGGGAGGCCAGGGAGGCCGCCTCCCGCGCCGCCTTCGTCGAGGGCCAACTCGGCCTGGACCGCTACGGCTTGCGGGAGAGGCTCGCCCAACTGGGCGTCACGTACACCAGATACGAGGACTACGTCCGGGGTGGGGCCTGCGTCCGGGATGGGGCCTACGTCCGGGATGGGGCCTGCGTCCGGGATGGGGCCCACGCCCGGGACGGAGCCGGGGCGTGAGCGGTCCCACGGAGGTGCGCTGCATGCTGATGCGCGGCGGCACCTCCAAGGGCGCCTACTTCCTGGCCGAGGACCTGCCCGCCGACCCGGCGGCCCGCGACGACCTGGTGCTGCGGGTCATGGGCAGCCCCGACCCGCGCCAGATCGACGGACTCGGCGGAGCCCACCCGCTCGCCAGCAAAGTGGCAGTCGTCTCCGCGTCCGGCGCTCCGGACGCAGACGTGGACTATCTCTTCCTCCAAGTGGCCGTGGACCGGGGCGAGGTGAGCGACCGTCAGAGCTGCGGGAACATCCTCGCCGGAGTCGGCCCGTTCGCGGTCGAGCGGGGGCTCGTGACCCCCGGTGACGGCGAGACCTCCGTACGGGTCCGCATGCTGAACACGGGGGAGCGGGCCGTAGCCACCTTCCCCACCCCGGCCCGGCGCGTCGACTACACCGGTGACGCCGAGATCTCGGGCGTCCCCGGCACCGCGGCCCCCGTGGTGATCGAGTTCCCGGCCGGGCAGACCCCGCTGCTGCCCACGGGCCGCGTCCGCGACACCGTCGCCGGTACCGAGGTGACCTGCGTGGACAACGGGATGCCGACCGTGCTCATCCCTGCGGCCGCGCTGAAGGTCACCGGATACGAGGAACCGAAGGACCTGGAGGAGGACCTGGCACTCGCCGACCGCCTCCATGAGATCCGGCTCGAGGCCGGGCGGCTGATGGGGCTCGGGGATGTGGAGACCGCCACCGTCCCCAAGCTCACCCTGCTCGCCCCGCCCCGCGCCGGCGGCGCGGTCACCACCCGCACCTTCATCCCCGTCCGCTGCCACACCTCCATCGGCGTCCTCGGCGCCGCGAGCGTGGCGGCGGGGCTGCGGCTGCCCGGCGGGGTGGGGGAGGGGATCGCCCGGCCGCCCGAGCGAGGCGACCGTGTCCGCATCGAGCACCCCACCGGCTTCCTGGACGTCGAGACGGCCGTCGACCCGGCCGCCTCCCCGCCCACGGCGCGTCGTACCGCCGTCGTCCGCACGGCCCGAAAGATCATCGACGGCATCGTCTTCCCACGTGCCGCCGCACCCGCACCCGTACAACCCCTTGGAGGCAACGATGGCTCCGCCGCTCGGTGACATCGCCCATATCGGCCACGTCGAGCTGTTCACCCCGGACCTGGACGCCAGTGTCGCCTTCTTCACCGACTACCTGGGGCTCACGGTCAACGGGGAGGACGGCGACACCGTCTACCTGCGCACGTTCGACGACTACGAGCACCACAGCCTCGTCCTCACCGCCCGGGACCGGCCCGGCCTCGGCCGGCTCGCGCTGCGCACCTCCGGCGATGAGGCCCTCCACCGCCGTATCAGGGCGATCGAGGCGGCGGGCGGCAAGGGACGCTGGGCCGAGGACGAACCCGGCCTCGGCGCGCTGTACGTCACGACCGACCCGGACGGACACGAACACGCCCTGTACTGGGAGAGCGAGCACTACCAGGCCCCCGATGAGCTGAAACCGGCGCTGAAGAACCAGCCGCAGGCCAAGCCCAACCGGGGCGCGGGGGTGCGGCGGCTCGACCACGTCAACTTCCTCGCCGCCGACGTGCTCGCCGCCGCCGAGTTCCAGGAACACGTGCTCGGCGCCCGGCCCACCGAGCAGATCCGGCTCGACACCGGGCGGATCGCGGCCCGCTGGCTGACCTTCACGAACAAGTCGTACGACGTCGTGTACACGGAGGACCGGACCGGTTCGACCGGCCGGCTGCACCACATCGCCTTCGCGACCGACACCCGCGAGGACATCCTGCGCGCCGCCGACCTCGCGATCGACACCGGCGTCTTCATCGAGACCGGACCGCACAAGCACGCCATCCAGCAGACGTTCTTCCTCTACGTCTACGAGCCCGGCGGCAACCGCATCGAGCTGTGCAACCCGCTCACCCGGCTCGTCCTGGCCCCGGATTGGCCGCTGATCACCTGGACCGAGGCCGAGCGGGCCAAGGGACAGGCCTGGGGGCTGAAGACCATCGAGTCCTTCCACACCCACGGCACACCGCCGGTGGGCTGACCGCCGACCGCCCGGAGTCCCCACGCCGGCGCCTCATTGTCGATGCAATTGTTGACAAAAATGTTGACGTTGTGCGTGGCGGGTCCTTGGCGTCTGGCACACTCACTGACCCCCTCCAGGGAACGCCCCCTGGACGAGAGGAAAACAACGATGTCCTCCTCCCCCGCCCCCTCGGCTCGCGGCAGCAGACTCGCGCTGCTGGTCGTCGGTCTGTGCTGGCTCGCCGTCCTCTTCGACGGCCTCGACATGTTCATCTACGGCTCGGTGCTGCCCCACCTGCTGGCGACCAAGACCTTCGGCCTCACCCCCGACCGGGCCGGCGACCTCGGCAGCTACGCCACCTTCGGCATGCTGGTGGGCGCCCTGACGGTGGGCACGGTCGCGGACCGCATCGGCCGCAAGAGGCTGATGATCGCCTGCGTCACGCTGTTCTCGCTGGCCTCCGGCGTGTGCGCGACAGCCGACAGCGTCGCGGTCTTCGGTCTCGGCCGGACCCTGGCCGGTGTCGGCCTCGGCGGTCTGCTGCCCACCGCGATCAGCATGGTCTCCGACTACGCCAGGGGCGGCCGCGGCGCCCTGACCATCGGCCTGCTGATGACCGCCCACCACGCCGGCGGCATCCTCTCCGCCTACGTGGCCAAGTGGCTCGTGGAGCCCGTCGGCTGGCGCTCCGCGTTCTGGGTCTGCGTGCTCCCGCTGCTCTTCGTCCCGGTGCTCGCCAAGGTGCTGCCCGAGTCGCTGAGCTTCCTGGTCGCCAAGGGGCGCACCGAACAGGCCCGCGCGCTGGCCGACCGCTACGACGTCGAGTTGCCCGCCGCGGCCGACAGGAAGATGCCCGCCGACCGCTGGGACGCCCTGCTCAACCTGTTCCGCGGCGGCGAGTGGCTCCAGACCCTGCTCTACTGGCTGGCTTCGTTCGGCGGACTCCTCCTCGTCTACGGCGTCGCCACCTGGCTGCCCACCCTGATGCGCGGCGAGGGCTACAACCTCGGCTCCGCGCTGACCTTCGTGGTCCTGTTCAACCTCGGCGGCATCGTCGGCATGCTGGTCGCGGGCCGCGCCGCCGACGGCTTCGGCGCCCCGCGCATTTCCGCGGTCTGGTTCGCGCTCGCCGCGGCCGGTGTCTTCCTGCTCAGCATCCACATGCCGCTGGGTGTGACCTTCCTGGTCGTCTTCCTCACCGGTGTGTTCCTCAACAGCGCCCAGACGATGATCTATGCGACCGTCTCCATCCGCTCCACCCCGGACAACCGCGCCACTGCCGTCGGCTGGACCTCCGGCATGGGCCGCTTCGGCGCCGTCTTCGGTCCGTGGCTCGGTGGTCAGCTGCTCGCCGCGGGCAACGGCGACTGGGGCTTCACGGCCTTCGCCCTGGCCGGTGTGTCGTCGATGGTCTTCATCGGCCTCGCGGCCCTGCGTTCGGCCCGGGGGCCGGAGCGCAGCGGCGTGGAGCAGCAGCTCGTCGCCGCCCGGTGACCGGCACGGTGCCGCACCCGGACCCCGGGTGCGGCACCGCCGTTGCCTCACTCGCCGGGCGGCTCCACGTCCAGACCCGTGCACGCCAGCTTCCCGCCCACCTCGGCGCAGGCCTCCACGCCCTTGGGCGAGCGGACGGCGAGCATCGGGCTGGTGTCCTGGGCGGAGTCGCCCGCCGGATAGCTCGCCGACAGCACGTCCTGCCCGGCCCGCACCGACACCTCACGCGCCATCGGTGTGCGCACCCGCACCTCCGACCAGGCGGTGCCGCAGGCGGGGGAGTAGCGCAGCCGGACGTCGTAGTCGGGGTCGGACACCGTGCTCGTGGTCTGCGCGTCCCGGGCGCACACCGACGCGTCGGGCAACTGGCCCTGACAGGAGCGGGCGTGGCAGCGGGGCGCGGTCAGGAGGGTCTGCGCGGCGGGCGCGGGGGAGCCCTGCCGGCCGGAGACGGTGACCGCGGCGGCCACCGCTGCGGCCGTGCCGAGCAGCGCGAGCGCCGACAGCGGCAGCCATCGGGGGCGGGGCCGGACCGCCTGTTCGGGCGGACCCGGTGCGGGTGGCTCCTCGGCCGCCTCCCACAGGGCCAGTACGGCTTCGGGATCGGCGCCGGCCAGTCGGCTCAGCGCCTCCACCGCGGCCCGTGGGGGCCGTTTGGTGCCGGTCAGATAGCGGTGCCAGGCCGACTTGCTGTACGGGGTGCGCGCGGCGAGTGCCGCCAGGCTCAGTCCCGTACCGTCCTTCAGTTCGCGCAGTCTCACCACCAGTGGCTCGTCCGGCGTGGCCGATCCTTGGGGATGCCGCATCGTGCGTCCCTCGACTCCCATTCCGCTATGGGCGCTTTCGCCCCTGTTGTCGGAATGGCTTCCCAGGCAATCGGGATCCGCAACACCGGCCGAGGTATGAGGACGGTGAGGCATGTGTACGTCGAAGGCCTGTTCGGGAGAAGGGGATCCCGAGCAGGCCTTCGACGGTCAGACGGTGCGTGTGTGAGTGGTCGTCAGCACCACGGGACGGCGGTGCGGCCGGTGCGGACGTAGCGGGCGGAGACGTAGCCCCGGTGGTGCGGGAGGCGGTACCAGGTGTGGTTGCCGTACACCCAGGAGCCGTACGTCTTGCAGCTGAGCGTGAGCAGTCGGTGCGTGTGCCGGTGCCCGATCACGCGGTAGTGGGTGCCGGGACCGGAGCGGACGTTCAGCCGGGCGCCGTGCGTGGAGACCCGGCCGAGGGTGGGCAGGGTGCGGCGGTACGACATGCCCTGCGCGACCGCCCGCGCCACTCCCGCGGCGACGAAGTGGTGCATGTGGCGTGTGCGGTACCGGCGGTGGTGGACGCGGCGGACGGTGCGCTTGGCGTGGTGGCCGCGGTGCCTGGCGTGGTGCGTGCGCTGCTTCGCGTGGTGCGTGGTGTGCTGGGCCGCGACGCTGGGCACCGGGCGCGGGGCGGTGGTCGCGCTCGCCGAGGCGGCCCCGGCCGCCGTGGGCAGGAACGCGAGTACCGCGACCGTGGCCAGCACCCCGCTCTTGAGAGTCCGTCGGATCATGGAAACCTCCGGCTGTCGTTCTCGTGACCACGAACCGTGATCACAACAGCCAGCGTTGCCGTGACGGGCCGTCAGGATGCCGTTCCCGCGTCCCCCGGGACGCCGGGGACGTTCCCGGGGACGGGCGCCGCCCCGTGTCTCGGCCCTTCCGGTCCTGTGCCGAGAGGCGTTCCACGGTCCTGCCCGTCTCCGTGAACGTCCCGGTGACGTGCCCCGAGGAGTGCACCCGCAGGAACCGCAGCGGGGTGTCACCCACATTGCGGAACAGGTGAGGGACAGGTGACGGGACGTAGGTGGTGCCGAACCGCTCCGGCCTCGTCACCTCGCCGTCCACCCACATCTCGGTGCCGGAGCCCACCGGATACGCGCTCATTCCGCTGCCGCTGCCGCTGCCGCTGGGCGGCGCCAAGGGATCCGGCATGTCGCTCGCCTTCGAGTTGCTCACCGGCGTGCTCGACGGCGCGCCGATCTGCGCCGCCTTCCACTCGGACGACCCGCAGGGCCGCAGTCATCGCCGGAACGCCCTGCTGATCACCGGCTGCGGGCACTTCATTAACTTACTTAAGTTACGCAACTATATGGTAAACTCGCGAGTATGCCCACGGAACCGCTGTCCGACGTCCCGCCCGCCTCTGCCGAGGTCATCGAGATCGAGCGTGCCCTGACGCGCATCACGTACCTTGCCACGCGTGCCCGCCGGCACGAGCGGCTGACGGCGCTGGCCGGCGTGCCGCTGGACCGGGCCGCGGTGGCGCTGCTGCGGCAGATCGCCGACTCCGAGCCGCTCAGGCCGGGGGAGCTGGCACAGCGGCTGGGCGTGGAGGCCTCCCATGTGACGCGGACCGTGCAGCAGCTGCAGCGGTCGGGGTACGTCACCCGGGTCCCCGACCCCGACGACCGCCGGGCCCAGCGGATCGAGCTCACCGACGTCGGCCGGGAGGCCGTCGCGCGGGTCCGGGAGGCCGGGGCCCGCGGGATGCAGCTCGCTCTCTCCGGCTGGCAGCCCGAGGAGCTGCGGCAGCTGGCCGGGCTGTTCCATCGCATGGTCGACGACTTCCTCGCCTGCGCGGTGGACGACGAGTCCGGCCAGGAGGCCGACGCCCGCGCGGCGACGGCGTGACGGCAGCGGCCGTGGCTTCCTCCCGGGGGTAGTGGTCGCGGTCGTTCCTCCGCAGTGGTGGTTCCGGCCGTTCCTCCCGAAGCGGCGGCCCCATCTGTTCATCCCGAAGCGGCGGCCCCAGTGTCTACCGTCGAGTAATATCCGGCGGCAGGACACCAGAGGAGGATCCGTGCCCCGGTCCGAACGCTCACCCCTGCTGCTGGCCGGTCTGCTGGCCTCGGTCGGGGTCGCCCACTTCGCCGCCCCGAGGCAGTTCGACGCCACGATTCCGAAGGTGCTGCCGGGCTCGCCCCGGGCATGGACCTACGGCAGCGGGGCCGTGGAACTGGCACTGGCGGCCGGGCTGGCATCGCCCCGTACCCGCGCCGTCGCCGCGAAGGCGGCCGCGGCCTTCTTCGTCGGGGTGTTCCCCGCCAACGTGAAGATGGCCGTCGACTGGCGGCACCGGCCCGCTCCGCAGCGGAACGCGGCCCTGGCCCGGCTGCCCCTCCAGGTACCCCTCGTACTGTGGGCCCGCAGTGTGGCAAGGAACGGAGAGGGACGGTCGTGAGCGAGCGTATCGAGGTCGGGGACAAGGTCGAGGACTTCGCCCTGCAGGACGAGACCGGCACCACCCGGCGGCTCACCGAGCTGCTGACCGAGGGCCCGGTGGTCCTCTTCTTCTATCCCGCCGCCCTGACGCCCGGCTGCACCGCCGAGGCCTGCCACTTCCGCGACCTTGCCGCGGAATTCGCCGCCGTCGGTGCGCGCCCGGTCGGAATCAGTGGGGACAGCGTCGAACGCCAGCAGGAGTTCGCCGGTCGGCACACCCTCGGCATGCCGCTGCTCTCCGACGCCGACGGAGCGGTCCGCGAGCGGTTCGGGGTCAAGCGGGGCTTCACGCTCGCCCCCACCAAGCGGGTCACCTTCGTCATCGCGGAGGACCGCTCGGTCCTGGAGATCGTCCGCAGCGAGCTGCGGATGAACACCCACGCCGACCGGGCCCTGTCCGCACTGCGCGCCCACAAGGGCTGAAGCGGGCCGCTGCCGCGCTTGATGCCCCGGAACAATCGGATCATCCTTGGGCATATGGAGCGTGTCGCGGCCGCGGCGATCATCGATGCCCAGGGCAGGGTGACGGGGTGGAGCGAGGGCGCACGACTGCTCACGGGCCGCACGGCGCAGGAGGTCGTCGGCCGGCCGGCGACCGACCTGCTCGCCGAGGACGTTCCCTCCGAGGTTCTCGCCGCGCAGGCCGGGACCCTCGCCCTGCGACACCGCGACGGACACCGGGTCGAGCTGGCTCTGACCGCCTGCCCGGTCGTCGGCCCCGACGGCGCGCCCACCGGATACGTGGTCACCGTCGCCCCGCTCGACCCGGCCGGTGCCGAGCTGGCGGCCCAGGCCTTCCAGCAGGCCTCGATGTCCATGTCGGTCCTCGACCTCGAGCAACGCTTTCTGCGCGTCAACCATGTCGCCTGCCAGGTGATGGGCGTACCGGAGGAGGCGCTGGTCGGCCGGTTCTACCCGGAGACCGTGGCGGACTCCGAGCACAGCCGGGGCTTTCTCGGTCATCTGCGCGAGGTCGCCGAGACCGGCCGGCCGCTGCGCTACGAGAGCTTCACCGGCGCCCCGGCCCTGAATCGGGAGCACGCCTGGAGCATCGAGATGTGGCCCCTGCGGGACCACTCCGGCGAGCTGACCGCCGTCGCCCTGTCGGCATTCGACAGCAGCGATCAGTACTGGGCCCGCCGCCGGCTCGCCCTGCTGAACGAGGCGGCCACCGGCATCGGCACCACCCTCGACGTGGTGCGCACCGCCGAGGAGGTGGTCGAACTCCTGGTCCCGCAGTACGCCGACTACGCCAGCGTCGACCTGCTCGACTGGGTCCTCGGCGCGGACGAGCCGCCGGCGATCCCGGACGGGGGTGTCGAGCTGCGCCGCGTCGCCCACGGCTCCACTCGGGAGGGCACCCCCGGTGCGGCCCTCAAGCTGGGCGAGACGCACGTCTACCAGCCGTCCTCGCCGCCGGCCCGGGCGTTGCGCGAGGGCCGTGCCGTGCTCGCCCACGCCGGTGAGCCGGGCTTCGTCCAGTGGCTCGCCGAGCACGATGCGCGTGCGCCCGCCGGCCGCCCCCACCGGCAGGGAGTCCACTCCATGATCGCGGTGCCGCTCCGTGCCCGCGGCACCGCCCTGGGCGTCGCGGTGTGCATCCGCACGGCCCACCCGGACGACTACGGCCCCGACGACGCCGTCTTCGCCGAGGAGCTCGGCAGCCGCGCCGCCGTCTGTGTCGACAACGCCCGTCGCTTCGCCCGCGAACGCAGCACCGCCCACGCCCTCCAGCACAGCCTGCTGCCCAGGGGACTGCCGGGACAGGCCGCGGTCGACGTCGCCCACCGCTATCTGCCCAGTGGGTCACTGGCCGGCATCGGCGGCGACTGGTTCGACGTGATCCCGCTCTCCGGCAGCCGGGTCGCGCTGGTCGTCGGCGACGTGGTCGGCCACGGCATCCAGTCCTCGGCCACCATGGGCCGGCTGCGCACGGCCGTCCGCACCCTCGCCGATGTCGACCTGCCCCCGGACGAACTCCTCACCCACCTCGACGACCTGGTCACCCACCTGGCCTCCGACGAGGGTGGTGAGGAGGTCGCCGAACTCGGCGCCACCTGCCTGTACGCCGTCTACGACCCCGTCTCCCGCCGTCTGTCGATGGCCGCCGCCGGCCACCCGGCCCCCGCCGTCGTCCTGCCCGGCGACGTCCCTGAGTTCGTCCCCATGACCGCCGGACCGCCTCTCGGGGTCGGCGGGCTGCCCTTCGAGGCGACGGAACTCGAACTGCCCGAAGGATCGGTCGTCGCCCTCTACACCGACGGACTGATCGAGGACCGCGACCGGGACTTCGACCGCGCCACCGACGAACTGCTCCGCGCCCTCGGCGTACCCGCCGACTCCCTGGAAGCGCTCAGCGACAACGTCCTCAAGGCCGTCATGCCCGAACACCCCACCGACGACGTCGCGCTGCTCATGGTTTGCACCCGTGCCCTCGGCGGCGACCGCGTGGCCACCTGGGACGTACCGCCCGACCCGGCCCGTGTGGCCGGCTTCCGGCAGGCGGCCACCGAACGACTGGCTGCCTGGGGACTGGAGGAGGCCGCGTTCGTCACCGAACTCGTCGTCAGCGAACTCGTCACCAACGCCATCCGCTACGGCGAACCGCCCATCAAACTGCGCCTGATCCGCGACCGTGCGCTCATCTGCGAAGTCTCCGACGGCAGTTCCACCTCACCGCACCTGCGCCGGGCGCACGCCTACGACGAGGGCGGCCGCGGACTGCTGCTGGTCGCCCAGCTCACCCAGCGCTGGGGCAGCCGGCAGACGGGCAGCGGCAAGACCATCTGGGCGGAACAGCCGCTGCCCGACACCTGATCACTGGAACGGGCAGCCGGGGTTCGGCGCGTCCTCCGAGAACGGGGAGCCGTGCGGCAGCACGTAGAGCACATAGAGGACGAGCGGGATGTCACCCAGGTTGCGGCCGATGTGGACGTGGTCCGGGCCGGACGGCTCCTGGATCGTCGAACCCTTCCGGTACACGCCGTCCGAGGCGCAGGTGGAGTCGAAGTGGCTGAGAGTGCCCTGCTTCACGAAGCCGTACAACGGACCGTCGTGGTAGTGCCATCCGGTGCTCTGACCGGGCGGGACCGTGATCTCCCGCAGGGTGTAGTCGGTGTCGCCGACAGTGGTCTGGCTGATGATCCGGGCCGTCACCCCGGGTCCCGGCGGGGTCGCCCCGGCGGTGCCGCAGGTCAGGACGGTGGCGGCGGTCAGCACGCCGGTGACGGCCAGGCGGAGTGCGGTGCGCATGCGGAGCCTCCATGGACGCGAGGGGGTACCGCCGTGAACATAGGCCCGGGGAGGGCGAGTCGGGGGCGGAACCCGGTAATCCGGATTTCCTGAAACCGCCCCTGACCCCGTTTCGGAAAATGGCGAATCGGTAAACACCTGCTCTGTGTGTCCACCGAGGTTCACCACGCAAACGCCGTCCGCTGCGACATCAGAGCTTGAGCGTCCTCCCTCGTCCCGAACAGGTGGGTTCACTCGTCGTCGCGGAACGGGCCGAAGCCGTCGATGACGTCATGAGGCTGACGTTCCGTCGCCGCATACGGCGAAGCGATGACGGTACGCCCGCAGGACCGCAACGCCCTGCTGGACCTCGACCTGTGCCCCGCCCGTTCGGAAGTCCAAGCGCCGGAGGTAGTCGATGCCCCTTCCCGAAGAAGCAGTGGAACTGGGCCCGTTGAGCAGCCGGCTGGGTGGCTCCCGGCAGCTCACCGGGCATCTCGCCCGACCGGCAGGTGACGGCCCCTGGCCGGGTGTCGTGGTCGTCCACGAAGCCATCGGCGTGGACGAGGTGATGCTGCGCCAGACACGGCGGCTGGTCGACGCGGGCTATCTGGCGCTCATGCCGGACCTGTTCACCCAGGGCGGCGCGCGGCGCTGCCTGGTGGCCACCCTGCGGGCCGCGCTGTCGGGGAAGGGGCGCGCCTACCAGGACATCGAAGCCGCCCGCGACCATCTCGCCGGGCACCCCGACTGCACCGGCGCCGTGGGCATCATCGGCTTCTGCATGGGCGGCTCGTTCGCCCTGATGACGGCCGGCCGCGGCCGGTTCGACGCGGCCGCCGTCAACTACGGACTGCTGCCGAAGGACCTGGATGCCGTCCTGACCGACGCCTGCCCCGTCGTGGGGAGTTACGGCGGCCGGGACCGCATGCTCCGGGGGGCCGCCGCCCGGCTGGAGACCGCCCTGGACCGGCTCGGCGTCGTCCACGACGTCAAGGAGTACCCGGACGCCGGCCACTCCTTCCTCAACGACGCCGAAGTCGGCCCCAAGCTCCTGCGCCCGCTGCTACGGGTCACCGGCACGGGACCCCACCCCGAATCGGCCGCCGACGCATGGCAGCGCATCGAGACCTTCTTCGACACCCACCTCACCCCTCACCCCGCCCCCGGGAAACCGGAGTCATGAGCACCACGGAGACCGAGGGGAGAGCTGCGGCCGATGTACCGGGCCGCGCCGCCTGACCCACCGGTCCGTCCACCCGCCCGCCGACCGTCGGGCCGACGGACCCCGCGGGACGGACCAGGACTGCCGCTCGCCCGAGTAACCCGGTACGGTCCGCTCAGCCGGACATGCCGTCCAGCTCCGCGACCGCGTCCTCCGGGAGGACCAGAGCGGCCGCGGCTATGTTCTTCTGCAGGTGGTCCGGGGACGACGTGCCGGGGATGAGCGCGATGTTCGGCGAGCGGCGCAGCAGCCAGGCCAGGGCGACCTGCTGCGGTGCGGCGCCCAGCCGCGCGGCCACCTTCGACAGCGTCTCGGACTGCAACGGCGTGAACCCGCCCAGCGGGAAGTACGGCACGAAGACGATGTTCTCCGCCGCCGTACGCTCGACGAGCGGGTCGTCCTGCCGGTCGGCCAGGTTGTACAGGTTCTGCACCGTGACCACGGGCGCGATCGCCTGCGCCTCCTCCAGCTGCGCGACGGACGCGGCGCTGAGCCCCAGGTGCCGGATCAGGCCCTGCTGCCGCAGCTCCGCCAGGGCGCCGAACTGGTCGGCGACGGAGTCCTCGTTCGGGGTGTCCATGTCGCCGAGCCGCAGATTGACCACGTCCAGCGTCTCCAGCCCCAGGTGCCGCAGGTTGTCGTGCACCTGCGCCTTCAGGTCCTCCGGATGACGGGACACGGTCCAGCTGCCGTCGGCTCCCCGCCGCGCGCCGACCTTGGTCACGATGTGCAGCTCGTCCGGGTAGGGGTGCAGGGCCTCCCTGATGATCTCGTTGACGACCACGGGGCCGTAGAAGTCGGCAGTGTCGATGTGGGTGATGCCCGCCTCCACCGCCGCACGGAGCAACGCCACGGCCCGCGCCCGGTCCTTCGGCGGGCCGAACACATGCGGCCCGGCCAGCTGCATGGCGCCGTAGCCCATGCGGGTCAGGGTCAGACCGTCGGCCGGGGTGACGGTGCCGCCGAGCTGTGCAGTCATGTCGTACCTCTCGTGCTGTGCGAGGGTCACCGGTACGTCCGGTGCCCTGTCTCCACGGTGCGCCGAACCCCGCCTGGGCGGCAGTGCCCCCGCGTTCCTGGGAGTGGCAGGGACAGTCACGGCCGGCGGCACGGCCGTACGGTGGTGTCATGGACGGTACGAACGCGCTCGGCGAGTTCCTGCGCGCCCGCCGGGCGCAGGTCCGGCCCGAGGACGTGGGGCTGCCCGGCTCGGGCCTGCGCCGGGTGCCGGGGCTGCGCCGCGAGGAGGTCGCGATGCTCTCCGGCATCAGCTCCGACTACTACCTGCGCCTGGAGCAGGGCCGCGACCGCAACCCGTCCGCGCAGGTCCTCGAGGCCATCGCCCGGGTGCTGCGGCTGGACGCCGACGCCACCTCCTACCTGCTCGGTCTGGCCCAGGAGCGGCCCAGCGGCGCGCGGCCCCCGTCCCGCACCCGGGCGGCGCGCGGCCGGGAACCGGTGCCGTCCAGCCTTCTGCAGCTCATCGACGGCTGGCCCCGCAACCCCGCCTACATCCAGAACCGGTACACCGGTGTCCTCGCCGCCAACGCCCTCGCCACGGCCCTCACCCCGAACTGCCGGCCCGGCGTCAACCTGCTGCGGGCCGTCTTCCTCGACCCCGCCGAGCGGGCACTGCGCCGGGACTGGGAGGACCTGACCGAGGAGGGCGTGGCTACCCTGCGCGCGTACGCCGGGCCCGACGCCGACGACCCCCGGCTGCGCGACCTGGTCGGCGACCTCTCCCTGCGCAGCGAACGCTTCCGCATGCTCTGGGCCCGGCACGACGTACGGCCCCGGCGCGGCCGGGTCAGCCACCTGAGCCACCCGCAGGTCGGCGACCTGGACCTGCACTCGAACAAACTCTCCGTGGACGGCACCGACGGACTCACCCTGGTCGTCTTCCACGCCGAGCCCGGCAGCCGCAGCGCCGAACTCCTCGACATCCTCGGCAGCCTCTCCGCTCCCCGATCCGACGCCCGGACCGAGCGCGTCGAGGAGCAGTAGACCGGCACCGGACCCGGTGTCCTCCACCCGGCCTCACGGATAGGGTGAGCAGTGATCAACCGGACGGGTGGGGATGAGGGCAGCGGACGGCATGGGCGGCGGCACGGACAGGAGCACCGGGGGCGGCGGACGGCCTACGTCACGGGACGTCGCCCGGCTCGCCGGCGTGTCCCACACCGCGGTCTCCTTCGTGTTCAACGGCCGTGCCGAGGGCAACCTCTCGCCCGCGACCCAGGAACGCATCCGCCAGGCCGCCGCCCAGCTCGGCTACCGGCCCGACCCCGTCGCCCGCGGTCTGCGCCGCCGCCGTACGGCCGTGATCGGACTGGTCACCGACGAGATCGCCTCGTCCCCGTTCGCCGGGCGGCTGCTGCGCGGCGCGATGGAGACCGCCTGGGACAGCGACCACCTCGTGCTGACCGTGGACTCCGGCGGCGACCCCGCCAAGGAGGACGCGGCTGTCGCCGAACTCCTCGACCGGCGGGTCGACGGCATCATCTACGCCGCGATGTCCCTGCGCCGGGTCCGCGTCCCCGAAGGCCTCCACCGCACCCACTCCGTGCTCGCCAACTGCCTGCCGGAGGACGACTCGCTGCCGTCCGTCATCCCGGCCGAGCGGGCCGGCGGCCGTACTGCCGCCCGGCTGCTGCTGGAGGCGGGCCACCACCGGATCGCGCTGGTCGGCGGACAGGACGACATCGCCTCGGTCGAGCGGCTGCGCGGCTTCCGGGACGCCCTGCGCGCCGAGGGCGTCACCGTGCCCAAGGAGTGGGTCGTCCGCACCGGCGGTGAGATCAGCAGCGGCCACGAGGGCGCCACCCGGCTGCTCGAGGGCACGGAACCGCACCGCCGTCCCACCGGGATCTTCTGCTACAACGACCGGGTCGCGGCAGGCGTCCTGCACGCCGCGACCCGGCTCGGCATCGCGGTACCCGACGATCTGTCGGTGGTCGGCTACGACGACCAGGAGCACATGGCCGCCTACCTCACCCCGGCGCTCACCACGGTCGCGCTGCCGCACCGGGCGATGGGCGAGACCGCGGCCCGGCTGCTGCTGGACGCCATCGACACCGGCCGCACCCCGCCCGCCACCGTCCGTCGCCTCGCCTGCCCCGTGGTCAGCCGTGCCTCGGTGGGACCTGCTCCCACCCGCTGACCTCGGCATCCCCGTCCACGACCAGCTCGGCGACGTCCCCCGGGCCGCGGTACACCCGCTCGGTCACCGTCGCCCGGTCCTCGACGAACAGTTCCAGCAGCGAGCCGTCCACGAGCACCCGGACCGCCAGGTCCGGGCCGGGCCGGACGTCCACCGTGATCGGGGCGGATCCCTCGGCGCGCTCCCTGGGCCAGCCGCTGCGGTCAAGCACCACCGTGCCCGCCGCCGGGTCCAGCAGGATCGTGAGCGCACGGTCCGCCGCCCGCAGCAGGGTGACCATCGTGCGGTCACGGGCGGTGACGACCAGGTCGTACGACACCGGAAGCGGCGCCCGGCCCGGCCCGCTCGCGAACGGCCGCTGCGCACGCAGGAGTTCCAGCTCCGGGGCCGGGGTGACACGCAGCGATCCGTCCTGGTGGACGTCGACCACTCGGGGCGCGGTGAGCACACCGGCCCAACCGGCTGCCAGGACCGCCGAGTCGTCCCGAGCCTCCCACGACCAGCCCCACATCAGGGCGCGACCGGGCTCCTGGAGAACCGCGGGGGCGTAGAAGTCCCGGCCCTGGTCGAGGCGGCCGCCGGAGCGTGTCACGAGCCGCAACCGGCTGTCTTCCGAAGCCTCCAGACGTCCCGTCAGGTACCCGGTGCCGCAGGGCGTGCCGTCCCACAGGGACACCACCAGGACGTGATCGCCGCCGTGTGTCTCGTACAGCTGCGGACACTCCCAGCCGACCGCCTTGCCGCCGAACGCGTCGGCGGCCACCGGGTCGTCGCCGGCCAGCAGCACCCCGGCGAAGCGCCACTCGGTCAGCTCGTCGCAGTCGTAGAGCAGGACGGACGGGGTGCCGTCGGCGTGTCCCGCGCCGACGAGGGCCCAGCGCCGGCCCGCGTGCCGGAAGAGGAAGGGGTCGCGGAACATCACCACGTCGAGTCCGGCGGGCGGTCCCGTGACCACGGGGGTGGGCAGCGGCCGCCACCGCAGGAGCCGGTCGTCGTCCGGGTCCGCCGCCCGGGCCAGGCAGATCGTGCCGAGGCCGGTGTGGGTGCGGTCCACACCGGTGTAGACGGCGGTGGGTGTGCCCGCGTCGTCGACCACACAGCCCGACCAGCAGCCGGCCTCGTCCGGGCCGCCGGGTGCCGGGGTGAGGGCGACCGGGTGGTGCTCCCAGTGGACCAGGTCGGCGCTGGAGGCATGGCCCCAGTGGACGTTCGTGTGCACCGGTGCCGCCGGGTTGTGCTGGTAGAAGAGGTGGTGTCGGCCGCGCCAACGGAAGGGTCCGTTGGGGTCGTTGATCCAGTTGGCGGGCGGGCGGACCCGGAAGCGCGGGGCGTGCGGGTCCGGGGCGGGAGCGGCGAGGCTCAACGGTTGACTCCTGCGGAGGTGATGCCCTCGCGGAGAGGGCGCTGGCCGACGAGGAAGACGGCGACGGCGGGGAGCATCGAGAGGACGACACCGGCCAGCACCACCGAGATGGAGCCGGTGCCGAGGTTGCCCTGGAGGGAGACCAGCCCCAGCGGCAGTGTGTAGTTCTGCCCGGAGGTCTCCAGGATCAGCGGGCGGAAGAACTCGTTCCAGTGGTAGTTGAAGGCCAGGACGCCGACGATGGCCAGGCCCGGAGTGGCCAGCGGCGCGTACACCGACCGGAAGATCCGCCAGGGCCCGGCGCCGTCCAGCATCGCCGCCTCGCCGAGGTCCTTCGGCATGCCGAGGAAGTACTGGCGCATCAGGAAGGTGCCGAAGGCGGTCGGGAACGCCGGAACGATCAGACCGAGCAGCGTGTCGGTCAGGCCCATCGACTTGAGCACCAGGAACACCGGAACGATCGTGACCTGCAAGGGGACCATCATGGTCGCCAGGACCAACCCGAACAGCGGTTTCTTGAAACGGAAGTCGAGCCGGGCGAACGCGTAACCCGCAAGACCCGCGGTGATCATCTGGCCGACCGCGATCAAAGCGGTCACCAGGGTCGAGTTGAGGGCGAGCAGCCAGACGTCTATCTGGTCGAACACCCCGTGATAGGCGGCGGTGCTCGGACGGGTCGGAATGATCTGCGGCGGCAGGTCGAACGAGTCCGCCGGCGTGCGCAGCGAGGTCGAGACGGTCCAGACGACCGGGCCGAGGGTCAGCAGCGCGCACACGGTCAGGCCGGCGATCCGCGCCCACGGCCCGAGCGAGTACCGGGCACGGCTGAGGGACAGGGTTGCTTGGCTCAAGGGACTCACCCGGCTCACTGGTAGTGGACGAAACGCCGGCTGAGCCGGAACTGGACGGCGGTCACCGCCATGATGAGCACGAACAGCAGCACGCCCACCGCGGACGCCTCACCGAAGCGCAGCTGCTCGAAGGCCTTCTCGTAGATGACCATCACCACCGTGCGGGTGGAGTCGCCGGGACCGCCGTCGGTGAGCACGTACGGCTGCTCGAAGACCTGCAGCGCGTTGATGATGCCGACCACCGAGGCCACCAGCAGGGTGGGGGAGAGCAGGGGCAGCGTGATGGACAGGTGCTTGCGCAGCCCGGTCGCGCCGTCGAGGGCGGCGGCCTCGTGGATCTCCTTCGGGATGTTGTTCAGCCCGCCCACGAACAGCAGGAACGAGAAACCGAACTGCTGCCACACGTACACGATGATCACCGTGGCCATAGCGCCGTGCTCGGACGTCAGCCACGGCACGGGAGCGATCCCGAACAACCCGATCAGCCAGTTGATCACGCCGAAGTCCTGGTTGAACAGGTACTTCATCACGACCGAGATGGACGCGGCCGACAGCACCAGCGGGAAGAAGAACGCCGAACGGAACACCGAGCGCAGCCATGTCGGCATCCGGCCGTTCAAGGTGAGCGCGAGCGCCAGGGCGATCAGGAGTTGCGCGGCGACCGCGAAGACCATGAAGACGAGCGTGTTGCGAAAGGACACCAGCACGGTCGAGTCGGTGAACACCTCACGGTAGTTGGCCGTTCCGGCGAAACCGGGCGAGTCGATCACGTTCCAGTGGAAGAGGCTCAGCACGACCGAGCCGATGATCGGTACGACCGTGAAGACCACGATGCCGACCACCGTGGGCGCCAGGAACAGTGCGGCGAGCAGCCGCGTCCCCCGCTCCCGCGCGGAGGGCCGCACCGCCGCCGAGGGCGGGGCCGAGTGCCGCGACCGTCTCGCGGACGACCGGGTCCGCGTCGCGTCCGCCGCTTTCGACGTGCCCGTCGTCCCGCGCGCGTCGCTCGCATTGCTCGTGTTGGTCGTATCGGTCATACGTCACGCTCCATGGCCTTCTCCAGATCGCCCTGCATCCGGCGCAGCGCGGGCCCGACCGAACGTGGGCCGGCCAGGGCCGTCCCGGTGTGCTTGAGCAGCACCTGTGTGACCTCGGCGACCTGCGGCGGCGCCGGTATGGGCCCGGTGTCGGGGAACTTGTCGACGGTGTCGTAGAAGACCCGCCAGTGCGCCGGGCCGGTCTCCCGGTAGCGGGCGTCGGTCAGCATCGAACGACGCGCCGGGGTCGTCTGGTTCGTCGTGAACAGCCGGGTCAGGGTGTCCCGGCGGGCGGAGTACTTGATGAACTCCCAGGCCGCGTCCTGCTTCTTCGAGGTGCGCAGCAGCGCGTAGCCCGCGGCGCCGAACTGGTGGCGCTGGGTGCGCCAGCGGGGGAAGTACCGCACGTCGAAGCCGTCGTCCCGCATGCCCGCCAGGTGCAGACCGCCCGCCCAGAAGCCGCCGGCGGGGGTGACCCCGACCCGGCCGGTCGAGAACACCCCGATCAGGTTCTGGCCGTTGCCGCCCTCGGGGCGGGTGCACAGGTCCTCCTGGATGAGCTGGGCCAGGTAGTCGTACGCCTCCGCCACCCGGTCGGTGGTGGCCTGCGGGGTCGTCCAGCGGAAGCCGCCCCCGCGTCCCTGCCGCTGCGCCGCGGGATAGAAGGAGTCCCACAGCCAGTCGCCGCCCGGCGCCTTGGACTCGGCCAGCAGGTTGGTGCCGTTCGCGAACAGCCAGGGCACCACGCCGCCCCACAGCCGGTTGGTCCAGAAGTACGGCGTGAAGTGGGAGTCGCTCGCCCGCTTCATCCGGCGCAGCAGGGCGGTGAAGTCGTCGCGGGTCCAGTCGTCCGCCGGGAGGTCGGCGCCCGCCCGCCTCAGCACCTGCGTGTTGAGGTACATGTCGGCCGCGTTGAACTCGATCGGCAGCTGGTACAGGCTGCCCTCGTACATCATCGACTCGACCAGCGAGGGATGGACGTCGGCGAAGTACTCCTTCAGCTCCGCCGCGTCCCGTTCCACCCAGCGGTCCAGCGGGACACCGAGGCGCCGGGCGAACAACTGCACGCCCTCGGTGGCCACGTAGACCAGGTCGGGCGCGGTGCCCGCCGCTATCTGGGTGAGGATCTTGGCGAAGAAGTCCGACCAGTCGACGGCCTGGACCGCGTTGACCCGGACCCTGATGTCGGGGTGCAGCTTCCGGAAGCCCTCGACGAGGGCACGGACCCCCTCCGGGGAGAACGCGGAACCCAGGGTCGCGACGACGAGCGAGCCGTCGTCCCGGCCCGGGATGTCGGCCCCGGTGAGCCGGTCCCAGCTCGCGGCGGTACCGGCCAGCGCGGCGGCTCCCGCGCCGTAGGCCCCGTACCGCAGGAGTACGCGGCGGGAGAGGTGCGAGTCGGTCATCATGTGCCTAACTCGTGTTAGTAAAGGTTTGACGCCCCAGATGATGAGAAGCGGGTCACACCCCTGTCAAGGTGTGCGAACGCTTGACCTTTAACGAGTTAGGTCTACAGTCCTGGTGCCACATGGGCTGCCGTCCTGAGCCGCAGCGACGGGTGTTCGTCACGAGAGGGGCGTGCTGTGATGCGTGGGTTGACCAGGAGAGCACTGTTCGCCGGGTCGGGGGCGGGAGCGGCCGCGGCGCTGCTGCCCGCAGCGTCCGCGGCGGCGAGGCCGAGGCCGGAGGCGGGGAGTGCCGGGCGCAAGTCGTCCGGCAGCTGCGTCAGTTACCGTGCCGACTACCACTTCACCGTCCCCGACCAGTGGAAGAACGATCCGCAGCGCCCGGTCTGGATCGACGGCGAGTATCACTACTACTACCTCTACAACGCCGACTACCTGGCCGGCGGCGAGGCGGGCACCGCCTGGCGCCTGGCCACGACCACCGACCTGGTCTCCTTCACCGACCGGGGCGTCGCCGTGCCGAAGGACACCACGGTCAACGGCGATGTGTGGTCGGGCTCGGCCGTGGTCGACGCGGGCGACACGGCGGGCTTCGGTGCGGGCGCGGTGGTCGCCGTCGTCACGATGTCGCCCGGCGGCGGCACCGACCACCAGGAGCAGTTCCTGTACTACTCGACCGACGGCGGCCGCACCTTCACCAACCACGGCACCGGCCCCGTCCTGCCCAACCCGGGCGTGGCCGACTTCCGTGACCCCAAGGTGATCCGCGACGAGGACCGCGACCGCTGGGTGATGGCCCTGGCCGAGCACGACAAGATCGGCTTCTACCACTCGGGCGACCTCAAGTCCTGGACGTACGCGGGCGGTTTCGTCAAGGACGGCGTCGGCGTCCTGGAGTGCCCCGACCTGTTCCGCATCACCGCCGACGACGGCACCGGGAAGTGGGTGCTGGGCGCGAGCGCCGACGGCACCGGGTTCGGGCAGCCCAACACGTACGCGTACTGGACCGGTTCCTTCGACGGCGGCGCGTTCACGGCCGACTCGGCCGATCCGCAGTGGCTCGACCACGGCTGGGACTGGTACGGGGCGGTCACCTTCGAGAAGCGGGACGCGGTGGGATCGGTGGACCCCGCCGCGCGGTACGCCCTCGGCTGGCTGAACAACTGGGCCTACGCCCAGACCACCCCCACCATCGACGCCGACGGCTTCAACGGCACCGACTCCGTCGTCCGCGAGGTCACGCTCAGGAAGTCCGCCTCAGGCGCCTACTACCTCGCCTCCCGGCCGGTCGCCGCCCTCGACTCGTACGTCTCCCGCACGCTGAACCTCGGCGACCTCACCGTCGACGGCACCCGCCTCCTCGACTGCACGGGCGTCTCCTACGAGCTGACCACGGAGATCACCTGGTCCCGACTCACCGGCGCCGGAGTCCAGTTGCGCCGCTCACCGGACGGCGGACGGCACATCGACGCCGGCGTCTACGACGACTTCGCCTTCCTCAACCGGCGCGGCACCGTCAACCCCGACACCAGCGGCAACCGGCAGGAGAGCCGTTCGCCGTTCGACCCGTCCGCGAGGCGGGTGCGGCTGCGGATCCTCGTCGACCGCACGTCCGTCGAGATGTTCGTGGACGACGGGCGGTATGTGCACTCGTCGGAGGTGTTTCCGTATCTCGTGGACGACCGGCTGGCGCTTTTCACCATCGGTGGCCCGGCCGTCTTCCGGAACACGGTCGTACGGGAGTTCGCGGTCTGAGGGCACACGGTGTCACGATCTCCGTGGAGCCGGTTCGGACGACCATCGGAGCGCACATGACGACGCACAGGGACACGGCGGAGCAGACGGAGCGGATCAAAGGTGTCGAGGTGCATCCGGTCGCCGGGCACATCGGTGCCGAGATCACCGGCGTCGACCTCGCCGGGCCCCTCGACGACGCCGTGGTCGCGCTGATGCGTGAGACGGTGCTGCGCTGGAAGGTGGTGTTCTTCCGTGGGCAGGAGTTGGACCACCAGGGGCACGTGGCCCTCGCCCGCCGCTTCGGTGAGCCCGTCGTTCTCGGTCGGCGTGGCAGTGCCTCGCCGTCGGACTTCCCGGAGGTGGAGACCACCGCCGACCGGCTGGAGCTGGGCGGGCGCTTCGGTATGGAGCACGAGGAGTGGCTGCGGCGCCGTCGCCACACCCTGCTGCGCGGCTGGCACTGCGACCACGGCGCCCGCGTCGACCCGCCGGCCGCGACCATCCTGCGCGCCGAGACCGTACCGCCCTACGGCGGCGACACCACCTGGGCCAACCTGGCCGCCGCCTACGCCGGGCTGTCGGAGCCGGTCCGTGCCTTCGTGGACGGGCTGCGTGCCGAGCACCGGCTCGGCGTCGGTTACCAGCCGCGGCCCGGCGACGACGGGTACGTTCGGCACCTCCTGGACCACCAGGTCGCCTCGGTGCACCCGCTGGTGCGCGTGCACCCGGAGACGGGCGAGCGTGTGCTGTTCGTCAACGGCTACTACCTGGAGCAGATCACCGACGTCTCCCGCCCCGAGAGCGCGGCACTGCTGGAGATGCTGCTGGCACAGGCGGTCCGCCCCGAGTACACGGTCCGCTTCCGGTGGGAGCCCGGCAGCGTCGCCTTCTGGGACAACCGGTCCAGCATCCATCTGGCCCCCAGCGACAACGCCCATCTGGGCTTTCCACGGATCATGCACCGGGTGATGCTCGCGGGAGACGTACCGGTGGGCGTGGACGGCAGACCGTCCGAGCCGGTCACCGGTACGGAGGTGGGCCGCTGGTGACCGGATGCGGGCGGTCGTAGGGAGATCCTCGGTGCTGAAGCCCGGGGCCATGCCGGTCGGGGTGGAGGAGGGGATGTCGGCGAGGTGCAGCGTGACCTCGCCGCAGGTGGTGACCGACCTGGTCAGCGGGGTGCGAACCCCGCGCCGGCCGGATCAAGATCCTGGCGACACGCGGGATCGGCCCGCCGGCCGCCACCCCAGCGCCGGGCCCAGTTTCGTCGCCATGTCCGTCAAGATCTGGACGTAGTCCTCGTGCGCGAAGGTGAACGGCAGCGCGAACGCCACCTCGTCGATCTCGCGGAACGCGGCGTGCGCGTGCAGGCGCTCGGCGAGTTCGTCGGAGGTGCCGACCAGGTCCGGGGCGAAGAGGAGTCGCGCCGGGCCCTGTGGGGAGGCTGTCCGGGGGAGGCGCTTGGCGGCGTACGCCTCGTACTTGGCCCGCTGCTCGGGGCTTGCGGAGTCGGTGGGGATCACCACCAGGCCCTGGGAGACGCGGGCCGCGTCCCCGTCGGGGTGGCGGGCACGGAAGGCGCGGATCTGGGACAGCTGGATCTCCGCGAAGTCCAGCGGTCCTTCCGGATTCTCGGCCTTCACCACGCTGCTGGTCAGGAAGTTCATGCCGTGCTCGCCCGCCCAACGCGCCGAGCCGAGGCTGCCGCCGCCGTACCACAGGCGTCGGCCGAGTCCGGCGGAGTGCGGCTGGACCACGTCCGAGCTGTATTCGATGGGCGACTGCCCCCGCGTGGCCTCGAAGCCCTCCGCCCCGCTGAAGTCGCCGGCCGGCTTGCCGCGCACGAAGTCGAGAAGGCGGCGTACCCGCTCGTAGCCGAAGTTCTCGGCGTCCGCGGTGTCCGGGTACAGGGCCTCCTTGACCTGCTCGTAGTGGATCGGCGGGCTCACGCTGACGCCGGGGTTCAGCCGGCCGCCGGACAGGATGTCCACGGTCGCCAGGTCCTCGGCGAGGCGGAGCGGGTTCTCCCAGCCCAGGGGAATCACCGCGGTGCCCAGCTCGATGCGCCGGGTGCGCTGTGAGGCCGCCGCCAGCACCGCGACCGGGGACGAGATGCCGTACTGCAGATGCCGGTGGCGGACCCAGGCGCTGTCGAAGCCCAGCCGCTCGCCCAGCTCGATGATCTCGAGCGTGGTCTCGTGGCCCCGGCCAGGGTCGGCCGCGTCGAACAGACCGATGGTGAGGAAGCCCAGCTTGCGCAGCGGGCGGGCGGTGGACGGCACGGGCTCCTCCAGCGGTCGTACGTCGGCTCCGCCCACGGTTCTGGCGTCGGCCCTGCCCCGATTCTGGCAGGCGAGTGTGACAACCGTGTGATCAGTTCAGCGGGATGGTGACCTCGTCCTCGACCGGCGGATCGAGTTCCTGGACGCGGTTGCCCGTCGCCGCGAAGCAGCGCAGCCGTACCGCCTCCGGGGTGACGTCAAGGCGCAGGAAGCACTTGAAGAACGGCGGGCTGTAGGTGGCCGAGCCGGGCGAGAACAGCTGGGTGTACAGCTTGCGCACGGGCAGCCGGAAGCGGGAGGTGCGGTCGGGGCGGCCGCCGGTGCCCAGCAGGCTCGCGACCAGGCGGGTGCGCCGGGTGACCCGGGTGTCCGGGCCAGGTGCCCGGCCCGGTTCGATGCCCAGCCGTTCGGCGATGACGGCCGTCGCCTCGGACTCGGTGAGCGTGAAGAAGCGGCGCAGGTGCAGGCGGCGGCCGTACAGGCGGCTGTAGAAGGCCAGCGAGTCGCCGCGCAGCGGATAGCAGCGGAAGTCCCGCTCGGTGACGCCCGCGACCGATACGCGCGGGATGGTGTGCGTGGCGTGCATGAACGCGCCACCGCCGCCCGAGACCACGTACTGGATGGTCCGGCCGTCCACGTCGACCGGATAGCGCTGGTAGTTGTGGATGTCGCCGCCTATCGCGGCCACGTAGTGGTGCGCCGGGTCGCGGACGATGTCGTCGACCGTGCCGCCGCCCTCGATGGCACAGGGGTGGTGCTCGCCGTCCACGTACAGCGGCGAGCCGGTGATCAGGATCTTCGGCTTCGGCCCGCGGGAGACCTCCCGCAGCCACGCGCCCTGTTCGGCGTCGATCGTGCCGAGCAGCCCGGTGTCGATGCCGACGATCCGCACCGGACCGGCGTCGATCGCCCAGTACGGCCCCGGCTGAACGGCCTGCTGCCCCGGCGCCGACCGCAACTTCCGTGCCTCGGCCAGGCGTTGCCCGTCCCCCGGGCGCGGCCGGTGCCAGAGCAGGTTCTGCCACCAGGCACCGGTGAGCGGGCGGGGCGTGGGCTCGGGGGCCGGCGGCGGGGCGTCGGCGCAGAAGACGCGCATGAACGCGCCGAGGTCCTCGTACCAGTCGTGGTTGCCCGGTATCGCGTATATGGGGGCCGGGTAGTCCTGGTACGGCTGGAAGAACTTGGTGGCGTAGTCGTCCGCGCTGCCGACGGGGTAGATGACATCGCTCGCGATCACCGCGAACTCCGAGTCCTGACCAGCCTTCAGAAAGCCCGGCACGACGGCGTACTGGGAGTCGTCGCCCTCTCCCGTGTCCCCGATGACCATGAAGGAGAACCGGTCCGGCACCTCCCGCCGGACCACCTTGTCGACGGGAGCCCCCGCCTCGGCCTGCCGGGCCACCAGGCGGCTGCGGATACGGCCCGTCGGGTCGCCGAACCAGGACGCCAGCACCCCGTTGCGGGCGGCCCACAGGGTCCTCGGGTTCAGCCACGACAGCTTCTCGACGTGGTCGGGCATCAGCTGCTGGTAGGCGCCGCGTTCGGCCGCGCCCCAGCCGGCGCCCTGTGCGGTATCGCGTGAGGAGTCAGACACGCGATGCACGGTAACAACGTGCCGATCACGGCCCGCAGGGCGGGGCCTGACACGATGCGTCCCCGGACCCGCACCGAGCGTTCCCGGACCCGCACCGACCGAGAGGCCCGCATGACCGGCGACGACACCTCCGCCCCCGACTTCCTCGACCTCGTACCCGATCACGAAAGCGGCCCGGAGCGGCTGCTGTTGGGCATCCGCCACTTCGACGAGCCGTTCCTGCTCACCGTCTCCCTCTCCCAGGGCGTCGGCTCCAGCGAGCTGCAGCTGGACCGGGGCCGGGCGGGCAAGGCCCGCCTCGCGGAGTTCCGCCGGGCGGGCGGCCGGGTGTTGCTCCTCGTACGCAACAAGCACTTCCTGACCAGCGGCGAGCCGGCCGCCGTGCGGGCGGGTCAGGAGTCCTTCGCCGTGTCCGTGGTGTGGAGCGGACCGGTGCTGCGGGAGGAGGCGGGAGCGGTCGTCGTGGACGCGACCGGGCTCGTCCTGTACGACCACGACCGTGTCGCCGAGCACCTGGAGGACGAGGGGCAGGGCGAGTACGCCCTCGACGCCGCAACGAGTCTCCCGCTCGTCGCCGACAGCCGCACCGGTCCGGACGCCACCCGCCTGCCCGCCCTGCTCACCTTCCGGGGTCCCGGCCGCGGCCCGGCCCTCCGGGCGGTCGCCGCCGACCCGCGCGCGGTGACCGTCGTCCAGCAGTTGGTCCTTCTGCGCCTGCCCAAGTTCCCTCTGCCCGCGCGCCGTTACCACCCGGCCTCCGGCAGCTACGGCGTCGGGTGGGCCGACCACGGCCTGGCCGGTCGTGCGGACACCCAGGTGAAGGTCCAGCCCCGGTTCCGTGCCGAGCCCGCTGGCGCGCCCATCGTCTTCCGCGTCGACCCTGCCGTCCCCGAGCCCTTCCGTACGGCGGTCGTCGAGGGCGGCAACTGGTGGCGGCAGGCCTTCGCCCGGATCGGTCTGCCGGACGCCTACCGCGTGGAGGCCGCGGGCGACGACTTCGACCCGCACGACCCGGAGGTCAACGGCGTGGTGTGGGTGCACCGTTCCGGCCGCGGCTGGTCCCTGGGGCAGGGCCTGACGGACCCGCGCACCGGTGAGATCCTGCACGCCCGAGTCCGGCTCGGCTCCCAGCGCCTCGACCAGGTCCGCGCCCTCGGCGAGGCGCTGCTCGCCCCGTACGGCCGCCCCGACGAAGCAGAACGCCTCGCCACAGTCGAGGAGTTGGTGCTCGCCCGGCTCCGCCTGCTCGCCGCGCACGAGATCGGCCACGCCCTCGGGTTCATGCACAACTTCGCCAGTACACGGCACCCGGCACCGTCCGTCATGGACTACCCGCACGCCCGCGTCACCGTGACCGACACCGGCGACCTCGATCTCACCGACGCCTACCCCACCGGCCCAGGCCCCTGGGACCACTTCCTCGTCGCTCATGGCTACGGACACTTCGCCGACGAGGAAGGCGAGTTGACCGCGCTGCGCCGCGAGGTCGCGGTGGCGGGCCTGATCTATGTGAGCGACGTGGACGCCCAGGGCACCGCGGCAGCGCACCCGGACGGCGTGCCCTGGGTGACCGGGGGAGACGCGCTCCGCACCCTGGAGACCGTGCTGCGGGTGCGCCGCATCGCCATGGAGGGTTTCTCACGTGGGGTGCTGCCGCCCGGGCGGCAGACCGGTGAACTGGAGGAACGGGCGGTGCTGCTGCACCTGCTCCACCGTCACGAGGTCACTGCCGTGGCCCGCCTCGTCGGCGGGGTCCGGTACGGCTATGCGCAGGCCGGGGACGACGGCCCGGGCGTGGAGGCCGTCGACGCGGCCACCCAGCGGACCGCCCTGAACCGTCTGGCCGAGCTGCTCCGGACCGATCAACTCGCTCTCCCTGGATCCGTGTTGGACGCCCTCACCCCGCCCGCCGTCCGGTACGAGCGGACCGACCAGTACTTCGACACCCGCACCGGACGGCTGTCCGACCCCTTCGAGGCGGTACGCACCGCTGTCACCCTCGTCACCGCCGAACTGCTCGATCCCGCGCGGCTCGGCCGCGTGGCGTGGCAGCACGCCGAGGACCCGGCCATGCCGGGCGTCGGGGATGTCGTGGACGCGCTGCTGGCCGTGACCTGGCTGCGCGACGAGGAGGACGGCGCCGCACAGGTGCCGGGCGGGGAGGGCGTGCAGCAGACGGCCGACTGGACCGTCCTGAACCATCTGCTCACCGTCCTCGAATCGCCCGGGCTGCACGCTCCGGTCAGGGCCACCCTCCGGGAGGCCCTGCGGCGACTCGCCGACACTCTGCGCGTGCAGGGCGGGGAACAGCGGCGTGAGGCGGCCAGGTCGGTCGGTGCCTACCTGGCCGACCCACGCACGGTGAGGCTCGACCCGCTGCCCCGGGTACCGCCCGGGGCGCCGAACTGAGGGTGCCTGATCAGTCCACAGCCCTGATCAGCCCACGGTCTCGATCAGTCCACGGTCAGCGAGAACGGCCCGGCCAACACCGAGTAGCCGTCATTGGCGAGGTAGTACACGTCGTACTTGCCCGCGCCGTTGAGCTTGCCGGTGGAGAAGGTGGCCGCGCCGCTGGCGTTGGGCGTGTAGGCCCAGGTCAGTGCGGACCGCTGGCCGGGGGTGACACCGGCCGGGTAGACGCCGATCCAGTTCTTCGCGCTGATCTGCGCGGCGGACGGAACCGAGTACCGGAAGGTGACGTTGCCGCCGTTCGCGACCGCGTTCAGGTCACCGGTGAGCGTCGGCGCGGTCGCGGTGGACGGTGCGAAGGCGGCGTTGAGCGGCGTCGCGTAGGTGTCGTTGGCGGTCAGACCGGGCAGGCCGAGGGCCGACTCGATGGTGCGGGCGATGCCGTAGTGGTCGTAGTGGGCCGGGCTGCTGGTGCCGGCCGGGACGGTGCCCTGCGAGCCGACGACCGTGGTGACGATGTGGTTGTAGGCCTCGCTCTGGCTCTCGTCCCAGGTCAGGACGAGCAGCGAGCGCTGCTGGGTCCAGGCGGGGGAGGACAGTACCGGGGCGAGGGTCTGCTTCAGCCAGCCGTCCTGCGTCTTCAGGCTGGTGGCGCTGCCGTTGCCGGAGGCCTCGCCGTCGTAGTAGTCGTCGGCGGCGATCCAGGAGAAGTTCGGCGTGGTCGCGGCCGACTGCAGGTCGGTGGTCAGCTGCGAGGTGTCGAACAGGTGGGCGGCGCAACGCGACGCGTTGCCGCTGACGTCGGTGTAGTTGATGAACGGGGCGTCGTCGGGCTCGTAGTAACTGTCGTTGTTGTTCTTGGTGTTGCAGGGCGTGCCCATACCCTGCTCGTAGGCCTTCCAGGTCTTCCCGGCGTCCTCCAGGGTGTCGCCCAGGTTGCGCTGCGGGGAGTTGATGTTGGGCCAGTACGTGGCGCCCTTGGCGTAGGTGTCACCGCCCGCGACGGCGAGGTAGTTCTCGTCGCTCGGGTGGTAGACGCCGTGGAAGTCGGTCAGCGTCGCGCCCTGGTTCATCAGACTGTGCATGTAGGGCGTGTCGGCCGGGTCGTTCATGACCTCGGAGTAGTCGGTGTTCTCCATCATGACCATGAACACGTGGTCGTAGCCGGGCACCCGGGACACGGGCGGGGTGAGCGGCGCCGGCGCGGTGACCGGGGTGTTCAGGGTGAGGGAGAGGTTGTCGAGATAGCCGGTCTCGTGCGACGTCGACAGGAACTGCACCTCGACCTGGATCGACCGGGTTCCGGCGGGCACCTGGCCGGTGGTGCTGCGGGACAGGAACTTGGTGGCCAGGCCCCGGTCGGACGCGGAGACCGTCGGCAGCTTGGCCGTCGCGCCCAGCGGGTGACCGCTCGCGTCCTGGAAGTGCAGGCCGACGGCGACATAGCCGCCGTAGACCGTCCAGCCGCCCAGCCAGCCGGAGAGGTTGTAGCTCACGCCGCCGCCGTCGATGGCCGTGGCCGCCGAGGAGACGTCCACGGTCTGCGACATCGAGCCGTCACCGAAGTTGCCCGGTCCGAAGAAGGCCTTGCCGGCGGTCTTGCCGTCGCCGGGCAGCCCGAAGGATCCGGCGGTGTGGCACATGACGTCCGGGCCGCCGGCCTGGGTGGTCCAGCCGGGCACCGTGGTGGCCGCGGACCAGTCGTCGGTGCAGTAACCTCCGGCCTCCGCGTCGCCGTTGACGATCAGATTGCCGCTGCTCCCGGCCGCGTGGGCCGGGGGAGCGGAGACGATCAGTGCGCCGAGGAGGGCCAGGAGCCCGCCGAGGGATCTCCAGCGCAGTCGCATGCGTGTACCTCGTCCCGTTCAAGAGGGTGTGGTGAGGGTGAGGGCCTTGGGGCCCGGCTGTGCACGATGAACGGGACATGGGTATCGGTCTGCGCTGTCGAACGGAAGAACCGAGACCAAACTTGACCAGACAAGTTGGCATGGTGTCGGTCAGGCGGCGCCCTGCTTCGGGGCATCGCCGGGCGCCGCCGGCCAGGGCATCCGACGGACGAGGACGTCCCGCACCCGGGTGCGGGACGCGATCCTCTCCTCCAGCTCGGCCACCCGGTGTGCGCCCACGGCGTAGGCGTCGGCGCACGCCTCCGAGTAGGCGAAGACCTCGGGTGGATCGGTGTCGAGCTAGCGGACGAACGACTTCACGTCCTCGACGGTGAACCCGGAGACCAGCAGGTCGCGGACGTTGCGGACCCGGGTCACCGCGGCGGGGCCGTAGACGCGGTACCCCGCCGGGGTCCGGCCGGATTCCAGCAGCCCCTGCTCCTCGTGGTAGCGCAGGGCGCGGGTCGTGGTACCGGTGCGTTCCGCCAACTCGCCGATGAGCATCGTGTCTCTCCCGTGAAGTTCCGTTCAGGCTGCCGGCGTTGACGCACGAGCTCCGACGAGGCGAACGACGGTCCTTCCGGTGTACCGGCCGCCGACCAGGTCGAGGAGTGCCTGCGGCGCGCTCGCCAGCCCTTCGACCACCGTCTCGTCGTAGACGATGGAGCCCTCCCGCAGCCAGCCGCGGAACTGCTCACCGAACTCCGCGGCCCGGTCCAGATGGTCGAACAGGGTGAAGCCCCCAATCGTCAGGCGCTTGCCGGCGACGCCGAGCAGATCGCCGGGCCCGTCGTCGGGACGGCCCGTGCGCTGCCGGTTGAGCGCCCCGCACACCGCGGTACGGCCTGGCCGGAAACCTTCTGGACCATCAGGTCCGGTTCCTGCGAGAACACTTGGGGGCCATACCTACGGGAGTGTCCCGGGCTGCCCCGCCGGCATAGGGAAAACCCTCGATTGCCCCCGCCATGGCTGACATGTGCGGGTCAAAACTGAAATCCTCCCCCCGCACACGGATCCTCCAAGTGTGTGCACGGATAACGGTCCCCGCACAGCTCAGCTCGTCCCGGGCAGCACACCCGTCTGTCCGGTCTGTCACCGGCCGCGACCCGGCGGCCGCAGCAGGAGGAGTACGAGTGAGACGTCTTCCCCACAGACGGGCCACGGTCGGAGCCGCACTGGTCTCCACCGCCGCCTTCCTCGCCGTCGGCATCCAGTCGGTCCCGGCGACCGCCAAGCCCGCAGGCCCCCACCCGAGCCCCCTTCGCACCGGAGGCCTGGAGGCCGAGCTCAGCCCCGCCCAGCACTCCGCGCTGATGAAGAGCGCCAAGGAGAAGACCGCCGCGACGGCCCGCACGCTCGGGCTCGGCGCCAAGGAGAAGCTGGTCGTCAAGGACGTCGTCAAGGACAACGACGGCACCCTGCACACGCGTTACGAACGCACCTACGCCGGCCTGCCGGTCCTCGGTGGCGACCTCGTCGTGCACACTCCGCCCGCCTCCCTGGCCGCGGGCACGGTGAGCACGACCTTCAACAACAAGCACAGGATCAAGGTCACCTCCACCGCCGCGACCTTCACCAAGTCCGCCGCCGAGACCAAGGCCCTCAAGACCGCGAAGGCCCTCGACGGGAAGAAGGCCACCGCCGACAGCGCCCGCAAGGTGATCTGGGCCGGCAACGGCACCCCGAAGCTCGCCTGGGAGACGGTGGTCGGCGGCTTCCAGGACGACGGCACGCCCAGTCGGCTCCACGTCGTCACCGACGCCACCACCGGCAAGGAGCTGTACCGCTACCAGGCCGTCAAGACGGGCACCGGCAACACGCAGTACAGCGGCCAGGTGACGCTGACCACGACCCAGTCGGGGTCGAACTACACGCTGACCGACGGGGCGCGCGGCGGCCACAAGACGTACAACTTGAACCACGGCACCTCGGGCACCGGCACGCTGTTCTCCCAGACCAACGACACCTGGGGCAACGGCACCACGTCCAACGCCGCCACCGCGGGCGCGGACGCCCACTACGGTGCCGCGGTCACCTGGGACTTCTACAAGAACACCTTCGGCCGCAGCGGCATCAAGAACGACGGCGTCGGCGCCTACTCCCGCGTCCACTACGGCAACGCGTACGTGAACGCGTTCTGGGACGACAGCTGCTTCTGCATGACCTACGGCGACGGCTCGGGCAACAACGACCCGCTGACCTCGCTCGACGTCGCGGGCCACGAGATGAGCCACGGTGTCACCTCCAACACCGCGGGCCTGGAGTACACGGGTGAGTCCGGCGGCCTGAACGAGGCCACCAGCGACATCTTCGGCACCGGCGTGGAGTTCTACGCCAACAACAGCTCGGACGTCGGCGACTACCTCATCGGCGAGAAGATCAACATCAACGGCGACGGCACCCCGCTGCGCTACATGGACAAGCCCAGCAAGGACGGCGGATCCGCCGACAGCTGGTACTCCGGCGTCGGCGACCTCGACGTGCACTACTCCTCGGGCCCCGCGAACCACATGTTCTACCTGCTGTCCGAGGGCAGCGGCACCAAGGTCATCAACGGCGTCACCTACAACAGCCCGACCTCCGACGGCGTCGCCGTCACCGGCATCGGCCGGGCCGCGGCCCTGCAGATCTGGTACAAGGCGCTGACGTCGTACATGACGTCGAGCACGGACTACGCCGCCGCCCGCACCGCGGCCCTCAACGCGGCCGCCGCGCTCTACGGCACCAACTCCACCCAGTACGCCGGGGTGGGCAACGCCTTCGCCGGTATCAACGTGGGCGGCCACATCACCCCGCCCAGCAACGGAGTGACGGTCACCAACCCGGGCAGCCAGAGCGCCACCGTCGGCACCGCGGTCAGTCTGCAGATCCAGGCGAGCAGCACCAACAGCGGTGCCCTCACCTACAGCGCCTCCGGGCTGCCGGCCGGTCTGTCGATCAACAGCTCGACCGGCCTGATCTCCGGCACGCCCACCACCGCGGGCAGCTCCAGCACCACGGTCACGGTGACCGACTCCACCGGCGCGACCGGCACCGCGACCTTCGGCTGGACGGTCAGCTCCACCGGTGGCGGCTGCTCGTCGACCCAGCTGCTCAGCAACCCGGGCTTCGAGTCGGGCAGCACGGGCTGGACGGCGACCAGCGGGGTCATCGGAACCGACAGCGGTGAGGCGGCCCACAGCGGCTCCTACAAGGCGTGGCTCGACGGCTACGGCTCCTCGCACACCGACACCCTGTCCCAGTCGGTGACGATCCCCGCGGGCTGCAAGGCGACCCTGACCTTCTACCTGCACATCGACACCGCCGAGACCACCAGCAGCACCCAGTACGACAAGCTGACGGTGACCGCCGGTTCGAAGACCCTGGCGACGTACTCGAACCTCAACAAGGCCTCCGGCTACAGCCAGAAGTCCTTCGACCTGTCCTCGCTGGCGGGCTCGACGGTCACGCTGAAGTTCAACGGAGTCGAGGACTCCTCGCTCCAGACCAGCTTCGTCGTGGACGACACCGCCCTGACGACCGGCTGACCCCCACGTCGCGGTCCCGCACACCGGAGGCTTCCGGGTGCGGGACCGTGGCATGTCAGGAGAGCGGATCCAGCGTCAGATAGCCCTGCTGCGGACTGCCGTCGTGGACCAGCGACTCCTGGTTGCCGACGTCGTCGAAGGCGAACGCGTACGCCTTGCCGTCGGCCATCTGCGCGTGGATCTTGCGTGCGTAGTGGTTGGTCACCGGGTCCTGGTAGAAGTTCGCCGCCGAGGTGTCCGGCTGGTCGGGGTTCACCAGCAGGGTGGAGCGGTTGAACCCGGCGCACAGCGTGCGGGAGATGGGGCCGCGCACGGCGTCGTTGGGGGCGTCCAGCAGCTTGTGACAGCCGAAGATGCTGGACGCGTCCGGCTTCTGGAAGCTGGTGACGACCGCGCCGGAGGAGTTGGTGAAGTTCATGACGTTCCCCGAGACCCGGCCGTAGTACTTGGTGCCCGGCTGGTCGGCGAACGGCGTGACCGTGAGGGTCGACGTCGAGTACTTCTGCCAGACCCGGTTGACGTAGTCGTCCATCACGTTCGCCGGCAGTGCCCCGGTCTCCACGCCGTACAGCGGTGACAGCGCCCGCAGCACGGTGCCGTCGGAGCGCGTCTGGATCAGGTTCGCCCAGCCGCCCGGCTGTCCGCGCAGCGCGTTGAAGAAGCCGGTGTAGCCACCGGACTTGAGGTGCCCGGTGCTGCTCACACCGCCGTCGGCCCGCTGCACGCCGACCGCGTACGGCGCCGAGAACATGTCCACCTGGGTGCTGTTGAGCCACAGCCCCGAGTCGTTCAGCGTGTACTCCGACCAGTTGAACAGGATGTTCCGGTTGGGGTCGGACGGGTTCTGCACGGCCGGCTGCACCAGCCCGCCGGTGGTCAGCCGGAAGTCGAGCTTCTGGCCGTAGGAGAAGTAGATCCGGCCGGAGAACTTCGGGATGCGGATCGTCTTCGACTGCCCGGCGGAGGGTCCCGCGATCGCCGCGTCCGGCGCGGGAGTCGGCGGGTTGCCGCCCGCCGGCCAGGCGTGGAAGGTGCCGTTCGCGTCGGCCCAGCCCTGCCGTCCCGAGGACAGCTCGGTGCCGAGGTCGTAGACGTACACCGGGTCGGAGCGGCCCGAGTTGTTGGTGATCTTCAGTGGGATGGTGTCCGGTACGGCGGCACCGGCGTGGTCCGGTGCGACCAGCGTGAGCAGTCCGCCGACCAGGGCCGCCGCGGCCGCCAGGGGCAGCGCGGGGCGTGTGATGCTGGGGGGCACTCTCCACCTCCGTGTGGGGTCGGGGTCGTACGGACATTGGTCCGTACCTGTTTGAGAGCGCTCTCAGAGTTGCTGTCAGGCGGGTGCATGTCAATGAGTTGGACGGGATCCGGGCGGCGCCCGCCGCTTGGCGGGCGCCCCGTAGACCTCAGAAGGTGCGCTTCAGCAGGTCGAGAAGTGCCCCCCAGTGCCGCTCGTCGGCCTGCCGGTCGTAGGCGGGAGTGTCGGCCTGCGTGTAACCGTGCTGCGCCCCCGGGTAGACCTCGCAGGTGTTCCGTACGCCGGCGGCCGTGAGCGTGTCCGTCAGGAGACGGATCTGCTCCTCGGGCATGGACCGGTCCTGGTCGGCGTGGCCGAAGTACAGCTCTGCGGTGACGTGCTCGGCACCGCGGTGCGGGCTGTCCGGGGCGTCGGTGGCCAGCCGGCCGCCGTGGAAGCCGGCCGCCGCGGCCACCCGCTCGGGATGGGTGGCCGCCGTGCGCAGCGCCAGGCGGGCGCCCATGCAGTAACCCGTCAGTGCGACCGGGCCGTCGGCGACCAGCGGGCTGGCGGCCAGCCAGCCCAGATAGGCGTCCGCGTCCCGCCGGGTCTGCTCGGGGGTGAGGGAGGCCATGACCGGGCCGATCCGCTCCCAGATGGTCGGGTCGGCCGCGGGGTCGATGAACTCCGGAAGCTCTCCGATCGGGGTGCGGCCGTGCCGGTAGAAGACGTTCGGCACCAGGACCGTGTAACCGGCGCCGGCGAGCCGGTCGGCCATCGCCCTCAGCTGCGGGCGCAGGCCGTAGGCGTCCTGGTAGAGCAGGACGCCCGGATGCGGGTTCCCGTCCGCGGGGTGGGCCAGGTAGGCGTCGGCGGAGCCGTCCTCGGTCGGGATGTCGACGGCTGTTCCCTGTACGGCGGTCATGCTGAGAAGCCTCCTGAGGCATCAGCGGCGGGAGGCGGATGCCTCTCGGTGCTGCGGGTACGTCTCATGCTGCCATGCAAGATCCACACCGCCGGGACCGGACTTCCGCCCTCTACTCGAACCGGGAGGTGTCGCCGGCGCCCCGCCGCACGATCTCCGCCTCGCCGCTGGAGAAGTCCACGACCGTGGTCGGCTCGGTCCCGCAGTCCCCGGAGTCCACCACCGCGTCCACCGCGTGGTCGAGCCGGTCCTTGATCTCCCAGCCCTGGGTCATCGGCTCCTCCTCGTCCGGCAGCAGCAGCGTGCTGGACAGCAGCGGTTCGCCCAGCTCGGCCAGCAGCGCCTGGGTCACCACGTGGTGGGGGATGCGCACGCCCACGGTCTTCTTCTTGGGGTGTTGCAGCATGCGCGGCACTTCGCGGGTGGCCGGCAGGATGAAGGTGTAGCTGCCGGGAGTCGACGCCTTGACGGCCCGGAACACGTCGTTGTCGACGCGGACGAACTGGCCGAGCTGCGCGAAGTCCCGGCACATCAGAGTGAAGTGGTGCCGGTCGTCGAGGTGGCGGATGGAACGGATCCGGTCGATGCCGTCCCGGCTGCCCAGCTGGCAGCCGAGCGCGTAGCAGGAGTCGGTGGGGTATGCGATGAGCGCACCCGAGCGGACCGCGTCGGCGACCTGAGTGATGCTGCGCGGCTGGGGGTTCTCGGGGTGCACGTCGAAGTACTTCGCCATCCGCCGAGCTTATGCCGTCGCCGGGCACCGTGCGCGGCTCCGGCGCGCTGCGCCGCGACGCCCGTGAGGGCCGGGGTGCTCGGTGTGCGGGCCGCGCTCTCGCGGCCGCCCGGATGCGGGCGCGGTGGCGGACTGGCGAACTGCCGCCTGGGATAATGGAGTTGCGGGGAGGGCGGCTGATGCTCAGGCCCGGCCCCGGGTGCCGTGTCTCCGCCGCCGCATGCGCGCTCGCCATCGTCGGGAGGCGTACGGCCCCGCTTGGGGTAACGTCCACGTTCGAAAGCCGAGGTCAAACCGACGACGAGGAGAAGGGCGACGTGGCCGGCCGAGCCGACGAGGGCCCTCGGGCCCAGCAGCCGTGTGACTCCGACACCGCGTGGGCGGAGCAGCTGCTCGACCATTTGCGTCCCGCCGGCCGTGACCCGCGCCGGGTCGTCACCTGGCTCGGACGGACCGTCGGCGCCACGGTCTGCCTCCAGGACGCCCGGGGAAGCCTCCTCGCCGGTGAGCGCCTGCCGCTCGACGGCACCGTGCTCGCCGACGTGGTCACCGGCCGGATCTCCGCGGCCGCTCTGGAGGACGGCGAGCGCCATGTCCGCCTGGTCGGGATCCGGCACCCCGAACGGGACCCGGCGGCGGGAGCGGTGCTCGCCGTGGCCCGCCGCGACCCCTTCGACCGGCGTGCCGCAGACATCGTGAACCGCACCGCGTCCGTCCTCGAACTCCTCCTGAGGGAACGGAAGCTGACGGACGACGGGCGCCGGCTGCGGAGGGCCACTGCCGACCTGCGACTGGCCATCCTGCAGCTGCTGATGGTGGAGGACACCGTCTCCGCCCGCCGGGTCGCGGCAGGACTGTGGCCGGGCCTGCTCGAGGAGGACACCGCGTGTGTCTACGTCGTCGAGGTCTCGCCTGCCGAGCGGGACGCGGTCGCCGACGCCTGCGCGCACATCACCGAAGGGCTGGCACTCGTCGTGCGCTGCCCCGCGATGGACGGACACGTCATCGTGGTCGGCCCCCGGCCGGCGGCGGGGGACCGGCTGCGCTCCCTCGTGGACGGCCGGCCGGGCACCTTCCTCGGCGGCAGTCTGCGTCAGCGCCTCGCCCGGACCGCCACCGCCTACGGGCAGGCCATCAGTGCCCTCGCCGTCGCCCGCTTCCGCCCGGACCAGACGGCCGTCTACGCCGAACGCACCCACCCCGAACGGCTCATGGATCCCGTCGCCCTGCGCGCCTGGTCCGCGGGCGTGCTGCGCCCTCTCGACATGCTGCCCCACCACATCCGCGCCGAACTGCTCGCCACGACCCGGCTGGGCCTGGAGTTCACCGCCGTCAACGCGGCCAAGGTCCTCGGCGTCAGCCGCAACACCGTCCGTGCCCGCATGGACCGCGTCGAGGCACTGCTCGGCACCGACTTCTCCCACCTCACCAACCGCGCCGCCGTCCGTCTCGCGCTCAACACCGAGGCGGTGCAGGGCCCGTACGACCCCGACGGCACGGCCCCGCGCCCGCCCGCCGACGGACTCGGCGACCTGCTCACCTCGGCCGCGCTGCGGTTGTGGGCGCAGGACCTCCTCGGCCGCCTGGACGGCGACGGCCGCGACCTGCGCGGCACCCTGCGCGCCTGGATCGCCGCGGACTCGAACGCCGAACGCACGGCCCGGGACCTGGGCGTGCACGCCCAGACCGTGCGCGACCACGTCCGGGCCGCCGAACCGGTTCTGGAACGCCAGCTGCTGGCCATGGGCAGCGACCTGTACGAGGTCGTCCTCGCCCACCTGGCCACCGGTGCCCTCGCCGCACCCGCCGTCGGAGGGGCGAACCGGGGCCAACCGGACTCCCCTGTGCACGAGTGAGTCCTCGCCGCCCCGAAAAGGGCACCGGCGCGATACCCACCGCCGTGTCCCCGCGCGTAGGTTCAGCAGTCGCGGGGCACGACCGGAACGGGGGACCGGTCGGAGCCCCGCACGTGTCTCAGCCGCCGAGCCGGACCGGTACCTCCTGCCAGCCGTGGGCGATGAACGACGGCAGCTGCCGCAGCTCGTCGGTACCGACGGCCAGACGCAGCTCCGGGAAGCGGGCGAACAGCGCCGGCAGCGCGGTCAGTGCCTCCATGCGGGCCAGCGGAGCGCCGATGCAGCGATGCACGCCGATGCCGAACGCCAGATGGTCGTCGGCGCCACGCCCCGCTTCGAAGCCGGCCGCGTCCGTCCCGTAGCGCGCCGGGTCCAGGCCGGCGGCCGCGTACGTCGTGATGATCGCGTCCCCGGCCGGGATCGTCACGCCCCCGACCTTCAGATCCGCGACCGCGAACCGCAGTGGCAGCGCGGCGACCGACGGATGCACCCGCAGCGTCTCCTCGACCACCCCCTCCCAGCGCGTCTCCCCCGAGCGAACCGCCGCCAGCTGCGCCGGATGCGCCAGCAGGGCGACGACCGCGTTGCCGATGAGATTGACGGTGGTCTCGAACCCGGCTCCGACCACCAGCAGCAGCGTGTGCAGCAGCTCCTCGTCGGAGAGCCGGTCGCCGTCCTCGTCCCGGACCCGGATCAGCTCCGTGGTGAGATCGTCGCCCGGCTCCTGCCGCCGGTACGCGAGCAGCGCCCCCAGCACCGTGCCGATCCGCTCCTGTACGGACGCCGCGTGCTCCGGGCTCGGGTCGGAGGTGTCGAAGATGTCGGTGATGAGACGTGCGGCGTCCGCGCGCAACTGGTCGGGCACTCCCAGCAGTTCGCAGATCAGGCGCATGGGAAGCGGATGGGCGAAGCCCGCCCGCAGGTCGACCGCGCGGCCGTCGGCGCCCTCGGCCGCCAGCGCGTCCAGCAGCTCGGCGGTGATGCCCGCCACGCGCGGACGCAGCGCCTCGGTGCGCCGGAGCGTGAAGCTCGGCGCCACCAGCTTGCGCAGCCTGGTGTGGTCGGGACCGTAGGTGGTCAGCATGTTGACCACGCCGACCCAGGTCACGATCCAGCTCCAGGCGGGGCGCTCACCGGTCTGCGGCCACAGCCGCCAGTGCCGGCGCGCGTCCTTGCTCACCAGGGGATCGAGGATCAGTTCCCTGAGGACGTCGTACCCGGTGGGCGCCCAGGCGGGGATGCCGCCGGGCAGCTCCACGGGGACGACCGGGCCGAGGGCGCGCAACCGGGCGCTCTCCGCGACGATGTCGGTGCCGAACGGGTCGAGCGGGATGCGGTCGGTGACGGTCACGACGGCTCTCCTGGCTGGTCGGCTCTCGCGAGGCAGGCGCGTTCCAGTACACACCGTCGTCGTCCGGCAGCGAACAGGGCGTCCTCGACTCGACCGGAAACCGCCCAGGTCGGGACCTACCTGGCCGCGGGTTCGGCGGGCAGGTCGAAGACGTGGTTCGGGGAGATGATCTGCGTGATCGCCTGGCCGAACAGGGTGCTCGGTTCCTGGCCGTTGTGGTCGATGTCGGTGTTGAGCAGCACCACGAGGGTCGCCTGTGCCGCCGGGAGATAGACGGTCAGGGACTCGTAGCCCGGCAGGGAGCCGTTGTGGCCGATCCAGCCCTGCACGTTGAAGATGCCCAGTCCGTACCCCGCCCCCGGGATCGGTGTGGGCGGTGTGGTGAGGCGCTGCTTCTGTGTGACCGGGCTGACCATCCAGTTGCCGTCCGGGAATTGGCCGGTCGCCACCGTACGCGCCCACACCCGCAGGTCGTCCTGGGTCGAGATCATCGCGCCGGCCGCCCACGCCCAGGACGGGTTCCAGTCGGCCGTGTCCGCGATCTTGCCGTCGGCCGTCTGGTTCGTGTAACCCTGCGCGTGCGGGGCGGGGAACTCCGCGCCGGCCGGGAACAGGGTGTTCCTCATCCCGGCGGGCTCCAGGATGTGCTGACGGATGTAGTCGCCCAGACGCTGTCCGCTCTGCTGCTCGACGACCAGGCCGAGCAGGATGAGGTTGGTGTTGCTGTAGTAGAACTTCTGTCCCGGCGGGAACAGCACCGGGTGCTTGAAGGAGTAGGCGAGCAGCTGCTGGGGCGTGAAGGGGCGTTGCGGATCGGACGTGAGCGCCTTGAAGAAGTCGTCGTCCGCGGTGTAGTTGAAGAGCCCGCTGCGCATCCCGGCGAGCTGCCGCAGCGTGATCTCGTTCCCGTTCGGCACCCCGTCGACGTACTTGCCGATCGGATCGTCCAGGCCCACCTTGCCCTGGTCCACCAGCTGCAGCAGCGCGGTCACGGTGAACGTCTTCGTCTCGCTGCCGATCCGCAGGTACAGGTCGGGTGTCATGGGCCGACCGCTGCTCTTGTCGGCGACACCGAACGAGCTGACGTAGCTGCCCTGGTGCGGCGTCCAGATGCCGACCATCACGCCGGGCACGTTCGCCTCGGTCATCACCCTCTGCACGGCGGCGTCGAGTTGGCGGGCCACGTCCGGCGTGATCGTGCGGACCTCCGCCCCCGAAGGGGAGGGGGTGGGCTGGTCGGGGGCGAACGCGGTGGGCACGGAGACCGGCGCCGCCCCTGCGGGAGCGCCACCGAACGGCACCATCAGTGTCCCCACCACGACGGCTACCGCGGCCCCCCGGCGCAGGCGTGCGGATGAATGCGACATGGGCTGACTCCAAGCACGTGAGAGCAGTACGTGCGGCGGGCGAGACGTCGGAGCCCTGGCCCCCCAGCATAGGAGCGCGCACCCGGCGGCGCCTGTCGGCCGGGTGGGCCCCTCGACGGCCCGGCAGCCCCTGTGCAGGGATGCCTGCCGGACGGCGGAAGGCCCCGTTCGAGGGGTGTGCTCACCCGACCCGGTGAGCCGGCGGAGCGGAGCGTACCGGTGGCGCGTCCCGGGCGTTGCCCGGGCATGGACGTCATCGACCGCGCGGACCGGACGGTCCGGACGGTCCGGACGGACCGAAGCAGCCGCAGGGCCCCGGTGGACCGGACCCGGGAGCCGATCTACGCCCAACTCGTGGCGGAGTAGCGGAGTGGCGGAGTGGCGGGCCCAGGGGCCCACCGTCCCCGCGCAACCCACCGTGCTCTTGGGTCACCCTCGCCGGGCTGGTGCTGCGCGTCCTGCCCGAGCCCGAACGCCCCTGATCCGCTACTGCCCGCGCAGCGGCGCGAGGACCGCCAGCGTGCCGTTGGCCTCCTGCAGCGCCGCCTCCAGCGTGCCGGGCCGGTGCAGGGTGCCGTTGCCGTCCGGCGGGACCAGCCACTCCAGGGAGCGGGCGGGCCGGTACGGCGGCGGCACGGAGACCCAGGACCCCTTGGTCGCGTACCGCAGGCCGGCGCCGACCCAGCCCCCGGACGGGTCCGGCGGCAGGAAGAACCCGACCCGCCCCGCGGCGGTGTCCACCAGTGTCGGCCCCGGCACGGGCAGCGAGGGCCGCCACAGCAGGTCCAGCGTGAGCAGACCGAGCCGCTCGGGGACGCTCAGGACGTCCCAGAAGCGGCCCGCCTCCAGCAGCGAGATGCCCTCCCCGTGGTCCCACTCCCATTTGCACGCTCGAGGATCGGCCGCCGCCGCGGCGAGCCACTCCACGCCCCGCTTCCACATCCTGTTCGTCATGCACCGCTCCGCGTGATCCTGCACACCAACCCGGCATATGCATGCTGTTAGATATTTCTACCTGGCGGAAGGGGTGGCGAACCCTGGCGTTTTGGACATCACGTTCGAACACCGGGCAATGGTTCGCTGGTTGGGGCATCACTGTCATGGCGTCCGAGTGCCCGGCAGACGCTCGATTCGAGCGTCATGGCAATTGATTCGAGCGTCGACTCTTGAAGTCATCACGTTTTCACTCGTACGCTCGGATCGTTCCGTCCCCGGCATGCATCGAGGTACCCCATGGACCGCACGCGTCTGGACGCCCTCCTGGCCCGCGAGAGCGCCGAGGCCGAAGGCCGCAACCCGCGCTCCAGGGCGGCCTACGAGAAGGCCGACCACCTCTTCGGCCGGGTGCCGATGACCTGGATGAACAAGACGGCCGGTGCCTTCCCGCGCTACCTGGCCGGGGCGCGCGGCGCACGGATCACCGACGTGGACGGGCACGAGTACATCGACTTCTGCCTCGGTGACACCGGCGCGATGGCCGGTCACTCGCCCGCCGCGGTCACCGAGGCGGTCGACCGCCGGTTCACCGGCCTGGGCGGGGCCACCGCCATGCTGCCCACGGAGGACGCCGAGTGGGTCGGGGCCGAGCTGACCCGTCGCTTCGGCCTGGCCCGCTGGAGCTTCTCGCTGACCGCGACCGACGCCAACCGATGGGCGATCCGGCTCGCCCGGGCCGTCACCGGGCGCCCGAAGATCCTGGTCAACAGCTACTGCTACCACGGCAGCGTCGACGAGTCGCTGATCGTCGTCGGCCCGGACGGCCGGGGCACCGCCCGCCCCGGCAACGTCGGAGCGCCCTGTGACGTCACCCTGACCAGCAGGGTCGCCGAGTTCAACGACCTCGCCGGGCTGGAGCGCGAGCTGGCCCACGGGGACGTCGCCGCCGTCCTCATGGAGCCCGCGCTCACCAACATCGGCATCGTCCTGCCCGAGCCCGGCTACCTCGCCGGCGTACGGGATCTGACCAGGCGGTACGGCACCCTGCTCATCAACGACGAGACCCACACCTTCTCCGCGGGCCCCGGCGGCTGCACGGCCGCCTGGGACCTCGAGCCGGACCTGCTCACCATCGGCAAGGCGATCGGCGGCGGCATCCCGGCCGGCGCCTACGGCCTCTCGGCGGACCTCGCCGAGCGACTGCTGGACCGCGCCGACCTGGACCTCGTCGACATGGGCGGCGTCGGCGGCACCCTCGCCGGCAACGCGCTGTCGATCGCCGCGACCCGGGCCACCCTGGAGCACGTGCTCACCGACGAGGCCTTCGCCCGGATGGCGAAGCTCTCCGAGCGCTTCGAGGCGGGTGTCCGGGCCGGCATCGAGGCCCACCGGCTGCCCTGGTCCGTCAGCCGCCTCGGCGCGCGCACCGAGTACCGCTTCACCTCGCCGGCGCCCCGCACGGGCACCGAGTCCGCCGCGGCCGCCGACCCGGAGCTGGAGGACTTCCTGCACCTCTACCTCGCCAACCGGGGCATCCTGCTGACCCCGTTCCACAACATGGCGCTCATGTGCCCCGACACCACCGAGCAGGACGTCGACACGCACACCGAGGTGTTCGCCGCGGCCCTCGCCGAACTGGCCGGCTGAGCCGGACGTTCCCCCGGCACTGCACGAAGGGAGAGTTGTGGACGAGATCGACCGGGCCATCCTGCGCGAGCTGCAGACCGACGGCCGTATCGCCTATGCCGACCTCGGCCCGAAGGTCGGGTTGTCCGCCTCGGCGGCCCGCCAGCGCCTGCAACGCCTGCTGGACTCCAGAGCCGTTCAGGTCGTCGGCGTCACCGACCCGATGGCCATGGGCGGGCAGGCCATGGCCCTGCTCGGCATCGGGGTCGACGGTGACCCGCGCGTCGTCGCCGACACCCTCGCCGAACGCCCCGAGGTGGTCTACTCCGTGCTCACCTCCGGCGGGTTCGATCTGTTCGCGGAGGTGGTCGCGCCGGGCCCCAAGGACCTGCTGGACTTCGTCAACGACGTGGTCCGGCCCATCGAGGGCATCCGCGAGATCCAGTCCTTCCCGTACTTCGGCATCCACACCCACCGCTTCCTGTGGGACGTGGGCTGACCCGTGTCTCCGCACAGACACGGGAAGCCGAGGTCAGGTGCCCGGCGGCTGGGGCGTCAGGACCAGCAGGGTGGCGTCGTCGCGCACCTCGTAGTGCTGTAGGCCGAGGTCGGTCCACACGGCGTCGGCCAGGTCGCCGGAGACGGTGTCCGCGATGTCGGACAGCCGCTCGGGCAGCGGATAGAAGGTGCCGGAGGCGTTGCGGGCCTCCCAGATGCCGTCGGAGGCCAGCAGCAGGCGGTCGCCCGGCCCGAGCGGCACGGTGACCTCCTTGGGGGGATCGGCGCCGATCAGCCCGAGGCCCAGCGGGGGAGCCGAGGTGACGGTCACCTCGCGGGCCCGGCCGTCGTGCAGCAGCACCGGGGCCGGATGCCCGTAGGCGACCACCCGCACCGCCCGCGCGTCGGGTGTGAACTCCAGCAGCACCGCGGTCGCGAACAGCTCGGCGTGCCGCACACCCGCCGAGTCCACCCCCAGCCTGCGGTCCATGCGGGCCGCTACCGACGCCAGGTCCGGCTGGTCCAGCACCGCCTCCCGGAACGCGCCCAGCAGCGACACCACCGTCGCGACCGCCGCCAGCCCGTGCCCCTGCACGTCTCCCATCACCGCCCGGACGCCGTGCGGCCCCGCCCGCACGTCGAAGAAGTCCCCGCCCACCAGCGTCCCGTCCTGGGCGGCCCGGTAGAAGCCCGTGCATCCCACCCGCCCCACGCGTTCCGGCAGCGGCGGCATCACGGCCTGCTGCACGGCCTCCCCGATCGCCCGCTCCATGACCAGCTGGGCGTCCCGGAGCCTGCGCACGTAGGAGAGGAACACACTCAGCAGGGCGACGAACACGATGGTGAGCAGATCGGTGTTGCCGGGACGGTTCAGGTGCGTCGACGGGAGGTTCAGCACCACGACGACCAGAGCGCCCAGAACGGCGGTCGCCACCGGCCCGTACGACAGGACGGCGAGCGGCGGGATCGCGCCCAGCAGGAAGCCGAGATCGCTTGCGTGCGGGGTGACGAGCGTGGCCGTGGTCACCCCGACCAGCAGTGCCACCGGCAGCACCCGCACCCATCGCGGCGGTGGCGCGCCCCGCAGCCAGCCGCGCTCCTCCCGGTTCCGCCGCGACGACGAGCCGCGCACCGATCTCACATCCCCACGCTACGCCGTCGCCGGGAAGGGGGTGCACCGCGAGAAAGCGGTCGACACCCGGCCGTCCGTCCTCCTAGCGTGTGCAGCACGCCCTGGACGGCACCGGAAGGAGGCGAGCGTCATGCAGTCCGCAGTCACCCAGCGCTCCCGCCTTCCCGTTCCTCGGGCGTGACACGTCCGACCGGGAGCGTGCCCCGCTGTACGCAGCACGCATCCCGGAGGAGTCCATGACCGCTGTGGTCATCCGCACGCTCGACGCGAGCAGTGCTCACCTTTTCGACACCCTGCCCGACCCGCTGGGCTTCCGCCAGAAGCACCGGCGGACCCGGTACCGGCCCGACTGGAAGCGGGTCGCCCTGCGTGACGGCCGGGTCGTGGCCCGTGCCGCGTGGTGGGCCCGGCCGGAGGACCCCGAGCCGCTCGTCATCAACTGGTTCGACGTGGCCGAGGGCGAGGAGGACGCGGGAGCCGAACTCCTGCGAACGGCCCCCTGGCGCACCGAGGAGCTCGAACTCGACCTGCCCGCCGGCTGGCGGGACGTCGCCGGTCTGCCGGCCGCCGTCACCACCCGCACCGCCGCCGCCCGCAAAGCCGGATATGAACCGCTCGTGGAACGCTTCATCTACCGCTGGACCCCGGACCACGGCCTGCCCGAGCGCCCCGGACGCCTCGTCTTCACCGCCGAACCGGACGACACCGTCTTCTTCGACGCCCTGTGCCGCATCCACTCCGTCACGCTGGACGCCCACGCCCGACGGGCCGTCGAGCAGGGCGGAGTCGACCAGGCCGCCCAGGAGGAACTCGACATCCTCCACTGGTTCCCGTCACCGCGCGCGTGGTGGCAGCTCGCCCGCACGCCCGAGGGCGAGCCGGTCGGCATCCACATCCCGGCCCGCAACCCGAACGGACCGTGCATCGGCTTCATCGGCGTCCTCCCGGAGCACCGCGGCCACGGCTATGCCTACGACCTGCTCGCCGAGTGCACCCACTTCCTCGTCGAACGCGACGCCGAGTTCATCGCCGCCGCCACCGACCAGGACAACTTCCCGATGGCCGCGCACTTCACCAGGGCCGGCTACCCCGTCGTACGGGAGCGCCTCAACCTCTGGTCCGAGCGCGTTGTCGGTGCCGGGTGACAAGCTGACGGGGTGATCGACGGCGGTGGAGCGGGGGAGGGGCCATGGGGTTCGCCGGTGCGGTGTGGCGGGTGCGTGCCGGGGAGGGCCCCGTCGGCGAGATCCTGATCGACGAGGCCGACTTCCCCTGGCTGTCGGGGAGCTTCACCGCCGGCCCCGGCTTCGGTGCCGTGCAGGACCTCTTCGCCCGTGAGCTGGCCCTGATGGAGGGCGAGCGATGGGAGGAGTGGGAGTCCGCGTACGACGAGATACGGCGGCGTGTCTCGCTGTCCTCGCCGCAGGGCCCGGTCCCCGAGTTCCTGCTGCACATCGAGGGGGACCGGGCTTGGTTCCGGTGGAGCGACGAACCGTTCGAGGAGGACGAGGGCTAGCCGAGGGAGGCCGGTTCCCCGGCCAGCTTCGCCTCTGCCGCCGCCAGGATCTCGGTGACCCGCAGGCCGAACGCGGCGTCGCAGGGGTATGGGCGACCGGTGCGGGTGGAGGTCAGCAGGGCGTCGGCGGCGCGGGTGAGGGCGGGAACGGCGCCCTCGGAGCTTCTCGGCAGGAGCGAAACGCCGGCCTCGCCCCGCAGTTCGAGGTCGGCCCCGGCCGCCGCGGGCGGTGCCGTCAGGCTCAGCGTGAGCGTGCTGGACGCGCCCGTGGCGTGGTCGAGGACCAGGTGCACGGTGTCGGAGGGGCCGTACGCCGCCGCCAGGACCTGTCGTACGTCGCCGAGGACCGGGAGCAGGACGGACAGGGCATGCGGTCCCACGTCCCACAGCGCGCCCTTCTCCCGCCGCCAGGGGGAGGCCGCGAACGGGCTGTCGCTCGTGAACACCGCCCCCAGCCACTGCGCCCGTGCCGTGAACCAGCCCGCCGCGGCGGCCTGTTCGTCGATCCAGGCCTCCGGCTCCTTCTGGAAGCGTGTGGTGAAGAACACGACCGAGGCCACCCCCGCCCGCTCCGCGGCCTCGGCCACGGCCCGCGCCTCGGCGACCCCCACCGCCAACGGCTTGTCCAGGAGGAGATGCCGTCCCGCCTGCGCCGCCCGTACCGCCAACTCGGCCTGCACCGAGGGGGGAAGGGCCACCGCCACCGCGTCCACGTCGGCCAGCAGCGCGTCCACGTCGCCGTACGCCCCGACGCCGTACTGCTCCGCCAGCGCGGTGGCCGCCTCCGGGCGGCGGCCCCACACCCCCGCGAAGTCCAGGCCGGTGTGCCCGGCGAGCGCGGGGGCGTAGGCAGCCCGGGCCCACGGGCCCGTTCCCAGCAGTCCGATGCGCATCTCGCGTTCCTTTCCGCGGACCGGCCGCCACGGCCTCACGATGCCGTGTCCCGGTCGCCGTTGACGTACGACACCGCATGATCCCCGTGCCCGGCCAGCCACTGCGCGATGGTCTCGGCGATCGGCTGGCCGGTGTCCATCTCGACGAAGCCGAACTGGCCCGACTGGTTGCACTCCAGGAACCACCAGATCCCGTCCGCGTCCTCCGCGAAGTCGAACGCACCGTAGGCGAGTTCGGCGTCCTTCAGGTAACGGAGGACGGCCTCGGCGACGCGCGGGGGCACTTCCGCCGGGAGCCAGGGGGAGACCGACGGGGCGAAGCGGACGTCGATGTCGTCGGGGTGGCCGTCCGGGTCGGCCGGCTTGCGCGCGGCCAGCAGCCGCTCGCCGACGACCGTGAGCCGGATGTCGGCCCGCTTGGGGATCCGCCGCTGCAGCAGGGTCGGACCGAAGGCGACGGCCGCGAAGTCGGCGTCCGGAGCGACCCGGCTGGTGGGCACCGCCCGCGGCGGCTCCTGGGGGTGCGCGCCGGAGACGGGCTTGACCACCAGGTCCGGGAAACGCTCGGCGAACTCCCGGGCCGCCTGCGGAAACGTGGTGATCAGCGTGGCCGGCACGGCGAGCCCGCTGAGCTGGGCGAGCCGCAGCTGCCAGGGCTTGTGGCGGGCCCGGCGGGCCGCGTCCGGATGGTTCATCCAGCGCGCGCCGGTACAGCGCAGCATGCCGTACAGCGCCTGGGCGGACTCCTCCGTCAGCCAGGCGGAGGGCTGGCCCGCGCGCAGGGCCGCGTCCCCCGGCCTGCGTACCCAGATGGAGCGCAGGCCGTTCATGCTCACGAGGCGCCCGCCGACGGACAGGTGTCCGCGGCAGGCGCCCTGCACGTACTCGCCCGACAGCGCCACGCCGTTGGTGAGGTCGGCGGGATCGAGCCGGACCACGGGCACGCCGGCCCGGCCCAGCTGGAGGACCACCATGTCCGCCGTCACGTCCTCTTCAGTGGTCAGGATGAGCACGGTCATCTTGCACAGGCCCGCGTTCAGTCGTCGAAGTGCGTCTTGGAGCCGGCCGTGGAGGTCGTTGTCCCCAGTGCTCTCAGAGTCGCGTGATCGGTGGCGGCGATCCGCCCGTCCGGGAGGACGTTCAACTGCAGTCCGGAGTCGTACGCGTACGGAGCGGTGACGTCCAACTGCACAGCGGGGCGCGCGTAGTTGAGCGTGAACGGTTGCATGGTCTCTCCCTGATTCGGCTTTCACGTCCTTATACGAATCGAACGGGTGGTTGGTTTCCTTACACTCCGTAACCGGGGTCCGGAGAGGGGTCGTTCGAGGCGTCGGACAGGAGGACGTCACGCCGCCCGGAGGGAGTTGCGCGGTCCGCCCGTGGACGTGCGGTGTCTTGCGTTCCGTTTCACTCCGTGAGGGCGCCGCGGGCCGCGGCGAGGGCCTGTTCGGCGTAGCCGCGGCCGAACAGCACCACGTGCACGAGCAGCGGGAAGAGCTGATGCAGGCCGATGCGCCGCCGCCAGCCGTCGGCCAGCGGTGCCGCCTCCTGGTATCCGGCCAGTACCCGGTCCAGGTGCGGGCAGCCGAACAGCTGGAGCATCGCCAGGTCGGTCTCCCGGTGCCCGCCGTGCGCCGCCGGGTCGATGATCCGGACCGCCCCGTCTGTGGCCCACAGCACATTGCCGTTCCACAGGTCGCCGTGCAGCCGGGCGGGCGGTTCGGCCGGTCCGGCGAGTTCCGGGAGCCGCTCGCAGAATCGCTCGATCACGGCGGCCTCCGCGGGCCGCAGCGTGCCGGCGTCCACCGCACCGCGCAGATACGGCAGCACGCGGTGCTCGGCGTACCAGCCGGGCCAGTCTTCCCCGGGTGTGTTGCGCATGGGCGCGAGGCCGATGTACGCCTCCTCCGGGCCGCCCGGCGGCGGCGCGCCGAACGCCGGTGCCCCGGCGGCGTGCAGGGCGGCGAGGGCGTGGCCGAAACGTAGCGCTGCCGTGCCGTCGGGCCGCCCGGTCGGCACGCGCTCGGTGACCATCCACCGCTCGTCGTGGCCGAGCACCTCCGGCACCCGGACCGCGCCCGCCGCGCCGAGCCAGCGCAGCCCGGCCACCTCGGCGCATACCGCGCCCGGGGCGTCGCCACGCTTGACCATCACCGCCGTTCCACCCTCCAGCGTCACCTCCGCGGGCGCCCCGGACGGCGTCCGCGAGGCCGTGACCCGGCGCCCGGTGAGCCTGGACGCCGCCTGCCCTGGATCCTCGTCTCGGTTGACCACGGGCCCCAGCGTACGGCCCGTAAATGAGGTTCCCCTGAGGGCACTTCGACCATTGATACGACTGATTTCGGCCAAACCCAGGCAGTAACTACCCGTGTTGACGTCGTACGGCTAGCGTGAGGGCGCCGCGTCGCCACACCAGGGGCACAGGGCCCTGACGGGACTAGCGCGCGGCGGAGGGTTTCCCCCTTGACCACAGCATCCGTGCTGATGGCCGACGTCTTCGAGGTTCAGCCCTACACCTCCCACTGCGAAGTCATCTTCGGCGAGGGCGCACATGCCGTCATCGGCGTGTCGCCGGGCAACAGCTATTTCTCCGCCCAACGCCTGCACGACCTCGCCCGCTGGGGGCTGGACCACTTCGACAGGGTCGACTTCGTCTACACCGACCTGTACGTGGCCGAGATGTACGAGGCGTCCGGCTACGCGCCGGACGAGGCCCGCCGCAAGGCCGTGAAGAACCTGCGGGGCGTGCGCGCGAAGGTCCGCGACGCGGTGACGGAGGCCGACCCGGACGGCGCCCGGCTCGACTGGCACCCGATGTCGGCCTTCCGCACCAACCCCGCTTACCAGGAGATCCACCGGCAGCTGCAGCACAGGCTGCAGTCCGACGGCGACTTCCGGCGCGTCTGCAACGCTCTGGTGAGCCGCTTCCTGTCGGCCCGGGGCGAGCAGGCGAGCGAGCGGCAGCGCGAGGTGTGCCTGGAGTACGTGTGCGCCGAGGCGCCCCTGTTCCTGGACACCCCCGCCATCCTCAAGGTGCCCTCGTCGCTCAACTGCTACCACCAACTGCTGCCGATGGCCGAGCTGTTGTACTCCCGCGGCGCCGGACTGCGCGCCTCCCGCAACCAGGGCCACGCCATCGTGACGCCCGCCGCCCAGCAAGGAGCCGCGGCATGACCACCGCCCCCGACATCCGCACCGAGGCACAGCTGTTGGACTTCCCGTTCTCCTGGGACGGCACCCGCGTGCCCGCCGAGGTCGAGGACCTGCGCGCCGCCACCCCCGTACGGCCCGTGCGGACCATCGCCGGCGACGAGGCATGGCTGGTCTCCTCCTACGACCTGTGCCGGCAGGTCCTCAAGGACGACCGGTTCTCCCTCAAGGACACCTCCGCGCCCGGCGTCCCCCGCCAGTACGCGCTCACGATCCCGCCCGAGGTCGTGAACAACATGGGCAACATCACCGGGGCGGGGCTGCGCCGGGCGGTGCTGAAGGCGCTCAACCCCAAGACCCCCGGCCTGCTGGACTGGCTGCGCGAGGAGGCTCACCGCCTGGTGGACCTGATGGCGGCCGAAGGGCCGACGGTGGACCTGCGCGACGCGTTCTGCGAGCCGTACTCGGCGGGCATGCACTGCCGCATCCTCGGCATCCCGCAGACCGAGGCCCCGGCCTTCCTGCGCAGCCTCGACATCGCCTTCATGAACTCTGCGTGCCCGATCACCGGCGCGAAGATCAACTGGGACCGGGACATCACCCGGATGACCGCCCTGCTCGACGCCCCGGCCACCCACGGGCTGATGGGTGAGCTCGCCGCACTGCGCGACGACCCCGACTACGCCCACCTGACCGACGAGATGCTGGCCACCGTCGGCGTCACCATGTTCGGCGCCGGCACCATCTCCACCTCGGGCTTCCTCGCCATGGCCCTGGTCTACCTGCTCACCCACCCCATAGCCAGGGACCTCCTCAGGGACCGCCCCGACCTGATCGGCCCGGGCGTCGAGGAGCTGCTGCGGGTGAACCTCTCCATCGGCGACGCCCTGCCGCGCCTCGCCCTGGAGGACGTCCGGCTCGGCGACGTGCAGGTCCGCCGGGGCGAACTCGTCCTGGTCCTGGTGGAGGGCGCCAACCTCGACCCGGAGAAGTTCCCCGACCCGCACCGCTTCGACGTCCACCGCGACAACACCGCAGACCACCTCTCCTTCGGCGGCGGCGCCCACTACTGCCCCGCCACCGCACTCGGCCGCGCGCATGCCCGGATCGCCCTGGAGGTCCTGCTCGAACGCCTGCCGGACCTCGCGCTCGCCGTGCCGTCGAGTCAACTGGTCTGGCGCACCGGCTTCATGAAGCGGATCCCCGAACGGCTCCCGGTGGCCTGGTAACCCACAGGCTCTCCGTACGTCCTGTACGGCGTCCCCGGTCCGGCACCCCGGACGGGGACGCCGACGTACGCCACCGTCACCGGCGCGCGGACTCCCGTCGCGTCAGCCCCACCGGATTGCCGGGCGGCAGCAGCGCCGAGTCCTCGACGGTGCGGGCCAGCGGTTCCAGCAGCTCGGCCAGGCGTGCGGTGCGCTCCGCACCGAGCGCGGTCCACGGGCGCTCGGCCGCCTCGTCGGTCCGCGTCTCGATGTGCGCGCGCCCGGCGACACCCGCGCGGGTCAGCGATCCGTCCTCGGCGAGGAAGCCGCGCTCCCGCAGGGCGGCCTCGGCCGCCGCCCAGTCCTCCGGCTCCCACCTGCGGGTCTCCCGCAGGAACGCCCCGTCCGACTCCCCGGCGGCCGCCTTGAGCACCATGGCCTCGACCGGCCCGAGGCCCAGGCCCACCAGGACGGCGACATGCCCGTCGCCCCGGTGCTCGCGCAGGGTCGTCAGGGCCTGCCACAGCCGCACCGTCGGCCGCTCGGGCCGCTCCAGCGCCTGGTTGGCCGCGGCCAGCACTCGTCCCGGAACGTCCGCCGCGGCCGCCGCCTCCCACGCGAGATCGGCCGCCTCCGCCAGGTCCGCCGAGCGCGTCACGTCCGGCCCGAACAGGCGGGTCATGGCCGCGTCCATGGCCTCTCCGCGAGCCGCCAGCACCTCTTCCGGAGCCGCGTACCCCCAGGCGTCGGGCAGTGCACGGGCCACCCGGGCGGGGTGGAAGACATAGAAGGAGCCGGTGACCACGGACGGCGACACCGCGCCCAGCGGGGCCGCCCGCAGCGCGAAGTACCCCATCCAGAACCCGCGCATCCCCAGCCGGTCCGCCGCCTGCCTCGCCTCGGGCGCGAAGTACACGAGATCGTGCACCGGCTCGTACCGCTCCCACATCGTCCGTGCCGTCCCGCCCGCCACTGCTTCCTCCCACCGCGCCGGCCTGCCGTGCTGTCGGCACCAGCCTGCGCCATGACCGCTGTCATAACAAGCGGATACGGGGCAGGTTCCGGCCCCTCGTGATCACTCGGGCAGGGCCTGGACGCGTCCGATGACATTGCCGAGCAGCCCCGTGAACCACACCGCGTGGTCGGGACCCGCGGCGATACGGAACGGCACCTTGTCCGCGCCGCCCGGCACCGGAAAGTCGGTGATCCTGCCGGCCGCGTCGACGCGACCGATCCGGCCGGCCTGATCGGCGTACCACACCTGTCCGTCCGGCCCGAGGGCGATGCCGCTGGGACTGCTGTCCGGGTCGGGCAGCGGGACCCCGGTGACGCGTCCGGTGGAGTCGATCCGCTCGACCGAGCTGGAGCCGGACGTGGTGAACCACATGCCGCCGGGGCCGGAGACGATGTCGTCGGGAAAGCCGGACGCGGGAGGCAGCGCGAACTCGGTGATCCGGCCGGAGCCGTCGATCCGCCCGATCTTCCCGCCGGTCAGTTCGGTGAACCACAGCGCTCCGTCCCCGCCCGCCGCGATGGAGTTCGGGGAGGCGCTCGGGGTCGGGACCGGGTACTCGGTGATCCGGCCGGAGGCGGTGATGCGGCCGATCCTGTTGCCGTCCGCCTCGGTGAACCAGAGGGCACCGTCCGGTGCGGTCGCGATCCCGGTCGGGAAGCCGTCGGCCGTCGGTACCGGGAACTCCGTGAGCTGTCCGGAGGTGGTGATCCGGCCGATCCTGTTCGCCTTCCCCTCGGTGAACCACAGCGCCTGGTCCGGGCCCGTGGTGACGGCGAGCGGGAAACTGTCCGGACCGGCGGTGGGAAAGTCGGTGACCTTGCCTTCGACGGTGACCCGCCCGATCCGGCCGACTCCGGACGCCGCGAACCACACGGCTCCGTCCGGTCCCGTGGTGAGGCCGGCGGGGAGGGTGTCGGCCGTGGTCGTGATCGGAAACTCCGTCACATCGCCGACGTCGGCCCGGGCCGGGGCGGCGACGGCGGAGACCCCGACCAGGGCACCCAGCGACGCCGTGAGCAGTCGGCGGATGCCGCGTCCGGGCACGGCTGCGGCGGCGGGCATGGGGCGGCCCCTTCTCGTTCTCGGCGGGGCGAGGGAAGGAGGGCGCCGCCGTGCCGTGGTGGATCGTCGGACTCAGGCTAGGGGCGCCCGCACGGCCGTACGACCGCACCGACCCGGACGGGGGACGGAGCGGTTGCCCCCGGGGGAGCGCCCCTGCCTCACAGCCCTGTCCCTGTCACAAACATTGACGCGTCCCTCCCACACCTCTACTTTCTGACCGACTTACCGAACTTCGTTCGAAATACCGGCAGTTGACGAGTCCCGGGAGACCACATGCGCGCAACCCCCCACCGCCCAGGCCTGCCCTCACGTCGGCTGTTCCTCGGCATGGCAGCGGCCGTGCCGCTGGCCGCGGCCACCGACCTGGCCCTGGGTGCCCGCCCCGCCCACGCCGCGGACTCCGCCTACGTCATGGGGTACTTCACCGAGTCACCCAACGGCACCGGCACCGACTACGGCCTGCACCTCGCCGTCAGCACGGACGCGCTGCGCTGGATGCCGCTCAACCAGAACGACCCCGTCGTCACCCCGACCGAAGGCGCCGGCGGACTGCGCGACCCGTTCGTCCTGCGCAAGCAGAACGGCGCCTTCGTCGTCCTCGCCACCGACCTCAAGGGCACCGACTGGAGCTACGTCAGCCAGTACATCCACGTCTGGGACTCCGCCGACCTGCGCACCTTCACCAACTACCGCCGCCTCGAGCTGCACGACATGAACACCCACAGCTGGGCTCCGGAGGCATTCTGGGACGCGGGCCGTGGCCGGTACGGCATCATCTACTCGTCCGTGAACTCCAGCGGACACAACGTGATCATGGTGAACTACACCGGCGACTTCCGGACCGTCTCCGCCCCCCAGGTCTTCTTCGACCCCGGCTACGACGTCATCGACGCAGACCTGGCCGTAGGTGTCGACGGTGTCAACTACCTCTACTTCAAGAGCAGTTCGGCGCAGGCACTGGTCGGCGCCAGGTCCACCTCGCTGGACCCCGGGAGCTTCGCCGTCTTCAGCACGCCGGTCGCCCACGGCGGCACCGAGGCCCCCGTCCTCGTCAAGTCCCAGACCTCGGGCACCTGGTGGCTGTGGGGAGACACGTACACGCCGAACGGTGTCTTCTACGCCTGGCAGAGCACCGACCTGGCCGCAGGCACCTGGAGCGCTCTCGACCAGCGCACCTACACCCAGCCGGTCAACTCCAAGCACGGCACCATCCAGCCCATCACCACCACCGAGTACACCAACCTCGTGGCCAAGTGGGGCGCACCCGCCTGGAACCGGATCAAGTCCTACAACCACCCGGACCGCTACATCCGCCATGCCGACTACGTGGGCCGGATCGACGCCTACCCCTTCGACCCGTACGCCGACTCCCAGTGGAAGCTCGTGCCCGGCCTGGCCGACGGCTCCGGCGTCTCCTTCCAGTCGGTGAACTACCCGACCCGCTATCTGCGGCACTACGCGTACCAGCTGCGCCTCGACGTGAACGACGGCACCTCGGCCTTTGCCCAGGACGCCACCTTCTATCGGGCCGCGGGCCTCGCCGACGCCGGCTGGACCTCCTTCCGCTCGTACAACCACCCCACCCGTTACATCAGGCATTCGGACTACGTCCTGCGCATCGACCCGATCTCCACGGCCACGGACCAGGCTGACGCGACGTTCTTCGTGGGCTACTGACGGCGCGGGCCGGGCGGCGGGCGGACGGGTGACGGGGGCTGGTCCGAACGAGGGGTGTTCCGGCGTGTCGATGGGACAGACGGGTGGAGCGGTGACCCGGCTGGGCGGCCCGGATGGTGCGCGGCAACCGCCTGACTGACGGTGGTTCATGTCGAGGCCGGGTTCATTCAGCCGATGTCGAATCCGCTGCCCGGCCACGGCGGAAGGACCTCGACATGCGTTCTGCCCGCATCCTGCTCGCCACGGCTGCCGCCGCGGCCGCCCTCTCCTTTGCCACACCCGGCGCCGTGTTCGCCGTATCGGCCGGGGACGACGGCGGCCGTGACGACTCCTCGCACAGCAGGAACCAAGACAGCGATTCCGGCGACGACAGTGATTCCGGCGGTGGCCACGACAAGGGCTCCGGCGGCGGCCACGACAAGGGGTCGGACAGCGACCACGACAACGACTACAGCACGGACCGCGACAACGGCGGCAGCCACGACTCGCCGCGCGGCGGAATGCACACGGGCGGCGGTGCCCTCGCCGCGGTGCGGGGTGACGACGATTGGAGTTCGAGCAGCGACGACAGCAGGTTCGACCCGGAGACCTACAAGAACAAGGACGAGGACAGCGGGGACAAGGGAGATAAGGGAGACAAGGGAGACAGTGGCAAGGGGGACAAGGAGGACAGCGGCAGCGGCAAGGGGGACAAGGACGACTGGGGCGGCGGCGGTGACGACCAGGACAAGCCGCGCGGCGGCATGCACACCGGAGGCGGCGCCCTCGCCACGCCCGGTGTCACCACGGGCGGGCTCGCCGTGCTCGCGGTAGGCGCCGCAGGCATGTACGCACTGCGTCGGAAGAAGGCCGCCGAGCCGGCGTCCTGACCGGACTCCCACATGCCAGGGGATGCGGCCGCCGCCGGCGCACACCGTGCCGGCGGCCCGCCCCCGAACCCCGATCCGCTTGCTGCCGTGCCCGAGTGAGGTGGTGTCCGATGTCAGCAGATCCCTCCTCCCCGCCCCCCGCCGAACCGGCGACGGACCAGCCGACCCCCGGCTTCGGCGGCCGGCTGACCCTGTGGGGCGTGGCGATCGCCGTCCTCGCCGTCAGCCTGTTCGGCGGGCATCACGGTGTGAACGACACCCCGGACGTATCCCGTACCGCGGGCGCGACCGGCGCCGCGACGGGCGACTCCCACCGGGCGGGCCTGCCGCTGCCCCACTCCGTGCCGATCCGGCTCCTCATCCCGAAGATCTCCGTGGACGCCCCCTTCGCGGCCCTCTCCCTCGACCCCTCCGGCCGGCTCGAGCCCCCGCCGGCGGCCAACACCAACCTGGTCGGCTGGTACTCCGAAGGCGCCTCGCCCGGCGAGGCGGGCACGTCCATCATCGCCGGACACGTCGACACGGTGACCTCCGCGGCCGTCTTCGCCAACCTCGATCAGCTGGAGGCCGGCGACCGGTTCTCCGTCGACCGGGCCGACGGGCGGCGGGCGAACTTCGTCGTGGACGACACGGAGACCTTCGCCAAGGACGACTTCCCGAGCAAGCGCGTGTACGCCGACACGGCGCGCCCCGAGGCCCGGCTCATCACCTGCGCGGGGGACTACGACCACTCGGTGAAGGACTACACCGACAACCTGGTGGTCTTCGCCCACCTCGTGTGACGCCCCGGCGGACCGGTAGCACGGGTCAGACGGCGCCGTCCGCGAAGGGGCCGCCCGGGGCGAAGGCCAGCGCGGCGAAGCGCTCGCCGATCCGGCGGTGCGTGGCGGCGTTCGGGTGGAGGTCGTCGGGCAGCGGCAGCTCGGCGCTGTCTGTCTCCCCGTACAGGTCGCGGCCGTCGAGGTGGTAGAGGTGCGGATCCTCGGCGGACCGCTGCCGTACGATCCGGGCCAGTTCCTCCCGGATGACTCCCAGGGTGAGTTTGCCGTACGCCCGCTCCGCCGGATCGCCGGTGGCCCGGAACCGCAACTGCCCCGAACTCAGGGAGCCGAGGTCCAGGGCGCACGGGCCCGGCGTGTCCTCGTGGATGGGGCACAGGATCGGGGAGATCACGAGGAGAGGGGTGTCCGGCCGGCCCTCGCGGATGGTGTCGAGGAAGCCGTGCACGGCGGGGCCGAAGGCGCGCAGCCGCATCAGGTCGGTGTTGACCACGTTGATGCCGAGCTTGACGCTGATCAGGTCGGCGGGAGTGTCGCGCAGTGTGCGGGCGGTGAACGGGTCGAGGAGAGCGCTGCCGCCCAGGCCGAGATTGATCAGCTCCACCCCGCCGAGCGCGGCGGCGAGCGCCGGCCAGGTGGTGGTGGGGCTCGCGGCGTCGGAGCCGTGGCTGATGGAACTGCCGTGGTGCAGCCACACCTTGCGACCCCGGTCCGGCACCGGCTCGACGGTCGCGTCGGCGCGCAGGGCGACCAGTTCGGTGGTCTCGTTGTGCGGCAGCCAGATCTCGACGTCCTTCATCGCGGCGGGCAGGCCGGTGAAGCGCACGGTGCCGACCGGGCCGGGCCGCTGCTCGGCGGTGCCGGCGGCCATGTCGATGGTCAGGGTGTTGCCGCCGGTGACGGACGCGCTGCCGGCCGGGCGCCCGTCGACGAGCAGGTCGTACACGCCGTCCGGGCGCGGCGGGGCGCCGACGTAGACCCGTTTGGTCGGCAGCGTGTCGAGCTCGACGGCGGTGGCGCGCGTGCGGAGGGCCAGCCGCACGCCCGACGGCTGGGCCTCCACCATGCGCAGCTGCGGGTCGGCGCACTGGGCCCGGGCCCGGGCCGGAAGCCGGTGCGGCAGCAGTCCGTGTTCGGTGCGCTCCAGGTCGAGGGCGCCGCGTATGAGGTCGGCGGTCAGGGGGACGGTGAGCCAGTCGTACGAGGACATCGGTGCGAGCCTGTCGATAGGAGGGGGAGGGGGAGTCAGGGCGTCGGCCAGTTGCGCAGCAGTGCGTCGAGGGCGTCCAGGATCCGGGTCCAGGACTCCTGCGAGTCGGGTGCGCTGTGGCTGAACCCGCCGGCCGACTCGAGGCTGACGTAGCCGTGGAAGACACTGCCGAGCAGCCGGACCGCATGGGTCTGGTCGGGCTCGGTCAGGTCGTAGCCGCGCAGGATCGCCCGGGTCATCTGGGCGTGCCGGCCGCCGGCGCTCGCGGCGGCGGCCTCCGGGTCGAGCCGGAACCGGGCCGCCTCGTAGCGGCCGGGGTGCTCCTGGGCGTAGTCGCGGTAGACGTTCGCGAAGGCCTGGAGGGCGTCCTTGCCGGCCCGGCCGGCCAACGCGTCGGCGGCGCGGTCGGCGAGTTCCTCCAGCGCGAGCAGGGCGATCCCGGTCTTCAGCTCCTGGGAGTTCTTCAGGTGCGAGTACAGGCTGGCGACCTTGACGTCGAAACGCCGGGCCAGCGCGGACACCGTCACCTGTTCGAAGCCGACCTCGTCGGCCAGCTCCGCTCCCGCACGGACGAGACGCTCCGCGGTCAGTCCTGCGCGCACCATAAGCTTCCTCCCATTTACCGATACTGATTATGCAGCTGCCTAAAACTTTTAGGCAAACGGGATAGCGCTGTAGTGGGACTCGATGCCTGAGGAAGGTGTCAGCCGCCCGTCGACTCGCGGACGACCAGGGAGAAACGGCTGACGAACTCCTCCTGGTCCACCGGCGGCCCCGCCCGCCCGATCCGTGCGGCCAGCAGAGCGACCGCCCGCTCGGCCATCAGGTCGTGGTCCGGGTCCACGGTGGACAGCGAGGGCACGAGGAACGCGCTCTCGTCGACGTTGTCGAAGCCGATCACCTTGACCTGCCCGGGCACCCGCACCCCGGCATCGGCCAGGCCGCGCAGCGCGCCCATCGCCACGGTGTCCGTCACACAGAACACGCCGTCGAAGCGCAGTCCGTCCGCCGCCATCGCCCGGGCCCGCCGGGCGGCGGCGTCCATGGTGAGCGACGGCACGCTCTGCACCAGCTCCGGATCCACGGGCAGGCCCGCCGCCTCCAACGCCTGCCGGTAGCCGGCATGGCGCAGGCTCGACACGTCGACCTCGTCGCGCAGCTCCCCGCACAGGATGGCTATGCGCCGGCAGCCACGCTCGATCAGGTGCCGGGTCGCGGCCGAGGCCGCCTCCACGTTGGGCATCGCGACGTGGTCCACGGGGCCGCCGAAGATCCGCTCACCCAGGATGACCACGGGGTGGTCGACCCTGAGGGAGCCGACGTCGGCCGGGCCCATGCCGACGGTGGCCAGGATGAGCCCGTCGTAGAGCCGGTTGCGGGACAGGGACAGAGCCGCCAGCTCGTCCTCCCGTCGGGCACCGGTCTGTTCGATGCTCACCCGCAGGCCGTGCCGGGCCGCCGCCGTGATGATGGCGGCGGCCAGCCGGCCGTAGTACGGGCGGTTCACCTCGGGGACGGCGAGACCGATGGTTCCGGTACGGCCCTTGCGCAGATTGCGGGCGGCCACGTTGACGCGGTAGTCGAGCCGGGCCATCGCCTCCAGGACGCGCTGCCGGGTGGCGGGGCGGACGTTGGGGTGGTCGTTGATGACGTTGGAGACGGTCATCGCCGACACCCCGGCCGCCTTCGCCACGTCCTGGATCGTCGCCACGCTCACTCCCGCCCGGTGTCCTCCGCAAGACGATAGAGGGCGGCACCGTGGGCGGGCAGGTCGACGGTCAGGTGGCGGCCGTCGTGCGGGGTGCCGGTACGGGTCCACAGTTCACGGACGCGGTCGCCGGGGCGGGAGCCGACCGAGCCGAGCGGCACCCGGAACCGGCGGGGTTCGTCGGCCAGGCAGAACACGGCCGCGTAGCGGGTGGCCCCGTCGGTGTCGCGGGCGGTCCACAGGACGAGGTCGCCCTCGCGGAGCACCTCGCGGTTGCCGGTGCTGTGCCACAGCACGGCCAACGCTTCGTCGTTGGTGAGCAGTTCGAGCGTCTCCGGCGGGCTGCCGGGCAGGTCGCCGCCCATCATCAGCGGCGAGCGGGAGATCAGCCACAGGGTGAGCAGGCTGATCTGTTCCGGCCGGGTGAGCCGGCACAGCCGCTCCTCGCCGCGCTCGGCGCGGATGCCGATCCGGCCCAGGGGCAGCATGTCGGCGTCCGCCCAGCCGTCTTCGTCCTGCCAGGGAGCCCACCGGGCCATCCGGGCGAACTGGGCCTCGACGTCCTCCCAGCGGTCCCACAGGTCGTCGCAGACCCGCCACATGGTGGCGTTCGCCCGCAGATGGTCCAGACGGGCGAGGGAGACGTCGGTGCCGGGGGAGAGACTCAGCTCGATCGGCCGGCCGCTGCGCTCGACGGCCCGGGCGTACGCGGCGATCTCCCGCTCGTGGTACGGGAAGAGCATGTCGTCGGCCTTGACGAAGTCCACGCCCCAGCGGGCGAACTGGGCGACCTGGGAGTCGTAGTACGCCTGGGCGCCCGGATGGTCGTGGTTCAGGCCGTAGTTGTCGGAGTTCCAGGGGCAGACGGAGCCGGTGTCGGCGATCTCGTCGGCGGTGAAGCCGGTGTCGGCGACGGGCAGCCGGGCGGCGACGGCCCGGCGTGGGATGCCGCGCATGATGTGCAGGCCGAAGCGCAGGCCGAGGTCGTGCACCCGCCGGGCGAGCGGGCCGAATCCGGCCCCGCCGGCGGCGGACGGGAACCGGTTCGGGGCGGGGAGCTGGCGGCCGTGGGCGTCGAGGACCAGCGGGGCGTCCGGGTTGTAGCCGTGGGCGCGGGCCGTCGGTTCGTACCACTGGATGTCCACCACCACGGTGTCCCAGCCGTGTGCGAGCAGATGGTCCCGCAGGAACCCGGCGTTGGCGAGCACCTCGTCCTCGGTGACCGTGGTGCCGTAGCAGTCCCAGCTGTTCCAGCCCATCGGAGGGCGCAGGTGCCGGGCGGGGATCGGTCGGTCCATGCTCGACTCCGCTCAGTCCGCGAGGGTCACGGGCGCCTGGACCGTGACGAACGAGTGCGGCGGGAGGGTGAGGGACAGCCCCCGGCCGGTGACGGTCACGTCCGCGAAGGGGCGGGGTGTGACGGCCGTAGGTGCCTGCGGGGTGTTGTGCGTCTGCAGCTTGTCGGCCGTGAGGACGCGGGCGTACGGCTCACCGGCGCGGCCGCCGCGCAGGTCCAGGCTCACCTCGGCGGGCTCCTCGGCGTCCAGGTTGCTCAGCGAGACGAGCAGCGATCCGTCCTTGACGCTGGCGGAGGCCGACACCGTCTCCAGCTCGGCGTCCCCGACCCGGCGCCGGGCGGACTCCGTCCGCAGGTGGACGGGGAGCGAAGTGGCGTCCTGATGGCCCTTGTTCATCTCGAACACGTGGTACGTCGGGGTCAGTACCAGCGCGTCCCCGTCGGTGAGGAGCATCGCCTGCAGGACGTTGACCGTCTGGGCGATGTTGGCCATGTACAGGCGGGCCGCGTGCCGGTGGAACACGTCGAAGTGGGTGCTCGCCACGAGCGCGTCCCGCAGGGTGTTCTGCTGGAACAGGAAGCCGGGGTCGGTGCCGGGCTCCACGTCCCACCAGGTGCCCCACTCGTCCAGGACGAGACCGACCGTGCGCCGTGGATCGTAGACGTCCATGACGGCGGAGTGGCCGGTGAGGATCCGGTCCACGCCTCGCGCGGACAGCATCGTGCGGTAGTGATCGTCGACGCCGAACCCGGTGGCGCTGCCCTTCGCCTCCCACGGTCCGGTCAGCGTGTAGTGGTGGACGGAGACGCCCTGGAAGTACGTGCGCGGGGTGGCCTCGCAGCCGAAGCAGCTGATCTGCTGCATCAGCGTCTCGGTCCACTTGTAGTCGTCGTCGGAGGCGCCCGAGGCGATGCGGTACAGCTTGTTGTCGCCGTGGTCGCGGCAGTACGTGGCGTACTGCCGGGCCAGGTCGGCGGAGTACTCGGCGCGCATGTTGCCGCCGCAGCCCCAGGTCTCGTTTCCGATGCCCCAGAACCTGACCCGCCACGGCTCCTCGCGGCCGTTGGCCTTCCTGAGTCGCACCATGGGGCTGTCGCCGTCGCGGGTCAGGTACTCGACCCACTCGCTCATCTCACGGACGGTGCCGCTGCCGACGTTGCCGCTGATGTACGGCTCCGCGCCCAGTAGTTCGCACAGGGCCATGAACTCGTGGGTGCCGAAGTGGTTGTTCTCCTCGACGTTGCCCCAGTGGGTGTTGACCATCCGGGGCCGCTGCTCACGCGGGCCGACGCCGTCCTGCCAGTGGTACTCGTCGGCGAAACAGCCGCCCGGCCAGCGGAGGTTGGGGATGTCCAGGGCGCGCAGCGCCTCGACGACGTCGAGCCGGATGCCGCCCTCGTTCGGGATCGGGGAGTCCTCGCCGACCCAGAAGCCGCCGTACACACACCGCCCGAGATGCTCGGCGAAGTGACCGTAGAGATGACGGCTGATCGTCGGACCCTCGATGTCGAGGTTGATGATCGCGGTGGCGGTGGGCACGACGGTACTCCAATCCGAGATCGTTTGTATCGATAAAAAAGCTTGCATCAAGGCGCGGCCGCGTCAAGGGAGCGGAGGGCGGCAGCGAACCGGAGGCCGGCCGCGAACACCCACCTTTTTGTGGGTACTTGGCAGCCCCGCCCCACCGGGAGAGGCTGTTCTTCGAGGTCAGGGGATACCGGACAGGGGGGAGTGGAGGTGAGCTTGACGGGGCGTCAGGAAGTCGGCCGGGGTGCGACGAGCCGCTCCAGGCGGCGGTGGCCCCAGTCGGACAGGGGGCCCAGGGCCTCGGCCAGGTCGCGGCCGAATTCGGTCAGCGAGTACACGGTCTTCGGTGGCAGCACGTCGTGCACCTCCCGGTGCACCAGCCCGTCCGACTCCATCTCGCGCAGCGCCTGAGTCAGCACCTTCTCGCTCAGCCCCGGCAGCCGGCGCCGCAGCTCGCCCGGCCGGTGCGGGCCGGACTCCAGCAGCCACAGCAGCGAGGTCTTCCACTTGCCGTCGATCACCGCGATCGCGGCGGTCACTCCGCACACGTTCGGATCCTGGGCACGGCTGCGCGTCATCCTCGTCCTCTTCGTTCGTCCGCCCGGCCGTTCGGCCGTATTTCTCACTTGTACGGGAGTCGAATCATGTCTGCACCCTCCGCACGCTTCACCGTCACCGTGCTCGGTCTGGGCCCGATGGGCCGCTCGCTGGCCGGCGCCTTCCTGAAGGCCGGGCTGCGCACCACGGTCTGGAACCGCACGCCGGGCAGGGATCTCGAGCTGCTCGGACAGGGCGCCGCCGGCGCCGCGACCGCCGAGGAGGCCGCCGCCGCGAGCGACCTGGTCGTCATCTGCCTGGTGAACTACGACGCGGCCGACGCCGTCCTGCGCCAGGGCGCCGTCACCCGGGCACTGAACGGCCGTACCGTCGTCAACCTCACCGCCGACACCCCCGACCGCGCCCGGGACACGGCCGACTGGGCCGCAGCCCACGGCATCCGCTACCTGGACGGCGCGATCATGACCCCCGCACCGAGCGTCGGCACGCCCGACGCCGTGTTCCTGCACAGCGGCCCGCGGGACCTCTTCCGGGAGCAGCTGCCGGTGCTGGAGGCCCTGGGCGGAACACACACCCACCTCGGCGAGGAGATCGGGCGCGCCGCCACGTTCGACATCGCGCTGCTCGACATCTTCTGGACCGCGATGGCGGGCTACGCGCACGCCGTGGCGATCGCCCGGGCGGAAGGTGTCACCGCCCGGGAGCTGGCACCCTTCGCCCAGGGCATCGGCACCATCCTGCCGCCGCTCTTCGCGGAGTTCGCGGACGACGCCGACAGCGGCACCTACTCCGGGGCGATCAACCCCATCACCTCGGCCGTCTCCACCATGGCCCATGTCGTCGCCCTCTCCGAGGTCCACGGCATCGACGCGGGCGTGATGCGCGCGGCGGAGGGCATGGCTCGCCGGGTCGTCGGCCTGGGCCACGGCACGGACGGCTTCATCCGGGTCGCGGAGGTACTCGGCCGGCACTGAAGCCGGCCGCGACTCCCCGTGCCGACGGGTGGACGGAACGTAACGGACGCGGACCTGCGACTTGTGCGCACGTCCGTGCGATGGAACGCTTCCGTCCGCCGGCCGCGACCACGGCCGGCGAAGCTGTGAGCATGGGTTTCCCGGGAGACGGTCGGTCTCCCGGAGCCGGTCGTGGGACGAAACGGGGAGTGGACCGATGGAGCTGGAGCTTCGGCACCTGCGTGTGCTGTGCGCGATCGCCGACGCGGGCAGCGTGGGCCGTGCCGCAGCGCACCTCGGGTACTCGCAGCCCGCCGTGAGCACCCAGCTCAGACGTATCGAGCGCCACCTGGGCGAGCCGCTCTTCGAACGGAGCGCGAGCGGAGTGCGGCCCACCCGGTACGGCGCCGAGGTCGTCGCCCAGGCCCGGGACGTGCTGGCTCGCGCCGACGCCATCGGCCACCGCCCCGCCACCGCCCGGCCGCGCCGTACACTGCGCGTGGCCGCGACCAACTCGCCCATGCTCTCCGGCACGGTGTCCCGCGTCCGCACCCGGCTGCCGGATCTCTCCCTCGCCGTGACCAGCGTCTACGCCTCCTCGCGGATCGTCGAACTGCTGGAGGAGGGCACGGTGGACGCGGCCATCGCCGCCGACTACCCCGGCATGGAGCTGCGGCACTCGACCGACGTGCAACACCGCGGCATCGTCACCGAGCCGACGTTTGTCGCCCTGCCCTCGCGCCACCGCCTGCGCCAGTGCGCCCAGGTGCAGCTGGCCGACCTGGCCGAGGACGACTGGTTCGTGACCCCGGACGACGGCGCCGGCTGGCCCGGGGTGTTCTACGACGCCTGCGCCGCGGCCGGGTTCACCCCCGTCGCCGTACACGAGTTCCTCGGCGACCAGACCCAGCTGCAGAGCATGATCGCCGACGGTCTCGGTGTGTCCCTGGTGCAGCCGACGCTGCGTCCGATCCCGCACGTCACGGTCAAGCCGCTGGCCGGCTCGCCGCTGTGGTGCCGTTATGTGCTCGCCTGGCGCCCCGACACCGTCACCGCCGACGTCGTGGAGGCGCTCTTCCAGTCGGCCCTCGGCGCCTACCGCGATCTGGTCGCCCAGGCACCGCACTTGAGGACCTGGGCGTCGCGCACCTGGAGCATCGCCGGGGCGTAGCGGCCGTCGGCGCAGCAGGCCGCGATGTTATGGGCCCGTAGTGCCATGTGCTATGTCACACGCCATTGTTTGTGCGGATGGCGCGCTGAGACAGTGCCACACACGCCTCAACACCCCACCGAGGCGCATCCCTTCGTGGAGGAATCCCGATGCGCTATCGCTTCGCGCTGCCCAGACGCATGGCCGGCGCCGCCGCCGTCTGCGTCACCGTGGCCGGCCTGCTGTCCACACCGGCGCTGGCAGCACCCCAGTCGAACTCCGGTACCGCCGCGCACACACCCGGCAGGCACACCCCGGCGCCACCCCCCACCGGCCCGACCACCGGTGGCACCGAACGACCCGCGACCCAGGCGAGGAGTCTCAGCCCCGCCCAACTCCCACCCCAGGCACCGACGTTCACCCGCAGCATGGAGACCGCCCCGCACGGTGTGACCAAGGCGGCCTCCTGCACTCCGGCCGACTTCGGCAGCCGTACCGGATCCGCCCTCGTCTCGTTCGTGAAGGTGTCCTCCACGGACTGCGTGAACACCCTCTTCTCGGTCACCGGCAGGGACGCGCACGACATCTTCCGCCAGGCACAGATGCTGACCGTCGCCAACGCGTTCACGCGTACGGCCGGGCAGTACCAGGGCGACAACTCCGGCAGCCTGCTGCAGCTCGTCCTCTTCCTGCGCGCGGGCTACTACGTGCAGTTCAACCACCCCGGTGACGTGGGGTCGTACACCTCCCGGCTCACCACCGCCGTCACGGGCGGCCTGGACACCTTCTTCGCCCGGTCCCGCTCCCGGGACGTGACGGCCGCGAACGGTGACATCCTCGGCGAGACCGTCATCCTCACCGACAGCGCCGACCAGCAGGGCCGCTATCTCTCCGTCTACCGGCGGCTGCTGGGCGACTACGACAGCTCCTACGACGCCGTCGACAGCATGGTCAGGGCCGTCAACGACGTCTACACGCCGCTGTGGCGCGGCAACTGGAACCCGGCGTACGTGCAGGCGGTCGACGCCGACCCGCGCATCATCGACACCCTGTACGACTTCGCGCTGGCCAACACCGACCAGCTCGGCACCGATCTGGCCTTCCTGGACTCCAACGCCGGGATGAACCTGGCCCGTTACGTCGAGCACCCGGAACTGCGGGAGACCGTCCAGCCGTTGACCAAGGATCTGCTGGACCGGACCGGGATCACCGGCCCCACGGCCGGGCTCTGGGTCGCCGTGGCCACGCAGGCCAACTACTACGACAGCGCCGACTGCGCCTACTACGACGTCTGCGACCTGCCGGCGAAGCTGACCAAGGCCGTTCTGCCGATCAGCCGCCACTGCGACGCGAACGTCACGATCCTCGCCCAGTCCCTGACCGCCGACGACCTCGACGCCGCCTGCGCCAGCGTGCTGAACCAGAGCACCTACTTCCGCGGCCTGGTCAAGGCCGGCGGAGCGATACCGGGACAGTACGTGTCCATGATCCAGCTCGTGGTCTTCGCAAGCCGCACCGACTACCAGACCTACGCCGGTCCGATCTACGGCATCAGCACCGACAACGGCGGTATGACCCTCGACGGCGACCCGTCCGACCCGGCCAACCACGTCACGTCGATCATGTACCAGAAGAACTACGACGACGGCTTCGTGGCCCGGATCTGGAACCTCAACCACGAGTACACGCACTTCCTCGACGCCCGCGACGACATGAAGGGCGACTTCACCCAGCAGACCTCGGTGCCCGACGTGTGGTGGATCGAGGGCCTCGCCGAGTACGTCTCCTACAGCTACCGGAGCCTCGCCGACGACCAGGCGATCCAGGAGGCCGCCAAGCACACGTACAGGCTGAGCACCCTGTTCGAGAACACCTACGCCAACAGCGACGTGACCCGCACCTATCCGTGGGGCTACCTCGCCGCGCGCTACATGATCGAGCGGCACCCCGACGACGTGCAGCGCATGCTCGACCGCTTCCGTGTCGGTGACTACGCCGGCGGATACGCCGTCTACCACGACGGCATCGGCACCCGCTACGACGCCGACTTCGACCAGTGGCTCACGGCGTGCGCCGCGGGCGCCTGCGCCAGGCCTTCGGTGGCCTGACCGCCCGCGCCCGAGCAGAACGGCCGCCGACCGGAACCCCGGTCGGCGGCCGCACGTGTCACGCGGGTCCCCGGTGTCAGACCGCTGTCGCCGGGTACGTCGGGTACTCGACGCCCGAGACGTGCTGGACGACCCGGACGACCTGGCAGGAGTAGCCGAACTCGTTGTCGTACCAGAGGTAGAGGATGGCGTTGTCGCCGTCGACCTTGGTCGCGCCGGCGTCGACGATCGAGGCGTGGCGCGAGCCGACGAAGTCCATGGACACGGCGTCGGGGGCGGTGGTGAAGTCGATCTGGCGCTTCAACGGCGAGTTCAGCGAGACGTCGCGGAGGTAGTCGAGGACATCGTCGCGGGTGGTCTCACGACCCAGACGCAGGCTCAGGATGGCGATCGAGACGTCCGGGACGGGGACGCGGATCGAGCTGCCGGTGATCGGGGCCTTGAGGTCCGGCAGCGCCTTGGCGACGGCGGAGGCGGCACCGGTCTCGGTGATGACCATGTTGAGCGGCGCGGAGCGGCCGCGGCGGTCGGCCTTGTGGTAGTTGTCCAGCAGGTTCTGGTCGTTCGTGAACGAGTGGACGGTCTCCACGTGACCGCGCAGGACGCCGAACTCGTCGTCCATGGCCTTCAGCGGCGGGACGATCGCGTTGGTGGTGCAGGATGCGCAGGACAGGATCTGCTCGTCCGGCTTGATCGTGTCGTGGTTGACGCCGTGGACGATGTTCGGGACGTCGCCCTTGCCCGGGGCGGTCAGGACGACCTTGTCGACACCGGGGCGCAGGTGCTTGGCGAGGCCCTCGCGGTCGCGCCACTTGCCGGTGTTGTCGATGAGGATGGCGTCCTTGATGCCGTGCGCCGTGTAGTCGACCTCGGAGGGGTCGTTGGCGTAGATCACCTTGATCGCGTTGCCGTTGGCGACGATCGTGCTGGTCGCCTCGTCGACGGTGATGGTGCCGTTGAACTGGCCGTGGATCGAGTCGCGGCGCAGCAGCGAGGCGCGCTTGACGAGGTCTGCCTCACCGCCACCGCGGACGACGATGGCACGCAGGCGCAGGCCGTTGCCGGAGCCGGCCTTCTCGATCAGCAGGCGGGCGACGAGGCGGCCGATGCGGCCGAAGCCGTACAGGACGACGTCGCGGCCGGCACCGCGCTCGATCTTGTTGGCACCCGTGGCGCCGGCGACGGCCTCGGCGGTGAACTCGGCCACCGACAGACCGCGGTCGTCGGTCCTGTAGGTGGCGGCGAGCATGCCGATGTCGATCTGGGACGGGCCGAGATCGAGGGTGGTGAGGGTCTGCAGGAAGGGCATGGTCTCGGTGACCGAGAGCTCCTCGCCGGCGATCTGCCGGGCGAAGCGGTGCGTCTTCAGGATGCTGACCACCGACTTGTTCACCAAGGAGCGGCTGTGCAGCAGGACGGTCACGTCCCGCTCGCGGTGCAGCTTCCCGATGATCGGGATCATCGACTCCGCGATCTCCTCGCGGTTCTTCCAGTTGGTGAACGAGTCGTCGTTGACAGTCACAGATCCATCTTTCGAGCTAGGCAGCGCTCAGATGATAACAACAACCGCTTCTGGTCTTTACGGGGGTCCTGAATCAGGGTGGAAGACCGTAAGAAAGCCGGGTCGCGGATTGCACGCCCGCAGTGCCGTGACCATGGTCTGAGGGTGAGCACGTCCTCCGTACCCCGACCCGAGCCGGCCGCCCCGTCCCGCCCCTTCCGCGGCCCCGCCCTGCCCCTCGTCGCCCGGCACCGGATCCCCGAAGGCGCCCTGCCGGCCCTCGCGGTGTTCGCGGCGGTCCGGATCGCCGGGATCCTCGTCGTGATCGTCGCCAACCACCTCACCGGGCACCCGCTGGTCAGGAGCCTGGCCCACTCATGGGACTCCCGCTGGTACCTGCACATCGCCACCCATGGCTACGGGCACCTCATCTGGATCACCCCGAGCGGCGGGGTACAGGCCGACTGGGCGTTCTTCCCGCTCTACCCCGGGCTCATCCGCGCCCTGACCACCGTCCTCCCGCTCACCCCCGGCCAGGCCGGGCTGCTCGTCGCCTGGGCCGCCGCGGGCGTGGCCGCCTACGGCGTCTACGTCCTCGCCCACCACCTGTACGGGCGTGCCGTCGCCACCGCCCTGGTCGGACTGTGGGCCGTGCTGCCGCACGCCGTCGAGCTGACCATCGCCTACACCGAGTCCCTCTTCGCCGCGCTCGCCGTCTGGTCCCTGTACTGCGTGCTCAGGGGCCGCTGGCTGTGGGCAGGCTCGCTGGCCGCGCTGGCGGGTCTGTCCCGGCCGACCGGATTCGCGGTGGCGGCGGCCGTCGGCCTCGCCGCCGCGCAGGAGGTGCTGCGGCGGCGAGGCCGGGTGCCCGCGACCCTGTGGGCCGGCGCCCTGATGGCCCCGCTGGGCTGGCTCGCCTACGTCCTGTGGGTGGGGCAGCAGACCGGCGACCCCCTGGGGGGCTACTTCAAGATCCAGAGCGCCTGGGACTCGCGCTTCGACTTCGGCGTCGGCGCCCTGCGCTTCCTCAGAGCGCTGTTCCTGCACGGCGGCGGCTTCGTCTACCCGGCCGCCCTGATGATCGTCGCGGTCTCCGTCGTCCTCTTCGGGCTGCTCTGCCTGGACCGCGCCCCGCTCGTCCTGGTCGTCTTCGCCGGGGTGCTGGTGCTGCTCGTGGTCGGCGGCTCCGGCTCGTTCTCGTCCAAGCCGCGCTTCCTGCTCCCGGTCTTCCCCCTGCTGATCCCTCCGGCCCGTGCCCTCGCCCGCACCTGGCGGGTACGCCCGGCCCAGGCCCTGCTCGTCGGCGGCGCCCTGGCCGTCGTGTCCCTGCTGTACGGCGCCTACGTGACGGTGGTGGCCCACTCCCCGCTGTGAGCCACCGCGACCGGGCGCGGGCGGAAGTCGGCCGCCTTTCAAGGGAAACGCGGCTCCCGCGCCCGGAATGGGCTGGATCCGGGACCGGTTCACCGAAAAGATCGTGCGGAGTCCTGACGAGAGAGGCGTGTTGATGAAGCTGCACACCCGTGAGTGGGGGACCGGGGACCGGATCGCTGTCCTGGTCCACGGGATCATGTCCGACCACAGGACCTGGCGCCGGGTCGCGCCGGCCCTGGCGGACAAGGGCTACCGGGTCATCGGCGTGGATCTGCGCGGGCACGGCGCGAGCGGCCGGGGGGAGTACGGCGCCGAGATCTGGGCCGACGATCTGGTGGAAACCCTGCCCAAGGGCCCGGAGTTGGCGATCGGCCACTCGCTCGGCGCCATGGCGCTGGCCCTCGCCGTCGAGCGCCTCGCACCGGACCGGGCCGTCTACTGCGACCCGGCCTGGGAGCTGGGTGGCAACGCCGCCGCGGCCGCCACCGCCTTCCCGTCCTTCAAGGACGCGCCCCGTGCGATGATCACCGGCTTCAACCCGCGGTGGGAAGAGGCCGACGTGGACATCGAGTTGGCCACGCTCGCCGACTGGGACCCCGCGACCGCCCACGCCCTCCCCGACGCCTACGCGGTCAGCCGGACCCCGGCCCGCCCGGTGGTGCCCTCACTCGTCATGCTGGCCGACCCCAGCCGGCTCGTGTCCCCGCAGGCGGCGGGCGAGTTGGCGCGCAGGGGCTTCGAGATCCGCACCGTCCCGGGGGCGGGGCACACCCTCTACCGGGACGACTTCGACGGGTTCATGTCGGCGCTGGACGGATGGATGTGAACGTGCGTCCGCCGCTGGGACGCCGGGCCCGGTACGGCTGAGTCGCACCCTGGGGAAAACCTCACCCGCCTTCCGGGGGTCTGCCGCAGTGCCCCGAGTGCCTACCGCGTGATCGGCTGTGTGCACCGGAGTCGAACGAGGGCAGCCGAGGGGTGGCGGACAGGTGCGGTATCGGTGGGGGTGTGCGGCGTGGGTCGTGGGAGTGGTGCAGTTCTTCGTCCTGCACGGCGTCGTCGAGTCGGCGTGGGCGAGGCCGTACAGCTGGGCGCGGAACAACATCAGTGATCTGGGCAATGCGCACTGCGCCTGGCAACCGGACCCCGAACCGCGCTACATCTGCTCGCCCGAGCACACGCTGATGAACGTCTCCTTCGTCACCCTCGGTGTGCTGTTCGTCGCCGGTGTCCTGCTGACCGGTGCCCTGTGGCGGCGCGGCGCGGCCGCGACCGCCTCCCGGCTGCTGCTGGCCGGTGCCGGTGCCGGGTTCGTGCTGGCCGGGCTCGCGCCCGCGGACGTGCACGAGAACCAGCACGTCCTGGGCGCCCTGCTGATCATGGCGACCGGCAACCTCGGCCTGCTGCTTTCGGGAGCCGCTCTGGACGTGCCGCGTCCCCTGCGGTGGGGGAGCGGACTGCTCGGCGCCGTGGCACTCACCGCCTTCGGGCTCTTCCTCTCCCACCACTACCTCGGGCTCGGCATGGGCGGCATGGAGCGGGTCGCGGCGTTCCCGCTGCTGGTGTGGGCGGCGGCCCTCGGCGCCCGGGGCCTGGCCGTGCGGGACGCTCGGTGACCAGCTCTGTGTCAGGGCGGGAAATGCCCCTGGGGCAGGATCCTCCTATAAAGATAAAATCTAGGCGTTTGCCCCGACGGGTCACCGCCCATCCGGAAGTGATCGATGCCCCGCAAGCGCTCCACGGACGACGGCGACGAGCTGCTGGCCAGACTCGGTTCGCTCACCGCCCAGGCACGCGAGCGCGCGGAGCTGCAGCGCACCCAGGTCGAGCTGGCCATCGCGCTGCAGCGCGGCATGCTGCCCCGGGACCTGCCCGCCGCCCCGGGTCTGCACCTCGCGGTGCGGTACGCGCCCGCCTGCTACGGCCTCAACGTGGGCGGCGACTGGTACGACGCCTTCGCCCTGCCCGACGGCCGCATCGGACTGTGCATCGGCGACGTACAGGGCCACAACATCGAGGCCGCCGCCTTCATGGGCCAGGTCCGGGCCGGACTGCGCGCCCTGGCCTCGGTCACCAGCGAGCCGGGCGAACTCCTCGCCCGGACCAATGAGCTGCTGCTCTCCCTGGGCAGCGACCTGTTCGCCACCTGCACCTTCATGCGCCTGGACCCGGCCACGGGCGTCCTGGAGAGCGCGCGGGCCGGGCACATCCCCTTCGTCTGGGCCACGGCGGACGGAAAGTCCGGCGTGGTGGACGACCAGGGCGGGCCACCGCTCGGCATCGAGCCGGACATGGAGTACCCGGTGACCCGGCACCGGCTCACCACCGGCGGGGTGTTCGTCCTGCTCACCGACGGTGTCGTGGAGGGCCCGTCGCTGAGCATCGAGGACGGCCTCGACCAGGTGGTGCGGCTCGCGGGCATCGCGGCCGTCGCGGGACTGGAGGCGCACGCGCTGGCCGCGGCCGTGATCAAGGGTGCGGAGAGCGTGGGACACGAGGACGACGCCGCCGTGCTCGTCGTGGGCCTCGACGGGCCGGGGGCGTGGCTGTCGGACCGGTGGGGCGGTCGGAGGCCGGGCTTTCAGCCATAGAGCGGGAGCGGACGGCTCTCGCCTCGCCGAGGGCGGGCCATCGGTGTGAGATTGCTGCTGTGGTGGGTTTCGAGGATCTGCGCCGACCGGGCGGCTACGTCGTCCAGGTGCTGGCCGTCGCGGCCTGCTACTACGGTGCGGCGCGGCTCGGGCTCCTGCGCCGGCTCGTGGTCGAGGGCTCCGTGTTCACCCCCATCTGGCCGCCCACCGGCGTCGCCGTCGCCGCCCTGCTGCTCTTCGGGCTGGGCTGCTGGCCCGGAGTCGCACTCGGGGCGCTCTTCGCCATCCTGTACCTGACCACCTTCAGCCCCGATGTGCTCGGCTTCCTGTTCGGCAACACCGCGGCACCCGTGTGCGCGGCGCTGCTGCTGCGCCGAGCCCACTTCCGCACCGACCTCAGCCGGTTGCGCGACGGCCTCGCCCTGGTGTTCCTCGGCGCGCTGACCGCCATGCTGATCAGCTCGACCATCGGCGTCGGCCTCCTCGTACTCACGGGCAAGCTGGCCGGGCACAGCTTCTGGGCCGTCTGGCTGGCGTGGTGGGTGGGCGACGCGATGGGCGTCCTGATCGTCACTCCCCTCCTGCTGCTGCTGTTCAGAGCCCGCTGGCCACCGTCGCTCGCGCGCTGGAAGGAGGCCACCGCGCTGGCGATCGTGGCCTTCTGTGTCGTACCGCTGGCCGCCTACAGCTCGATCAGCCTGCTCTTCCTCGTCTATCCGCTCATCATCTGGGCCGCCCTGCGCTTCGAACTCGTGGGCAGCATGCTCTGCGCGCTGATGACGTCCGTGCTGGCCACCGTCGCCGCGACGGACAGCGTCGGGGCGTTCGCGGGGCTGACCCGGATCGAGGTCATGGTGAAACTCCAGGCCTTCAACGGGGCGATGGCCCTCACCGCGCTGCTGTTGTCGGCCGTCATCACCGAGCAGCGCAACACCCGCCGCTCCGTCGAGCAGGCCTGCCAGGAACTGGTGCAGGTCCTGGAACACCTCACCGCGGGCGAGCCCCCGCCACCCCGCCCCCCTCCGAAACCCGACGACCGGCCGTGGCCCGAGGCGTAGCCAACCCGGCCCGGCATCGATTACGCACACTTGGTTGAACAGTCCAGACTGATAAACCTATTGTTAGTAATCGTGGACGTGGAGAACAGGACCGAGAACGGCACCCGCACCCCGAGCGCGCCGCAGGACAACACGGCGCTCGCCGCCGCACTGCGGCTGGCCATGGGCCGGACCGTCCGCAGGCTGCGCCAGGCACACGCCGTCGGGGACGTGACCCTCTCCGGTGTGTCCGTGCTGTCCCGGCTGGCCACCGCCGGACCGGACTCGCCCGGCTCGCTCGCCGAGCTGGAGCGCGTCCGCCCCCAGGCGATGGGCACCACGCTCGCCGGGCTCGAACAGCGCGGACTGGTCAGCCGTGCCCCCGACGCGGCCGACGGACGACGGGCCATCGTGTCGATCACCGACGCGGGCCGGGCCGTTCTGGAGGAGCGCCGCTCCGAGTCCGTGGCACGGCTCGCCCACGCCCTGGACGAGTTCACCCCGCAGGAGCGCGACGCACTGCGCGCCACGCTGCCCCTCCTCGACCGGCTGGCGGAACAGCTGTGAGCGGCCGGGCGCCGGGCAGCGTTCCGGGCGGGTCCGCCGAAAGTCCGCGCGGCCGGCTGCTCGCCGGCTCCCCCCGCCTCCGGGACACCCCACCAGGACCCGGCTACAAGTGGGTCGCCCTGTCCAACACCACGCTCGGCGTCCTGATCGCCACGATGGACGCCTCCATCGTGATCATCTCGCTGCCCGCGATCTTCCGCGGGATCGGCCTGGACCCGCTCGCCGCGGGCAACATCGGCTACCTGCTGTGGATGATCCTCGGCTATCTGCTGGTCTCGGCCGTGCTGGTCGTCGTCCTCGGCCGGCTCGGCGACATGTTCGGCCGGGTCCGCATCTACAACCTCGGCTTCCTGGTCTTCGCCTGTGCCTCCGTCGCGCTGTCCCTCGACCCGTTCCGGGCGGGCGCGGGTGCCCTGTGGCTGATCCTGTGGCGCATAGTGCAGGCATTCGGCGGCTCCATGCTCACCGCCAACTCGGCCGCCATCCTCACCGACGCCTTCCCGGCCCGGCAGCGCGGCATGGCCCTCGGCATCAACCAGATCACCGCGCTCGCGGGGCAGTTCCTCGGCCTGCTCGCCGGCGGCCTGCTGGCCGCGGTCGACTGGCGCGCGGTGTTCTGGGTCAGCGTCCCGGTCAGCGTGACCGGCACGATCTGGTCGTACCTCAGCCTGCGCGAGACCGCGGCCGGCGGCCGCGGCCGGATCGACTGGCTCGGCAACATCACCTTCGCCACGGGCGCCGGCATCCTCCTCGCCGGCATCACCTACGGCATCCAGCCCTACGGGGGCCACGCCACCGGATGGACCAACCCCTGGGTGCTCACGGGTCTGATCGGCGGCGTCCTCCTGCTGCTCGCCTTCTGCGTGGCCGAGACCCGGGTCGCGGAGCCGATGTTCCGGTTGTCCCTGTTCCGGGTGCGGGCCTTCGCCGCGGGCAACCTGGCCGCCCTGCTGACCGCGATCGCCCGCGGCGGGCTGCAGTTCATGCTCATCATCTGGCTGCAGGGCATCTGGCTTCCGCTGCACGGCTACGACTTCGAGGACACCCCGCTGTGGGCCGGCATCTTCATGCTGCCGCTGACCCTCGGCTTCCTGATCGCCGGCCCCGTCTCCGGCTACCTCTCGGACCGGTTCGGCGCCCGCCTGTTCTCCACGGCCGGCCTGATCGTGGTCGCGGGCTCCTTCCTGGGCCTGCTGGCGCTCCCCGTGAACTTCGCGTACGGCCCGTTCGCCACGCTGCTGTTCCTCAACGGCTTCGGCCAGGGCATGTTCTCCGCGCCCAACACCTCGTCCGTGATGGGCAGCGTCCCCGCCCGCCACCGGGGGGTGGCCTCCGGAATGCGGTCCACCTTCCAGAACTCGGGCACGGCCCTGTCCATCGGCGTCTTCTTCTCGCTGATGGTCTCCGGGCTGGCCTCCTCGCTGCCGTCGACGCTCAGCAGCGGACTCCAGGCGCACGGGGTGCCCGCCGGCACCGCTCACGAGGTGGCCTCACTGCCCCCGGTCAGCACCCTCTTCGCGACCTTCCTGGGGAACAACCCCATCGGCCACCTGCTCGGATCCGGCGGCGCGCCGGCCCACCTGACAGCAGCCCAGCGCGCCACCCTGACCGGTCACACGTTCTTCCCGCAGCTGGTCTCCGGCCCCTTCCACCACGGCCTGACCATCGTCTTCGGTGTCGCCGCCGGCATGGCCCTGGTCTCGGCCGTCGCCTCCGCCCTGCGCGGAAGCCACGAGCCCGTCGGCGACGACACCCCGAAGGGCTCCTATCCGGCGTACGCCCGCAAGGGGTAGTGGTCCGAGAGGTTCGTGTACGTGTACGACGTCCCCCAGCTGGTCACCGTCCAGGGCGCCGACCGCTCCTTGACGACCTCGTTGCGCCACTCCGCCGGGCGAGCGTGACCGGCGCGGGCGAGGACGTGGTCGAGGTCCTCGCGCGGGTCGTTCGGGTAGCGGTCGTGAGCGATGGAGTTCTCCTGCGTGTCGAAGGAGTACGGGTGCCCGGTGCGCGCGTCGGCGCCGACGACACCGGCGTCGGAGAGCATGGACGCGTACTCGCCGCTGCGCGAGTCGACGTTGAGGTCGCCCGCGAGCAGCACCTCCTCGTCGGCGGGGATGTTCTTGGCGTCCAGGAACGCGTCGATGGCCTTGAACTGCCGGCTGCGCATCGCCGCCGCCTCACCCGCACCGCACCCGGGATCCGTGGACTGCGCGTGCGTGCCGACCACGTGCACCCTGGTGCCGTTCACGTCCAGGACGACGTACGCGAAGCCCTTGTTGGACCACCAGTCCGCGCCGCACGCGTCCTTGTAGACGTACTGCTCCTTGTGCACGATCTGCCACTTGCTCAGCACGGTGACCCCGCCGTCCTCGGGCGTGGTCGACGAGTACGCGCCTCCTGTCGCGTCCCAGCCGTCCTTGCTGCGGCCCACCACCGGTGTCTGGTACGGATATTCGGCCGCGGCCGCGCTCTTCAGCGCGTTCGACGCGGAGTTGTCGAAGGCCTCCTGGAGGACGACCACGTCGTTGCCGTGGAAGAAGGCCGTCTTCGGGATCTCCGCGGCCCGGTGGTCCTGGCCCCAGTTCGGGTACAGGTTCTTGCTCATGAGGAAGACGTTGTACGTCAGGACCTTCAGTGCCGGTGCCTGCCCGGCTGCCGTCGCCGGCGTGGCACCGGCGAGCGCCGCCGAGGGCAGGGCGAGGGCGAGCACGGCCGCGCCGAGGGCACGGCGGGGTGCGAAGAGCGTCACTGGATCTCCCTGTGGGTGAAGGGGGTTGAGTGGCGCCGCACATCAAATCACCTGCGATTACCCATAGGTAACACCCATGCGGGCAACAGATGGCACACAGCGGAGGAGGTGGGGAGTCCGGTCGGGCGGCGACCGCGACCTCGTCGAGTCAGGGGCGCCCCACCGCGTCCTCCAGCGGTGCCGCGTCCTCGGCCGGTCGACACCCTCAAGGGTGCCGATCACGATCAGCGTGTTCCCACCGACCAGCCGGAAGTCGGGGCCGGTGAGGGGATCGCCTCGCCGGACGCAGTACGGCCACGATCGACACGCCTGTCTCGGTGCGCATCCGGGTGTCGCCGAGCAGCCGTCCGTTCCAGTGGGACGTCGCGGACAGCCGGACCCGCTCGGCCACCAGACCCAGTTCGGTGGTGGACAGCAGGTTCGGGCTGTGGTGCGTCGGCTTCAGCGCCTCGACCAGCGCCTCCGCCTCTCCACCGGTGAGCCGGACGGACAGCGCGCAGGCGTCGGGGTCGTTACCGCGGTAGGCGCTCAGTGTTCTCGACCCGTCGTGGTGGGCCACCACCGACAGGCGGCGCCGCTCCCGGGTCGTGAGGTCGTACCGGACTCCGATGCCCGGCAACGGTGTCGTACTCGTGCGTGCGGCACTCATGGCTGCCCCCTGCCCGACTTGAAGGTTTCTTGGTGAAACCATTACCGGAAGCCCAACCTGACGGCGATCGGCCGCGTGAAGGGTTCCGGTGGGGCAGGAGGTGGGCAGGTTACGAGGCGGAGCGGAGGCCCTTCTCGCCGTCGCCCTGGTCGGGCTGGCAGGTGCGGCACAGTTCGTGATCCCCGTCGCGGGTGACGACGGTTCCCCATCCGAGGCACTGCGTGCAGTCGCGGGCGAGGTGCAGGTCGGGGTGGGGGGACGGGAAGGGGCTGCGGTGGGCTCCGTACGCCATGCGGGAAGCGGCTCCTTGAAATCGCGGGGTCGCGGCCGGATTACTTCCAGTATGTCCTATTTTTTCCCTTACGTCAGTGACAGGTGTCACTGCGTGCCACTTTTCAGCCCAGATTTCCCAGCCGCGCGTCCCGCCACAGGTCCACACCGCCGTCGGTGGCGTGCTTGTCGATCTCGGCCAGTTCCTCGGCGCTGAAGTCGAGGTTCTCCAGCGCGGCCACGTTCTGCTCCAGCTGCTCGACGCGGGAGGCGCCGATGACCAGCGAGGTGACCCGCTCGTCCCGCAGCGCCCAGGCCAGTGCCATCTGGGCCAGGGTCTGCCCGCGCCGGGCGGCGATGTCGTTCAGCGAGCGCAGCCGCTGCCGCATGTCCTCGGTCAGCCATGCCGGGTCGAACGACGTGCCGGCCGCGGCTCGCGAGCCCTCGGGTACGCCGTCGAGGTAGCGGCCGGTCAGCAGGCCCTGGGCGAGCGCCGTGAACCCGATGACGCCGAAGCCCTCCTCCTCGGCCGCGTCCAGCAGGCCGTCGGTCTCGATCCAGCGGTTGACCATGCTGTACGACGGCTGGTGGATCAGCAGCGGGGTGCCCAGCTCGCGCAGGATCGCGACCGCCTGCCGGCTGCGCTCGGCGTCGTAGGAGGAGATGCCGACGTACAGGGCCTTGCCCTGGCGGACGGCCGTGTCGAGCGCGCCCATCGTCTCCTCGAGCGGCGTGCTCGCGTCCAGCCGGTGGGAGTAGAAGATGTCCACGTAGTCCAGGCCCATGCGGCGCAGGGACTGGTCCAGTGAGGCCAGCACGTACTTGCGGGAGCCGCCGCCCTGCCCGTAGGGGCCGGGCCACATGTCCCAGCCCGCCTTGGTGGAGACCACCAGCTCGTCCCGGTACGGCGCGAGGTCCTGCTTCAGCAGCCGGCCGAAGTTGATCTCGGCCGCCCCGTACGGCGGACCGTAGTTGTTGGCCAGGTCGTGGTGGGTGATCCCCAGGTCGAAGGCGCGCAGGGCGATCTCGCGCTGGGTCTCGAAGGGGCGGTCGTCGCCGAAGTTGTGCCAGTAGCCCAGGGACAGGAGCGGGAGGTCCAGTCCCGAGCGGCCGGTGCGGCGGTAGCGCATGGTGCCGTTGTAGCGGTCGGGGTCCGCGACGTGGTTCATCGGGTCGTCTCCGGGTGGTGCCGTAGGGGGGTGCCCTTCGTGTGCGAGGGGGCTCGTCCACCCTGCGCCTTCATGATTCGTAAGTCCAACCGCTGCGCCGCATGGCATTGAGTGGTCCGGTTTCTGAATCTGACGCGGTGCGGCTGTGCTGTTCGATCCTACGAACTTCTCCCGAGACGGGTTACCGGTCCCCGCAGTGTTTGATAGGAAACTTTCCTACCAGTGCCGGTACGGACCAACTTCCCACCCCCCACCCCTACTTGGAGTCCTAGTGGAGCACACAGAGCACGAATCGGCAGTCTCCGCCCGTCTCTCCCGCCGGGCCGTCGTCGCCGTCCTCGGCGCCGTCGCCTCCGGTGCCCTGCTCGGCGTCGAACGCGTCGCGGCGGCACCTGCGGCGGCCGCGCCCGGCCTCGACGACCCGGCGAAGAAGGAGATAGCCATGCAGCTGGTCTCCAGCGCGGAGAACTCCTCGCTCGACTGGAAGGCCCAGTACAAGTACATCGAGGACATCGGCGACGGCCGTGGCTACACCGCCGGCATCATCGGCTTCTGCTCCGGCACCGGCGACATGCTCGACCTCGTCCAGCTCTACACCGACCGCAAGCCCGGCAACGTCCTGGCCAAGTACCTGCCGGCCCTGCGCCGGGTCAACGGCAGCGACTCGCACGACGGCCTCGACCCCAACTACCCCAAGGACTGGCGCAAGGCCGCACAGGACTCCGCGTTCCAGCAGGCGCAGAACGACGAACGCGACCGTGTCTACTTCAACCCCGCGGTCGCCCAGGGCAAGACGGACGGGCTGCGCGCCCTCGGCCAGTTCACCTACTACGACGCCCTCGTCATGCACGGCGACGGTGACGACCCCACCAGCTTCCGCAACATCCGCAAGCGGGCCCTGCGCAGCGCCAAGCCGCCGGCGCAGGGCGGCAACGAGACGACGTACCTCAACGCCTTCCTCGACGCCCGGGTGTGGGCCATGAAGCAGGAGGAGGCGCACAGCGACACCAGCAGGGTCGACACCGAACAGCGGGTCTTCCTGCGCAAGGGCAACCTCGACCTGAACACCCCGCTGGACTGGAAGGTGTACGGAGACAGCTACCACATCGGCTGACGGTCTAGGAGAGACGCGGCAGGTCCACGGCGCCCGGGACGGGGAGCGTCGCGGTGAGCGCTGTGGCCTGCCGTGCCGTGATGCGCTGGATCACGGCGATCGCCAGGGCACCCGCGGCCAGGTGGAGGGCCTCGGCCACGAGGAGCAGGACGAGCGAAGTCCCCTGGCCCAGCCGGGTGCCCACAGGGACGACCAGCGCGTGCCCGACCCAGGTCGCCCACCAGGCGTTCACCAGGACCCGGTCCCGCCTCCCGGGTGTACCGGGGCCGCGCGCGCGCTGCACGTCGAGGAGCAGCCCGCGCGGAACCCAGAGGTTCACCACCGGGATCAGCCAGGCGAGCACGGCCCAGACGGCGGAACCGCGGACGGTCCCGGGGGAGAGGAGTTCGGCGTTGCGCCGGCAACGGGCGAACCACACCAGGAACAGCACGACCGCGGCCGTCATCAGGTACACGTAGACCATCGAGGCCCGCCCCGACTCGCTCAGGGGCGTGTCCCGCGGATGAAGGAGGTGCGCCCGCGCGGTCACCGCCCGGTGGACGTCCGCCGCGACAGCCGCGGCCACGGCGGCCTGGGCGCAACGGGCAAGCGGCCATGGGGCTTTGACGGTGGGTGCGGACACGGGGGACACCTGCCTGTCGGAGGCGGCGCGCGGGTGCGTGCGCGGCGGCGGTCGAGTCGGAAGATCGGAGGACCGGATCATAGGCCAGCCGGCCCGGGGCCGCTCCCCGTGTCGGTGGCGTACTCGCACGCAGGGCCCCTGACGAGGAAAGATGGGCCCCGAGCGATCGATCACACCGATGCGGAGGAGCGGACTCATGCCGCACGAGCGAGCCGGCCGGCCGGCCGGTCCCGAGGACCTTGTCGACGTGGCCCGGCTGGTCACGGCGTACTACGCGCTGCACCCCGACCCGGCCGACCCGGGGCAGCGGGTCGCGTTCGGCACCTCGGGGCACCGGGGTTCGTCCCTGGCGACCGCCTTCAACGAGGACCACATCGCCGCCACCAGCCAGGCCATCTGCGAGTACCGCGCCGCCCAGGGAGTGGACGGCCCCCTGTTCCTCGGCGCCGACACGCACGCCCTGTCCGAGCCCGCGAAAGTCACCGCCCTGGAGGTGTTCGCGGCCAACGGCGTGACCGTGCTCATCGACAGCGCGGACGGCTACACCCCCACGCCCGCGGTCTCGCACGCGATCCTCACCCACAACCGGGGCCGCACCTCCGGCCACGCCGACGGCGTGGTCGTCACCCCGTCGCACAACCCGCCCGCCGACGGCGGCTTCAAGTACAACCCGCCCAGTGGCGGCCCGGCGGCCTCCGAGGCGACCTCCTGGATCCAGGACCGGGCCAACCAGATCATCGCCGGCGGCCTGAAGGACGTACAGCGGCTGCCCTACGCCCGTGCGCTCGCAGCGGACACGACCCAGAGGTACGACTTCCTGGGCACCTACGTCGGCGACCTGCCGAACGTCCTCGACCTCGACGCGATCCGCGCGGCCGACGTGCGCATCGGCGCCGACCCGCTCGGTGGAGCCTCCGTCGCCTACTGGGGCCGGATCGCCGAGGAGCACGGCATCGACCTGACCGTGGTCAACCCGCACACCGACCCCACCTGGCGGTTCATGACGCTGGACTGGGACGGTCAGATCCGCATGGACTGCTCCTCGCCCTACGCGATGGCCTCGCTCATCGAGCAGCGCGACCGCTTCCGCATCGCCACCGGCAACGACGCCGACGCCGACCGGCACGGCATCGTCACCCCCGACGCGGGTCTGATGAACCCCAACCACTACCTCGCGGTCGCCATCTCCTATCTCTACCGGCACCGCGAGCAGTGGCCCGCCGACGCGGGCGTCGGCAAGACGCTCGTCTCCTCCACGATGATCGACCGCGTCGCCGCCGACCTGAACCGTCAACTGGTCGAGGTGCCCGTCGGGTTCAAGTGGTTCGTGGACGGACTGGCCGGCGGCACCATCGGGTTCGGCGGCGAGGAGTCGGCCGGCGCGTCCTTCCTGCGCCGCGACGGCTCGGTGTGGACCACCGACAAGGACGGCATCCTCCTCGCCCTGCTCGCCTCCGAGATCACGGCGGTCACGGACAGGACACCGTCCGAGCACTACGCCGACCTGACCGCCCGCTTCGGCGAACCCGCCTACGCCCGCATCGACGCCCCCGCCACCCGCGAGCAGAAGGCGCTGCTGGCGAAGCTGTCCCCGGCCCAGGTCACCGCCGACACCCTCGCCGGAGAGGCGGTCACCGGCGTCCTCACCGAGGCACCGGGCAACGGCGCCGCCATCGGCGGGATCAAGGTCACCACCGCCAACGCCTGGTTCGCGGCCCGCCCTTCGGGCACCGAGGACGTCTACAAGGTCTACGCCGAGTCGTTCCTCGGCTCCGACCACCTCGCCCGGGTGCAGGAGGAGGCCAAGGGCGTGGTCCTGGCCGCGCTCGGCGGCTGAGCCCCAGGGCCGTACGACGACGGTACGACGGCCTCCACGCCCGATGCGACCGGTGCGCGGAGGCCGTTACGGTCTGCTCAGCCGCGTCCGCGACCCCGCTCCAGCCGGTCCAGCACGGCCTGTGCCATGGCGGCCTCGCCCTTGGCGTTGGGGTGTGCGGGGGCCGCGGGCGAGGCCGGCTGCAGCGGCTCGATCCAGCGGTCCGCGGGCGCCTTGCACATGTCGTGGCCGACCGTGGGGCCGTAGGTGTCGACGTACTCGGCCCGGTTCCACGCGGCGACCAGGCGCAGCATCAGGTTCAGCCGCTTCTCGGTGTCCCGCAGATAGGGGAAGTCCCCCTGCGCGAATGGCACCGAGGGGAAGCAGCCGCTGCCGTCGTCCGGCAGCAGGTCCGGATAGCCGACGAGGACCACCCGCGCGTGCGGGGCGCGGGCGTGCACGGCCCGCAGCACCCGGTCGATCTTCGGCGCGGTCTCCAGGACGGTGAGCGCCAACTGGTCGTACCCCTCGGCCTTGTAGGAGCGCTCGCAGGGGTTGCCCGTCGGGTCCTGGGCGCCGAGGCGGGCACAGGTGCCGATGATCGAGCCGAAACCGACATCGTTGCCGCCGATCTGCACCGTCACCAGGTCGGTGTCCCGTCCCAGCGCGTCGAGCTGGGGGGCGTTGGTGCCCTGCGGCTTCCACATCTCGTTCGTCGTGGCCCCGGCGCAGCTCACGTCCTTGAACACGGTCGCCTCGCGCTGCGCCGCCACGAGCGAGGGATAGTTGTGGTCGGAGCGGGCGCAGTTGGCGTCCGTCTGGTGCGGGATGGCCGGGCCCGAGGTGTAGGAGTCCCCGAGGGAGACGTAGGTGAGATCGCGGCCGTGTGCCGCCGCGGGCACCGTCGACGCGGCGACGAGGGCGCAGCCCCCCAGCGCCGCCCCCAGCGCGGCGGTTCGCCGCCGGCCTCTCGCCCCGCCCGTCGCATGTGTGTCGTTCGCCATGGATTCCTCCCCCTGAGGCCGTGACATCGCACGGCCCCGCAGTGAAGAGCGGTCCGCGCGTTCAACTGGGTCTGTATACCGTCCGGTAGGTCTCACGGACCAGAAGCGGGAAGCAACATTCGCGCCGGGAAGGGGGATGGGTGCGGCGGCCGGAAAGCGGTGTTCGGCAAAGAGTCGCCCCAATACACAAACGGCGGCCCACATTCCGTGCGCTCGGGGCGGACTCGTACCTGGCAACATCGGCTTCTCCTCGTACTACTGCGCCGAGTTCAGCGACAGCAGCAACATCCGCTCCGGACCCGTCCACACGCCCGAGACGCGCGCGTTCTGCGCCTGACGGGCGAACCGGACGGAGGGTGCGAGTGGCCTGAACCGGACCCTCGGGTCGGGTCTCCATCTGGTCTTGACCACTGGCACTTCGCCCGGCGGGCCCCAGCGGCCCGCCGGTGGTCGTCCGGGGCCTGGGTCGGCGCACCGAGCCGTCGGCCCGCCGCCGTCCAGCACGCCGGGCCAACGGGAAAACGGCCCATCGGGTTCCCTGACGAGCCGTTGGGTGCCTGCGTTTTCCGTCAGGTTTCGTGACACGACCACAAAAGCTACACAGAGACATCACCATGTGACGCGACGGAAGCGTCGACGACCGGTCTCTGAGGGGGCGCCGGCGTCACGCAAGGGGGTGCGTCCGCTCCACGGAGCCGCGTTCACCCCTGCCCGGGGAGGGGACTTCACCGCATGAAGCGGACCTTACGCCACCACCGCGCTGACGGTGGGCGCGCTCATCGCCGCGCTCGGCCCGCCGGCCGGCGCGGCCCAGGCCGACAGTGCGGCGCCTCGTATCGATCCGAGAGTTCTGATGGTCGGCGACGGCGGTCCGGCCACCGACGCCATCGCCGCCGAACTCGACGCGGCGGGAACGCCGTCCACCGAGGTCGACCTCACCCGGTCCGACCGGCCCACTGTCGGCCGCCGGCTTCACCCGCTGCACCATCGCGATCGGCCACCTCGGGGAGATCATCCCCGCCTGCGTCGGCGACGGCTCCCAGTGGGACATGGCCGTCGACTACGCCACCGAGGAGAGCCCCCTCGGCACCATGGGCCCGCTGCTCACCCTGCGCGACCGGCTGCCCGAGACCTTCCTGGTCATGAACGGTGACGTCCTCACCGACCTCGACCACGCCGACGTCCTGCGCCGGCACGAGGCCTGCGGGGCGCCGCTGACCATCGCGACGTACGCCCGCAAGGTGCACATCGACTTCGGTGTGCTGACCACCGACGCGAACAAGGTCGTCGCCTTCACGGAGAAGCCCAGCATGGACTGCCGCGTCTCCATGGGCATGTACGGCCTGAGCCGTTCGACCCTCGACGGCTACCCGCCCGGCCTGCCGCTCGGCTTCGACGAACTCGTCCTCGACCTCCTGGCGGCCCGGAACCCGCCGCACGCCTACGAGTTCGACGGGCACTGGCTGGACATCGGCCGCCCGGACGACTACGACCGTGCGAACGCCGAGTTCACCACCCGCAAGTCGCTGCTGCTCAAGGGAGCAGGAGTGACCAGCTCAGCCGGTGTGGAAAGCTTCGAGGGTCCGTAACAGCCCGACGGAGGAGAGCCCCCCGGCATGGCCGTCATCCACCACACCACCCTCAAGCCGACCAAGGTCGAACTCCTCACCAACTGGCTGCCCACCCGGCCCTGGTACCGCGGCGGTCCGGACGCCCCGGTGCTGACGAAGTCCGGCGGCTTCCGGCTGGACGACCCGGAGGGCGAGGTCGGGATCGAGATCATGGTGGCCACCGACACCTCCACCCCCGAGCCGACCGCCTACCTGGTCCCGCTCACCTACCGTGGCGCGCCGCCGGAGGGGGCGGAGCACGCGCTCGTCGGCACGATGGAGCACGGCGTGCTGGGCAAGCGCTGGGTCTACGACGGCTGCCACGACCCGGTGCTGGTCACCGAGTTGCTCTCGCTGATCGAGGGCAGGGCGCAGGCGATGGCCCAGAGCATCAGCGACAGCCCCGACCGTGAGGTGACCCGCTCCTACGAGGGCGAGCCGTTCTCCTTGCGGGACTTCACCCCCCGGCCCACCGACGACGAGCAGGGCACCCACCTCCCCGCACCGCACGGCACGACCCTCCACCTGAACCGCGTCCTGCAGCCGGTCCCGGAGAACCCGCCGCTGCCCGCGCAGGGAGCGCTCGGCCATGTCGCGAGCGGCTGGCCGGGAGCGGACGGCACCCGGCTGCGGGCGGTGTTCATGGTCCTGGACGGCCGCTGATCCCACCGCCCCCGGGGAGATCGACATGCCGGGGGCCGACGGCCGGGGTGTAGTGGGGCGGAGGAAGGTGAGCCCATGCCCGGACGACCCGGACGACCCGGTCGCCCCGATCCGCTCCCGAAGGCGCTCCTCGTAGTGACGGCCGCCACGGGAATCGTCGACGCGGTGGCCTACCTGGGCCTCGGGCAGGTCTTCACCGCCTTCATGACCGGCAACATCCTCTTCCTCGGCTTCTCCCTCGCCGGCGCGCAAGGACTCTCGCCGATCGGATCCGGTACCGCGCTCACGGCGTTCGGCGTCGGCGCGGTGGCCGGCAGCCGTCTGGGCGCCGCCACGTCCGAGCGGCGGCGCCGCTGGCTGCTCACCTCGGCCGCCCTCGCGGCCACCCTGCTCGTGGCCGCGGCGCTGACAGCTATCGGCCTGCGCCCCGTCGGCCGGCACCCGGAACCGCGTCACTACGCGGTGACCGCGCTGATCGCGCTGGCCATGGGGCTGCGCAGTGCGACGATGTGGCGCCTCGGAGCGGTCCTGAACACCACGCTCATCACCGGCACCCTCGTCACTCTGATCAGGTGGTCGTCCCTGGGCGGCGGGACCGGGGACAGCGCCCAGCGCTACCGCGTCGGCGGCCTGCTGGCGGTCCTGGTGGGCGCGGTCGCCGGAGCCCTGCTGCTGCGGGTGAGCATGACCGTGGCCCTGCTGCTCGCCGCGGCGGGCGTGTTCGTGGGCATCGGGGGATACGTGGCCCTTCCGGCGTCGCGGTCCTGAGCCCCACCGCACCACCGCACGGCATCAGGAGCACCGCCACCCACTTTCTGTGGCCTTCTGGCATGCCCTGGTCAAATCTGTCACTCTTTCGGCAGTCCTCGTCCTGACCCCATGAGGGCGCGGCGCACCACCCCGTACAGCGATCGCGCAACCCCAACCCCGCGGCCGCCCCGGCGCACCCCAGCCGGCCGGGCGGCCATCGAGCAGGCCGGAATCCCGGCCGCCGCAAAGGAGTAGCGTGTGAGATCGACCCCCCACAAGGCCCTCGGCGCCGGTGCGTTCACCGTCGCCGCGCTGGTCGCCCTCTCCCTCCCCGTCACCCCCGCCGTCGCCCAGCCCGCCGGGCAACCGGTGGCCGCCGCCTGCACTCCGGCGCAGACGGTCATCAACGGCGGCTTCGAGAGCGGTACCTCGCCCTGGAGCCCGTCCTCGTCCAGCGTGATCACCAGCCGCACCGGCGAGAGCGCCCACGGCGGCTCCTCCTTCGCCTGGCTGAACGGTGTGGGCAGCACCCACACCGACACGCTCTCCCAGAGCGTCACCATCCCGAGCGGCTGCAGCACCGCCACCCTCACCTTCTGGCTGCACATCGACACCGACGAGACGACCTCGTCCGTCGCGTACGACAAGCTGACGGCCAAGATCGGCAGCACCACGCTGGCGACCTACTCGAACCTCGACGACAACACCGGCTACGTGCAGAAGTCGTTCGACGTGTCGTCGTTCGCGGGTCAGACCGTGAACGTGTCGTTCACCGGAACCGAGGACTCCAGCCTCCAGACGAGCTTCGTCCTGGACGACGTAGCCCTCGCCACCTCCGGCGACACCACCCCGCCCCCGGCGGACTCGACCCGCACCCCCGCCGCGCCCTCCTACACCGTCAGCCTCAGCAGTGACACGAGCGGCACCGTCTGGAACGGGCACGAGAGCGTGTCCTTCACCAACGCCTCGGCCACCGCACTCAGTGAGGTGTACCTGAGGCTGTGGGACAACTACCACGGCACCTGCTCGGCGATGCCGATCACGGTCACCAACGTCACCGGCGGCACCGCGGGCGCCCTCTCGGTGGACTGCACCGCCCTGAAGGTCACCCTGCCGGCACCGCTGAACCAGGGTCAGACCGCCACCATCGGCTTCGACCTGGGCATCACCGTGCCCAGCGGCGCCGACCGGTTCGGCCACGACGGCGCCTTCAGCTTCATCGGCAACGCCCTGCCCGTCCTCGCGGTCCGCGACAGCGCGGGCTGGCACCTGGACCCGTACACCAACAACGGCGAGTCCTTCTACTCCCTGGCCGCCGACTTCAAGGTGACCCTCGACCACCCCAGCACCCTGCTGGTCCCGGCCACCGGCACCTCCACCGACACCCCCGGCTCCAGCGGCCGTACGGTCACCACCGCCACCGCGTCCAAGGTCCGTGACTTCGCCTGGGGCGCCGGGCCCTTCACCAAGATCTCCGGCACCTCGCCCGGCGGCGTCCCGGTGAACATCTACTCCGTCTCGGGGATCAGCTCCTCCAGCGCCCAGTCGATGCTCAGCACCGCCAAGACCGCCGTCGACGCCCACGCGGCACGCTTCGGCGCCTACCCCTACGGTGAGCTGGACGCGGTCATCGACAACAACTACTGGTTCGGCGGAATGGAGTACCCCGGCTTCGTCCTCGACCTGGTCAGCACCACGGCGCTCACCCACGAGATCGGCCACCAGTGGTGGTACGGCATCGTCGGCGACGACGAGTACAACAGCCCGTGGCTGGACGAGGCCTTCACCGACTACGCCACCGACCTGGCCCTCGGCAAGACCGGCAGCAACTGCTGGAGCAGTGTCTCCTGGTCCTCCAGCGCGGAGAAGATCACCAACTCGATGGCCTACTGGGACGCTCACTCGTCCCGGTACTCCACCGTGGTCTACGGCTACGGCAAGTGCGCCCTGCACGACCTGCGGCGCGTCCTCGGCGACACGGCCATGACCAAGCTGCTGAAGGACTACGCAGCCGCGCACTGGTACGGCGTCTCGACCACGGCCGAGTTCAAGGCGGCCGCCCAGGCCGCCACCAGCACCGACCTGACCTCCTTCTGGACCCAGCACCGCATCGACGGCTGACCCGCACCGGACCGGCCGGTCATGGGCGGCGCCTTGCCCGGCGCCGCCCATGACCATGCGGGTAGGACTGCCCAGCCACTCACTTGGCGTAAATACCCGGCCGGTATGGCGTAGTTGGACGGGATCCGGAGTGCGGGGCGGTCCGCCTGCGGGTCTGATGGATCCCGTGAGCCATATATCCCGAAACCGCCGCCGCTCACGCTGGTCCGTGGCCAGCGCCCTGACCGGCCTCCTGCTGACCCTGTCGATCCCCGCGGCCGTGCCCTCGGCGGCCGAGTCCACAGTCGAGCGCGGCAGCGCCTACATGGGCATGGGAGTACTCGCCCACGACGGTGAAGCCGCCACCGACGACGCCTCCGAGTCGATCCCCCGGGTGACCCAGACCGAGGGCGTGGACGTCGCCAGCTACCAGGGCGACGTCGCCTGGAACACCCTGTGGAACAGTGGCGTGCGCTGGGCCTACACGAAGGCCACGGAGGGCACGTACTACACGAACACCAACTTCAGCCAGCAGTACGACGGCTCCTACGACGCCGGCCTGATCCGCGGCGCCTACCACTTCGCGACCCCGGACACCACCGGCGGCGCGGCCCAGGCCGACTACTTCGTCGACCAGGGCGGCGGCTGGTCCAAGGACGCCAAGACCCTGCCCGGCGCGCTCGACATCGAGTGGAACCCGTACGGCGACGCCTGTTACGGCAAGTCCAAGAGCGGCATGGTCAGCTGGATCCGCGACTTCCTGGACCGCTACAAGGCCCGCACCGGCCGCAACGCCGTCATCTACACCGCCACCAGCTGGTGGAGCGACTGCACCGGCAACTACGCGGGCTTCGGCGCCACCAACCCGCTCTGGGTCGCCAGGTACGCCTCGTCGGCGGGGACGCTGCCGGCGGGCTGGTCGTCGTACACGATGTGGCAGTACACCTCCTCCGGCCCGACCGTCGGGGACCACGACAGGTTCAACGGCTCCCTGGACAAGGTGAAGAGCTTCGCCGACGGCTGACACGCCCTCGGCAGCGCTCAGGCGGCCGCCCCAGGTGCCGAGTGCCCTGGCCTGGCGGTCGCTGTGCTCCCGGGAGACGCCCTGCGCCGACCGTGTTCCGCAACGCGGGCTCGTGGGACCGTCACAGACCATGATGCCCGTGTACGGATCCGGGCCCCCGCTGAGCGGCGGCGGACCGGGCGGCGTCCACCGCGCCGGGTCCCACAGCGGGTGGTCGAGCAGGCACCTCATCAGCCACGGAGTGTGGTCCGCCGGCACCCCCGCCCGCACCGGAGCCTCGGCGATGGTGCGGGCCGCGTCGTCCGGCAGGTCCTCGCCGTCCGGCAAATCCTCGTTGCCGAGCGCGGGCAGCAGCATGAGCAGCCGGGCGTGCACGTCGTGGATGCCGGGGGAGTCCGTTTCCCAGAACTGACAACGGCCGTCCCGCCCTGGTTCGAGCCGAGCGGAGAGGGCAGGATTCGAACCTGCGCGGGCCGTGAGGCCCGACCTCGAGACGTACTCGCCGGTCCCCGATAAGCCACTCCGGGCACCTCTCCTCGCTCCCGGCCCGGTCTCCCGTGCCGTTCACGAGAACAACAGTGACAGGGACCGCTGACGGCACGCTGACACGCCGGGTCGGGACCGGCCTGCCGTCAGGTCACCTCCGAGGCGGCCCTCGTCACTGGCCCACCCTTCCGTCGACGCACTCGCGCAACAGGTCGGCGTGGCCGCAGTGCCGGGCGTACTCCTCGATCCTGTGCACCATCAGCTCCCGGACCGAGATCCCGTCCTTCCCCACCCGCTCGCCCAGATCCGGATGCTCGGCCAGCGCGGCGTCGGTCTCGGCCTGCTCGCGCTCCAGATCGGCGTAAGCGGCGTCGACCACGGCCTGCTCGGCGACGGCTCCGTCGAAGTCCCCGTCACGCACGCCGTACAGCTTCGGCAGCGGGTCGCCGTCGGTGATCCAGTTGCGCCAGTCCCGCTCCACCTCGGCGAGGTGCCGCACCAGGCCGAGCAGCGACATCGTGGACGGCGGAACCGACCGACGGGCCAGTTGCTCCGCGTCCAGGCCCTCGCACTTCATCCGCAGGGTCAGGCGGTAGTTTTTCAGGTAGTCCAGCAGCGTCGCCGACTCGCCGTCCGGAACGGGGCCTTCGCGGGGGTCGTCGTCGGGATCGGCCCACATGTCGGGGTAGACGGTCGCCTGGGTCCACCGCGCGGGTTCGTCACTCATGCGTCGCATGGTCGTCTGTGAGGGCCCGGCCTCGCCACCGAGTTATCGCTTGAGTCTTCGCTTCGAGGTGGCGCCTTCGCTTGCCGTCCGGAACAGGTCTCCTGCCGTCGCCGGGAACAGTCCACACGAAGTCCTCACCGGCCTGGGCGAGTTGACCCGCAAGGTCCACACCCCCCGACGCGGCGCCCGGGTTCTCCCTCTGCTGCTCGGCGCGCTCACGAACGCCCCGCGACAGGCAGCGGCTGCACCGTGATCACGCAGGGGTCGCCGGTCCACTGGCCTCTCGGACTCGCCCTCGCCTACACCGCGGCGGCGTTCTTCTGCATCCGCCGCTCCTGCAACCGCGGAGTCGGCACCCCGGTCCGGCCGTACATCCTCACCGTCGCCCACCAGGCTTCCTGCGTACGGCCCGCTCAGGAGCGCAGGCCGCTGACCAGGCCCGTCGCGCGGGGGAGTCCGTCACGCTCACGGTCACCTTCCAGGTGCCGTCCCCGTTGTCGGCGCAGGCGGACTTCAGTACGGGTGCGGATCCTGCGTGGTGATGTCGGTGCCTCTCTCGCAACTGGGCATCTGCTCCCGTCCAGGTCGGACTTCCGCCCTGATGGGGCTCTCCACCCTGCTGCCGGACATGGCGCCTGTCGGGAGGCGTTCTCCGTCCGGGGCGTTCGCAGCTTGCCGGAAGGAAGTATTCGGCCTGGTCGGGGCAGTGGGGCACTGGTGTGCCTATTGAGCCGGTCGGCTAGCTGTCGCCGTGTCGGATCGGAGAAAAGCCCCAGGTGGCGGCGCCGACCCTCACCATGCCAGTGATCATGAAGCGAGGCGCTGTTGCGTCTCTACTCAGAGAGGAACGAAGAGAATGCGTCGTGGCATTCACCTGTCGGTGATGCTGTCAACCCTGGCAGTTCTGGCCTGCCCCACATCGGCCTCCGCCGAAGACACCCCGGTGACGCTGGAAGTGACCGGTGGCGGCCTGGGTATCACCGTGCCGTCGGGATCGGTCGACCTGGGTTCGACCATTGTGAGTTCCAGCCCGCAGACGGTCTCCAACCAGCTGGGTAACGTCACTGTGACGGACCAGCGTGGCGGCACTGCCGGGTGGACCGTCACGGCACAGGCCGTGGACTTCACGGGGCCCAACAACACGACCATCTCGGTCTCCGCGCCGAACTCCAGCACGTACCACGCCCCTCAGGCGAGCGTGATCGGTACGGCCACGGTGACCCCGAGCGACCTGAGCCCCATGTACCCGCCGGGCCCCGTGCAGGTCGCCACCCAGGTCTCCGGCTCGAACTCGGCCACCTGGAACCCGACGATCTCGATCAGGGTCCCCGCGAACTCGCTTGCGGGCACGTACACCTCGACCATCACGCATTCCGTGGCGTGACGTAACAGATCCGAGGATTCTTCTGGTGCACAAGTACAATCCGGCTGGAGCGCTGTGTCTGCTGGCGCTGGCCGGGACCATCTGCGGCCCTCCGTCCGCGATCGCGGCACCCCGTGTCGCGGGGGCGGGGGGCTCAGGCGGCTACGGCAGCTTCTCCGTGCGGCTCCTCGACGTCCCCGCGGCCCTGGTCAACGACACGCGCGCACGGCAGTACATCATCGACAACCTGCGACCCGGCACCACCATCCGCCGGCGCGTGGAGGTGGCGAACACCTCCGACGAACCGGCGCGCGTGGTGATGTATCCCAGCTCCGCGCGTATCAGGCACGGGTCGTTCGTCGGAGCGCTCGGAAGACGCAGAAATGAACTGACCTCCTGGACCTCCCTGAACAGGCGGCGGCTCATCGTGCGGCCCCACTCCACGGCCCGCACGTCCGTGACGATCCACGTACCCAGGGACGCGGCCCCCGGCGAGAGATACGGCGTCGTCTGGGCACAGGTATCCGGAGGCCACGGCCCCGGCGTCACCCTGGTCAACCGCGCCGGCATCCGGCTGTATCTCTCAGTCGGCGGTCACAACCCGCCACCGACCAGATTCAGGGTCGGCACGATGACCGCCGAACGCGACCGGGCAGGCCGCGCCATCGTCAGGGCTCAGGTCCACAACACCGGGGGCCGCGCCCTGGACCTGAGCGGAACCCTGAGCCTGACCAAAGTGCGAGGGAGCATCAGCGCGGGCCCTTACCCGGTACAGCTCGGCACCACTCTCGCACCCGGCCAGTCAGAGACCGTGACCGTCCTGGTGACCGACCAGGTGGCCAACGGCCCCTGGACGGCGACATTCCACCTCAAGAGCGGCCTGTACGAGGACACCTACCGCGCCTCCATCACCTTCCCCCGTCACCCAGGCCAAAGCCGGTCGGCCAGGGCGCACGCCGTCACCGGCAGCGCCATGGCCACTTACGGAGGAGCGGCCGGGCTCCTCCTTGCTGGTGCCGTCCTGCCTGTCACCGTGATGCTGCGCCGCCGAAAGGCAGCGGCACAGCGCACGTGAGATGACGCCCGGTGTGCGGTGTGCGGTATGCGCTGCCGCGGTCGGCCGCGGCGGCCCCGACACGAGTGCCGGTCCATCAAACGGGAGTCCAGGCGCCCATATTGAGGCCCATTCCCTCCGGCAGGAGGCGTCAGCCGTGTGCCCGGCCGCGCAACCGGTCGATGAGCCTGACCGCGAAGTCGACGGTCGGGCGCACGGCGTTGAGGATCCGGGTGGACTCGGGCGGTTCGAGCCACCCGTGCTGACCGCGATCGCGGGCACCCCCTCCTCGACGGCCGTCATCGCGGCGCCCACCGTGCCCGAACGGGTCGCCATGGCCCCGACGTTGGGGCCGAAGTTCGTCCCTCCGAGACGACGAGGTCGGGCGCGTGGGTGCCGAACACGGTGGAGACTCCGAAGGCTCTGCGCGGTCGCGATGGGGCCGGCTGCGCCTGCCGGGGGTGGCCGGGCTGGGCCACGTGGGCCGCCGGGGGTCGGCCGCGCCGATGCGCGTGATCGCCTGCTCCTACGTCGCCCAGGGGCGCGACGGCAGCGCCACGGCCTTCGTCGGCCGGCTGCTCTCCCTGCTCCCGGCCGGCGCCGACGAGGAGATGCACAGCCGCGGTCTGATCCACCAGGCCCTCACCCCCGCTCGCTCCGCTCCGCGCCGCCCTCGCGGTCGCGGTGCCCGTCGGTCGCGCCGAGCGAATCGGCCGAAACGAACCCGTCCCCGGCCGGTGCGCGGGGCACGGAGCGGGGGCGACCGGGAGATTCCGGCGACCCGGCCGGAAGGACAGCCGGACAACCCGGTCTGCGTCCGGTGCTGCGTCTTCTTCCCTATGGGCCCTCGTGCGGCGACGGCAGTCTGCTGGAAAACACGGCTTGGAGGCGCACAGTGACAGCAGGCCCGGCCCCCGCGGGGGCACCGACCGACGGCGACACCCTCACGGCATCCTTCGCGCAGCGTCGGCTCTGGTTCCTGGACCAGCTGGCCGGACATTCGACCGGGTCGATGCTTCCGCTCGTCCTCAGGCTGCGCGGGAGCCTCGACGTGCCGCGCCTGGAACGGGCCCTGTCCGGGATCGTGGAGCGGCACGAGGTACTGCGCACCCGGTTCACCTCCGTCGGCGGGGAGCCGGTGCCGGTCGTGGACGCCCCCGGCGGGATCGTCCTGGAACGGACCGAGGCAGGCGGCCCCGACGACCTCTTCGCCCGGTACCTGGGCCGCCCCGTGAACCTGTCCACACAGCACCCGGTCCGGGTCACGCTCGCCCGGGTCGCGCCCGGCGAGCACCTGTTGCTGGTCGAGGTCCACCACATCGCCGTGGACGGCTGGTCCTGGGGCGTCTTGCTGGACGAACTAGCCGCCGGATACCGCGGCGAGCCCGTCGCCCAGCCCGCCGTACGGTACGCCGACGTCGCCCGCTCCCAGGCCCTGCGGCTCTCCGGGGCCCGGATGGAGCGGCTGCTCGGCCACTGGCGCGACCGCCTCGCCGGTCTGACCCCGCTCGACCTGCCCACCGACCGGCCGCGCCCCCAGGTCTGGGACGGGTCCGGCGGCGTCGTCCGCTTCGACCTGCCCGCCGACCTGGTCGCCGACGTCGACGCCCTGGCCCGCTCCCGGCGCGCCACCCGCTACATGCTGCTGCTCACCGTCTACCAGGCGCTCCTCGGGCACTGGTCGGGCCGCACCGACGTCGCCGTGTGCAGCACGCTCGCCGACCGTGCCCAGCGCGGTGCCTCAGGTCTCATCGGCCCGCTCGTCAACACGGTCGTGCTGCGCACCGACCTGGCCGGCCGGCCGGGCTTCGCCGCGCTGCTGGACCGCGTGCGCGGGCGGGTGCTGGCGGACCTCTCGCACGCCGAGGCACCGTTCGACCACGTGGTCGCAGCGCTGGGCGGCGGGCGGGACCTGTCCCGGCACCCGTTGGCCCAGGCCTCGTTCACCCTGCTCAACAGCCCGATCCGCCCGGTCCGTATGCCCGGCCTGGCCGTGGAGCTGGTCGAGCCACCGCTGACCGAGACCCCGCTGGACGTGTTCCTCGACCTCACCCTGCGCACGGACGGCAGCATCGCCGCCGTCCTGCAATACGCCACCGCCCTCTTCGACGCGGCCACCATGCGGGCGTTCGCCGACGCCTACGTGGCCCTGCTGCGGGTCGTCCTGACCGAACCGGACACCCCTGTACAGGAGTTGGCGCGCAGCCTGCCCACGGCGGGTCCGGCCCGGCCCCGCCCCGAGTGGCGGCACGCCCCCGACCGGCCCGCCGGCCCGCCGACCCCGGTCGCCTTCTGCGGGCCGTCCGAGGCGACGGCCCTGATCTGCGGTGACGACCGCGTCACCTACGCCGACCTGGACGGCATGACGGGTGGGCTCGCCGCCGCGCTCAACGCCGCCGGGGTCGGCTCCGGCAGCCCGGTGGGTGTGCTGCTGCGCCGCAGCCCGTGGTCGGTCGCCGCGATCGAGGGAGTGTGGCGAGCGGGCGGAGCGTACGTCCCGCTGGACCCCGAACTCCCCACGGAGCGGCTGCGGTTCATGGCCGAGGAGGCGCAACTGGCGTGCGTGGTCGCCGATTCCGCGACCGTCGAGGCTGCCGCGGCCCTGGCTCCGGCCACCGTCGACGTCACGGTCGTGACCCCGGCCGCGGACGGGCCCCGGCACCGCCCCGACCCCCGCGAACTGGCCCACGTCATCTTCACCTCCGGCTCCACCGGACGTCCCAAGGCGGTCGGTGTCGAACACGCCGCCCTGGCCTCCCATGTGACCGCCGCCCGCGAGCGGCTCGGCATCACCGCCGCCGACCGGGTGCTGGCCTTCGCCTCCTTCTCCTTCGACGCCTCCCTGGACCAGGTGCTGCCCGCGCTCACCTCCGGCGCGACCGTCGTCCTGCGCCCCGACGAACCCTGGCTGCCCACCCAGGTCCCCGAGGTCGTCCAGCGGCACGCCCTGACCGTCGTCAACGTTCCCCCGACGTACTGGGCGGAGCTGGCCCTCTCCCTCGACCGGCGTCTGGCCGCGGCGCTCGCCTCCCTGCGCCTGCTGGTCCTCGGCGGCGAGGCCGTCCCGGCCGACACCCTCGCCGTCTGGCGGGCCGCCGTCCCGTGGGTGCGCGTGTGCAACGCCTACGGGCCCACCGAGACCACGGTCACCGCCACCACCTACGAGGCCGCCGACCCGCCCGCCGGCAGCGTGCCCATCGGCCGCCCGCTCGGCGACCGCCGCGTGTACGTCGTCGACGCCGACGGCGAGCCGGTCCCGGTCGGCGTGTCCGGCGAACTCCTCATCGGGGGCACGGAAGTGGCCCGCGGCTACCTGCGCCGCCCCGCCCTCACCGCCGAGCGCTTCGTGCCCGACCCGTACGGACCGCCCGGCAGCCGCAGGTACCGCACCGGCGACCTGGTGCGCTGGCAGGCCACCGGAGACCTGGAGTTCCTCGGCCGCCGTGACGACCAGGTCAAGATCCGGGGCTTCAGGATCGAACTCGGCGAGATCGAGACGGTGTTGCGTGCCTGCCCGCTGGTCGCCGCGGCCGCCACCCGCCCCGACCGGGCCACGGGACGCAGCCTCGTCGGCTACGTCGTACCGGCCGGGGACGCCCGGGCCGCCGTGGACCGGGCGGAGCTGCGCGCCTGGTGTGCCCGCTACCTGCCGCACTACGCCGTGCCCTCGGAGTTCGTCGTCCTGGAGGCCCTACCGGTCGGTGTCTCCGGCAAACTCGACCGCTCCGCCCTGCCGGACCCCGCCCACGCCCGCTCCGCCGACGCCGCCTACGCGCCGCCCCGCGACGAGACCGAGCGGATCGTCGCCGAGGTGTGGGCGGACGTGCTGGGCCTGGACCGGATCGGCATCGACGACAGCTTCTTCGACCTCGGCGGCCACTCCCTGCTCGCCACCATGGCCGTCTCCCGGATCGCCCAGCGCCTGGGCCGCGAGATCGAGCTGCGCACGGTCTTCGAGCACCCGACCGTCCGGGGCTTCGCGCCGCGCGTCGCCGCCGCCCGCGCGTCCGGCACCACCGAGGTGGTCCCCGTCGACCGGACCCGCCCGCTGCCGCTGTCCTTCGCGCAGGAGCGCCTCTGGTTCCTGGACCGCACCTCGGACCGGGGCGACTCCTACCTCCTCTGGTACTGCTGGCGGGTCCGCGGCGGCCTCGACCGCGCCGCCTGGCAGCAGGCCCTGGACGACCTGGTCGAGCGGCACGAGGTGCTGCGCACGGCACTGATCGAGTCCGACGGCCGCCCCGTGCAGGAGGTCTGCGACCCCGTACAGGTCCCGCTCCACTGGGAACAGGCACCGGCGGCCCCGGACGAGCCGGCCCGGCTGGCGGCCGTACGACAGCGGGCCGCGGCCCTGGCCACCCGCCGGTTCGACCTCGCCCGGCCGCCGTTGCTGCGGGCCGGTGTGTGGGAGCTGGCCGAGGACGACCACGTCGTCGTCCTGGCCCTGCATCACGCGGTCACCGACGGCTGGTCCAAGGGTGTCCTCCTCGACGAACTCGCCCTGCACTACGGGGCCCGGCGGACGGGAGAACGTGCCCAGCTGCCGCCGCTGCCGGTGCAGTACGGCGACTTCGCCGTCTGGCAGCGCGACCGCGCCGACAGCGGCGCGCTGGAGCCCCAACTCGCCTACTGGGAGCGCACCCTGGAGGCTGCGCCCGCCCTGGAGCTGCCCACCGACCGGCCACGGCCGTCGGTGTTCACCGGCCGCGGCGGCGCCGTCGAGGTCGACCTGCCCGCCGACCTGGCCGACCGGGTGGACGCGTACGCCCGCGAGCGCGGCGCGACCCGATTCATGGTGCTGCTGGCCGCCGCACAGGCCGTCCTCGCCCGCTGGTCCGGACAGACCGACGTGTCGGTCGGCACCCCCGTCGCCGGACGCGGCCGCCTCGAACTGGAGCCGCTGGTCGGTTTCTTCGTCAACACCGTGGTGCTGCGCACCGACCTCTCCGGGCGGCCCGCCTTCGCCGAGCTCGTGGACCGGGTGCGGGACGTCGTGCTGGGTGCCTTCGACCACCAGGAGGTGCCGTTCGAGCGGGTCGTCGAGCGGCTGCGCCCGGAGCGCGACCTGTCCCGCAACCCGCTGTTCCAGGTCATGGTGGACGTACAGGACGCGAGCACGGGCGGCGCGGGACTGCCCGGGACGGACGCCACCGGCTTCGAACTGCCCTGGTCGTCGGCGAAGTTCGACCTGACGGCCACCTTCCTGGTCCGGCCCGGCCGGTTCGCGCTGAACGTCGAGTACGCCGCCGACCTCTTCGACCCGAAGACGGCCACCCGGTTCGCCCACCACGTCGGCCGGCTGCTCCGCTCCGTCCTCGCCGACCCCGGAACCCGGGTCGACGAGGCACCGCTGCTCACCGCGCGGGAGCGGCAGCGGCTGGTGGCCGGGGCGGGCCGGGACGCGCGGCCGGCGCCGGCGTTCCGGGTGGCGGGCCGGCCGGACGCACCGGCGGTCGGGTGCGAGGGACGGACCGTCGACTACGGCCGACTGGATGCGCTGACCGGCGGGTTGGCCGCCGAACTGGCCGCCGCCGGGGTCGCGCCGGGTGCTGCCGTGGGCGTGTGCGTGGGCCGGGGTGTGTGGTCGGTGGCCGCGATGCTCGCCGTCTGGCGGGCGGGCGGGGTGTACGTCCCGCTCGACGCCCGACTCCCGGCGGAGCGTATGCGGTTCATGATCCAGGAGGCGGGAGTGCGGCACGCGGTCGCGGACGCGGGAACCCGGGGGACGGTCACCGGGCTCGGGGTCGTGGCGGTCGACGTCGACCGGGTGCGACCGGCGTCCGACGGCCCCCGGCACGTCCCCGACCCGGGCGACCTCGCCTACGTCATCTTCACCTCGGGCTCCACCGGCCGCCCCAAGGCCGTAGGTGTCGAGCACCACGCCCTGAGCGCCCATGTGGCAGCTGCCCAGCGGGAGTTCGGGCTGACGTCCGACGACCGGGTGCTCACCTTCGCGTCGACCTCGTTCGACGCCTCGCTGGAGCAGATTCTGCCCGCGCTGAGCATCGGAGCGACGGTGATCGTGCGCCCGGACGAGATCTGGTCCCCGGAGGAACTCGCCGACCGCGTCGCCGCCGAGCGGGTGACCGTCATGGAGCTCACGCCGTCCTACTGGGCGGAGCTGGTGGCCCGCCTGGACACCCTGGCACCTCGACTCGCCTCGCTGCGGCTGCTGGTGACCGGGGGAGAGGCCCTGCCGGCCGACCCGCTGCAGCGCTGGTTCGCGCACCTGCCCGGCGTGCCCGTGGCCAACACCTACGGCCCCACCGAGACGGTGATCTCCGCGACCGCACACCGCGTCGACGAGGCCCCGCACGGCCGGGTGCCCATCGGACGTGCCCTGGGCGGCCGGCGCACCTACGTGACGGACACCCTCGGCGACCTCGTCCCCGACGGCGTGCCCGGTGAACTCCTGGTCGGCGGAAGCGAGTTGGCGCGAGGCTATCTCGACCGGCCCGCTCCGACGGCCGAGCGCTTCGTACCCGACCCGTTCGGCGCGCCGGGTGGCCGGCTCTACCGGACCGGTGACGTGGTACGCCGGCTGCCCTCCGGGGAGCTGGAGTTCCTCGGCCGCAACGACGACCAGGTCAAGATCCGCGGGTTCCGCGTCGAGCCGGGAGAGGCCGAGGCGGTGCTGCGCCGTCATCCCGGCGTCCGGGCCGCGGCCGTCGTGGTCCGCACCCTGCACGGCGAACCGGCCCTCGTCGGATACGCCGCCGGGACCGGCCTCTCCGCGGAGTCCCTGGAGACCCACAGCCGGGCCCGCCTGCCCCACTACCTCGTCCCGTCGGCCTTCGTGCTGCTCGACCGTCTGCCGCTGACCGTGCAGGGCAAGCTGGACACCGCCGCCCTGCCCGACCCCGTGGCACCCGCACCGCACGCCTTCGTGGCGCCGTGCACCCCTGCGCAGACGGTCGTCGCACAGATCTGGTGCGAGGTGCTCGACCTGCCGCGGGTCGGCGTCCACGACGACTTCTTCGCCCTGGGCGGACACTCCCTGCGCGCGGTGTCCGTCACCTCCCGCCTGCGGGCCGCCTTCGACTGCCCGCTGCAGGTCCGGGACCTCTTCGAGCACCCCACGGTCGAGCGGCTCGCCGCCGAGGTGGAGCGCCGCCTGCTGGAGCTGATCTCGCAGATGAGCGACGACGAGATCGATCTCTCCCTGACGGCCGACTTCTGACGCCACGGCCGACTTCTGACGCCGCGGTCGCCTTCCGGGCGCCGGAGCCCGCCCTCGCGGCGCGGCCCGTCTTCCGGGCGTCGAGGCCCGCCTGCCGAGCGCCGGGGCCCGGCCCCACCTTTCGCCAGCTTCTTTCCAAGAGTGAGAACGGAGTGCCCTCATGACCACTTCGGACGTGCGTCCCGGCCCCCTCGCCCCGAGCAGCGGCCTGTCACCGGCGGCACGCCGCCTGCTGGAGCAGCGGCTGCGCGGGGCCGCCGCCCGGGCCGACGGCCCGCGACGGATCCGGCCCCGCCCCGACCGGATCCCGCTGTCCGCCGCCCAGCAGCGCCTGTACTTCCTGGACCGGCTGGACCCCGGCGCGCCGACCTATCTGCTGCCCGCCGCCTGGCGGTTCACCGGCCCGCTGGACGTGCCGGCGCTGCGGGCCGCCGTGGCCGACCTGGTCGCCCGGCACGAGCAGCTGCGGGTGGTCTTCCCCGAGCAGGAGGGCGTTCCGTACCAGCGTGTGCTGCCCGCCGACAGCACGGTGCTGGACGTGACGGACGTGACCGGCCCGGCCGGCGCCGACCGCGAGCGGCGCCTCGGGGCCGCCGTGCACGCGGCCGCCGTACGCCCCTTCGACCTAGCCCGCGAACCGGCCTTCCGCGCCACCCTCGTACGGGCCGCCGACGAGGACCATGTGCTGGTCCTCGGCATGCACCACATCGTCTCCGACGGCTGGTCCCTCGACCTGATCGTCCGCGACCTGACCGAGCTGTACCGGGCCAGGACCGAGGGCCGTGCCGCGAGCCTGCCCGAACTGCCCCTCGACTACGTCGACTACGCGCTGTGGCAGCGCGAGAGCGACCGGTCCGCCGCCCTGGACCACTGGCGCTCCCGGCTCGCCGGCCTGACCCCGCTGGAGCTGCCCACGGACCACCCCCGCCCCGACACGCCGGGCGGACGCGGAGCCGCCCACACCGTCACCCTGCCGCCCGCGCTCACCGACGGGCTCGCCGCGCTGGGCGAACGTGTCGGTACGACTCCGTACATGACGGTGCTGGCCGCCTTCCAGGCCGCGCTCGCCTTCCACAGCGGGCAGAGCGACATCGCCGTCGGCACCGTGGTCGCCAACCGGGAGCAGGCCGAGACGGAACAACTGGTCGGCTTCTTCGTCAACACCCTGGTACTGCGCGGCGACCTCTCCGACGACCCGACCCCGGCGGCCCTGCTGGAGCGGACCCGCGACCGCGTCCTGGAGGCGTTCTCCCACCAGTCGCTGCCGTTCGAGCAGGTCGTCGACGCGCTCAGCCCGGAACGCGACCTCGCCCGCAACCCGCTCGTCCAGGTCCTCTACACGCACACCGACGCCACGCAGGCCGGGTTCGGCCTGGGCGGTGCGAGCGGCACGCCGTACCGGATCTCCCTCACCACCGCCAAGTTCGACCTCACCCTGGACCTGCGCGACGGCAACGGCCGTACGGACCTGGTGTTCGTCTACCGGCCCGACCTGTTCGAGGAGGCCTCCGTCGCCGCCCTCGCCCGGCACACCGTGGCCCTGCTGGAGGCCTTCTGCGCAGCACCCGACACCCCGCTCGGCGCCATCGAACCGCTCAGCCCCGCCGAACGCGCCCACCTGCTCGGACCCGACGGCCCCGCCAACGCCGGCAGCGACCTCCTCCCGGCCCCCCGCACCGCGCCGGACCGCCTCGCCGAGCACATCGGCCGCACCCCGCACACGGTGGCCGCGACCGGCTCCGGGCGCTCCCTCACCTACGCCGAGCTCGACGCCCGGGCATCGGCCTTGGCGGCCCGGCTCCGCGCGTCGGGCGTCACCCGCGGCTCCCTCGTCGGCGTCTGCCTCGACCGCACGCCCGACCTGGCCGTCGCCCTGCTCGCCGTCTGGCGCGCCGGAGCCGCCTACCTGCCGCTCGACCCCTCCCACCCCCGGGCCCGGCGCGAGTTCACCGTCAGCGACTCCGGCATCGACTGGGTCGTCACCGACGCGGCCACCCGTCCCGCGGTGGAGGGGCTGCCGGTGAACCTCGTAGAGCTGGGCACCGAGACCGGAACCGGGGCCGACGGCGAGGACGTCCGCCCCGGCCCGCAGGACCTCGCCTACGTCATCTACACTTCCGGCTCGACGGGCCGCCCCAAGGGCGTAGAGATCACTCATGGCAACCTCGCCTGGCTGCTCGGCGCGGCCGACCGGCACTTCGACTTCGGGCCCGCCGACGTGTGGACGCTCATGCACTCCCCGGCGTTCGACTTCTCCGTGTGGGAGCTGTGGGGCCCGCTCACCAGCGGCGGGCGCGTCGTGGTGCTCGGCGCGGACGAGGTGCGTGACCCGGCGGCCGTGCACCGCGTGCTGCGGGACGAGGGCGTCACCGTCCTCAACCAGACCCCCGCGGCCTTCAAGGGCCTGCGCGCCCACCTCGGGAGTGCCGGCGCGGATGTCTCCGAACTCGCCCTGCGCACCGTGATCTTCGGCGGCGACGCCTTCGACGTGCGTGACTACCGTGACTGGTTCACCACCCCGGGACGGCGTCCCGCCCTGGTGAACATGTACGGCATCACCGAGACCACCGTGCACGTCACCATCCGCACCATCACCGAGGAGGACGTGACGGGGGCGGTCCGCTCGCCGATCGGGCGCCCGCTGTCCGGCCAGCACGGTTACGTCCTCGACGGCTGGGGCCGGCTGGTCCCGACGGGCAGCGTCGGCGAGCTGTACGTCTTCGGGGGCGGGGTCGCCCGCGGCTACCGCAACCGGCCGGAGCTGACGGCCGAACGCTTCCTCGACGACCCCTTCGGCGAGCCCGGCACCCGCATGTACCGCACCGGCGACCTGGTACGGGTCCTGCCGGACGGCCAGCTCGCCTATGTCGGACGCGCCGACCACCAGGTGAAGATCCGCGGCTACCGCATCGAGCCCGGCGAGATCGAGACCGCCCTGCGCACCCTGCCCGGCGTCGCCGACGTCGCCGTGGTCGCCCGACGCGACGGTGACGGAGCCCGGCTGGTCGCCCATGTGGTCACCCCCGAGGCCCGGCCGCTCGACGCGCCCGCCCTGCGGGAGGGGCTGCGCCTGACCCTGCCGGACTACATGGTCCCGGCGCTCTTCGTCCGCCACGAACGGCTGCCGCTGACCGCCAACGGCAAGGTCGACCGCGCCGCGCTGACCGCCGTCGTACCCACCACGACCGGGCAGGGCACCACGCACGCGCCGGCCGAGGGGCCCGTGGAGCAGGCCCTGGCCGGCGTGTGGACCCAGGTGCTGGGCGCCGAACACGTCAGCCGCACCGACAACTTCTTCGACCTGGGCGGCGACTCCATCCTCGCCCTGCGCCTCGTAGGCCTGGCCCGGCAGGCCGGCCTCGGCCTCACCGTCGCCGACGTCTTCCGCGCCCGCACCCTCGCCGACCTCGCCACGCTCGTCACCGACGACGTCGACACCCCGGCCCCCGTCGCCCCGTTCTCCCAGCTCGACCCCGCCGACGCAGACCGCCTGCCCGACGGGCTCGCCGACGCCTACCCGCTCACCATGCTCCAGGCCGGCATGCTGCACGAGATGCTCGCCGACCCGCGGCGCGGCGCCTACCACAACGTCACCGACCTGAAGATCACCGTCCCCGAGGGCTTCGACCTGGACGCCTTCCAGGCCGCCGTGGACGCGGTGGTCGCCGGACACCCCATCCTGCGCACCTCCGTCGACCTCGTCTCGTACCGCGAACCGCTCCAGCTCGTGCACCGCAGCGCCCACCTCCCGGTCGGCTACACCGATCTGCGCGAACTGCCCCGACAGGAGCAGCGGGCGCGGCTCGGCCGGTACGTGGACGAGGAGTTCGGCCGCCGTTTCGACCTCGCCGCCGCGCCCCTGGTCCGTATCCACCTCCACCACGTGACCGACCACGACCTGCGGCTCGTCCTCACCGACTGCCACGTCGTCCTGGACGGCTGGAGTCTGACCTCGCTCGTCGCCGACCTGCTGTCCCTGCACCGGGAGGCCGTCGCGCACCGCACCGCACCACGGCCGCCGAGCGCCCCGGCCTTCGCCGAGTACGTCGCCCTGGAACGGGCCGCGCTCGACAGCGAAGAGTCGCTGGAGTACTGGCGTGGGCGGCTCGCCGACCTGCGGCCGGTCCGCCTGGGCCGGCGCCCGGCGGGCCCGGACGCCGGGCAGCCGCCGGTGCACGAGGTACGGCGCTCCTACGCGCACCTCGCCGAGCGCATCGGCAGGCTGGCCAAGGAGGCCGGAGTGCCCCGCCGTACGGTCCTGCTGACCGCCTTCCACCACACGATGAGCCTGTTCGCGGAGCGCGACGACAGCGCGCTCGGCCACAGCATCGGCCTGGTCACCAACGGGCGGCCCGAGGTTCCGGGCGCAGACCGGATGCGCGGACTCTTCCTGAACACCGTGCCGTTCGGCGTGTCCCGCCCGGGCGGCAGCTGGCTCGCCCATCTGCGGGACGTGTTCACCGCCGAGCAGGAGATGCTGCCGCACCGCAGGGTCCCGCTGGTGCGCATCGCCCAACTGCGGCCCACGGAGCCGAGCTGGACCGACACCGTCTTCAACTACGTCAACTTCCACCGGCTTTCGCACGAGTCCTGGGACGACTCCCTGGAGATCGCCCGGACCATGTTCCCACTGCTGGTGAACGCGAGCGTCAACGCCTTCACGCTGGACGCCGACCCGGAGTTCGTCGCACCCGCCACCGCCGAGCAGCTGGCCGACGTGTTCTGCGCCCAGCTGGAGGCGATGACCGAGGACCCGCACGCCCGGGTGACCCGGCCCGCGCTCACCGGCGCCGCCCGAGCCGTCGCCCTCGACGTCTGGGCCCGGGGACTCGACACCCCCTCCTCGCCGCTGTTGTTCCACGAACACATCGCCGTCCACGCCGCCCGCACCCCGGACGCGGTCGCCGTCGAGCACGGCGGGCACCGGCTGACGTACGCCGAACTGCAGGCACAGGCCGGGGTGCTGGCGCGACGGCTGCGCCGGCTCGGGGTGGGCCCCGAGACGGTGGTCGGCATCTGTGTCGAGCGCGGACCCGACCTGGTGCGTGCAGCCGTCGCCGTGCTGCGCTCGGGCGGCGCCTTCCTGCCGCTCGATCCGCAACACCCCACCGACCGCCTCGCCTTCATGGCCGAGGACAGCGGCATGCGCGTCCTGCTGACACAGCAGGCGCTCGACGGAACGGTGCCCTTCGACGGCCCGGTGCTGCTCCTCGACGCCGACACGCCCACCGACCCGGCCGGCGCTGCCGGCACCGGAGAACCCGGCACCGGAGAATCCGGCACCGGAGAATCCGGCACCGGAGAACCCGGCACCGGAGAACCCGGCACCGGAGAACCCGGCACCGGAGAACCCGGCACCGGAGAACCCGGCACTGGAGAATCCTGCACCGCAGAACCTGCCACCGGAGAACCCGACGCCGACACCCTCGCCTACATCATCTACACCTCCGGCTCCACCGGCACCCCCAAGGGCGTCGCCATCCCGCACCGCGGCCTGTCCAACATGCTCGAAGGCCAGCGCGACCTGGTGCGGCCCACCCCCGAGGACCGGGTGCTCCAGTTCGCCTCCTTCGGCTTCGACGCCTCGATCCTGGAACTCACCTGGTCCCTCGCCAACGGCGGCCGCCTGGTCACCGCCCCGAAGGACGCGCTGCGCCCCGGCCCCGACCTGGCCCGCACCCTGCGCGAGCACCACGTCACCGGCGCCATGCTGCCGCCCAGCGCCCTCGCGGTCCTCGGCGAGGACGACTTCCCCGAGCTGCGCGTGCTCCAGGTCGCCGGTGAGGCCTGCCCGGCCGAACTCGCCGACGTCTGGTCCCGGGGCCGCCGTTTCCACAACGTCTACGGGCTCACCGAGACCTCCGTGTGGTCCGTGGCCGCGGAACTGACACCCGGCCAGGGCCGCCCGCCCATCGGCAACCCCATCCGCAACACCCGCATCCACGTCCTGGACGAGGACCTCCAGCCGGTCCCGGCCGGCGTCCCCGGCGAGATCTACCTCGGCGGCCAGGCGGTCGGCCGCGGCTACCTCGGCCGCCCGGCCCTCACCGCCGCCACCTACGTCCCCGATCCGTACGGCGTCCCCGGCGAGCGCCTGTGCCGTACCGGCGACCTCGGCACTCACCGGCCCGACGGCTCGGTGGAATGGCTCGGCCGCCGCGACTCCCAGGTCAAGCTGCGCGGCTTCCGCATCGAACTCGGCGAGATCGAGCACGCGTTGCGTGCGCTGCCCGAGGTCGGCCAGGCCGTGGTGCTGCACCGCACCGACCTGCCCGGCGAACCGGCCCTGGTCGCCTACCTCGTCGTACGCGGCCCGGAACAGCCCGCTCCCGAGGACCTGCGTCGTGCCCTGCGCGCCTCGCTGCCCGCCTACATGCTGCCCGCCCGGTTCGTCTTCCTGGACGAGATGCCCGTCAACCGCAGCGGCAAGATCGACAAACGGGCGCTGCCGCTGCCCACGGCGGAGCAGGCCGGGAGCGACACCGAGTACGTCGCCGCCGCCACGCCCGCCGAGAAGATCCTCGCCGAGGTGTGGCGGGAAGTCCTCGGACTGTCCCGTATCGGTGTCCACGACGACTTCTTCCGGATCGGCGGCAGCTCGCTCTCCACGGTCCGGGTCTCCCTGACGGCTGCCGGACGTGGTCTGACCGTGTCGGTCGGCGACCTGATCGAGCATCCGACGATCGCCCAGCTCGCCGCCCACGCCACCCGCACCGCCACGGCCGGCGTGCCCGCAGCCGTCACCTCCGAGGTCCGGCTGCGCGAGGGCGCGGGAGAACCCCTGTGGTGCGTGCACCCCACCGGCGGCAGCGCCGCCTGGTTCGTGCCGCTCGCCCGGGCGCTGCCGCCCGGCCGCCCCGTGCATGCCTTCCAGGCGCGCGGCCTGCTCGGCGGCGTGGACCCGAGCACCGTGACGGGCATCGCCGCCAACTACGTCGCCGAGATGACCGACCGGGGCGGCGCGGGCCGGCACGCCCTGCTCGGCTGGTCCATGGGTGCCAACATCGCCCTGGAGATGGCCACCCAGCTGCACCGGGCCGGACACCGCGCCGAGCCGCTGGTCCTCATCGAGCCGTACCTGCCCAACGCAGCGGCCCGCGCCCGCCTCACCGGCGTCACCAAGGACCTGCGCGAGGCACTGCGCCTGCGGGACCGGCTGCGCGAACTGCCGCCCTCACCGCGGCGCGACCGGGCCACGGCCGAACTCACCGCCACCCTGCTCGGCGCCGGCATGAGCCCCGCCGAGGCCGCCCTGGTCGAGGACGCGCCGATCGAGGTCTGGCACTCCCTGCTCGCCGCGCTCGCCGCCTACGAGGTCCGGCCCTACCCGGGACATGTGCACCTGGTGGTGGGCAGCGAGGCCGCCGCACTGCCCCGCGGCCGTACGATGCCCGGCCTCGACGTCGACTACGACACCTACGTCGCACGCTGGCGGGAGGTGGCCGAGGGCGGCCTCACCCTGCACATCAGCGACGGCGACCACATGTCGATGATGGCCGAGCCCAGGGTGGCCGGCATCGCCGGACTGCTCGCCGAGATCGAGGCGCAGGAGGCCCGATGACCACCGTCGCCCCCGCCTTCACCGAGCGCTACCTCCTCTCCCCGGACATGGTCGCCGAGCCCTACGGCTACCTGAACGGGCTCCGCGAGCATGCGCCGGTCCACTGGAGCCCGATGCACCACGCCTGGTTCGTCACGGGCTACGACCAGGTCATGCGCTGCCTGCGCGACCCGGCCGTCTCGGCCGACCGGGTACGGCCCCTGATGGACGCGGTCCCGCAGGGCGCCCGCGCGGACGCCGAACGGGCCTTCGGGATCCTGTCCCGCTGGATGGTCTTCAACGACCCGCCGCAGCACCGCAGACTGCGCCAGGTGTTCCAGGAGGCGTTCGCCGCCCGGGCCGTGGCCCGCTACCGCGCCTTCACCGAGAAGGCCACGGCGGCCGTCCTCGCCCGCCGGGCCACCCCCGGCCGCTCCGGCGACCTGACGGCCGACGTCGCCAAGCCGCTGCCCGCCCTGGTCTTCGCCCGCTGGCTCGGCATCCCGCGCACCGACGCCCCCTCCTTCTGGTACTGGAACGCCCGCGTCGCCGACCTCGTCCTCGGCACCGCCCAGGAGGAGAGCGAGTACCGGGCCTCCCTGCAGGCGCTGGTGAGCCTGGAGGACTACCTCGCCGGCCTGGTCGCCCGGCGCCGCGCCGAACCGGCCGACGACCTCATCAGCCAGGTGCTGAAGGAAGGCCGGGTGGGGGACTCGGTCACCGAGGAGGAGTTCGTCGGGATGCTCACCCAGATGGCGTTCGCCGGCGGGGAGACCACCAGCAACCTCATCGCCAACACCGTCCTGGCCCTGCACGCCGACCCCGACCGACTGGCCGCCGTCCGCGAGGATTCGGAGCTGGTGCCAGGAGCCGTCGAAGAGACGCTGAGGCTGGACGGCCCGTCCAAGATGTCCATCCGCACGGCCGCCCGCGACCTCGACCTCGACGACCACACCCTGCGCGCCGGAGACCGGATCTTCCTGGTGACCGCCGCCGCCAACCGCGACCCGGCCCGCTTCGCGGAGCCCGACCGGTTCGACGTCCGCCGCACCGGCGCCACCCACCTCGGCTTCGGTTTCGGCGCCCACTTCTGCATCGGTGCCGCCCTGGCCCGGCTCGTGGCCGTGGCCGCCGTGGGGACGCTGGTCCGCGACCACCCGGACCTCACCCTGACGGATCCCGACCGGCTCACCTGGCAGCCCTCCCTGCTCAACCGCAGCCTCACCGCCCTGCCCGTCCGCTACTGACCGCCGACCCGCGCCGCGGCACCCGGCCCCTCCCGCCGGGTGCCGCACCCCGCCGACCACGAAAGGCTCCACCATGGCCACCACCCTCGCCGGCGCCGGTCCACGGCTGTGGGCGCCCGCCCGGCACCGCCCCTTCCAACTCCTGTGGCTGGGACAGTCGTTGTCCCTGCTCGGCGACGGCTTCAGCGTCGTCGCCTTCTCCTGGATCACCCTCGGCCTGACCGGCTCCACCCTCACCCTCGGCTACGTCCTCGCCTTCCAGGCCGTACCCCGCGCCCTGCTCACCCTGGTCGGCGGCACCCTCAGCGACTCCTGGTCCACCCGCACGCTGATGGTCGCCTCCAGCTGGACCCGTGCCGCACTGATGGCCGGAGTCGGACTGGCCGGGCTGACCGGCCATCTGACGGTGTGGATGCTGTGCGCGGCGGCCGCCGCCTTCGGCGCGGTCGACGCCTTCTTCCAGCCCGCCCGCGTGTCCATCCTGCCGTCCGTGGTCGACGAACAGCTCCTCACTCCGGCCAACGCGCTGCTGGGTGCCGGATCGCGGACGGCCGCCGTCGTCGGCCCGGCCGTCGGCGGTGTGGTCATCGCCCTGACCCGGGCGCCGGTCGCCTTCCTCGTCGACGCCGTCTGCTTCGCGCTGTGCGGCTGGTGCGTCGCGAGCATCCGCACCCGGCCGCGAGCGGCCGGCCCGGAGGCCGACGAGGCCGCGGACACGCCCAAGTCGCTGGGTGCCCGCATCCGCGAGGGCGTGACCTACACCCTGCGCGACCCCCGCCTGCGCACCGTCGTCGCCCTCGACACCGCCGTCAACTTCTGTTACGCCGGGCCCTTCACGGTCGGCTTCGCCACCCTCGCCGACCAGGTGCTGCGCGGCGGCTCGGCCACGCTGGGCGTGCTCAACGGCTCCCTCGCCGGGGGTGCGATGCTCGGCACCCTGGCCGGCGGCGCGCTCGGCGGCCGGCCCCGGGTCGGCCTGCTGGTGGCCGGTCTCGCGGGCTGGCTCGGGGCCGGGATGGCCGTGCTCGGGCTGGTGCACAGCACGTCGGCCGTGGTGGCGACCGTACTCGCCATGGGCTTCGCCATCGGCTTCCAGGGCGTGTTCGGGCTGAGCTGGATCCAGCGCAACATCCCGCAGAACGTGCTCAGCCGGGTCGTCTCCGTCGACATGGTCCTCGGCTACGCGGCCGCCCCCCTGTCGCTCATCGTGTGCGGCGCGCTGGCCCGTGTCGACACGCTCGCGCTGTTCGGGGTGGTGGCCTGCGTGCTCGCCGCGACCGGTGTGGCGGTGCTCGGGTCACGGGCGGTGCGCGAGATGCGCTAGGTGTGCTGTCCGCCGGATTCCGGGGCGGCCGGGTCCGGCCGCCCCGGAAGGAGGCGATGCCGGCGCCGGTGCGCCGTCGTGAAGGGCCTGCCCGCGGTGCGCCCGGCATCAGCGGCGGAGCGCTTCCTGAGGTTCGATACGGGCCGCGCGGACCGAGGGGTAGAGACCGGCGAGGAGACCGTCACCGGCCCCGATGAGAGGCGCGGGGAGCACGGTGGCCGGGTCCAGGACGGCCGTCCAGTTCTCGGCGAGGGCGACGGCCAGAACGGCGGCCACCGCCAAGGCCGTCCCCACTAGCCCGCCGATCAGGCCGAGTGCGGTGGACTCGGTGAGGAACTGGGCGGCGACGTGCCGCGCCCGGGCACCCAGAGCCCGGCGCAGCCCGATCTCCGCGGTCCGCTCCAGCACGGCGACGAACGTGGTGTTGGCGATGCCCACCATGCCGATGACCAGGCAGATGCCGGCCAGCACGAGGAAGAGACCCGTCAGGTCCACCTCGACGTGGTCCCGCAGTTCGTGGGGGTTGGGCGGGGGAGTGGCCACGAAGTCCCGCGGGTGCGCGGGCCGGAGCGCGACCGCTGCCTGCCCGGCGATCAGCGGTGCCGCTCCCAGCCGCGTCCGGATGATCATCTTGGTGGGGGTGTTGGCCGGCGGCGGCCCGTACACCTGCTCGGCGGTCCGCCTGGGGACGGTCACTGCGGTCAGCAGTTCGGGGACCTGGCGCACATCGTCGAGGATGCCGACGACCGTGTAGGCCACGTCGTCGACGAACACGGCGGGTCGGGTGTCGACCCGGCTGATGCCCAGCCGCCCGGCGAGCGTGCCGCCCAGGACGCAGACGTGTTCCGCGCGCCGGTCGTGGAAGGCGTCGAAGAGCGCCCCGCGCACGCTCGGCCGGACGGAGCGCAGCAGTCCCGGTGAGGCCGCGTACACCTGGGCGGATCCGCCCGCGTCCGGCCGCGTCCCGGCGCGCACGCCGGGGGTGCCGGCGATCACCGGCTGGGCGGCGGTCGTCACCGGCCACCAGACTCCGGCGGAGACGACTCCGTTCAGCCGGCCGATGCGTGCGTCGGCGTCCGCCGGGAACGTCCGCGGCTCGCCGGAACCGGTGCCGTCACCGCCGCCCGATGAGGCCGTTGCGACCGTCACGGTGGTCGCGTCCAGGACCGTGAACCGGTGGCCGATCTGCCCGGAGACGGTCGAGGTGAGGCCGAGTACGGCGACGAACGCGCCGACCCCCAGCACGGTCCCGAGCATGGTGAGCAGCGACCTGCCGGGCCGCTGGGTCAGTCCGGCCAGCGTCTCCGCCAGCAGGTCGCGCAGGGCGAAACGGGAGGCATGACCGACGGTCGGGAGAGTGGTCGTCCGGGGGCGGATCGTCGGGCGTCGACGGAGTGTCACGTGCCCTCCGCCGGTGTGTCGTCGTACAGCAGCCCGTCACGGATCACGACGGTCCGCCCCGCACCGGCCGCGACCTCGGGATCGTGAGTGATCACGACGACGGTCTGCCCGGCGGCGTGGATCTCCTCGAGGACACCGAGGACGGTCTTCGCCGTGTCCGAGTCCAGGTTGCCCGTCGGCTCGTCGCACAGCAGGATGCTCGGCTCGTTGACGATGGCGCGGGCGATGGCGGCACGCTGGCGTTCACCGCCCGACAGGGTGGCCGGCAGCGCGTGCAACCGGTGCCCGAGACCGACGAGTTCGAGCACCCGTCGGCAGCGTCCGGCACGTTCGCCGCGCGGAGAGCGGTTGTAGAGCTGGGCCACCATGACGTTCTCCAGCGCGGATCGGTGGGGCAGCAGGTGGAAGTGCTGGAAGACGAAACCGATCCGGCGGCCGCGCACCGCCGACCGCTCCGCTTCCCCGAGCGCGGCGACATCGACGCCGTCCAGCTCGTACACGCCCGTGGTGGGCCGGTCCAGCAGCCCCAGGACGTTCATCAGCGTGGACTTTCCGGCGCCGGACGGCCCCATGACGGCCAGGTACTCGCCGCGCGGGACGGTCAGGTCGACCCCGCGCAGCGCCTCCACGGGAGGAGGGCCGGGGAAGACCCGGGCGATGCCGCGCAGCGCGATGGCGGCGCTCATCGCTCGCCCACCACCACTCGGTCGCCCGCCGCGAGGGCCTGTCCGGCGGCCGGGTCGACCGCGACCAGCCCGTCGGCGGAGGCACCGGGAGTCACCTCGACACGGCGCTCACGCCCGCCCGGCCCGACCACCGTGACGGAGGCGATGTCGCCCGCCGTCGTGGTGAGGGCACCTTCGGGCACCGCGAGGACCCCGCCGTGGGAGACCTGCGCGTACGCGGTGATCCGTACGTCCTCGCCGAGGAGACGCACGTCCCAGGGGCCGGACGCGGGGCTGGTGTCGACGGGAAGGTACGGCGCGCCCGCGTCGGACTCGGCCGACCGCCCGTCGCCGCCCGCGCCCGGTGTGACCAGCCGCCCGACCGTGTCGATCCGGCCCTTGTAGGTGGTTGCCAGGGTCTCGTCGAACACCTTCACCGACTGACCGGCCTTGACGACACCCTCGAACGCGGGATCCAGACGCCCGCGCAGCCGCAGGCCGTTCGTGGCCAGCGTGATGAGGGGAGTTCCCGCCTTCTCGCCGACTCCGCCGTCGAGCCGCGTGACGGTGGCGGGGAAGGAAGGGACGAACATCACCTCGGAGGCGGGCATCATGACGGCCTTCTTCCGCCCGCCGGAGGGCCGGGTGGGCACCGGGTAGCCGATCGCCGCGTAGAGCCTGCCGACCGCGGCGGCGGTACCGCTGCCGAAGGTACCCGTCCGATCGGTGCCGTGTCCGTACCCCGACTCGCCCAGTGCGTGCTGCAGTTCGGCGACGTCCGGGCCGGTGTCGCCCTCGGCGAGGTCACGCAGGGCCGGTACCCGGCCGGGCAGGGCGACGACGGGACGGTAGCCCACCTCCACGAGCACCTTCCCGGCTCGGACGCGTTGCCCCGTCCGCGCCTTCACGGCGGTCACCACGGCGGTGTCGGCGCCGTTCCCGGAAGCGGCGGTGCCGTCCGGCGCGAGCGGAGCCCTCGGGGTGAAACTCACCGTCCCGCGCGCCGTGAACGTGCCCCGGAAGACGGTGGCGGACGTCAGCCGCTGGTACACCACGGGTGCGGTGAGGACGGTCGGCGTCGGCGGCCCGGTATCGGCTGCCGCCTCGGCCGGTGACCGTATCCAGGCGGAGGCGCCCAGACCGCCCGTGGACAGCACGGCCGCCAGGGTGGCGCCCCACAACAGGGTCCGCTGCCGTCGGTTCATCCGGCTCCCGCTCCCTCGCTCACTCATCGCGGGCCCACAGCCGATCGATGTTCCGGGCCGCCCGCTCGTTGTCCGTCTTCAGCCCGTCAAGCGCTTCGGCGTTCTTCTCGATGTCCCTGTTCTCGTACTCCGCCTCGACCGCGAAGGAGACACCGAGCACGTTCGTCTCGTACACGCAGTCGACCTCGGCGGCCGCCGCCCCGGCCTCCTGCGGGGTGACCTCGGCCCGCAGGGCCGCCGGGGTGCGCCGGCCGGACTGCTTCCACCGGCTGTCCGAGGCCGCGTCCAGGGGTGTCGCGTAGGGGTAGCCCTTCCGCCCCATGCACGTGGACCACTTCCTGAACACCCCGAGTACGCGGGGATCCGACTGCGAGGCCTTGAAGTCCCTGGCCTTGAGATCCGCGGCGAGGTCGCTCTGCTCCTGCGCGGGCGAAAGCCCCTTGTCCCGCTGCTCCTTGGCCGCTTGCTCCCCACACGTCGTCATTGCCTCCCGCAGTGGCTTCGACAGCGAACCGAGGGAGACGGGCGGGGCGGTTCCCCGGGTGAACGGCGGGAGGTGATAGCCGTACCGGCGTGCCGTGGCCCGGTCGCTGATCGCGTACCGGCGGGTGTCGTAGTACTGCCAGAGCCGCACATAGCCGGCCGCCGCCTGCTGCCCGGTGACGGTCATCGACGGGGGAGTGAACCCTTTGTCCCGCACACAGGCGTCGCGCAGCCCGAGCAGCAGCACCTCCAGCTTTCCCGCGTGCTCGTGGTCGAGAAGGTAGGTCTCCAGCGGCAGACGCAGCTCGGCCATGCTCTTCGGCGTGGGCGTGGCCATCGGCGCACCGGCCGTCGCGGTCACGCCGCCGCCCGAGGAACATGCCGCCGTGGACGCCAGCACCAGCAGTGCCACCGAAGTCCCGCGTGCGAAAGAGGAAAACACAAGCCGTCTCCCAACGAGGTCGAGCCGGAGGCCGCCCGGAACGGGCCCGGCCGGGCGGCCTCAGCCGTCCGGCCGAGCCGTTCACGGTTCTCGCGCGATCCGTGTCAGGTGCAGTTGGCGGTGGCGTCGAAGGAGTTCTCGTTGTTGCGCAGGGCGGAGTTCAGGTTGCCCCCGCGACCGGCGTGCACCCAGTTGTAGTTGCCCACGGAGCCGGCGGACACCCACGTCGTGGCGCCGCAGTTGGTCGTGTAGCTCCCGATCGAGGCGGCGTTGTTGCGGACGGCGTGGCCGTCGCTGAACTTGTAGCCGGACAGGTCGGAGTAGTAGCCGTAGCCCTTGAAGATCCCCCCTGCGCCGTTCGGGCTGTAGTAGAGACAGCCGTACGCGCCGGTGTAGTTGCAGTGGTCGGACCAGCTGTCGACGTTCCAGCCGGTGGCCGAGGCCGGCGCGACGGCCGCGCCGACCCCCACCAGCGCCATGGCGGCCACCAGGCCGGCCTTCTTGCGTATCCCTCGCAGACGCATGCAGGCGTCCTCTCTCATCGGGTCCGGTTCGCCGGGCTGCCCTTCCCGGGCGCCCGGTACGGCCGCCGTCGTCGGCTGGGCCGTGCCGGGCCAGCGTCGCCGGAGCGGCGGGACCGCGGCTTGTACGAATGCGACCCGTGCGTCCCTGACGCCGGATATCGGCCAACTCCTTGCCGATTGACCCGCTCGTCCCCTGAACCCCCTAGGCTCGCTGCCGTGTCCGCGTCGATCGAGGGGGGATCGGCTCATGCACGAATTCCTCGCGTGCCCGGCGGAGATGGGCCTGCGCGACCAGGTCCTCGGCTATCGGGGCTTCCGCTTCGACGCGATCGGAGCGCGGCGCAGACTCCTGGTACCCGACGGGGTCGTGAAGGTGATGCTGGGTTTCGGCGACACACTGCGCGTGCTGGACCCGTCCGACCCGACACGCTCCTACTGCGCCGTCTCCCTCGCCAACGGCGTCCGAACCACCGCCGCGATCGGCGAGCACACCGGCGGTATCCACGGGGTGACCGTGCTGCTCACCCCGCTCGCCGCCTACCGGCTGTTCGGGGTGCCCATGTCCGAGTGGGCTCAGCTGTGTGTGCGCCCGGACGACCTCTGCCGCTCACCCTGGTCCGACCTCGCCGCCCGGCTGGCGGAAGTCCCGGACTGGCGCGGCCGGTTCGCGCTGCTGGACCGGGTGCTGCGGGCGGCACTGGAATCGGGCCCCGCCGCCAGCCCCGAGGTGGCCTGGGCCTGGCACACCCTCCAGGGCACGGCCGGGCGGGTACGGGTGGAGGAACTCGCCGACCGGACCGGCTGGAGCCGCCGCCACCTCGAACGGCGCTTCCGCTCCCAGACCGGGTTGACCCCGAAGGGCGCGGCGCAGGTGATGCGGCTGCAGGCGGCCCTGCGGCTGAAGGAGGCCGGCGCGAGCTGGGCCGACGCCGCCGCGCAGGCCGGCTACCACGACCAGCCGCACTTCGACCGCACGTTCAAGGCGATGACGGGCCGCACGCCGAGCGCCTTCCGCGCCGACCGTACGGCCGCGTCCCCGTGCGACGCCCAGGACTTCGTGCCGGGTCAGGTGACGAGCGCCATCCTGACACGCCGGACCTGGCCGTGTCCTGGGTGGTGAGACGGGTAGCCCTGTCACCCATCCTCCGCAGCAGCCGCGGCGGCGATCGTCAGCCGGGACCGTCACCGGTTCTCCTCACGACGTGCTGCGCAGAGGGACGACCTCCCGCCGATTCTCGCGGAGTCGTTCACGGCGCCGGGGTTGCCGGGCACGTGGCGTCGGCGGCCGGGAGCCGCCCGGTCAGCAGATAGCGGCTGCCGTGTCGGTCCATGCAGGTGTTGCCGTCGAACAGGTACTGGCCGTGGTTGCCACCTCCTGCGACGACGAGGCGGGAACCGGCCAGCACCTGGTGCATGCGCCGCGCGCCCTCGACCGGGGTCGCCGGGTCGTCCTTCGCCTGGAGCAGCAGGACCGGTGGCACCTTCACCGAGCCGATCTTCACGGGCCGGGCTGTCGGCGCCTTCCAGAACGCGCACGGCGCGCTGTACCAGGTGTTCAGCCAGGCGAACAACGGAGCCTTGGGGGCCGCCGCCGTCGTGTCCCGGTGCCAGGTCGCCCAGTCGCGGGGCCACGCGTCGTCCACGCAGTTGTAGGCGAGCTGGGCCGGGTCCACGCCGCCGAGGGCGAGCTGGTCGGTCGCACCGAGCAGGGTGCTCGCATCCCCGCGCCGGTAGTCCGATACGGCCTGGGCCACGTCGCCCCAGACCAGATCGGTGTACATGGAGGAGGCCAGCAGATCGTCGAGTTCGGCGCTGCCGGCCCTGCCCCCGGCGGGGTGGGTGTCCACCTGCTTGCGGACGGCGTTCCACGCGGCCGACACCTTCGCCGCACTGGCGCCCAGGTGGTAGGTACCGTCCTTCTTGGCCGCCCATGCGAAGAACTGTTCGGCCCGGTGCTGGAGCGCTGGATTCTGCTCGTATTGCGAGGCGTAGGTGGTGACGGTCGGGTCGACGACGCTGTCCAGGATCATGCGGCCGGTGTGCGACGGGAACAGCGTCGCGTAGGTGGCGCCGAGCTTCGTCCCGTACGAGTACCCGAGGTAGTCCAGCTTGTCGCGGTGGAACGCGGTACGGATCCGGTCCATGTCGCGGGCCGCGTTCTCGGTGGTGATGTACGGCAGCAGGTCCTTGGAGTTCGCCTGGCACTGTTCGGCGATCTTGCGGGCCACGGTGCGTCGCGCCTGCTCCTGCGTCTTTGTCGCGGGCGAGTACGGCAGGGCGGGATGCTTGATCAGCTTCCTGGTGTCGCCGCAGGAGACCGGGGTACTGACACCGACGCCGCGCGGGTCGAAGCTGACCACGTTGTACTGCGCGCCGACGTCCTGGGGCAGTGAACTCCACACCAGCTTCGCCGTGCCGATACCCGATTCACCCGGCCCGCCCGGGTTGACCACGAGGGTGCGCGGCGCGTTCAGATCGCCGGCGATCGACAGGGTGAGCTTGATCTGCCGGCCGCTCGGTTCGGCGGGGTCGAGGGGCACCTCGAGGGTGGAGCAGTAGGTACCGCGAGGAGCGTCGGAGCCTGCGGGGCAGGTGGACCAGTGGAGGGCCGCGGGCCCGGTGACGGTGGCGGCCGGAGCGGCGTCGGCCGCCTGCGGCCCGGCGAGGGCGATGAGCCCGAAGGCGGCAGCCACGGCCGCACTACGCCGTAGGAGGGGAGAGGTCGCGCTGGTCAAGTGTTCCTGCTTTCTGGTCGGTTCTGCTGTCGCCGGAAAGCAAGACGGGGCGGAGGGCCGAAGCGTTGTGTCGCGGCAGAACGAACGTGCGCAGCGGCAGCGCCCACCCGGAAGGGGACGCTGCTCAGCACCGTGACGTCGCCGCGGTGTCGTCCGGGACGTCGATGGTCAGGCCGATGCCGTGGGGGGAGGCGCGGGTGAAGCCGAACCGGGGGCAGTAGGTCGGGTGCCCCAGGACGACGACGTAGCGCTCGCCCATGTCCTTGGCCGCCTCGAGGGCGGCGCGGACGGCCGCGGAGCCGGCGCCGCTCCTCTGCTGCTCGGGTCTCACGGACGGCGGGGACATCGGCGCGGGTCTCGGCGCGCGTGATCCAGGTACTGGTCATGCGACCCGATCACGTCCCACTCACCCGGATTCACCATGGCGCTCCCGTAGGTGACGGTGAGCCAAGGATGTCACGACGATGCCGCTCGGCCGCTCGGCAAGCCTCAGCCGACGTCCACGTAGTCGCCGGGGGCATTGGCCGACCCGGTCGTGCCGGTCCCCGCGAAGCTCCAGCGCCAGTAGCCGTCCGCGGTCGCCGTCGCCGTGGTCTTCAGGGCGCCGCCGGTTCCGCTGGTCACCGTCTTCACGGTGGTGTAGGTGGTCGCCCCGGCCTTGCGGAACTGCAGCTTCACCTTCTGGCCCGCGTAGCCGTCGTAGGTGCCGCGGTCCCAGTTGGCGCGGGTCAGCGCACCCTTGACGGTGAGGGTCTTGCCCGCGGCCACCGGCTCCGGGGAGGCGTCGGCGGTCAGCCTGGCGGAACGTTTCATCGAGAAGGTGCCCGCGCTGTCCAGGTTGATGTAGTCGAAGTCGTAGGCGTCGACGGAGGTCCACACGTGCCAGATGCCGGCGGTGGAGTTGCTGTGGGCCGTACGCGGGCCGATGGTGATGTCGGTGGTGCAGGTGGAGGTGGTCTCGCTGCCGGGGTCGGGGGAGCAGGTCATCGGGGTGTCGGAACCGGGCCCCGCGTTTCCGTCGGGGTTGTCGAACGAGCCGTGGTAGACGAATCCGAAGGCGTCCTTGATTCCCGAGTTGTCGGCGGCGGTGATGCTCAGCGTGAAGGTCTTGTAGCCGGTGGCACCGACCACTACCGGCTTTCCGTCGTTGACCACGACCTGGACGATGTGGGTGTCCCCCTGGCCGGAGTCGGCGTCGGCCGTCGTCACGGCGAGGGCGGACAGGACCAGCGCGCCCGACAGGGCGGTGACGGCAGAACGTATGAGCATGTGTCCTCGCATGGGATGAGTGGTCCGCCCGGGATCCGGACTGAGGCCGGACGACAACTAGGGACGCCGGACGGCGTCAGGCGGTTCGCAGCGCGGCCGAGCGGGCGCACAGGTCCGCTCGGTTGACCGCCCCCGTCTTCGTCATGAGGCTCGCGATGTGCTTCTCGGCCGTACGCGGCGAGATGAACAGGCGGTCCGCGATGTCCTTGTTGCCGAGCCGCTCCGCGAGCAGCCGGAAGACCTCGAACTCCCGGACGGTGACGCCCTGCGCGCGCAGGTGCTCGGGGATGCCGCTGGTGCCCGAGCGGTGCTGGTGCACGGGAGCGCCGAGCCGGCGCAGCCCGGCCCGGCAGGCGCCCGCGACGGCCGCCACGTCCCGTTCGTGGAAGTAGTGCTCCGCCCGCCGCAGCCACCCCACCGGATCGCCCCAGCCGTCCTGGTGTGCCGCGTCCGCGATCAGCCGCAGCCCGAGGTGCTGGGCCATCGGATACGGCTCCGCCACCGCCAGCGCCGCCTCGACCGTGGCGGCGGCGCGTGCGCCCTCGCCCTCGCGGCCCAGCAGCACGGCGTCCGCGAGCATCACGAACTGACGGTTCCAGCGCATCCGGGCGACCGCGGTGGCGGTGATCTCCTCGTGCCGGGCCCGGTCCGCCTCCCCGGCGAGCAGGTCCAGCAGCAGGACGAGGCCGTGGGTGCCGCTGAGGTGGTAGGTGGAGGGGTTGCCGGCCTCCAGGGCCAGCACCTCGCGCAACTCCGCCCGGCCCAGCTCGCGGTCCTCCTCCATCAGCGCGCAGAAGGCGCGGGCCAGGCCGGAGCACAGCGGCTCCTCCTGTGAACCGGACCCGTCCCACTCGGCGAACGCGGCCAGCGCCGCCTCCATCGCGGTACGGTCGCCGAGGTGCGCCTCCAGCGTGGCCTGCGCCATGAGGACGTAGCGCACCGCGGGGGCGAGCCGCAGCCGGCGTACGACGGCCAGGCACTCGGCGGCGGCCGCGCGGGCGGTGTCGTAGCGGCCGCGGAGCACACCGTCGAGGACAAGGATGCCGTCCACCGTGTGCACGATGTTGACCGAGCCGAGCCGCAGGGCCTCCGCACGGGCCGCGAGCAGGCCCGAGGTGTCGCCCTCGGCCAGCCAGGCGTTGCCGCCCATGCGGGTGGCCGCGTACATGCGCTGCAACGGCAGCCGGTGCCGCTCGGCCGTGGTGAGGGCCTGCTCCAGCATCGCCTGCGACTCCTCCGGGTCCCGTTCGCGGGCCACGGTGGCGAGCAACTCCCGGGCCTGGCAGGCGACGACGGGCAGCCCGTACCGCTCGGCGGTGTCGGCGGCCGAGCGGGCCAGCTTCTCGGCGTGCTGGGTGCGGTCGGATCCGGGCGTGTCCAGGGCGAGGTAGGCGGCAGTGACGTCGACGGCGGCCGCGGTCGCGTCGTCCGGAGCCGCCGCAAGCACCTCCCGGGCCCTGGCGATCTGCCGGTTGCCGTCGGTCCAGCGGCCCGCCGTGTGCGCGACCTTGGCCAGCCGGGTGTGCAGGGTCGCCAGCCGGGCCGGGCTCAGGCCGGAGCCGTCGAGCACATGGAGGTCCTCGGCCAGGTCGAAGGCGCGGGCGAAGTCACCGGCCTCGGCGAGCGCGGGCAGCAGGTGTTCGAGCACCCCGGCCCGGGCCTGCGGATCGCTGCCGGACGCCAGCAGGTCCTCGGCCCGGCTGAGCAGGGTCACCGCCGAGCCCAGCGCGCCCGCCGCCAGCGCCCGCCCACCGGCCTCCGCGAACAGCCGCCCGGCCTCGGCGGTGTCACCGGCCTCGCAGCGCAGCCCCGCGGCCAACGCACACCAGTCACCGGCGAGTTCGGGATGCAGCTCCTCGACCGCCTCGGCGCCCCGGCGGGCCAGCTCGGCCCGCCGGCCGGGCGTCATCTGGGTGAACAGGGCCTCCACGGTGAGCGAGTGACGGAAGGAGTACCAGTCCGGGGCGGGCTCGTCGGGCAGCACCAGCCGGGCGGCCACACCCGCGTGCAGGTGGCTGAGCAGGGCACGGTCGTCGATGCCGGTCATGCGCTGCAGCACGGTCAGCGGGAAGCGCCGGCCGAGGACGGCGGCGGCCGACAGCAGGGTGAGGCCCTGTGCGCCGAGCCGGTCGATACGGCGGAGGATGCCGCGGGCCAGAGCGGAGGAAACGTCACTTCGTAGATCCCCGACCGCCCGCCAGCCGTCCGGGCCCTGCACCAGCGTGCCGGCCCCGATCATGGACTGCAGCAGCTCCTCGACCAGGTACGGGCTGCCCGCGCTGTCCTCCCACAGCCGCCGCAGCACCGGTGCGGGCACCTCGTCGGGGGCGCACACGCCGAGCTGGGCCGCGATCATGTCGTGGACCTGAGGGCGGGTCAGCGACGGCAGTTCGACCAGGGTGGCGGCACCGCGCCGGCGGGCCGACTGCGCCAGGTCCAGGGCGTCGCTGAAGTCCGTCCGCACGGTGGCCAGCAGCAGGACCGGCGTGTACTCCAGGTTGTCCACCAGGTACTCGAGGACGCCGAGCGTCTCCGGGTCGGCGTCGTGCAGGTCCTCCAGCAGCAGGAGCTGGCCCTGGCCGCGGGCGGCGGCGATGAGCAGGCGCAGGACCGCCTCGCCCAGGATCACCATCGAGCTGCTCTCCCGCTCCCCGGTGTCCCAGTCGGGAATCAGCTGCCCGAGGACCGGCCGGTAGGGCCCGAGGGCCAGGTCGTCGAGGGGTTCTCCGCTACGGAACAGCGACATCAGCGCCTCGGTGAGCGGCCGGAACGGCACGGCCGGACCCGTCGTGCTGCTGCGGCCGCGCAGCACCCGCATCCCGGACCCGAGCGCACCGCCCACGGCCTCTGCCGCCAGCCGTGATTTGCCGACCCCGGCCTCGCCGACCAGGAAGACGACACCACCGCGACCTTGCCGGGCGTCGGACAAGGCACGCTCAAGCAAGCCCAGTTGGGGATCCCGCCCGACCAAGGAAGGCGCATGGGAACGCATGAACGCAGATGATAATCGGAATTTCGGGACGTGTGGCAGGTCGCCCGCACACGTTCCAATTCCCGTGCGAAAGCGGTGGTGCGGGCCCGCCGAAGGGGCCCGCACCACCGCTGGGTGTCACTGCCGACGAGGCGTCACCGCGGCGCGGAGACCGAGGTGTCCAGCGTGCTCAGCGTGATGACGATCCCGCTGGTCAGCACCATCCCGGCCAGCACGCGGGCGCGGGCGCAGGCGCGGTTGCGGCCCTTGAGGGCGATCCCGCCCGCCGCGTCCTGCTCGACGGTGGCGGCCTCGGTGAGGTCGGCGTCGGTGGCGGTGGTGGTGAGCTGCTTGTCCATGACGGTGATCCCCTTCGGATGACCCGTGCGGGCGAGCACGGGGTGGGAGGCGGAGGAAAGCCGTGGTGCTGACGAGCGGTCGAGCTTGGGTGCGCGGGTCGGTCAGTGGAGCGGTCGGTGGTCGGGATGTCCCAGGAGCAGAACGGAGGGGACGGTCTCGGGGCGGGCCAGGCGGAGCAGGCCGTGGCCGATGCCGGACAGTCCGGTCAGCAGCCCGGGGGAGGGCACGTGGTCGGGAGTGGCACATCGGTGGCCCTGAGCCTCGACGAGGGCGAGCACCTGGCCGGTGCGCCGGGTGAGGGTCGCGGCCGCGGTCGTGTCACCCCGTTCGGCGAGCACGGCCAGGGCCTCCAGCGTGCCGAGGGTGCCGTGTCCCAGGCTCAGATCGGGGTACACCTCGGTCTCCGTCAGTCGGTTGCGGACCGACGGTGCGTCGTGTCCGACGGCGGCGGCCGCCACCCCGGCGAGTCCGGAGCACCAGGACGGGTCCTGTGCCGTGGCGGGTGCGTCCTGCACCGTGGCACGGAGCATGGCGTGCGCGGTGGCCGCGTGCGCGGCGGCATGTCCGGGCCGACGGGCCGCGTACCGCAGCAGCGCCCAGCCGACGCCCGCGCCGCCGTCCGCGAATCCGGGGACCCCGTCGGCGTCCGCCGCCGTGGCCAGCAGCCGGTCAGCCACCGCGTCCGCCAGCCGCAGAGCGGCGGGTGCCCCGGTCGCCTCGTGCACCGCGACCGCGGCGGCCAGCGCTCCGGCCGTACCGCCGGCCAGCCCCGGATCCGGGCAGGCCGCCACGGCGTGGCCGAGCGCGGTCAGCGCGTCCGGCAGACAGTCCGTCAGGTTCTCGTCCAGCAGGACCGACAGCCGCACCAGGGCGTACAGGATGCCGCCCAGCCCGTCGTACGCCCCGGGACCGGCCGCCGCACTCGACTCGGGATCGGCGGCCAGCGCCTTCAGCAGAGCCGGCAGCGGCGTCACGGCCTCCCGGGCCAGCGGCGCGTACCTGCCGCTCCCGGTCAGGGCGTCCGCCTGGGCCAGGAACAGCGCCACCCCGCAGTAGCCCTGCGCGAGTCCGGCGCCCATGGGCAGCACCGCCCAGTGCGGGCCCGAAACCCGTTCCAGACCCAGCCAGTTGGTCCGGCCTTCCGAGCGCACCGCGCGGGCGGCGATCTCGTCGGCGATCCCGCAGGCCGCGGCGAGCAGCCGGGACGGCTCGGGCACGACGGCGGGCACCGGCGCCACGGTCAGCTCGGACCTGGGCCGGTCCTGCGGAGCGTGGGTGCCGCGGGCCGCGAGCGTGGCGGCGACGATCCACTCCTGGTCGTGACAGTCGACCTCGTCCATCCGGGCGATCTTCTCCCGGACCGCGGTCAGACTCGCCACCGGCAGCAGACCGGGCAGCCAGGTCCCATCGGCCGCCCGGACCCCGGTGCCGGACGGCCGATGGGCGAACAGGGGTACGTCACCGCGCCACAGGTCCGCCGTCTCGTGCTCGACGAGCCGCCGGCGCGTCTCGTCCTGCTCGGACTCGGTCCACAGGACGGCGAACACACCTTCCCGGGCCAGCGCGTCACCGAGCAGCGACGGATGGGTGGACTCCTCCAGCAGCGTCGCGTACAGCCGGGTCGAGCGGACGATGAGGCGCGCCGGACTGTCGGCACGGACGGCCAACGGCCCGTCGGCACCGATCAGTTCGCGGCCGTGTGTGGCGATGGCCGCGTAGGCGGTGCGGAAGCCCTCCAGCAGGGCGGCCCGGTGGTCGGCGCCGTCCAGCGGACGGCCGTCGGGCAGGGGGTGGTTCTGCGCGGCCGGGCTGAGCACCGGGGCGCGCACGGCCCGCATGGTGTCCGTGCCGCTGTCCTCCCAGCGCAGCCCCTCGCTCGGATAGGTGCCGTCGGTGGACCGGCCGAGCGCGGAGATGTCGAGCGCCCCGTGCTCACCGATCAGCAGGTGGGGCAGCAGGCAGGTGCGGTGCACGGACGCGTGCAGAGCGTCCGCGGCCGGGTCGGCACCGGCCGTCATGGCCTGCGGGAGCCCGGTGTGCAGCAGCGTCTCGGCGTCCACCAGAACCGGCTGGTCGCCGCAGGCGATGACGTTCTCGTAGTGCATGTCCGCGCCGTCCACCGCGTACAGCAGGGCCAGCAGCGCGCCCTGCCGCCGGTAGAAGGCGTCGGTCTCGGTCACCGACCGGCACCAGCGGTGTTCCACGAACTCCAGCCAGCCGTACCCGTCCCGGCGAAGACCGCGCGGGCTGCGCAGCCCGAGCCCGGGCACCTTGGCGTTCAGCCAGCCCACCAGGTCGTCCAGGAGAGCGTGCTGCTCCAGCGGCCGGGGCTTGTACACGATCCGGTCGCCGCTCGCGAAGTGCAGGACCGCGACCGCCCGGTTGCCCTGGTGCGCGTCACCCAGGCCGAGGTCGGCGCGGGTGAGCGCGCCGGGGATCCGCCCGTCGAGGAGACCGGCGGTCAGGTCGTCCCGGTCGGCCTGGAACCGGCGCAGGAGTTCGGCGGTGGCCTCGGCGGCGTCCAGCGCGGTCTGCCCGAGCATCCGGGCCAGCACCGGGTAGGCGGCGAACAGCCCGCCCAGACCCTGCCGGGTGCGCGTCACGGAGAGGAACGAGGTGAACCGCTCGCGCGGTCCGGCTCCGGCCAGCCGGCCGGTCCGCCGCGCCGAAGTGAGTTCGTGGACCAGGGTGCGCGCGGCCTGCCGGACCAGCTGGTGCGTCAGGCGCTCCTCGAACGCGCCCCGCCAGACCGCCCGTTCGGCCGCCGGCAGCCCCTCCAGCAGGCTGTCCAGCCGCGCGGCCGCCGGGGCGACGAGCGGTCGTACGACGGGGGCGAACGCATCGGGTCCCGCACCGCCGTCCGTGCTCCCCTCCACCGTTTCCTCGGTGGCCGCGTCCAGGGCCTGTTCGACGTACCACGCCCAACGGGGCTTGTCCGCACGGGCCGCCAGCCGCTCGGTGGGCTCCAGCGCGAGCGCCGCCGCCGTGCCCGCGTCCACTCCCAGGTGGGCCAGCCGCGCGGCGAACCCCTCCGCGTCGCCGGCGGCCCAGGGGGCGCGGACGGCGGCGGGCCCGGTCGGCGCCGCGGGGAGGTCCCGGGCGGCGAGCCGTTCCGCAAGGGTCAGCGCCGGGGCCCACCAGTCGAGCGGCAGGCCGGCGCTCCGGGGAGTCGGGAGGCTGGCGGTCTCAGTCACGAGACGAAGGTCGCAGAGCCGGTACGTCCCCCACATGGGGAAGCGACCCCCATATTCTCCGTGGGCCCCCACCCCACTGGGGAACGGCCCCGCCCCGGGCGGAAGAATCCGCAGGTCGGCAGGGGTGCCCACGTAACCCCCAGATGGGGGTGGCGAGTTCCTTCCGGGTTCGTGACAACCCGGTTCACCCGCCGGTACGGCCCTCGGACCCGCCCTTCGGACGGCGCGCGACCCCCATGCCCCCGCACTTCCCACCCCCACCCGGCCTTCACACAACCTCCCCGGACCCCCTCCACGGCGCCACGACCGGCTCCCGCCCGCCCCTCGTCCGGGGCCGACAGCCACCGGGCGGGAAAGGTGGGGGACTCCTACCGATGCTCCGCACCTGTCGGCGACAGCAGGGTGTCGTGCAGTACCCCAGACCGCCCGTCACTCCGACGACCGGGCGGACGACCTTCCAAGGAGAGCAGATGGGAGCACCCGTACCCGTCGGTGTGGTCGCCCTCGACCCGGTGCTGGAGGCCGGCACCCGCAGTAGCCTGCTCGTGTGCCCGGGGCTGGCCGTGTGCGAGCCCGGCGACGCACGGGTCGCGGTCCTCACCGTGGACCGGCTCGGCCCCGCCGAACTCGACATGGTGCGCACGACCCGCGCCCACCCGAACCGCCCGGCCGTCGTCCTGGTGGCCGGCGCCCTCGCCTCCGGTGACGCACTGCACGCCCTCGCCGCCGGCGCTCGCGGCCTGCTGCTGCGCCGGGAGGCCGACTCCGCGCGCCTCGCCCACGCGGTGCTGGCCGCCGCCCGGGACGACTGCACCCTGCCCCCCGACCTGCTCGAACAGGTCCTCGACCGGCCGGGCTCGGCCCGGCACACGGCGGGCGGCTGGGCGGGCAGTGCCCTGTCGGAGCGCGAGCGATCGGTCCTGCAGCTGGTCGCCGACGGGCACGAGACGGCGGAGATAGCCCAGCGCCTCGCCTACTCCCCGCGCACGGTGACCACGGTCGTCCACGACATCACCCAGCGCTTCCGGCTGCGCAACCGCGCCCACGCGGTCGCCTACGCACTGAGGGCGGGCCTGCTGTGACGACTGCTTCGACCGGCCCCACCACCAGCGGTGCGCTCCGGATGCGCGTCCTGTCGCCGCGCCACGCGGATCGCGTCCGCACCCTCGCCCGCCGCGCCGGTCTGCACCAGACGCCCGGTCAGGAATCCGCCACCCCCACGGTGATCGTCGCCGACGACGCGGAGCAGGCGCTGCGGGCCGTCCGCGACCCCGGCCCGCTGCTGCTCGTGTGCGACAACGTCACGCGCAGGGGCCTGATGCTGGCCCTCCGCGCCGGAGCTGTCGTCCTCAGGACCGCGGACCTCACCGAGGACACCCTGACGGCAGCCCTCCGCAGCACCGGCCATCCGTACCGGAGCATCCCCTACCCGGTGCTGTCCCAAGTCCTCACCAACGGCCCGCAGCACGGCGCCCCGGCGCGGACCGGGGCGAACCCCGCCCTGACGGCCCGGCAGACCTCCGTGCTGCGCCTGATGGCCGAGGGGCACGCCAACGCGGACATCGCCCGGCTGCTGTCCTGCTCCGAACACACCGTCAAGAACGTCATCTACGAGGTCATGTCCCGCCTCCAGGCCCGCAACCGCGCCCACGCGGTGGCCCACGCGGTACGCCACGGCCTCATCTGACGCCGTGCGGCAGGCCTGCCGACGCCCTGACGGCGTCTCAGAACGACGGTGTCGGCAGCAGCCGCGGCTCGATGCGCTCCTCGACCGCCCGATCGCCCTGCCGGGAGACCAGGTAGGCGCCCTTGCCCGGAAGTTCCGTCACGGCCTCGACCAGCTCGGTGCCCCGGTAGACCAGGCCCACCCCGTCGTCGGTGCAGTGGGAGGCCGGCAGGGTGCCGTCCGCGACGAGGCGGTGGATCAGCGGGCGCCGGCCCTCGTCGGAGTCGTAGTGCACCCCGTTGCCGTACGGCAGCAGGCCGAGGGCGTCGGTGACGGGGCGCAGCTCGGGTCCGAAGGAGTCCGTCGCGCCACCCCGGAACCAGCAGATGGAACCGGCGCTCACCCCGGCGAGGACCACGCCCGCCCGCCAGGCGCGGCGCATCACGGCGTCCAGGCCGTGCACCCGCCACACGGCGAGCAGATTGGCCACCGAGCCGCCCATCACCCAGACCACGTCATGGCCGAGGACGGTGCCCTCGACGTCGTCGACGTTCGGCATGGGGAACAGTTGCAGCGGGGTGAGGTCGAAGCCCGCCACCCGGGCCGCCTCGGACACCCGCGCCGTGACGTGTTCCGCGTCCCCCGTGGCCGTGCCGACGTACAGGATCCGCGGGCGCCTGCCGTGCACGCCGGAGAGGTCGACCGCGTGGTGGACCAGGGCGTCGAAGAGCACCCGGGTGCGTCCGCCGACGCGGTGCCCTCCGGAGGTGGCGAGGATGGTCGGTTCGGGTGCCGTCACGCGCGTGATCGTATCGCGGTGACTCCGGGGGAGGCACGGAGAAATCGTGGAAGTGGACCCGGCGAGCCTCGGGTGGCGCAGCCGAACAGCCCAGTGGGGGCCGGTCGTTGGACCGGCCCCCACTGCTCCCCTCCGGTGAGCTTCCCCTATGAGCCGCGCAGGGCCACGGCGGCCGCGTACCCGGCCGGCACGAGGACGTCCCGCAGGGTCCAGTCCGGCGCCGGTGCGACCGGCAGCGGTCCGGTGCCGACGTAGTCCAGCGCGGGATCGCGCACCAATCCCGTGCCCAGGCCCTTGAGGTAGGCCTCCTTGCGGACCCAGGCCCGGGTGAACGCAGCCGGACGCTCGTGCGCGGGCACCAGGGCCAGTTCGTCCCGCTCCGCCACGTGCAGCGCGGACTGCGCGCTCAGCACCGCCTGCGCCGTGGCCAGCCCCTCCACGTCCACTCCGACCGGAGCGGCGGCGAGCGCCACCAGCACCAGACCTCCGCTGTGCGACAGCGAGAAGTGCACCCCCGGGGTCCTCAGCGCCGGCCGGCCGTGCGGTCCGCCGCAGCCCGCGCACGGTTCGCGCACCAGCGGCAGTGCGTCGGCCCGCATGCCCAGCAGGACGCCGAGGACGTTGCGGAGTGCCGCGTGCGCCACGACGTAGGCGTCCCGGTCCCGGGCGTGCCGGAACGCACGGGCACGCGCCCGCTCCTCCGCGTCCAGCAGCTCCTGCGCACAGCGCAGCGCGTGTTCGTCCAGGGCGCCGACCCGGGCCTGGTACAGCTCCAACGGCCCGTCCAGCGTCCGGGGCCGAGGGACGTACGTCTGGCGCCGCAGACCCGACAGGTCCAGCACGGCGGGGCAGAGCCAGCCCGGCGGCGGGGCGTCGGCGGGGCGGGTCAGGAGCGGACCCGGGTGGCGCTCAGACATCAGCCCCGGCCAGCCGGCGGCGCAGGCTGAGCGGGCGCATGTCCGTCCAGATCACGTCGATGTGGTCAAGGCACTCCTGCCGACCGCCCCGCCGACCCTCCGGGTACCAGCCCGCGGGCAGCTCGCGGTCCGCGCGCCAGATCGAGTACTGCTCCTCGTCGTTGCGCACCACGAGGTACACCTCGTCGCCGTCCGGGCCGGCCTCCTCGCCGCCCGTACCGGTCGCCAGGTTGTCGTGCGTCATGGTGAACCTCCCGCAGGTGATGGGCCGGCCGCAGGTCAGGGGCCGACGAGGTCAGCGTGCCCGCGGCCGCGCACCCGGGGCAGGGACGAACGCGCCGATCCGCCGGCGCGCGTTGCTGCCGGATCTTCTCTGGTGGCGGGTGGCCGTGCCGCGGGACGGTGCTGACCGGTCGCGGGGAGCCCGGCACCCGGAACACCCCCGGCGGCGCCTGTCGCCCGGCCGAGCCGCGCGATTCCCGCGCACCCCCTTTCCGGAAGGAGCCACGCGATGTCGGACGAGCACGCACCTGTCCTGCTGCCGGGCGGAGGCTGGCGGCTGTGGGAACAGTTCGCGCTGCGCGGCCCGGGCTTCCCCGCCGACGGCGTCCTGCGCCTCGCCCCGCCCGGACTGGCCGAGGCCGCCGACAAGTTCGGCCCGGACGACGACCTGTCCGGCACCGAGTGGCAGGCCTTCACCGAGGACGTCTCCGAGGCCGCCGTACGCACCGCCCGCCACCTGCAGGAGATCGCCGCCCAGGCCCGCTTCCAGGCGGCCCTGGCCTGGCAGAACCCGGCCGTGCTGCGCACCGGCATCGCCCCGTTCCTGCGCTGGACGCCCACGACCGGGAGCCGCAGCAGCATGCCCCGGCAGCGTGAGGAACTCGTCGCCCACTACTGGCAGCGGTTCTGCGTGAAGAACGACACCATCGGCTTCTTCGGCCCGGTCGGCTGGGGCCACTGGGACCTGTCCACCCCGCAGGCCGTCGCCGTCGACCCGGGGCAGGGCTTCCTCGCCGCGTCGGAGGTGTATTTCTCCGGCTGGGCGATCGACGCCCTCGCGAAGGTGCTGGCCGAGGACCGGGAGCTGATGCGCTGGGTCCCGCCCCGCCGGGTGTCCTTCGTACGCGGCGCGGACGGCGCGGTGCGGGTGCCGGGGCGGCCGGCCCAGCAGATCGGCGCCACCGAGCTGGCCGTGCTGGAGCTGTGCGACGGCACCCGTCACCCGGACGCGATCGCCGGCGCCCTGGGCATCGAACCGGCCGAGACGGCCCGGATCGTGGGCGAACTCGTCTCCCGCCGCTGGGTGCACTGGAAACTGGAGGTACCCGCCGCCACCCACCCCGACCGCGTCCTGCGCCGCATCCTGGAGCGCGTACCCGACGAGGCGGCCCGCGAGCGTGCGCTCGCCAAGCTCGTCGTGCTGGAACGCGGCCGGGACGCCGTACGCGACGCCGGTGCCGACGCCACCGCGCTGACCGCCGCTATCGGCGCCCTGGAGGCCGACTTCGCCGCGCTCACCGACAGCGAGGCCCAGCGCGCCAAGGGCGAACGCACCGCACCCTGCCGGGGGTTGGTGTACTCCGACGCCCGCCGGGCGGCGACCGCCACGGCCGGCGCCGGACTCCTCGCCCATCTGGAGCCGCTCCAGCTGTGCCTGACCGCCGCCCGCTGGATGACCAACCGCTTCGCCGACGCCATCCGCACCCGCCTGCACACCGTCCACGACCGGCTGCACGCCGACGGCGCGAGCGTGGACCTCGCCACCCTGTGGCTGCACACCCTGCCCTCCCCGCACCCGGACGCCGGCGACCTCATCGACACCGCCCAGGCCGAGCTGCGCGCCAAGTGGTCGAGGATCCTCGACCTGCCGCCGGGGGCGCGCCGGGTCCGGCTGTCCACGGCGGAGCTGGCCGACCGGGTGCGGCGGGAGTTCGACGAACCGGGCGACGGCTGGTCGCTGGCCCGGTACATCAGCCCCGACGTCCTGGTGATGGCCGAGGACGACGAGGCCCTCGCGCGCGGCGACGTCGAACTGGTCCTGGGCGAGATGCACTGCGCGCTGAACACGATGGGCGCCTCGCTGTTCGTGTACCAGCATCCCGACCGGGATGTGCTCCTCGCCGAGACCACCCGCGACTTCCCCGGCCCGCGGCTGCTGCCCATGCTGCCGAAGGAACTGCCCCTGAAGTGGTCCTCGCGCAGCCGCCCCGCCCTGGACCGGCCCGAGGACCACTACGTCGCCCTCGTCGACCAGACCGGCGACCCGCACCGGCCCCGCACCGTGCTCGGCGCGGACGTCACCGTCGAGGACCGCGCCGGCCGGCTCACCGCCGTCCTGCCCGACGGCACGGCGTACGACCTCCTCGACGTGTACGCCAACACGCTCACCCAGCGCGTCATGGACCGTTTCACCCTGCGCCCGGAGGCTGAGCACACCCCGCGCATCACCATCGATCGCATGACCGTGGCCCGCGAGACCTGGCAACTCCCCGTCTCCGGAGTGGACTTCGCGGACGAGAAGGCGGAGGCCGCCCGCTTGGTCCGCGCTCGGCACTGGCAGCGCCGCCATGAGCTGCCCCGGTTCGTCTTCGTCGTATCCCCGACCGAACCCCGCCCGTTCTACGTCGACTTCGACAGCCCCGTGTACGTCACCATCCTCGCCAAGGCGGCCCGCAGGCTCGCCCGCAAGGACCCCGAGGCCCGGCTGAAGGTCAGCGAGATGCTGCCCACCCCGGAACAGGCCTGGCTCACCGACGGCGAGGGCCGCCGCTACACCTCCGAACTCCGGTTCGTGGCCGTCGACCAGACCGCGGTCGGCACCGGGGAGGCGTGATGCGTACCGTAGCCGACGACATCGACGCACACGCCCGGCTTCACCCACGGCGCATCGCGCTCACCACGCCTTCCGGTGAGGTGACCTACGCCCGACTCGCCGAGCACATCGAGGAGACGGCCCGGATCCTGCGGGCCCACGGCCTCGGCCCGGAGACGGTGTGCGCCGTGGCCGTCGAGCACGGCACCCGGGCGGTCGCGGCCATGGCCGCGGTCCTGCGCTGCGGGGCGGCCTTCCTGACGCTCGACGTGGGGCAACCGCGCGACCGGCTGGCCGCGTTCACCCGCAGCGCGGGCGCCACCCTGCTGCTGACCACGTCCGGCCTGGCCCCCGCCCTGGGCCTGCGGATGCCGTCCGTCCTCCTCGACCGGCCGCACCCGGGAACCCCGGACGACACACCGCCCGGCCCGGTCGATCCCCACGCCCTCGCCTACGTCAGCCACACCTCCGGCAGCACCGGGGAACCCAGTGCCGTCCTGGTCGAACACCGCAGCCTCGACGCCTACTTGCGCGACACGGCCTCCGCGTTCGGCCTCGGCCCGGACACGGTGGCCCTGCAGACGGCACCCCTCGGTTACGACGCCTCGATCCGGGACACCTTCGTCCCGCTGCTCGCCGGCGCCCGCCTGGTCGTCGTGGACCGGGCCCGGCTGCTGCGCCCCGAGGAGTTCGCCCGCACGGTCCGGGCGCACGGCATCACCGCAGTGCTGAGCACCACCCCCTCCTTCCTGTCCCACCTGTCCGGGCAGCAGGGCCTGGGCGAACCGCTGGCGGGCGTCGGCCTGGTGGCGTCCAGCGGGGAGTCGCTGCGGCCCTTCCTCGCCGCGGGCGGCCGCTCCCTCGTGCCCGGCACGCTGGTCAACCAGTACGGCCCGACCGAGTGCACCATGACCACCACCCGGTACGCCGTCCCCGCCCGACCCGACCCGTCCGCCGACCCGGTGGGCACGCCCCGCGCCGGAGCCGTGATCCGGATCCTGGACGCCGACCTGGCGCCCGTGGCCGACGGAACCGTGGGCGAGGTGTACATCGGTGGCGCCGGCCTGGCCCGTGGCTACGGTGGGCGACCGGCCCGTACGGCGGAGTGCTTCGTACCCGACCCCTACGGTCCGCCCGGCGCCCGCCTCTACCGCACCGGCGATCTCGGCTGGTGGGGACCCGAGGGCCTGCACTACGCCGGCCGCACCGACCGGCAGGTGAAGATACGCGGCTACCGAGTCGACCCGGCGGAGATCGAGGGTGTGCTGCTGGCCCACCCGACGGTCACCGGAGCCGTGGTCACGCCCCACACCGACGACCGGGGACGCGGGTATCTCCTCGCCCATGTCACGGGTGAGCTGTCCGGTACCACGGACACGGCGCTGCGCGCCCATCTCGCCCGCCTGCTGCCGCCGCACCTGATGCCCCGCCGCTTCGTACGACTCGACGCGCTGCCCACCACACGAGGCGGCAAGGCGGACCGCAGGCTCCTTGCCGACGCGGGGAGCGCCGAGAGAGTCGAGTGCTCTGGGAGAACCGGGGGAGCCGAACGAGTCGGGGGAGTCGAACGAGTCGGCAGCGCCGAACGAGTCGGGAGCGCCGAACGAGTCGGGAGCGCCGGATGACCGCCACCGGCGTGCGCCAGGCTGCGACCGTGCGCCTCCCGGGATCCGCCGAGGTGGGCTCTGGACCCGCTGACTCGCGCTCCGGCCTCGCCGACTCGCGCTCCGGCCTCGCCGACTCGCGCTCCGGCCTCGCCGACTCGCGCTCCGGCCTCGCCGACTCGCGCTCCGGCCTCGGCGATCCGCGCTCCGGCCTCGCCGACTCGCACCCCGGCCCCGCCGACCTGCGCGCCGCCGCCGCGCGCATCGCGCCGTACGTCCTGCACACCCCGCTCCTGCCCGGTCCGGCGACGGCGGTGGGCGGCCCGTGTCTGCTGCTGAAGGCCGAACACCTCCAGCCCGCCGGCTCGTTCAAGGTGCGCGGCGCCGCCAACGCCGTTCTCGCGCTGGGCGCCGACCGGGTCGTCACCGGATCCTCCGGCAACCACGGCATCGCCCTGGCCCGCCTCGCCCGCACGCTCGGCATCCGGCTGACGGTGGTCCTTGCGGCGGGTGCGGCCCCCGCGAAGGCCGCCGCCATCCGGGCGCTCGGCGCCCAGACCCTGCGGGTGGGCGGCGGAGTGGCCGAGCGGGAGGAACGCGCCCGCGCTCTGGCGAGCGAGCAGGACGCCGTTCTCATCCCCTCCTCCGACCACCCGCTGGTCGTCGCCGGACAGGGCACGGTCGGCGCGGAAGTGCTCGCCGACGCCCCCGACACGCAGACGGTCTACGTCCCGACGGGCGGCGGCGGACTCCTCGCCGGCGTCTGCCTCGCCACCGACGGCCGCCCGGTGCGCGTGGTCGGCGTCGAGCCCGCGGCCACCCCGCGCTACGCCCGTTCCCTGGCCGCGGGCCGTCCCCTCCAGCTGCCGCCCAGCACCACCGTGGCGGACGGGCTGCGCGGTCAGCGCCCAGGATCCGTCCCCTACCCGATCATCCGCGACCGTGTCGACGACCTGATCGCCGTCGGTGACGCCGAGATCCTCGCTGCCGCGGCCCTGCTGCGCCGGTACGGCATCGACGCCGAGCCCAGCGGGGCCGTGGCCCTGGCCGGTGCCCTGCGCGCCGGCCGCCGCGAACGCGCCGTGGCCGTCGTCTCCGGCGGCAACACGCCCGCCCGCCTGCACGACCTCCACCTCACCCACCCTCACTCGAAGGAGCACACGTCATGACCACGAACACCGCCACCAGCACCCTCGACCTGCTCGTCGGCATCTTCCAGGACGTCCTGGCCCTCGCCGACCTCACCGCCGACACGGACTTCTACGACGCGGGCGGCGACTCGCTCACCGCCTTCCAGATCACCGGCCGCCTCCAGGAGGCACTCGGCGTGGACCTCCCGGTCTCCCTGGTCTTCGCCTACCCCACGCCCCGCGACCTGGCCGAGGTCGTGGACTCGGACTACGGCGCCGCCTGACGCCCCCCCGGGGGGTCCGGTCGTCAGGTCGCACCCCTCGAGGCAAGAAAGGCAAGAAAGGCAAGGACAGTCCACCCGCGTTCGCCAAGGAGAGCCCTGCCATGACCGAAGACCTCGTGCCGTCCCTCGGCCGCTGGCGGCTGTGGGAGCAGTTCGCCCTGCGCGGGCCGGGCTTCCCCGCCGACGGTGTGTTGCGCCTCGCCCCGCCGGGACTGGCCGAGGCGGCCGACAAGTTCGCCGTCGGCGACGCCCTGGACGGTGCCCACTGGGCGGACTTCGCCCGCCTCTTCGCCGAGGGCGCGGTGGAGACCGCCCACACCCTGCAGAACGTCGCCCGCATTCCCGCCTTCCGGGAGGCGGTCGCCTGGCAGAACCCGACCGTGCTGCGCACCGGCATCGCCCCGTTCCTGCGCTGGACGCCCACGGCCGAGAGCCGCAGCAGCATGCCCCGGCAGCGTGAGGAGCTGGTCGCCCACTACTGGCAGCGGTTCTGCGTGAAGAACGACACCATCGGCTTCTTCGGCCCGGTCGGCTGGGGCCACTGGGACCCGGCCGTGCCGGGCGTCGCGCTGGACAGCGGGCACGGTCTGATCGCCGACTCGACCGTCTACTGGGCCAGTTGGGGAATCGACGCGCTGGCGAAGACCCTGGACGCCGACCCGGCCCTGCGCGAGTGGATCGCACCCCGGCGCGTGCCGTTCGTCGCCCTGGACGGGGAGCGGGTCCGGGTGCCGGGGCGGCGCCCGCTGAACCTGTCGGCCGCGGCCGCAGCCGTCCTCGCCCGCTGCGACGGCATCCGCACGGCCCGGCACATCGCCGCCGAACTGCCCGACGCCGACGTGCCCGCCGTCCTGCACGACCTGGTCGCCCGCCGCTGGGTGGTGTGGCGGCTGGAGGTCCCCGCCGACACTCACCCGGACCGCGCCCTGCGCTCCTGGCTCGAGTCCGTCGGGGCGCCCGAGCCCCGCCGCCGCGGCCTCGCGGCCCTGGACCGGCTGGAGGAGGGCCGCGCCCATGTGGCGGCGGCCCGTGACGTCGACGAGCTGGTCGAGGCGATGAACGGCCTGGAGCGTACGTTCGTGGAGATCACCGACACTCCGGCCGTGCGCGAGAAGTCCGCGTCGACGGCCCCGTGCCGGGCGCTGGTGTACTCCGACGCGCGCCGGGCCGCCACCGCCCGCATCGGCCCGGCCGTTCTCGACGCCCTGCGCCCGCTGCGGCCCCTCATGGACAGCGCCGGGTGGCTCACCTCCCGCCTGGCCGAGACGGTGACGGCCCAGGCGCAGCAGGTGTACGGGCGCCTGGCCGCCAAGGGCCCGGTCGACCTGGCCTCCTTCTGGTTCGCGTGCCTGCCCGTACTGCACGGCACGGCGCGCACCGCGGCCACCGAACTCCAGCGGGAGTTCGCCGAGCGCTGGCAGCGCGTCCTCGCCGTGCCGGCCGGGGCCCGTCGCGTGGACGTAGGCCTGTCCGACATCGAGGCTCAGGTCGGGGTGGAGTTCGGGACGATCGGCGGCGGCTGGACGGCCGCCCGCTATCTCAGCCCGGACGTGATGCTTGCGGCCGACGGCGCGGAGTCGGTCGCGCGCGGCGACTTCACCCTCGTCCTCGGTGAACTGCACGTCGCCGCCAACACGTTGGGAGCCTCGCTCTTCACCCACCAGCACCCCGACCCGGACGAACTGCTGCGCCTCACCGACCGCGACCATCCTGGGCCGCGCCTCATGCCCCTGATCCCGAAGGAGCATCGTGCCCGCCTGTCGGCCAGGATCCGCCACACCCTCGTTCGGCCCGAGGACCATCAGGTGGCCCTGGCCGACTTCACGGCGGACCCGGCCCGGCCCCGCACCGTCCGCAGCGCGGACGCCACGGTCGAGGAGCGCGACGGTCGACTGGTCGTCCGGCTTCCGGACGGCTCGGAATTCCCGGCGGTGGACGTCTTCTCCCACGTCCTGACGACCCTGGCGATGGACCTGTTCCGGCTCCTCCCGGAGACGGACCACTCGCCCCGGGTGAGCGTGGACCGCCTGGTGATCGCCCGGGAGACCTGGCGGGTGGCCGCCGCCCGGGCGGAGTTCGCGGACGACAAGGACGAGGCCCGCCGTTTCGTCCGCGCCCGTCACTGGCGCTCCGAACTCGGGCTGCCCCGGTTCGTGTTCGTCGTCTCCCCGACCGAGTCCCGGCCGTTCTACGTCGACTTCGACAGCCCCGTCTACGTCACCATCCTTGCCAAGGCCCTGCGCCGCCTCGCCCGCAAGGACCCGGAGGGCAAGGTCACGATCACCGAGATGCTGCCCACCCCGGAACAGACCTGGCTCACCGACGACGAGGGCCGGCGCTACACCTCGGAGCTGAGGTTCGTCGCCTTCGACACCGAGCCCAGGCCGTAGAGTTCGATCACGTGCGCGAGCTGGGAGGTGCCTTCATGGTCGAGGAGCCGATCGACCTGATCCGTCTGGAGGGTGGGGGCAACAGCGTCATCCTCCGGATCACCGGGAAGGAGGCGGGGAAGGGGCCCGACGAAACCGACGTCCTGGCCGGGGAGTTCCAGGTCGACACACGCTTCGTGCGCGGCAGCCTCCAAACCTGGCTCTTCCCGGAGCACCTGCGACAGTGGCAGCAGGCTCTGGACATGCTCGACGCGGGACAGGACATCGCATGGCGTGAAGGCACACGCGCCCCATGGCTGTTCATCGAGCGGGCCGAGGACGACGACCGCTGCCGAGTCACGATCAGGGACCACTCGATGTCCCTGACGACAGTGACCGTGACCGTCCCGTTGACCGATGCCTGGTTCGACGAGGCGTACGACCGCCTCGACCTGATCTGGAAGACCTGGCGTCCGAAGGAGGACTGAACGAGGGTCAGATGATGTGATCCGCTCGACGGAGTTCTGCCGGACCTCGTCGGCCTCGTCGTACCAGGGTCCCGATGAGGCCTGGCAGTTCGACGCGTTCCCGCTCACTCACATGGCGACGTGCCACAGGGGCCGGCCGGCCCGGGGCTGCCAGGTCGAAGTCGATCAGGGCGGCGGCGCGGCCGTCTCGGAAGACGACGTTGTCCGGGCACACGTCGTTGTGGCACAGGAGTGTTCCGCCCTGTGGGTCGGCCAGGTCCCGGGGCCAGTCGACGTGAGGGTCGGCCGGGACGGCCGCGCCGGCCTCGTGGAGGAGGCGCAGGAGGACGCCCACCGACCTCAGTGCGGACTCCGTCTTGGCCCACCGAGGAAACGGCGGCAGGGCGACCTCACCCGCGATGAAGGTCAGCTGCTCCCGGCCGTCCGGGGTGAGACCGACCGGGACGGGAGCCGCGTCGAAGCCGTGTTCCCGCAAGGCTTGGAGATGGTGGTGCAGGGCGCGTGCGGTAGGGGGTGCGGGACGGTCGACCACCGCACCCCGGCGGAAGACCGCGCCCGCGTTCACCGTGCCTCCGGGCAGCGCCCGGCCGTCTCCCGTCGCACCCTCGGTCGTCACACGGGGCAGGCTACCCGTGCTGCGAGGGCGGTACCGGTCCCGCGAACGGAGCCAGTTGCCGGAAGCGCTCGTCGAGGGTGACCGTCGGCGTGATGCGGTGCAGTGCGGCCCGCACCAGGGTGAGCGGGTGGTCGGGGAAGAGCGTGTCCCACTGCTCGTCGTCGGCGGCGTGGCACGGGAGCCCGCCGAACTGCCCGCCGACGGCGTACGGGTGGGGACGGAAGTAGGCCTCGGGCCCCACCTGGGCCATCACCGTGGCCTCGCGCATCCCGGTCATCGCGCCCTCGGCGGCCTGCACCTTCAGGACCGTGCTGCAGCCGGCCTTCGGTACGGTCCACGAGCCGAGGAACACCTGCCCGTGCGGCCCGCCGGGCCTGGGCACCTTCACCAGCTGACGTACCGCCGGAACGCCGTGCACGGTGCCGGGCACCGCCTCGATGAGCCCGCCGCCGGCGCCGGCCACGCCCGCCGCGAGCCCGGTCCGCAGGTGTGCGAACTCGTGCAGCGGGGCAGGCAGATCGGGGACGAGAGGAAAGAAGTGGACCGACAGGACGAGTCCCGCCGCGTCCGTCCATACGCCGGGCTCACGCTCGGTGAAGCCGGTCAGATCCAGGCCGGTGATCGGAGTCATGGTGATCATCATGCCGTGTGCGGACGACCCGCCGACCGCCGAGGCTCAGTCGTCGTCCTCATCGCCGAAGGACTCGAAGTCCGCGAACTCGACCGGGTCGTCGTCCTCGTCCAGGACGCACAGACCGGCCGTGCCGAGCCGCCCGCGCTGCCAGGCCAGCAGCGTGTCGACCAGACCCTGCTCCAGCGGCGGCCCCTGGTCCGCGTGCCGGGGCCAGAACACGAGCGGCCAGTCGTCGGGCCGGTCGCCCTCGGTGAGCCAGCCCAGGTAGTCGCCGTCGATGGAGTCGGCGAAGGGCAGGAAACCGCCGGGCGCCGGGAAGGTGGCGAGGGGATACCACTGCGGGTGGCCGGACTTCAGTGACTCGTAGGCCTCGAGCGTCTGGTCCACGAAGGCGGTGAAGCGCGGTGCCGTCGTGCGCAGCGGCTCCGGGAACCGCAGCCAGCCGCTCCAGCAGCCGCTGCCGTACGTCTCCATCAGTCGCATGTACTCCCCGGGCAGGGGCGTACCCAACTGCTCGAACAACCTCTCCCAGGTGCCGTCGCCGAGGCGGGGCTCGGCCGGTGGTGGAGTCAGCAGCCGCAGTGCGTCCAGTCCCGTGCCGGTCTCCAGGGCGACCCGGCGCTCCGCCTCGGTCAGCCGGGGCGGGACGGGGGCGGGCGGGGTCCACGGTGCTGCGGTGCCGAGGAAGGCGGTGCGCGCGAAGGTGCCGGGCAGGGGGCCCATCAACGGGCCCGGCGGGGAGGAGAGTTCCCAGGCGTCGCGGACGGTGTGACGGAGATATTCGGTGAGCGTGAGATCGTACCGGTGCCAGGGGAGCAGGCCGCTGCCGGGCACGGGCCCCTGGTGGGTGACGACCACCGTCCACTCGTCGGGGTCGTCGGAGACCGAGGTGTCCCAGAACAGCGTGTCACTGCCCCGGCTGCAGCCCCAGGCGAGCAGCCCGCCCGGCTCGGGGTGCAACAACGGCCGCTCGCCCGCCGGGAGTGCGCGCGCCTCGATCCGGGCCTCCCGCTGCGTGGCCCGCAGCCACTGTCCGAAGTCGAACCTGCCCGGCTGCGCGCACGGCACATGGATCCAGAGGAACTCCCCGAAGTCCACCGGTCCGTACCGGTCGGCCAGCAGCTTGTAGTCGGTCGGCAGCCGCGTTCCCAGCCACTCCTCCACGGCCGTCCAGTCGACGGGAACGGGGGCGGGCGGGCGTTCGGCGTCCGGCTCGGCGAACTCGGCCAGGTCCACGGTCACGTGCGTCCTCCGGGTTGATCATCGGATGGGCGGGATTCTGCCACCGGCGTCACCATCGTCGGTCACTCCCCTGCGGTCGGCGGCCTTCACCGGCACCGTCCGCACGCCGAGCACTCCACCGGGAGCACCCCGAGACCGTTCCACGCCTGGATCGCGGTACGGTCGGCCCCATGGCTGACACGCGGCTGACCACCTCCTCCTTCCTCGTACTCGGCATCATCGACAAGCTGGGTGAGGCCAGCGCGTACGACGTGAAGGTGGAGGCAGGCCGCACCGTCGCACCCTTCTGGTCGGTGCCGCACGCGCAGGTGTACGCGCAGTGCGAACGGCTGCTCGCGGCCGGGATGCTGACGCAGGTGCGCCAGGAGAGCGGGCGCAACCGCCGGGTCCTGACACTCACTGACGGAGGTCGGCGAGCCCTGCGGAGGTGGCTCGCCGACCCCGAGTTCGTCCCCGTGGAGGCCCGCGAGCGCGGCATCCTGAAACTCTGGTTCGGGGCCCGCCCGGAGCTGCTCGCGCCCGCCCAACACGCCGAACACGAGACCACCTTGGGCGAGTACGAGCAACTGGCCGAGGACGTCGGCGAGTTGCTCACCCCCGGCCAGCGGGAGGCGCTGGAGTTCGGCATCCGCTACGAGCGGATGATGGTCGACTTCTGGGACTGGGTCCGGCGCCGGGACGAACGCGCGTCGGGCCGTTGACCGCGCGCACACCGTTGACCTCTGCGACGGGCGGCTCTACCGTCGGTAACCCTTCGATAGTCCAGAAGAGACTATGGCGGGTCGGGTCGGGGCCGACCGAGAGCAGGGAGTCGTCGTGCGTCCTTGGACGAGCAGCACCTGGCGCCGTGTCGCCGCCGTGACCGTGACCGCCGTGTGCGTCGGCTACGCGCCCATCGCGATGACCGAGCTGTGGCCGTACGCCCGCCCCGGCGCCCCCGCGTTCGGGGAGTCGTTGCTCGCGCACGCGGTCTCACCCCGCTACGTCGCCGACGCCCTCGCGACCCGTGTGGCCCCGTACCGGCACAGCCTGGTCCCGATGATCGTGCACTCCGTCCTGGGCGGACTGCTCATGCTGCTCGGGCCCGTGCAGTTGCTCACCGCCACGCGCCGGCGCAGCCGCCTCCACCGCGGCCTCGGGATCCTGTTCGCGGTGACCGTCTACGCCTCGATGGCGGGCGCCGGGCTCTACCTCGCCCGGACCGCGCCCCGGGACGCCTTCAGCGGAGCGGCCTTCTGGATCGTCCTCGCCACCATCCTGGTCGGCACCGTCCTGAGCGTCACCCTCGGCATCCTCGCGGCCGTCGCCGGCCTCCCCGACCTGCACCAGCGCTGGATGCTCCTGTGCTACGGCCTCCTGCTCACCGCACCCCTGCTGCGCCTGGAGTGGGGCGCCCTGCCGGCCGTGCTGCCCGGGCTGCCGATGACGGAGATCAACCGGGTGGCCATCATGCACCTCGGATCCCTGGTCGTGTTCGGCGCGCTGCTCGCCTCGCGCGCCCGGGACCGCCGGGACACTGTCGCGGGGCTCGGCCGGTCCTGGGCGCCGCTGCCCGTGACCGCCGCCGCGCACCTTGCCGCTGCCGCCGCCCTCGTCTGGATCGTGCGCGCCTTCTGCGCGTACGGCACGGCCGGCCGTCGGCTGCTGGTCGCCTATCTGGTGCCGTACGCCGTCGCCCACGCCGTCATGGCCCTCGGCGCCCGGCGAGCCGCCCGGCGGGGCCGCCCCTGGGTCCGTGAGGAGTGGCGGATCCACCTGACCGGGCTGTGCCTGGCACCCGTGGTCTCCGCCGGGGCCGTCGCGCTCTTCGAACACAGCCTGGGACTCGGCCGGTTCACCGCCCTGACGGCGGGCGTCGCCATCGGCTGCGGACTCACGGCCTTCGGCGCCACCCAGGCGGTGAGCCTGCGCCTGCTGTACGCCCGGGAGGTCCGCAGGCGCGCCGCGCCGGAGCCGCTACCCGCCGCTCGGCCGACGACTCCCGTGGCATAGCGGATCCCCGCCCACCAGCCCTCCTCGGAAACGGAACCTCCCATGGCAGAGTCCGCCGACCCGCCCCGCGCCACCTCCGCACCCGAACCGGGAAGACCGCTGTCCGCCGGGGTCGCCATCCTGGCCACCGCGGTCGCGGTGATCAACCTGCTCGTCGGCGGCACCCTGACCGCCGTCGCCCTCACCGGGCACGTCCTCGGCGCCTGGCCCTCGCCGGACCCGCTGAGCCCCGGACTGATCGGCGCGGGCATGCTGGGCACCGCCCCGGCCCTGTTCGGGCTCGGCCGCACCCGCACCTGGGAGCAGGCCCGCACCCTCGTCCTGCCGCTCGTTGTGGTCCTGGCCGGTCTGTTCGCGGTCAGCCTGCTCAACGCCGGCCGGCTGTACCTCGCCCGCGGCGGCCCGATCGTCTCCGTGCTGTTCAGCCTGGGCTGGCTGTTCGTGCTGGGACTGCTGTGCGTGGGCGCGGCGGTCTGCGTCACCGGGCAGCTCCTGCACCGGTCCGGGCCGCAGATCCCGCGCACCGCCCCGCTGCCCGGCTGGTCCAAGCCACCCCTCGCCGTGCTCGGCTCGTCCTGGCTGGGCATCGGGACCGGACTGCTGTTCCGCCCCGGCTTCTGGGCGGACTTCGTGCCCTGGCACACCAACCGGGTGGACGCCCAGGCCCTCGGCGTCTGGGCCCTCGCGCTCGGGGTGGGGGTGCTGGGCGCCCTCGCCGAGGACGACCTCGACCGCACCCGCCCCGCCCTGCTGTCCCTGCCCGGCACGGCTCTCGCCATGACGGTCGTCCTGGCGGCCCGCGCCCCGCACGTCGACTGGTCCTCCGGGCCCGCCCTGGGCCTGGTCGTGATGGTGGCCGGACTGCTGACCGCCGGGGCGAGCGGCCGCCTCCTGCTGAAGGGTGGCGCCGCCGACGGGGCGATGCGGAGCACTGGTTAGGCTCGCGGCGTGCCGCATGTGGAAATCGTTCAACTGCTGGTCTCGCCCGTGCACCGGTTCGAGGGCCGCCCGGGCGACGGGCTGCCCGAGCTGCCGCCCGACGACCTGGTGACGACCGCCGAGGTCCGCGCGGGACTGGGCATCGTCGGGGACCGGTACTTCCACCACCCCGCCCACCGCAACGCGTCGATCACCCTCATGGCCGTCGAACGCCTGCCGCAGCAGAACCCGGGCGAGTCCGACCTGCTGCGCACACGTCGTAACGTCCTGCTGCGCGGTGTGGACATCGACGCGTACATCGGCTCGACGGTCTTCCTCGACTGCGGCCCCGGGCCCGTGGACCTGGAGGTTCGCAGTGCTGCCCGGCCCTGCGCCTGGATGGACACCACGCTTGGACCCGGAGCGCAGCGGGCGCTGCGCGGCGGCGGGGGAGTGCGCTGCCGGCCGCTGAGCGACGGGATCCTGACCGTGGGACCCGCCGTGTTCGGGGTACGGGAAGCGCAGCAGACGTAGGCGAACCAGGCACGGCAGATGAGTACGACGACTCAGGCGCTGCGCTCCGGAGATCATGAAGCCTGGGGGCATGACAAGCCCCTCGCCGATCGCCCCGCTCCCGTACCCCGCTCAGGCGCCGCAGCCCGTGCCGCCCCGGCCGCGCCGTCGGCTGCTCGTGGGCGCGGTGGCGCTGATCCTCGCCGCCGCGTGCGCGGTGGCCGCCGTCTGGTGGAGCAAGGGCGCGGAGAACGACCCGCTGGCGGGCCGTCCCCGGGTCACCGACATGCGCGCCGGACTCTCCTACGCCGTGCCGGAAGGGTGGAAGCACGACGCGGCCAAGGACAAGGACCTGATCGACGCCTTCTCCTCGACGATGAGCAGGACCTCCGGCGCGGCCTCCTCGGGTGGCGGCACCGTGCTGGTCGGGCGTGCCGCACAGGCCGTGCCGCGCGCGGAGCTGCGCCGGGCGGCCGAGAGCGCCGCCCGCTCCAACGCCGAGTTCTTCTACCCCGACCGGCCGGCCACCCTGGCGGAGTCGCACGCCACCGAGGTGGACGGCCGGCCCGCCCACACGGCCGTCCTGCGGATCCGCAACGGCGACGACGGCACCGCCCGCCTGGAGATGACCCTGGTGACCGTCGACGGCGGACGCACCGCCTTCCTCCTCGGAGTCACCACCAACGAGGCCGACACGCAGACCACCGCCGACATCCACGCGGTCGTCGCCGACGCCACCGTCGCCTGACGACGTCGGTCCTCGGGGTCGGGAACCGGACGCGACCGACTGCCCCTCGCCGGCACCGGCCTTCGCCCAGGCCACCTCACGGAGCAGCCGCAGGCCGTTGGGGCCGACAACGACCGTCGAGCCCTCGTGGCCGAGGACACCGAGCGGCAGTTGCCTGGTGTCCTCCGGCGCGCAGGCCTCACCCCAGGCTCGGCGGTGCCCAGTCGGCGTGACGCAGGATGCCTCGGACCGTCACCCGGGACGGGGCGAGCCGCAGGGCCGTGTTGCGCAGGGCGACGGCCGCGGGATGGGACAGCTGCTGGCCCATCCGGCCGGCCTGCCGGGCCGCGCGGGCGACCGACTGCGCGCGGGGCCGGCGCTCGGCGTCGTACCGGGCCAGCGCCGCTGCGACGGTGGGGGCGTCGGCCAGCGCCGCGGTCAGCGTGGCGGCGTCCTCCAGGGCCTGGCAGGCGCCCTGGCCGAGATGCGGGGTCATGGCGTGGGCCGCGTCGCCGAGGAACGCGATCCGGCTCGCGGCGAACGCCGGCAGGGGTGTCACCAACTCGTGGATGTCGTGGTGCAGTACGGCCTCGGGCCGGGTCGCCTCCAGCAGTGCCGGGATCGGTTCGTGCCAGGTACAAAAGCGGTCGCGCAGCATGCCGAGCGGGTCCGTGTGACGTACTCCGGGTGGGGAGTTGAGCACCGCGTGCCACTCGGCGTGCCCGTCCGTGAAGGCGATGTGGCCGAACTCCGCTCCCTGTCCCCAGGTCAGCTCGAAGTCGCTGCTCAGCTCCACCGGGCGTGCGGTGATGGCGCGCAGGACCGTGGACCCGCTGTACACGGGGCCGGGATGGTCCGGGAACGCCTGGCCGCGCAGCCGGCTGCCCACGCCGTCCGCCGCGACGACCAGATCCGCTGCCAGGACGCCCGCTCCGGTCGGCACCTCGACCCGGTCGGGAGCCGAGCGGTCGACCGACGGCACGGTGACGCCCACGTGCAGGCACTCCGGGGGCAGCGCGGCGCGCAGCAGGCGGTGCAGTGCGGTGCGCGGGATGCCGACGATCGGCGTGCCCAGCTCACGCGCGAGCGCGGCTCCGTCCATGCGTGCCAGCAGGCCGCCCGAGGGGGTGCGGGTGCCCCCGCTGTACTGCGGCCGGGCCGCCGCACGCACCGCCGCGCCGATGCCGAGGACGTCCAGTGCGCGCAGTCCGTTGGCGTGCAGGGAGATGCCCGCACCCGCGTCGGCCAGGGTGGCGGCACGTTCGAGGACCGTCACCTTCCAGCCGATCCGGTGCAGACCGACCGCCGCCGACAGGCCCCCGATCCCTCCACCGACCACCACCGCGGTACCGCCCATGTCGGCCCCTCCCCAGTGCACAGGTCTTCTACAGATGTAGAAGGAGCGTACTCGTGCCCTCTACGGCTGTAGAAGCGGGGGTGTAGAAAGAGGGGGTGTCCACCGATCGACGTACCCTCCTCGCCGACGCGGCCATCGGCGTGCTCGCCGACGTCGGCATGCGCGGACTGACGCACCGCGCCGTGGACCGCGCGGCGAACCTGCCGCCCGGCACCACCTCCGCCTACTACCGCACCCGCCAGGCGCTGCTCACCGCACTGATCCGGCGTCTGGTGGCACTCGACCAGGCCGAGCTGCAGGAGATCGGGAGCAGGACACCGGAGATCCGGAGCGCCGCCGAGGTGACGGCGGGCCTCCTGGCCTTCACCGCGCTCCGGCTCGCCGGGGAGGGGCGGCGGCGGTCCCTGGCGCGATACGCGTGTGCCATCGAGAGCGTGCACCAGCCCGAGCTGCGCGAGATCCTCCTGCCCCGCGAGAACCTGGCGCGCCAGGCCTTGCAGGACTTCCTGGCCGCGCAGGGCGTGGAGGATGCCGAAGAACGTACGGTCACCCTGCTGACCTGCGTGGACGGGCTGGTCTTCGACCGGCTGGTGAACGGCGGGAGCGTGACCGGGCCGGAGATCCACGGCCTCGTGGCAGCGGCCCTGCGCTGAGCCCGTACGACGGCCACGGCGCGGTCTTCCTCGTAAGCAGCCGTCTCCCTCCGAAACCGCGGTCTCCCTCGGGAACAAAGGGAAGTTGTCGCGACCGCGGTCACGGCGGCACCGCCCGCAGCGCGCGCAGTACCGCCCAGGCGACCGAGATGAGCGGCACGGCGACGACGGCTCCGACCACCCCCGCGACGATGCTGCCCGCGATGACGGACACGGCGACGACGAGCGGGTGCAGCCGGACCGCCCAGCTCATCACCAGCGGGTGCAGCACATGCCCTTCGAGCTGGCCGATGACGACGATGAGCACCAGCACCGCCGCGGCCGTGAGCGGCCCGCGCCCGGCGAGAGCGACGATGGTGGCCACGCCGAGGGCGACCGGTGAGCCCACCAGGGGCACGAACGCGGCGAAGAACTCCAGCAGCGTCAGCGGCAGCGCGAGCGGCACCCGCAGCACGAGCAGCGCGATGCCGACCAGCACGGCGTTGGTGGCCGCCACGATGATGATCCCGCGCGTGTACCCGGCGAACGTCCGCCAGGCGGCGCTCCCCGCCCGGTCCCAGGCCGGCCGGGCAGGGGCCGGCAGCAGCTGGTCGCGCGCCCAGCGCCACATGCGCTCGCCGGAATGCATGAAGAAGGCGGAGGCGAACAGTGCGAGCGCGGCGCCCGCGATCACCTCGACGACTCTGCCCAGTCCCGACAGCGCGCTGCTGAGCAGGCTGGCCCGGTGCGCGGAGATGTAGTCGGTCACCTGGCGCTGCAGATCGGAGAGCCGGCTGGGGCTGAGCCGGAACGGCGGACGCTGCAGCCACTGCTCGATGCGGTGGATGCCGCCCCGGAACTCGCCGGCCAGCGTCGCCGACTCGCCCGCCACCGCGTTGCCCACGAGCGCCAGCAGGCCGAGCAGGATCAGCAGGCTGCCGACGAGTGCGAGGGCGACGCTCAGCGGCCTCGACAGCACGCGATTGAGGAAATCGACGAGAGGGCGCAGGACCGAGGTGACGACGAGGGCGAGGAACAGGGCGACGGCGATGAGCTGGAAGCGGCCGAGGACGCTGAAGACGCCGTAGACGACGATGCCGACGAGGATGAGGCGCCAGGCGTAGGCCGCGGCGACCCGCAGCCATGGCACCGTGCGCGCGGCCACCAGGCCGTCCGGCTCGGACCGGGCGACCGCCGGGAGCCGCACGGAGTGCGCCGGCCGGCTGCCCAGCACCGCCGCACCCGAGCGACGTCCTCCACCCGTCCGCCGACCCGCACCGCCCACCAGGCCTCCCGCCTCCTCTTCGCGCCCGCATCCTGACTGCTGGTCACATTCAGAGAACGGTAAAGGCTGGCCGGAGAAGGGGACGGCACAACGCGCGGTGACGAGGACTTCACAACCCGTGGGCGCGCTCCACGGGCAGCAGCTCCCGGATGTCCGACGGGAGCGCCCCGGCGATCCGCTCGGTCAGCTCCGGAGCCAGAGCGGCGTCCAGCACCTCCAGTACGGCCGCGGCGTCGCGCAGGGCCGTGTCCTCGTCGGTGCCTGCCCGGTCGGCGATCCGTCCGGCGAAGACGGTCAGCCCGAACCGCTCACCCGCGGTGCCCGAGTCGGCGCCGCCCGACGTGTCCGCCGCGAGCCGCATGTCGGCCGCCAGATCCGGCGGCAGCTGAGCGGCCACATGGCGGGCGAGCCCGGACGGCAGCCGTTCCGAGAGCGTGCTGACCACGGCGTGCGTCGCCCGCTCGGCCGTCCCCCGGTCGGGCAGCTGGGCGAGTGCCTGCACCTTTCCGATGATCTCGTCGTGATGCATGAGGCCGGCTCCTTCCTCACGATGCGAGGGCCCGACCGCGCTGGGACTCCGGGTAGCGTCGGGTGAAGTTGACGGCCCACGCCAGCAGCGCCACCGGCAAGACCCAGTTGAGCCAGTCGCTCCCCGACGGCGTCCGTGTGGCCGGCCGGCCCAGCACCGTGATGACCGCGAAGACAAGCGCCCCACACCGCCGTCAGCACCCGGTTGACGTGCTTGAACAGCGGCGAGTCCCACACCTCGGGCGGCGCCGACCGCCGGGCGTACTGCTCCGTGAACGGCTGGAAGAACAGCGATCCGAGAGCCACGACGGCGATGACCCCGTTGGCGATCACCTGCGCGTACGTCTCCAGCCACAGCAACTGCTGCCGTCCCAGGGCCAGCGCCAGCACGCAGATCACCGCGAAGAAGACGGCGATCCATGGCGCGAAGAAGAGGAAGACGCTGCCGTACCCGACCGGTGCGGCCGTCCGGTCCCTGGTCGCCGATTGCTGTGCCATGGGATCACTTCCAGCGCGGGGGCGGGTCCGTCGGGGGCCCGGCCCGTCCTTCCATCGTGCCGCCGGGACACGGCCCGCGCATCCGCGCCCGCGGTGCCCGAGGGGCCGCCCGCAACGCGATCCGGATGGAGGAAGAGACCTCGCCGAGGCGAAGGAAACGCCGCAGGGGTTCTTCACGACTCCCCCGAGAGGGACGAACATGCCATGGCATGGACATTTTGCTCGTGGCCAGCGCGTTCAACAGCCTCTCCCAGCGGCTGTACGCCGAACTCTCCGACCTGGGACACCGTGTGGACGTCGTCCTCGCCACGCACGGTGCCGACCCGGTCCGTGCCGCCGTGCACGAACTGCGCCCGGACCTGGTCGTCGCGCCGATGCTGAAGACGGCCCTGCCGGAGGACGTCTGGAGGCAGCAGACCTGCCTCATCGTGCATCCGGGGCCGCCCGGCGACCGCGGCCCGTCCGCGCTGGACTGGGCCATCGCCGATCAGGCGCCGCGCTGGGGTGTGACGGTGCTCCAGGCCGAGGCGGCCATGGACGCCGGGGACATCTGGGCCGCCGAGTCCTTTCCCGTGCCGTCCGTCGGCAAGAGCGACCTGTACCGCAACGAGGCCTCCGACGCCGCCGTGACCGCCGTCCTGCTCGCCGTAGGCCGGTTCGCCGACGCCTCGTTCAAACCGCGCCCGCAGACCGGCGACCCCGACGCGTCCCACACCCCCGTCCACGTCGTGTGGCGCGACTTCTTCCGGCAGGAGCGGCGCCGGATCGACTGGGCGCACGACAGCACCGAGACCGTGCTGCGCAAGCTACGCGGCGCCGACTCGCAGCCCGGCGTCCTGGACGAACTCCTCGGCCACGAGGTGTTCCTGCACGGCGGGCACCCCGAGGACCGGCTGCGCGGCCGCCCCGGCGAGCTGCTCGCGACCCGGGCGGGCGCGGTCTGCCGGGCCACCCGGGACGGCGCCGTGTGGATCCCGGAACTGCGCCCGCGCAAGAACTCCGGCGACCCGGCGCCCTTCCGCCGCCCCGCCGCCTCCGTGCTCGCCTCGTTCGCCGGCACGCTCGGCCTCCCGGAAGCCGCCGTCCCGCTCGAACTGCCCCGGCGCCGCCGCACCTGGACCGACATCCGCTATCGGCAGCGCGGCGACGTCGGCTTCCTCGGCTTCTCCTTCCCGGGCGGAGCGATGAGCACCGACCAGTGCCGCAGGCTGCTCGCCGCCTACCGGTACGCGCTCGCCCGCCCCACCTCCGTCCTGGTGCTCGGCGGCGCGCGCGACTTCTTCTCCAACGGCATCCACCTGAACGTCATCGAGGCCTCCGCCGACCCGGCCGAGGAGTCCTGGACCAATCTCACCGCCATGGACGACCTCGTCGAGGCGGTGCTGCGCACCACCGACCGGCTGGTGGTGGCCGCGCTCGCCGGCAACGCGGCCGCGGGCGGCGCCATGCTCGCCCTCGCCGCCGACCAGGTCTGGTGCCGTACGGGCGCCGTGCTCAACCCGCACTACCGGCGGATGGGCCTGTACGGATCCGAGTTCTGGACGTACTCGCTGCCCCGCCGGGCCGGGGCCGACACCGCCCACCGGCTGACGGAAGAGGCGCTGCCGCTGAGCGCCGCGTCGGCCGGGCGGCTGGGACTGGTGGACCGGCTCGTGCCCACCGGGCCGGGAGAGTTCGCCGCCGAGGCCGAGCGACTGGCCGTCGGTCTCGCCGCCGCCCCGGACCTCGAACGACGTATCGCCGCCAAGGCCGCGGCACGCCACGCGGACGAGCAGGTACGGCCGCTCGCGGACTACCGGCGGGACGAACTCGCCCGCATGTACGCCATCTTCTTCGACCCCACGGCCCCGTACCACGACCTGCGGTCGGCCTTCGTGCGGAAGAAGCCCACCGGCGACGCCCGCCCCCTGGCACCGGCCGTCGGAGCCGTCCGGTGAACCCCGCACGCTCCCCGCTGCTCGTGGCGGGCGTCGGCAACATCTTCCTGGGCGACGACGCGTTCGGCCCCGAGGTGATCCGCGCCCTCGACCGGCGCCCGCTGCCGCCGGAGGCGCGGGTGCGGGACTTCGGCATCCGCGGCATGGACCTCGCCTACGCGCTGCTGGACGGCTGTGCCACCGCCGTCCTGGTCGACGCGGCCCCGCGCGGACACCGCCCCGGCACCCTCACCCTGATCGAGGCGGAACCGCCCGACGGCGCCGCCGTGCCCGAGGCGCACGGCATGGACCCGCAGAAGGTGCTGGCCCTGGCCGCACACCTGGGCGACGAGCCGCTGCCCCGGGTCCTCGTCCTGGCCTGTGAGCCCGGCGTCCTGCCGAGCGGCGACGAGGACATCCTGCCGGGGATCAGCGCACCGGTGCGGGAGGCGGTCGATCGGGCCGTGGACGCGCTGCACACCCTGGTCCCCGTATTGCTGGCCGACCCCGCCGCGCCCGCACCGCCGTTGGGCCGCCCGATGGAATCCGGGCCCCTGCACGCGGCTGCGCTGCCCGGCCTCGCGGCCGACGGAGCCGAAGATCGGTGAGACCCCGGGCCGTACGGGACACGGCCGGGGCTCCGCCGCCCGACTCCGAGGAGCTGCGCCCATGTGCCGGTCCGACGTCAAGCAGGCCGTCCTGGCGAAGAACGACGACCTGGCCGCGAGCCTGCGCGACGATCTGACGCGACAGGGCGTCACGGTGGTCAACCTGCTGTCCAGCCCGGGCAGCGGCAAGACCGAACTCCTCGGCCGGATCCTGGCCAGAGCGGTGGAGCGTGGCGTTCCGGTCGCCGCGCTCACCGCCGACCTCGCGACCGAGAACGACGCCGTCCGGCTGGCGCGTTCGGGCGCCCCCGTCCAGCAGCTGCTCACCGACGGACTGTGCCATCTGGAGGCCCGGCAGGTACGCGGGCGCCTGGAAGGCTGGCTGCCGGCGGACACCGCGGTGCTCTTCGTGGAGAACGTCGGCAACCTCGTCTGCCCGGCCTCGTACGACCTCGGCGAGACCCTGCGGATCGTCCTGATGGCGGTGACCGAGGGCGAGGACAAACCGCTGAAGTACCCGACCGCGTTCGGATCGGCCCACCTGGTCGTCGTCACCAAGACCGACCTGGCCGAGCCGGCCGGCTTCGACGAGATGGCCTTCCGGGCGAACGTCCAGCGGGTCAACCCTGGGGTGGAGATCGTACGGTCGTGCGCGCGCACCGGCGACGGCGTCGACACCCTCCTGGCCCACGCGCTCGCCGCCCGGCACGGCGCCCCGCCGCACCGGCCTCCGCTCGCCCCGCATCCCCACGGTCACCACCACCCCGCCTCAGCCCCCGTCTCGTGACCGCGCCCGTCACCGGCCCGGTCCGCCGCCGGATCACCGTCCGCGGCACGGTGCAGGGGGTCGGCTTCCGGCCGTACGTGCACCGGCTGGCCGCCGACCTGGAGCTGGCCGGGTTCGTCAGCAACACCGCGAACGGCGTGCTCATCGAGGTCGAGGGCCCGGCGGGCGAAGTGGGCAGGTTCTTCGACCGGTTGACCGAGCAGCCGCCCCCGCTCGCGGCCGTGACCGGCGTCGGCTGCGAGGACGTCCCCGCCACCGGCATCACCGGCCCGTTCACCATCCGCCCCACCGAGCAGTCGGCCGGCCGGACCCAGCTCCCGCCCGACACCGCGACCTGCGACGACTGCCTGCGCGAGCTGGCCGACCCGGCCGACCGCCGTCACCGCCACCCCTTCATCACCTGCACCCACTGCGGCCCCCGCTTCACCATCGCCACGGGGATGCCGTACGACCGATCGGCCACCACCATGGCCGGCTTCCCGATGTGCCCGTCCTGCGCCCGGGAGTACGACGCCCCCGTCGACCGGCGCTTCCACGCCCAGCCCGTCGCCTGTCCCGACTGCGGCCCGCGGCTCCGCCTGGTCCCCGCCGATGGAACCGGCGTCCGCCCGGCCCGGGACGCGGACGCCCTGGCCACGGCCCGGGCGCTGCTGGCCGCGGGCCGGATCGTCGCCGTGAAGGGCGTCGGCGGCTACCACCTGGCCTGCGACGCCACCGACTCACGCGCCGTGGCCACCCTGCGCACCCGCAAGGAACGCGGCGGCAAGGCCTTCGCCGTGATGTGCGCCGACCTCGACACGGCGGAGCGAGTCGCGGACCTCTCCGACGCCGAACGAGCCGCACTCACCGGCGCCCGGCGCCCCGTCGTCCTGCTGCGCAGACGCACCCCCGCGGACGGGCTCCACCTCGCCGACCAGGTCTGCCCCGGCAGCCCGCACGTGGGCGTGATGCTGCCCTACACCCCCGTGCACACCCTGCTGTTCGGACTGCCCGGCGATCCCCCCGGCCCCCGGGTACTGGTCATGACCAGCGGCAACCGCTCCGGCGAACCCATCGTCACCGACGACGCCGAGGCGCTGACCCGGCTGGCCGGACTCGCCGACGCCTGGCTCGCCCACGACCGGCCCGTCGCCTCCCCGTGCGACGACTCCCTGCTGCGGGTCCGCGCCGACGGCACCCACCAGGTGCTGCGGCGCTCCCGCGGTTACGTCCCCCGCCCGCTGCGCCTCCCGCTCCCGGTCCGTCCCACGCTCGCGGTCGGCGGCGATCTGAAGAACGCGCCCTGCCTGGGTGAGGGGGACCTCGCCTGGCTCGGGCCGCACATCGGCGACATGGGTGACCTGGCCACCCTCGAAGCGGCCGGGAGGGCCGAACGGCACCTCGGCCGCCTCACGGGAGTCACCCCGCGGCTGGTGGCCGCCGACCGGCACCCCGGTTACCACTCGACGGGTTGGGCACGGACACGATCGTCCCAACTCGGACTCCGGTCACCGACGCTGGTCCAGCACCACCACGCCCACATCGCCTCGGCCATGGCCGAACACGGTCTCGACGGCACCACACCCGTCATCGGGGTCGCCTTCGACGGCACCGGGTACGGCGACGACGGCACCGTCTGGGGCGGCGAGGTGCTGCTCGCCGACTACACCGGCTACCGGCGCTTCGCCCACCTGACCCCTGCCCCGCTGCCCGGCGGGGACACGGGCGTCGCCAACCCCTGCCGGCTGGCGCTGGCCCGGCTGTGGGCGGCGGGGCTGCCGTGGGAACGGGACCTGCCGAGTGTCGCCGCGTGCTCCGAGTCGGAACTCGTCGTACTGCGGCAGCAGTTGGAACGCCAGGTGGCATGTGTCCCGACGTCCGGTATGGGCCGTCTCTTCGATGCCGTGTCGTCCCTGGTCGGCGTGTGCCACCGCGCGGGGTACGAGGCGCAGGCCGCGCTGGAGCTGGAGGCCGCGGCGACGGAGGCGTGGCACGCGGACACCAGGGCGTACCGCTTCGGGTTCCGGACCCTCCCGCCACCCGACACGGTCCCGTCCGACCGGCCTCTCGGCCGACTGGACCGGGCGGGCAGGTGGGAGATCGCGCCCCCGCTGCAGGCCGTCCTCACCGATCTGCGGAGCGGCACCCCCACCCCCGTGCTCGCGGCCCGTTTCCACCGGGGCGTGGCCCGGGCCGTCACGGAGGTCTGCCGGCGGGCCCGCGGAACGACCGGCCTGACCACGGTCGCCCTCACCGGAGGCGTCTTCGCCAACGCCCTGCTGGAGGAGGAGTGTGCCGCCCTGCTGGCCGCGGACCGGTTCACCGTCCTGCGGCACGGCGAAGTACCCCCGAACGACGGCGGGTTGGCGCTCGGTCAGCTCATGGTCGCGGGAACAGCAACCAACCACGAGACGGAGTGACCCATGTGTCTGGCAGTGCCCGGCAAGGTCGTGGCCATCGACGACGGCGCAGACCCGCTCACCGGGCTGATCGACTTCGGCGGAGTGCAGAAGCAGGCGTGCCTCGAGTACCTGCCCGACGTGCGGGTGGGGGAGTACGTCATCGTCCATGTCGGGTTCGCCCTGCAGCGTCTGGACGAGGAGTCGGCCCGGGCGTCCCTGGAGCTGTTCGAGCAACTCGGGCTGTTGGAGGAGGAGTTCGGTGACGCCTGGGAACAGGCGGCACGGCAGGGGAGCAGGAGCGGGAGCGAGGTCCAGTGAAGTACATCGACGAGTTCAACGACCCGGATCTGGCCCGCCGGTTGTTCGACGAGATCCGGGCCACCGTCACCCGCCCCTGGGCGCTGATGGAGGTCTGCGGCGGCCAGACCCACTCCATCATCCGGCACGGCATCGACCAGCTCCTGCCGGACGAGGTGGAGTTGATCCACGGTCCGGGCTGCCCGGTGTGCGTCACACCCCTCGACATGATCGACAAGGCACTGGAGATCGCCGCCCGCCCGGACGTGATCTTCTGCTCCTTCGGCGACATGCTGCGGGTGCCCGGCACCGACCGGGACCTGTTCCGGGTCAAGGGTGAGGGCGGTGACGTGCGGGTGGTGTACTCGCCGCTCGACGCCCTCGACCTCGCCCGCAGGAACCCGGACCGGCAGGTCGTCTTCTTCGCGATCGGCTTCGAGACGACCGCCCCCGCCAACGCGATGGCCGTCCACCAGGCCCGCCGCCTGGGCGTGGACAACTTCAGCCTGCTGGTGTCCCACGTCCGGGTCCCCCCGGCGATCGAAGCCATCATGTCGGCGCCCGCCTGCCGGGTGCAGGGCTTCCTCGCCGCCGGGCACGTGTGCAGCGTGATGGGCACCACCGAGTACCCGGACCTGGCCGAGAAGCACCGGGTCCCGGTCGTCGTCACCGGCTTCGAGCCGCTGGACATCCTCGAGGGGATCCGGCGCGCCGTCCACCAGCTGGAGCGCGGTGAGCACCGGGTGGAGAACGCCTACCCCCGGGCCGTACGCGAGCAGGGCAACCCGGCGGCCCTGCGCATGATCGAGGAGGTGTTCGAGGTCACCGACCGCAACTGGCGCGGCATCGGCCGGATCCCGGCCAGCGGCTGGCGCCTGACCGACGCCTTCCGCGCCTACGACGCCGAGCACCGCTTCGACGTCACCGGCATCCGCACCGAGGAGCCCGCCGCATGCCGGGCCGGCGAGGTGCTGCAGGGCCTGATCAAGCCGACCGAGTGCGCGGCGTTCGGCACGACCTGCACCCCGCGCACCCCGCTGGGCGCCACCATGGTCTCCAGCGAGGGCGCCTGCGCCGCCTACTACCTGTACCGCCGGATGACCGACACCCCGGCACGGCAGGGATCCCGCATCCCGCAGGAGGAGATGAACCCCGTTGGCTGACCTCGCCACCGAAGCGGCCGACGTGGCCGAAGCGACGGAAGCGGCCGTCGACCCCGCGAACTGGACCTGCCCCGCACCCCTACGCGACCAGCCGGTCGTGGTCATGGGCCACGGCGGAGGCGGCGCCCTGTCCGCCGAGCTGATCGAGCAGGTCTTCGCGCCCGCGTACGGCAACCCCACCCTGGCCGCCCTCACCGACTCGGCCGTCCTCGACCTGGGCGGCGCCCGGCTGGCCTTCTCCACCGACTCCTACGTCGTACGGCCGCTGTTCTTCCCCGGCGGCAGCCTGGGCGACCTCGCGGTCAACGGCACCGTCAACGACCTCGCCATGAGCGGCGCCCGCCCCGCCTACCTCTCCACCGCCTTCGTCCTGGAGGAGGGCGTGGAACTGGCCGTCGTCGGGCGGATCGCCCGGGCCATCGGGGCGGCGGCCGAGGCGGCGGGCGTCACCGTCGCCACCGGAGACACCAAGGTGGTCGAGTCCGGGCACGGCGACGGCGTCTATGTCACCACCGCCGGTATCGGCCTCGTCCCCGACGGAGTCGACATCCGCCCGCAGCGCGCCCGGCCGGGCGACGCCGTCATCGTCAGCGGCCCGATCGGCCTGCACGGGGTGGCCATCATGAGCGTGCGGGAGGGGCTGGAGTTCGGGGTCGAGATCGCCTCCGACACCGCGCCGCTGGCCGGCCTGGTGGAGGCGATGCTGGCGGTCACCCGGGACATCCATGTGCTGCGCGACCCCACCCGGGGCGGGCTCGGTGCCTCGCTCAACGAGATCGCCCGCGCCTCCGGCACCGGCGTACGGCTGCGGGAGCGGGCCGTCCCGGTCCCGGACGAGGTCGCGAACGCCTGCGGCTTCCTCGGCCTTGACCCGCTGTACGTCGCCAACGAGGGCCGGCTCGTCGCCTTCGTGCCCCGGGAGGAGGCCGAGGCGGTGCTGGCGGCGATGCGTGCCCATCCGCAGGGCGCCGGCGCGACCCTGATCGGCGAGTGCGTCGAGGAGCATCCCGGCATGGTCGTCGTGGCCACCGGGCTCGGCGGCACCCGGGTGGTGGACCTGCCGCTGGGGGAGCAGTTGCCCCGTATCTGCTGAGCGGTCCGGACAGCGGTCGACCCCGCCGGAGCCCGAACTCCGGCGGGGTCGACCTACGTCAGGGCCGGGCCGTGGCCGCCTCGACGTCCGTGATCTCCAGTTCCCTGCCGCTGCGCAGATCCTGCGAGGGCCGGTCGCAGCGCGGGCACCAGAAGAACGGCGGCATGCCCACCGCGAACTCCTCCGCGCACCCGCCGCACCACGCCCGCGCCGTCACCTGCTCGACCACGAGCCGGGCCGCGGCGAGGGCCGTGCCGTCGCGGGCCACCTCGAAGGCGAAGTGCAGCGCGTCCGGCACCACACCGGCCAGCTCGCCGACCCGGACGGTCACCGACGAGACGTCGTCGGCGCCGTCCGCCCGGGCGATCTCCTCGGCCTGCTCCACGATCGCCGTGGCGATCGACAGCTCGTGCACGGCCGGATCAGGGGTAGCGGCGGTTCGCGCGGACACCACCGGTCATCCGGTAGATCCGCAGCTCGCGCACCACGCCGGGCAGCTCCTTCAGGAACAGGGCCAGTGCCAGACCGCCCACCAGAGCGGCCTGTGCGAGCAGCACCTGACGTCCGGACATCGCCGACCTCGCTCTCTTCGCTGTTCGGCAGCGTTTGTTCACGCTCACTCCCTGCTCTCTCATCCCGGTGAGATGTTCGGCATGGCGTCCAGCAGGGCGTCATGCCGCTTCCAGTGGATCCCGGTGGAGCGGCGCGCGTCGGCGGTGCCGTCCTTGTGGTGTCCGTTCTGGTGCTCGTAGGGGCCCCGGTTGCCCTGGTGCAGGCCCGGCACATGGCTGGGCGTGTCGGGCTTCGCCTGGGGGCGGCCCACTCTGATGCTGCCCATGTCTGTTCTCCTTCCAGGTCCTCACGAACGCTCGGTGAGCTCCGCGAAGAACCGCTCCACGGCCGGCCAGACCCCGTCGCCACCGGACAGGCCCCGCCACTCGCGGCGGACGAGGGCGACCATCCGGAAGCAGTCGTCGACCGGCACGATCCAGTGCTCGTCGAGGCCCCGCACGGTGTTCATCAGCAGCGCCTCCACGTCGGGTGCCATGGAAGCGAGCTGCGGAAACGTGGCGGTCAGCCGCTGCCAGGCCGCCGTGTCCACCTCCCAGCGCATGGCCCCGGCCGGGCTCGGCCCCTGCGCGGTGACCGTGCCGTCGGAGCGCGGCACGAAGAACACCAGGCCCACCGGCACGCCCAGCACAGCCGTGTCGACCGGCGGCAGCCGCAGCCGGCGCCGGGGCACGAGCCGGTAGTGCCCCTCGCCCGCCCCGTCCCCGGCGAACAGCACCGAACACGGGCCGCACACGCACCGCACCTCGGCGGCCTCGGTGTCGTACAGGTGGGGGTGCGCGTCGGCCACCGGGGCGGCACACAGCTCGCACACCTCGGCCTCGGCGGTCGCCGTGCGGTCGGCCGCCGAGCGGATGACGCGGGCCAGTGCCCCGTCCGTGATCACCGTGTCTCCTGCGGCTGCTGCGCGGTCCGGCGCGTCAGCGTCGTCAGGGGTACGAAGGCCGGGGCCGCACGGCGCTCGTCGGTGACCGGCTCCACCGCCTCCAGCTCGGGGGCGGCGGCCAGCACCGCCGCGCGGACGACAGCGGTGACGTCGGCCGACCCGCTGCCGCACCCGGAGCCGCAGCCGCCGCCGGTGCTCACCCGCACCCGGGCCACCCGCCCCTCCACACCGGCCCACTCCAGGTCGCCGCCGCGCTCGCGGACCGCGGGCCGCAGCCGTTCGACCGCGCGAGCGGCCCGCGCGTCGGCGGACTCAGGGTGGATCGCGTGCAGCACCAGCAGGTGCCCCAGCAGCTCGTCGTCGGCCAGGCGCTCGCGCTGCCGCTCGTCCGCGTGGTCCAGGACCCGGGCGAGTGCCTCGCCGTAGACCTCGGTCAGCAGCGTCACCGACTCCAGCGCCTCACGGGCGGCCGGGCCGGGCGCGGACTCCAGCCCGGCCAGCACCTCGTCGAGCCGGGCGAGCCGCGCCTCCACCGCCGGATCCGGGAGCCGTACGGCGGGATCAGGCATGCCCGGCTCCGTACGTGGGCGAGTGGACGGTCGACAGCGTCTTGCCCTTGCCCATGTACATGTGCACCCCGCAGGGCAGACACGGGTCGAAGCTGCGCACGGTGCGCATGATGTCGACGCCCTTGAAGTCGTCGGGCCCGTTCTCCTCGAAGATCGGCTGGCCCTGGACGGCGTCCTCGTACGGCCCCGGGGTGCCGTAGATGTCGCGCGGGCTGGCGTTCCAAGGGGTCGGCGGGTACGGGTGGTAGTTGGCGATCTTCTTGTCGCGGATCACCAGGTGGTGGGAGAGGACACCGCGCACGGCCTCGTGGAAGCCGCAGCCGATCGCCTCGTCGGGCACCTCGAAGTTCTCGAACACCTTGGAGTCGCCGTCGCGGAGCATGCCCATCGCCTCCTCCAGGAACTGCAGGGCCATGGCGGCGGCGTAGGCGACGAAGTACGGCCGGGCACGGTCCCGCTCGATGGTGTTGCTCCACTTGGGGATGTGCCACTCGAGTGTGGTCTCCGGCAGAGTCTCGCCTTTGGGCAGCGAGATGCGCACGCTGCTGCCGGTGGCCTTCACGTACGGCGTGTCGACCAGGCCGCTCAGCGCGGTCGTCCACAGCCGGGCGAGGGGCCCGCCGCCGGTGTCGAGGGCGAGGTGCTCGCCGGTCCCCGAGTGGTGCCAGCGCGGGCTCATCACCCAGCTGTACTTGCCGTCGAAGTCCCGCTTCTGCGGCACCGGCACGGTGGTCTGGTTCCACGGGTGGCGCATGTCGACGGGGTTGCCGAGCGGGTCGTGGGTGACGAACGGCTGCTCGTTGACCCAGTCCTCGTAGAAGGAGCTGCCGAGCATGATCCGCAGGCCGAGGTTGATGTCGACCAGGTTGTTGGTGACCAGTTCGCCGTCGACGACGATGCCGGGGGTGACGTACATCGCCTTGCCCCACTCGTTCATCGTCGCGTAGCGGTAGTCGACGACGTCCGGGTTCTGCCAGGCGCCCCAGCAGCCGAGCAGGATGCGGCGCTTGCCGACCTCCTCGTAGCCGGGCAGCGCCTCGTAGAAGAAGTCGAAGACGTCGTCGTTCATCGCCACGGCCTTCTTGACGAAGTCGATGACGCGCATGAGCCGGCTGAGGTAGTCGGTGAAGGTGTTGGGCTGCGGCATCGTGCCGACCCCGCCCGGGTACAGCGTCGACGGGTGGACGTGCCGCCCCTCCATGAGGCAGAACATCTCCCGGGTGACCCGGCTGACCTTCAGCGCCTCCTTGTAGACCTCGCCCTCGAAGGGGTTGAAGGCCCTCATGATGTCGGCGATGGTCCTGAAGCCGTGGACGTCCCCGCGGGGCGCGTTCGTGCGCTCGGCACGGGCCAGCACAGCGGGGTTGGTGGCCTTGACCATCGCCTCGCAGAAGTCCACGAACACCAGGTTGTCCTGGAAGATCGTGTGGTCGAACATGTACTCGGCCGCTTCGCCGAGGTTGGTGATGTGCTCGGCCAGCTTGGGCGGCTTGACACCGTAGGCCATCTGCTGGGCGTAGTTGGAGCACGTGGTGTGGTTGTCGCCGCAGATGCCGCAGATGCGCGAGGTGATGAAGCCCGCGTCGCGCGGGTCCTTGCCCTTCATGAACACCGAGTAGCCGCGGAACAGCGACGAGGTGCTGTGGCATTCCACGACTTCCCGGTTTGCGAAGTCGATCTTCGTGTAGATGCCCAGGTTGCCGATGATCCGCGTGATCGGATCCCAGGACATGTCCACGATCTGCTCGGGTTTGCGTTTGGTGGACCGGGACTCGGTGGTCGTCATCTGCGGTACTGCCCCTTGCTGTTCGGGTTCGGCGGGTCGGTGGCGGGACGCGGGACGAGTGCTGTCGTGGCCGGCGTCACGGGCGGTAGCGCGGGTCGTAACCGCTGGTCAGCTTGTGCTTGTTGTGGCGCCACTTGGGCTCGTGGTTCACCATGTCGTTGGTCAGGCCGCGCAGGCGGCGGATGACGGCGCCGTAGGGCTTGATGACGAGGGAGGACAGGGTGCCCCCCGGGGGCTCGTCCATGAACGGCATGAACGCGTCCGGGAACCCGGGCATCGTGCACCCGATGCAGATCCCGCCGACGTTCGGACAGCCACCGATCCCGGACATCCAGCCCCGCTTGGGCACGTTGCAGTTGACAACGGGGCCCCAACAGCCCGTCTTCACCAGGCACTTGGGCGAGTTGTAGTCCAGGCCGAAGTCGCCCTGCTCGTAGTACGAGCCCCGGTCGCAGCCCTCGTGCACGGTCTTCCCGAACAGCCACTGCGGACGCAGCATGTGGTCGAGCGGGGGCGGGGGAGCGGCACCGGCCGCGTGCTGGAGCACCCAGATCAGGGTCTCCATGAAGTTCTCGGGCTGGATGGGACAGCCGGGCACGTTGACGACCGGAAGCCCGGCCTGCGACTTGAACTCCCAGCCCAGGTAGTCCGCGAGGCCCATGCAGCCGGTGGGGTTGCCGGCCATGGCGTGGATGCCGCCGAAGGTGGCACAGGTGCCGGCGGCCACCACCGCCCAGGCCTTGGGCGCCAGTTGGTCGATCCACCAGTTCAGCGGCAGCGGCTGCCCGGTCTCCGGGTCGTTGCCGAAGGACGTCCAGTAGCCGTCGCCCTCGATGATGTTCTGGTTCGGGATCGAGCCCTCGATGACGAGGATGAACGGGGCCAGCTCGCCGCGCGCCGCCGCCCGGTACGGGGCGAGGAAGTCCTCGCCGCCCAGGCTCGGCGAGAGCACCTTGTTGACCAGGTTGACCTTCGGCAGGCCCGGGATGAGACCGAGCACCACATCCTCGAGGGAGGGCTGGTCGGCGGCGGTCAGGGAGACGGTGTCGCCGTCGCAGCTCATGCCCTCGGAGATCCAGAGGATATGGATCTCGTCGATCGCGTCGCGCTCCTGGGTGGCACTGGTCTGGGTGGTCATGTCGTCCGCCTTTGCTGCGGTCGGTCAGGGAGTCGGTGAGCGGGGTGCGCCGGCAGGTCAGGGGCGTCCATCGAGCCGTCCCTCCTCCGGCCCGTCGGCCGGACATCGGGGCCGCGGGGACTGCGGCCGGGGTGGTTGGACCGGGTCGGCGGGACCCGGCGCGTGCGCGCCTGCGAGCGGTTCGACCTCGTCGGGCCGGAAGTAGTGGAAACGGCCGTACCAGCCGTGCAGTTCGGCCGCGGGATCGTCGTCGACGGTCACCGCGAGGTGCACGCTGCCGTCCACGTCGTGGAAGACCGCCGCCACCTGCGCGGTCCGGCCGGCCAGGAACATGTCCTGGGCGTCGGCACCCCGGCCGCGCGGCCGCAGGCGCACCCGGCTGCCGCCGCCGACGGGGACGCCGTCCACGAACACCGTGTCGGTGGTCGGGGACAGCCCCTCGTCGGCGCCCTCCTGCCACCACGCGGGCCGTTCGGCCGGATCCTCGGCGACGGCGGCGGGCGTGACCGGAGTGAGTGAGCGGATGGCGCCGTGCAGCCGGGCGAAGACCGCCTGGGGCATGCTGTCGACACGGTCCAGGATCTGCGCGGCCCGCGGGTCGGTGGCCCGCGCCTCGGCCTTCTCCTCGTCCGTCAGGAGCATCGTGCGCAGCGTCAGGATCTCGTCGATCTCCGCCGCGTCGTGCAGGTCGCCCGGGCTCTCCGGCGCCACCTGCGGACGGTCCGGGAGGATGATCGGGGAGGACAGGACGACCCGACCGACCGGTCCCGTCTCCTGCGGCTCGCCGCCCAGGACAGGAAAGGTGAACGCGTTACGGCAGTCGCGCACGGGGCCCTGCAGATCCGCGGGCGGATCGATCAGCGAGACGAACTCCACGCCCTCGCCGCCGAGCAGGGTGTGGGCGGCGAGCAGCGCATGCCGCAGCGCATCGCCCCGAGCGGCCCGGGTATCCGGTGCGCGCCCGGTGTTCTCGGTGCGCACCCGCAGCCGGCACACGTCGTCGGTGATCCGCTCGGCCACGACCGTCGTCCGCGCCCGCACCTGTTCGCGTCGCCGCACCACGCGACCGGCACCCCCGGGCAGCGGCTCCGTCCGTTCAGCGGGCGGCGCCCCGGCCTCGGCGCGGCACTCGCCCCGCAGCAGATCGGCGAGCGGCCACTCGAGACCGAGTTCGTGCGGCACCGCCTCGTCGAAGGTGAGATGGGCCGTCCCGTCGTCGGTGCGCAGCGACTCGACCGGGCGGTACCGCCCGTCCGCACCGGCAGCTTGCACCTGCTTGTGCTGCATCTGCAGGTACCGCATCCGCACTCGTACGACCGCTCCGGGCTGCCGCACGCGCACCAGGCACTCGGTCTGCTGGTACCAGGAGTCCGCGGAACCGGAGAGGCCCGGGGTGACGGGCCCGTCCGCCTCCACCCAGTCCCGGGGCAACAGCACCCCGAACTGCCAGCGGACGCGGTTCTTGGCCGAGGAGCGGCGGTACGGGTAGAGCAGATAGCCCTCGTAGAGGACGGCATCGGCGACCGCGCTCACCTGCGCGAAGGCGTCGCCGGACGGGTCGCCTCCCGTCACGGTGGTACACGCCACGCCACTCACGCCGCCCGTCTCGGCCATTCCGCCTCCTTGTCACAGGTGCACCCGCCGATCCCTTCCACCACGGTCACACCCCTCACGGGTGCTCGCCCTTCCGGCGGACCGGGATTGGGCCGGGCGGGGGACAAGGCCGCGTTCGAGGTGCGGGCCCGGCCGACTCGGAGCGTGCGGGAGGCCGGAGTCGGTCACCGGTCCGGGCCGGCGCTCACACCTGTCCTGCCAGGTCGAGGCAGCAGCGGACGAAGTCCTGTACGACCGGATTGCGGTCGTCGGTGGGTGCCCACGCGACGCCCACTTGCGTCGGGCTCACCCCGGTGACCGGTCGGTACACGACGCCGGGCCGGGCGTAGAACCGTGCGGCGGACTGGGGCGCGAGGGCGATTCCGTACCCGTTGGCGATGGCGTTCAGCCAGTCGTCGGGCTGTTCGGTGACCGCGCCGACGCGGACGGGGTGACCCTCGCGTTCGTCGGCGGCCAGCCAGTGGTCGCGCCACGCGCCGGTCTCCTGCGGGGCGGCGACGAACGGCTCGTCCCACAGCTCGCGGAAGGCGATCGTGTCGCGCGCGGCCAGCGGGTGCGTGGCGGGCAGGGCGACCCGGCGCGGCTCGCTGAACAACGGCTCGACGCGCAGGGCATCCTGGCCCGGGAAGGGCAGCCGCAGCAGTGCGACGTCCACGTCCCCGGTGGCCAGTCCGGCGCTCGGGTTCGTCCAGGCCGCCTGGCGCAGCTCGGCGCGCCACCCGGGCCGGCTCCGGCCGAACGCGGCGACGATCTCCTGCGTCGCCTCGTTGGCCGCGCTCGCCAGGAACCCGACCCGCAGCACCCGGGAGGCCTGCCGGTCGGCGGCCCGGGTGGCGCGTCGGGCGCCGTCCCACGCCGTGAGCACCTTCGGGGCGAGACGGGCGAGCTCGCGGCCGGGCCCGGTCAGTGCCATCCCGGCTCGCGAGCGGTCGAACAGCCGTACACCGAGCTGGGTTTCCAGCTGCCGGATCTGCTTCGTGAGCGCCGGCTGGGACACATGGACGCGCTCTGCGGCGCGGGTGAGGCTACCGTCCTCCGCGACGGCCAGGAAGGAGCGCAGAAGACGGGTGTCGACATCCATTCCACCAGGTTATAGACACAGGTATTGGACGGCGTGTCGGCTTCCCGGGGAGGGTGGGGACATGGAACTCGCCTACGTTTTCGTCACCTGTGCGGCCGTCCTGGCCAACGCCGGCATCGCGGCGGCCGACTTCGCCGAGGCGCCGTTCGTCCTCGCCAACTCGAGCGAGGTCGGCGTGCCGGCGGCCTGGCTCCGGCCCCTGGCTCTGCTGAAGGCGGCCGGGGCCGCGGGACTCCTGCTGGGACTGTTGGGCCTTCGCCCCCTGGGCGTCGCCGCCGGTCTCGGCCTGGTGCTGTTCTACATCGGCGCCCTGGCCGTCCACGTACGGGCACGCGTCCTCCACAACATCGCGTTCCCGGGCCTGTTCCTCGTACTGGCCTCGGGAGCGCTGGCGATGGCCGTGATCGTCTAGCGTGGGCGTCATGACGCCGCTGTCGCTGCCCGACGAGGTCCGCCGATCCGTCGAGAGCTACCTGCAGTTGACCGACGAGGCCGTCCCCGGGCTCGTCCAGGGCCTGTATCTGCACGGGTCGCTCACGTACGGCGACTTCCGTCCCGGACGCAGCGACATCGACTTCCTGGCGGTGCTGAGCGAGCGGCCCTCAAAGAAGGCAATGGACGCGCTCCGCGAGGTCTTCGTGGAGCTGAGCAGTCGTCACCCACGACCGTACTTCGACGGGTTGCACGTCACGCACGCGGATCTGGCCGGCTCGCCGAAGGGCTGCCCGGACGTGCCGTGCGTCCAGGAGTGGGACTTCCGGCCCGCAGGTCACTTCAGTCGCAACCCGGTCACCTGGCACGAACTCGCCCAGCGAGCCGTCACCGTACGCGGCCCCCAGCTGACAGCGGACGATGTATGGACGGACCGGACCGCGCTCCGCGCCTACAGCCACGCCAACCTCGACGAGTACTGGAAGTCGAAACTCGATGAACTCCGCGCCGGACAGGAGTGGGTCTTCGACGGCCCGGTCGAGCGGGGCGAGTGGGTCACCGAGTGGTTCGTGCTCGGTATCGCGCGCCTGCACCACATGCTGGCCACCGATCGGCTCACCTCGAAGACCGGGGCCGGGCACCATGCCCTGACCGCATTCGACGAGCGCTGGCAGCCGATCGTCCAAGAAGCGCTGCGGATCCGCGAAGGCACCGCCACCTCCAAGTACGAGGGTGACCCGATCGCCCGCCTGCGGGACACGATCGCGTTCGCCGCAATGGCGATCGAGGAGGGCCTGCGGCTCGGCCCCTGAAGTGTGCAGCTCGCCCCTGGACGCGTGCAGGCGCTCTCACGGCAGCCGCTCCAGCGCCACCAGCGCCGCGTCGTCGCCGAGGTCGCCGTCGACGTGGTGCAGGAGGGCGCGGCGCAGGGCGGAGACCATGGCCGGAAGCGGGCGGTCCGCGTGGGTACGGGCGTGCGCGGGGAGGTCGTAGAACCGGCCCAGTCGGTCCCGGGCCTCGATGAATCCGTCCGTGTACAGCAGGAGCCGGTCGCCCGGGGTGAAGGGCAACGTCGTCGCGACCGGTGCCGCGGCCAGGAGGTCGCCGAGGCCGAGTGGTGGCCCGGGCCGGTCGGGCAGGTGGGCTTGGACCCGGCCCGCGCGCATGACGAGCGGCTCGGGATGACCGCAGTGGACGATGCGGGCCGATGCCTCGCCGGGCGGGAACTCCACCAGCAGGGCGGTCGCGAACCGCTCCGTGAACAGTGCCTGCGTGCCCTGGCCGTCCAGCGTCGCGATCTGCCGTCGGGCGCGCTCGTCCAAGCCCTGGGCCACCGTCGCCAGGGAGGCCTCACGGTCGGCCAGCTCCCGGAACGCGCCGAGCAGGTTCGCGGAGGCCCCGACGGACGTCAGTCCCTTGCCCCGCACGTCGCCGATCAGGATCCGGGTGCCGTACGGCGTCTGCAGGGCCTCGTAGAAGTCGCCGCCGATCCGGGCCTCCGACTCGGTCGGCAGATACACGCCGCACAGGGCCAGCGAGCGGATCCGCCCCGGCAGCGGGTGCATCAGCGCACGCTGGGCGGTCTCCGCGACGGAGCGGACCTGGCGCAGCTGCCGTTCCCGGCGCCGGCGCAGCGAGCAGGTGGCGAGCGAGGCGAGCCCGACCACGGCCAGGGTGCCCAGGATGACGTCCGAGTCCGGCCGGCCGAGCTGTCCCGCGACCGTCTGCAGCAGCGCCGTCACCGAGAGCGCCGCGCAGGCGAGCGTCGCCGTCGCCCACACGGGGAGCAGGGCGGCGGCCAGGACCGGCACGGCGGCCATCGCCGGCGAGACGTGCAGCCAGTCCGGTGTCAGCAGGTCCGTGAGGGCGACGACCACCAGGAGCAGGACGGGGGTCAGGGTGAGCGGCAGCCTGCTCCAGGCGGGCGGGGTACGGCCGGTGATGTCGGTGGGCGCGGTGTTGCCGTACGGGTGATCCGTGGGGTGAGAGGTCATCGTCGCCGTGAGGGCCGCAGCGGGCTGAGCACCCGGTGCCGTCGGGTCGGGGTGGGCACGGACGTGGTCAGGCAGGACAGCACCGCGTCCAGGTGATGGACGAGATGGCGGTCCGCTTCGCGGTCGACCGGTGAATCACGGCCGGGTCTGTCGAGGCGGGCGAGGGCGTGACGGGCCGCCGGCAGCGCGGGATGGGGCCGCCCGCCCCGGCAGCCGTAGACACACAGGGCCGTCGTGCGCAGCAACCGTGCGTACGGTCCGGCGAACCCGTCGGCGGCGGGAGTGTCCTCGCCCCGAGGGCCGGCCCGGCTCACCGCGGGGCGCGTGTCGAGGAGTCGTCCGGCCGCGCACACCTGCTGCTCCACGTCGGCGAGCGTCCGTATGACGCGACGGTCCAGGTGCCAGCGGCGGCGCCGAGCCATGGGGCGTACGTTCCAGCGCACGCTCTCGTGCGCCTCGTCCACGGCGGTACGGGCCTGCGCCAGTGCGACGTCGAGTTCCCGTTCCCAGCCGGAGCCGAGCACGTTCCGCGGCCGCTCCCGCCGGGCGACCGCGTCGGCGAGACCGTCGAGGTGGCGGGCGAGCAGGGTGCGCAGCCTCTCCACGGCGTGCTCCGCGGACCGCACCCGTACGGCCGGGAACAGCAACGCGCTGCACGCCAGGCCGAACGCGATGCCCAGCATGATCTCCGCGAGATGGGAGACCACCTCGGCGGGATGCCGGCCACGGACCAGGGCGAAGGTGATCAGGGCCGTCGTCGGCAGGTGCAGCCCGTGGTGGCCCAGCAGCTCGTGCCGGGCCAGCAGGACGGAGGCGAAGACGACGAGACCCAGACCCGCCATTCCTGGCTCGACGTAGAGGGCGGCGGGTACGGCGACGATCACGCCGAGCAGGCATCCCGCGGCGTACCGGGTCGCGGCGGCGACCGTGCGCACCACCGTCGCCTCGACGATCAGCAGTGCCGCCACGGCGCCCACGTAGGGGTGGGGTGTGTGCAGCAGGTTCACGCACACCTGCCAGGTCAGCCCTGCTGCCACCGTCGCCCGCGCGGCGTCGGCGCAGCCGGCTCGTCCGAAGGGCATAGCGAGGGCGGATATCCGTGCGCTGCGCATGCCTTTCGTGCTCCTTCCCTCTGCCGGACTTCCCGAGCCCGCCTGGACGGGTTCGAGGCAACAGCCCCCCAGGGTAATCGGACAAATAGGGCATCTGGCAAATAAGGAGTGCGTCAGGCCTGTGGTGGGCGGAGAGGGCAGGATTCGAACCTGCGTGGGCCCCGTGGGGCCCGACCTTGAGGCGTGCTCGTAGGTCCCCGATCAGCCACTCCGGGCACCTCTCCCCGTGTCCGGCCTCCGGTTTCCCGTGCCGTTCACATCAACTACGGTGCCAGGCACCGCTGACGTGCCGGTGATGTCTCGCTGACGTGCCGAGCCCCTTGCCGTGCACGGCGGCCGCTGCCGCCCCCCTCGGCGAAGTCACCGGGTTCGGTTCCAATCCCGGTGCGCTGCGCATGTTCCGCGGCGACCGGGTGCGGGACCACGGCCCCGTACGTCCTCGACGTCCACCTGTGCGCCGCCTGCCGGCTCGGCCTCGCCCGCGGGTTCGGCTGACCACGGTCAACTGCCGGTCTGACCGGGGCGGTCCCGCCGTTCGCGCCGCGTTCGGCGGGCCTCCGCCAGCAGGGGCAGCAAGGAGACGACGACGATGAGCGCGACCACCGGCAACAGGTAGTCGTCGACGTGGGACACCGAGGAACCCAGGAGATATCCGGCGAGTACCAGGCTCTGGGACCAGAGCAGTCCGCCGATGGTCTGCCACACGGTGAACGTCCGTACGGGAACGCCGAGTGCGCCGGCCGCCGGGTGCAGCACGGAGCGGAGCATCGGGACGAAGCGGCCGATCACCAGCGCCTTGCGGTATCCGTAGCGGGCCAGCAGTCGTTCCGCCTGGGCCGTACCCTCCTTCACCCGCCGCCGCGAGGTGCGGGCCAGCAGGGGCCGCCCGCCGTGCCGCCCGAGCAGATAGCCCACCTGGCCTCCCGCCACGGCGCCGACGGCCGCGCACAGCAGCACCTGCCACAGCTCCAGCCGCGCCGAGTGCTGAGCGCTCGCCGCGCACAGCACGCCGGCCGGGAACAGCAGCGTGTCACCCGGCAGGAAGAAGCCGACGACCAGCAGACCCGACTCGGCGAAGATCACCATCAGGACGGCCAGCGCACCGAAGGCAGCGAGCAGCGAGGCGCTGTCGGTCGGATTGACCGCGATCACCGCCCTCGCCTCCCGGCCCCGCTCGTCCGTCGCTTCCCTCAAGTGTCACGTGGCCGCGGTCCAGGTGCCCGGACAGCCGGGTGGACGGGACCGCAACGGGCCGGAAACTCTTTTGCCGGGCTCCCTCGCGCGCCCCGAGGCTGACGTCGTGCTCGGATTCGTCAGAACCGACAAACGACGCTCTCGTCTCCTGCCCGGGCGACCCGCAGCGTGCCTTGGCGGCCCACCGTGAGCTGCTGCGCCGCGATTCCGCCGCTGTTGACGCCGTCCGTGCCGGTCCGGGCCGTCACGACCCGGCCGTCCGCGCCGGCCGGGCGCACAGGTGTCGCCCTTGCACCGGCCGCACGCCAGTGCACGGAGCGCGGCCACCCTGACCCGGGCGTCGGCGCCGGCGGCCATGACGATCAGCTGCCCCAAGGACTCGCCGTCGACCGGATGGTCCAGGATGTACTCCAGCTCGCGGATGCCGGAGCTGCGGGTCGGGTGGCCCTGTGCGTCGAGCGGGCCGCCGTCGAGGAGGAAGCCGTAGGCCGTGCGCGACCAACCCGGGGCAGTCCCTGGAACATGCGGCGATCGGCTACCGCAACATGGCCGCCCTGCGCGGCTGGCGGCAGACAGGGTCGGAGGGCCTTCCCACGCCGTCACCAGGCCCTCCGTCCCCAGCCGGACCATTGTCCGGACACCCTCTGTCAGGTCCGTGGCCCCAGCCTTACACTGCCGATCCGCAGTATTTCGGGGGCAGTTGACGGGGGGAGCCCAACATGTCCGATCCGTACGGTCCGTACCAGGGATTCGTCGCACCACCGATGCCCACGGCTCCGCCACCCGCGCCGCCGGACGGCGGGCGGGCGGTCGCCGTGGCGGTACTCAACCTGAGCGGACTCGGCCTCGGGTACGCACTCCTGCGAAGATGGGTCCTGATGGCCGCCTGCCTGGCGTCCACCGTCGTCCTGCTGTTCGTGGCCCTGCCCGCCGACGCCGACGGCGTCCCGGGGGCCGCGCTCACGGGCTACGTCCTGCTCCTGCTCCTGGCCGCCGTCCACGGAGCGATCGCCGGACTGCGCACCCGACTCACCTGGCCGGGCCGAGCGCCCCTCGCCCTCCTGCTCGGCGTGCTGCTGCTCGCCGTACCGGCCGCAGGCGTGGTGTGGTACGACGACGCGCACGAGGAAGCCGTGCAGCAGGCGCTCCTCGGCCGCCTTGAGCAGGCCGACCATCTGGTGACCAAGGCGGGACGGCACAGCTTCGCCACCGACCGGGACGACTACGGCTCGGCCCTGGAGATCTACCGGGAACTGGCGGCCGAGCACTCCGGCTCCCGCGCCGCCGCCCAGGTACCCGACCGGATGCGGAGCTTCTACACCACGGTCGGCGCGGCCTACGGACACCAGGAGTACTGCGACGCGATCGAGCCTCTGAAGTACCTGCGTACGGTGCCCCGCTTCATGCCGAAGAAGGAACTCGGCTCGCTCACCCAGTGGCCCGACGACCGGCTCGCCACCTCGCTGTACGAGTGCGGAACGGCCGGCCTGGCGGCGGGTCGGGCCGACTGGGTCGCACGCTTCGACGACCTGCTGACGACCTTCCCGCAGTCCGAGTCGGCGACCAAGGTCGCACCCGCCGTGGACGCGGCGGTGAAGAAGGCCGAGAAGGACGTCCACGGCGACGCACCCTGCAGCGCCGTCGAGAAGCTGCGAGACCTGAACACTCGGATCACCGACCTCTCCGGGTCGGCCGGGAACGGGGTCGGCGGTCTCACGAAGTCCGCCGACCGGGCCGACCGGAGCGGTGACGCGGGGGAGTACGCCTGCGGCGTCGACCAGTACAAGGACGGCGACTTCGACGCGGCCCAAAAGACCATGGAGCAGTACGTCTCCGACAACAAGAGCGGCAAGAACCGGGATCGGGCCAAGAAGATCGCCATCGGAGCCGAGGTGGCCCAGACCCTGCCGGCCGCCGGGAAGAAGCTGCCCACCACCGCCTCCGGCGGCAGCATCACCGTCACGGTCAAGAACGACAGCCCCGACGACGTCACCGTCCTCTACACCGGACCGGTCACCGGCAGCTTCACACTCAAGGGGTGCGGCAGCTGCAAGTCGTACGGCCTCGCCGACACGCTGAGGATCGGCTTCAAGCCCTGCAACGGCGGCAAGAACTACCCGCAGCGGACGCTCAGCCTTCCCGTCGGGACCACGTACTTCGTGCACAAGCCGCACGGCGACAGCACCGCCACACCGGCCTCGGACACGGCCAAGCTCCGGTCCGGGTACATCTACACGGAATGCGCCTACACGACACGGACGTTGGGCTCCAGCTACTGACCGTGCGGGGCGGGCCGAGGCCCGCCCCGCCGCTCGTCAGTCCCGCCGGCCTGCGCGACGGCGTACCACCAGGACGGTGCCCGTGCCGAGGACCACGGCCCCGACCGCGGCTGCCGTGAGCGGCAGGACCGAGCCGGTGCCGGTGCTCGCCAGGTGACCGCCCGTGGAGTAGGAACCCGAGGTGCCGGTGGTGGTGCCGCCCGTGGCGCTGGAGGAGGAGCCGGAAGCCGAACCTGAACTGGATCCGGACCCGGACCCGGAGCCGGTGCCGGAACCGGATCCGCCGGTGGACCCCGTGGCGGAGCCCCCGGTGGAGCCCGTCGAGCCGCTGCCGCCCGTGGAGCCGTCACCGGAGACGTCGAGCAGGATGTCCGCGGTGTCGTTCGCCTTCTCGGTGTCGAACGGCCGGGGCTCTCCCGCGAGTGCCACCGAGCCCTTGGCCCCGGACACCACCTTGTTGATCTTCAGCCGGAACTCGTACGTCTCCCCGCTGTTCTCGTCGACCCACGCCTCGCTGGTGCCGCACTCGTACGTCCGCGAACCCACGCTCTTGCAGAACCCGTCGGTCTTGGTGACCGACGTACCGGCCGGCACCTTGATGTGCACGCGGGTCGCCCCCGAGCCGATCTCCCGGAGTACCCAGCCCGGCCCGGCGTTGGTGAACTGCACCACCAGCGGGACCGTGTCCCCGACCTTGCCCTTCAGCCGGGCGCCGGTCACCTGGAAGTCGGCCGTGTTCTTCGCGGTCACCTTCACGGTCGCCGCGTCCCACTCCTCGTGCCGGGCGGAGCCCGGGGCGGCCGGGGTCTCGTCGGGCCGCTCGACGAGCTTCACCGCCGGGCCCGTACCCCGCACGGGCGGCGGGCCGGCGTCCGTGAACGCGGGATCGTACGTGGCGACCGTCACCCGCAACTCGTCGTACAGGGCGCGGTCGAGTGCCTTCAGGGCCAGGGTCCGGTCGGGCGTGTAGACGACGCCGGGCTCCACCTGCTGGTCGAACTCGCAGACCACGTCCGAGGAGCTGGGCGCCTCGTCGAAGGACGGGATCTCGTAGCGCAGGCAGTTGGAGGGCACCTCGGTGTGGCTGAGCCCGCGGGTGACGGAGTACGACATCCAGACCTTGTCGAGCGCCACGGTGCCGGTGTTGGTGAAGGAGGCCGGGACCTTGAGCTCGCTGCCGGGTCGCACTCCGTCGATCGGGGCGATCCTGCCCAGCACCAGACCGGGTCTCGCGTCCGTGGCGCCGGCGGGCGCGGCACCGAGCGCGATCAGGGCGACGGCGCCGACGGCACCGGCGGTCCGGCGAAGTAAACGGGGGCCGGAGAGCGTGGGGGGCATGAAATCCTCTGTATGAATGGGCTGCTTCGGACAGCTGAACTGTCCGGGAACGGGCGTTCCCGCACAGGAGACCTCCGTCACCGTCCATGGGTTGTACCGAGCCCGACCGCAGGTCACTGCCTCGCGTGCCGAACCAGCCACTCCAGAGCCGCGGCCGCGTCGCTCAGGACGGAGAGGTGGCCGTCGTCCGGTCGAAGCCGGAGTTCCGAGCGCGGGCAGCGGTTCGCCAGCCACTCGCCGTGCGTGCTGGGCACGATCCTGTCCTGACCCCCGTGCAGGACGAGGACCGGCGCGGTGACCGACCCGGGGTCGCAGCCCCACGCGTGGACGTAGGCGAGGTCGTCGTCGACCAGCCCGCCCGGACCGGCGGCCACGGCCGGCTTGACGACTTCCTCGAACCAGGACCAGTCACCGGCCAGGGCCGCGTGGTCGGCCGGGGTGAACATCTCTGGGTCGTACAGCGCCTCCGTCTCGTACCGCTCTTTGGCCTGGCGGCCGGCCGTTGCCGCGGTCAGTGAGGCCCGGCAGGACGCGGCCATGCCCGCGAACCAGTCGAGCCCCTCGGCGTCGAACGGGGCCAGACCCGACACCTCGACCACGCCGAGCACCCGCTCCGGCAGTACGGCGGCACACGCCAGGGCGTGCGAGGCGCCCCCGGAGTGACCCATGACGGCGAACCGGTCGATGCCGAGGGCGTCGGCGATGTGGGTGACGTCGGCGGCGGCCGATGCGATGCTGCGGGCGTCGAGCGGGGTCGAACCGCCGTATCCGGGGCGGTCGTACGACACCCAGCGGACCCCGAGCCGGGCGGAGGCGGGGAAGAGGGGCCTGGGCGGCAGGCCCACGTTGGGTGTGCCGTGATGCCAGAAGACGGGGAGAGCGCCGGATCCGCCGGCGCCGGTGTCGTAGACGTGCAGTCTGCGCCCGTCGGGCAGCTCCAGGTCGGATTCGGTCACGTGGACGTTCGTCACTGCGCGGGTCCTTCCGGGTGGGTGCCGGGTGCTCGGCTGCGTAACTGACCCCGCGGACTCCCGGAACTCATCGCTCGGCAGAGTGGGCGACGGTCCGTGAGGCCGGCACCCTCAGGACCGTACCGAGCGGAGCGGCCGGACCGGTCGTCCGGGTCTTCTGCGCTCCAGCCATTCCTGATACGCCGGGGCCTGATGGGCCGCCTCCCAGTAGGACTCCTCCAACTCGACGACGCCGTTGTCGAGTTCGGCCGCCGTTCGGGCCGCGAGCAGCAGCCGTACCCCTATCGGGTCGCCCTGCAGCGGGCGGATGGCGAGGTCGGGGCGGGGGCGCGCGGTCGGCTGGCTGACCGTGACGACCTCACCGATGGCGGCCAGGGAGTAGGCGCTGAGATAGTCGCCGTGCAGCAGGTCGGGTTCGATCCCTGCCTTGCGCAGCACCCGGCACAGCCCGTCCCATTCGCCGTCGACCGTGGAGTCGATCATCCAGCGCTCGTGGGCGAGGTCGGTCAGGGGTATCTCGTGCTGCGCCGCCGCGGGGTGGTCGGCGGCCAGGGTGACGAACTGCGGTTCGCGCTCCACCAGGACCCGCAGGCGCAGTCCGGCCGGAACACGCAGCGGGCTGCCCTCGACCTCGTGCACGAAGGCCAGGTCGAGCCTGCCCTCGGCGACCATCAACAGCAGGGAGTTCGCGGACACGTCCATCTGGAGGCTGGGCTCGACCGGGGGGACCCGGGCGCGCAACCGGCGGAGCCAGCCCGGCAGGGCCCGGCTGGCCGTGGCCCCGATGCGCAGCCGGGGACCGCCCGCGGCACGAGCGGCCGCTGCCCTCGTCTCGGCCACGAGCGCGGCGAGTTCGGCGACGAGCGGCCGGGCGCGGCTGACCACGAGGTGTCCCAGCGGGGTGAGGCGGCTGCCGGTACGGTCACGGGTGAAGAGCCGGCCGCCGAGCGTGTGCTCGATGCGGCGCAGCTGGGTGCTCAACGAGGGCTGGGCCATGCCCAGTTCGCGAGCGGCCTGGTGCAGACTGCCGGCGTCGGCGATGGCGCACAGGACGCGCAAGTGCCTCACCTCGAGCTCCATGCACGGAGCGTAAGGGCAGTGGCTGATGAGGCGCCAGATGTTCAAACACCAACGGATCGGCCGGAGTTGGGCGTGATAGCCGGACGCTATCCCCAGTTGCCATCATCCGCCGACTGCCGGTCCGGCGGAAACTCAGGGTCAACCGATCGTTCACCACCCCACACGAACGAGTAGGAGCACCCCCCACATGACGTCGACCCGTACGTCCTCCCCTTCCGTGAAGGCCTCCAGGAGAGCGCTGGCGCTCGGCCTGGGTCTGGCGTTCGCGGCACTGGGCACCGCGATCCCGGCGAGCGCCCGGACCAGCGGTTCCACGGCCATACCGCACGCCCGCTACACGGGCCCGGCCGGCGAGGCGGGCAACAACAAGGCGTTCTTCGAGGCCGTGCTGGCCTCGGTCGCCAAGAAGCAGGCGGCACACCCGGGCCTGCGGTCGGTGACCGTCTACTACGACGCCTCCCAGGCGCCGAGCTTCCGTTCGCAGATATCGAGCGCCGCGTCGATATGGAACAGCTCCGTCTCGAACGTCAAGCTGCAGGCGACCTCGGGCGGCGCCGACTTCGCCTACTACGAGGGCAACGACCCCGAGGGGTCCTACGCCTCCACGGACGGCCACGGCAACGGCTACATCTTCCTCGACTACGCGCAGAACAGGCAGTACGACTCGATCCGCGTCGCCGCGCACGAGACCGGTCACGTGCTGGGGCTGCCGGACCACTACAGCGGCCCGTGCAGCGAACTGATGTCGGGCGGTGGCCCCGGCCCGTCCTGCACCAACCGCTACCCGAACGCGGCCGAGCGCGCCCGCGTGAACCAGCTGTGGGCGGGCGGCCTCGCCAAGGCGCTCGACAAGCTGGACAAGGTGCACTGATCTGCAACATGGTGCACTGACCCGGACCAAGGCGCACTGACGCACGACAAGGTGCGCCGACCGTCCGAGACCCATCCGTCTGCGACCGGAGGGGGCCGTGCCACCCGGGCACGGCCCCCCTCACGCGGGTTCGTGGCCGCCGGCCGACTGGTCCCCGCGGTCGACGACCTCGGCGAAGTACGGCCAGCCGTCCACCGCCACGGTCCGCACCGCCGGCTGTGCCTCCAGGGCGGGCATCGCGGCGTCCAGGAGGCGGCGTGCCGTCCCGGGCTCGTAGAGGTTGAGGTGGCTGCGGTCCGGCAGGCGCACCACGGTGCCCGACTCGAAGTAGGTGTTCGAGACAACCCCGTTCGTGCGGGGAACAAAGACCAGGGAAAGCCGGCGGCCGGTGTCCTCGGTGATTCCGCCGGTGATGAAGGAGAGAGTGAGGCGGCAGTCGCCGTAAGCGGGCCTGATGTGCTGCCGGACGGTCCAGTACCAGACCGTCTCACCCAAGACGAGGCGACGGAGACGGCGCTCCTTCCTCACGGCCGGTCGAACCAGGCGAGTGCCGCGATGCGCCAGCCGTCAGGAGTGCGCACGAACTGCAGGGTCTTGGTACCGCCGCCCTCGAACGGCTCACCGTTCATGATCCCGGACTTGCGGTACTCACTCACACGGGACGCGATGTCGCCCACGATCTCGGTGTGTTCGGAGGTCTCCCACTCCGAGAACTCGACGAGCCGGCCGTCGGAGAGCAACTGCCGGCGGGGCTCGATGAACTCGTCCACGGTGTAGACGGTGAACTCCGGGCCGGTCATGACGATGACGCCGGAGGGGAGGACGAGCCGTCGGATGCGTGCCACCTCGGCAGGTCTGCCGCCGCGGTTGTCGAAGGCGCCGAAGAACTCGGCCGTCACCGCGTCGATCTCGATCTTGGACACCGTGCGAAGCTACCACGCACCCGAAGGTCCGCACAGGGAAAAGGGGTGGGGCCGGGGTGCCGCCCGGTCGCCGTTGACCGGGCGCTGATTCCCTAGGAGTGCTCGGCCATGCGCTGGGGGCGGGCCTGGTTGAGCTGTGCGGTGAGGAGATGCGCGTCCAGCAGGGCGACGTCGGCCGTGCGGTTGGCCCGTGAGTAGCCCGCGAACATGCGCTTGGTGAGGGTGAGGGCTTCGGGCGGGCGCCGGACGAGCGGGCGTACCCAGGCGCCCACGGCCGCGTCCAGTTCGTCGAGCGGGGCGACCTTGTGCAGGAGGCCGAGCCGGTGGGCGGTGGCCGCGTCGAAGGTCTCACAGGTGAGCATGAGTTCGCGGATCCTGGCGGCTCCGCCCTCGGCGATCAGGCGGCCCATGGCGCCTCCCCAGGCGGGCGGCAGACCGAGGCCGATCTCGGGCATGCGGAACCGGCAGCTGTCGGCTCCGGCGCGCAGGTCGCAGAAGGAGGCGAGCGCGAGACCGGCGCCCACCACCTTGCCGTGGAGCCTGGCGACAGTGACCGCGTGCGTGTTCTCCAGCGCGTCGCACACGCGGTGAGCCTTGTCCGCGATCCGGCGCATGGCGGCTCCGGTCGGGTCCTCGGCCAGCGCCGCCTGGTACTCGACCCGGTCCGCGCCGAGACAGAAGTCCGCACCTGCGGCAGAGAGGATCAGCACCCGGATGTCGGGCCGGTCGTGGAGGCTGTGGAGGAGGGCGGCGAGGTCGTCGAGGGCGGCGACGGTCAGCGTGCTGTCCTGTGCCGAGGGGTTGAAGCAGGCCCGGAGGACCGGTCCGTCGTGTTCGACGTGCAGCGCCTTGTAGGGGAAGTGGGGGGAGGTGTTGATCATGTCGGTCATGAGAGGGCGACGTCCAGGTTCAGCAGGCGCCGGAAGGCCACACGTGGCGCCCAGGTCGGCCTGCGTACGAGGGTGAGGCGGGGGAAGCGCCTGACCAGCTGGTGGAGCAGGGTCTGTGCCTCCATACGGGCCAGGGGAGCCCCGAGGCAGTAGTGGATGCCACCGCTGAAGGCGAGGTGCGCCGGTTTGCGGTGCAGGTTGAACAGTTCGGGATCCTCGTGCTTGGCAGGGTCCCGGTTGGCCGCGCCCACCATGAGGTGGACCATCTCGTCCTTGCGGACCTCGACGCCGCCGAGGACGCCGTCCCGGGAGGAAACGCGGCTGATGACATGTGTGGGCGGGTCGTAGCGCAACGATTCTTCGACGGCAGCGGGAACGAGTTCGGGGTGCACGGTGAGCCAGTCCCACTGCCGGGGATGTTCCAGCAGCAGGAGAGTCATCGTCGACAGCAGCGTGGCCGTCGTCTCCAGCGCCGCCAGCAGCACGAACAACGCGAGGAAGTAGACCGCCTCGTCCGCCTTGTCCTGGTCGGTCTCCATGGCGTCCCACACCGTGATCCACCGTGAGACGGGGTCGTCGCCGGGTCGGGTCCTGCGTCGGCGCACCAGGTCCATGAAGTAGGTCCGCAGCTCCGCCGTGGCCGCGTCCGACTTCGCCAGCTGGCTGGCCGACGGCAGCAGTTCCTGGGTGAAGACCTGGTCGTGGGTCAGTTCCCGCAGCCGGGGGAAGTCGGCGGTCGGCAGCCCGAGCCAGTGCCCGATGGTGGCGACGGGCAGCTCCTCGCCGACCAGGGCGTTGAAGTCCGCCTCGCCGTCGTGCAGCCGCTCGGCGAGCGAGTCGAGGAGCCTGGTCGTGCTGATGCTCACCGTCCCGCGCAGCTGCTCCAGTGAGGTGCGGTCGAACATGCCTGCCGACCGGCGCACCCAGGTGTGGTCCGGAGGATTGAGCGCGGGCAGTGTCCGGCTCATCTCGCGCGAGGACAGGGCCGTCCAGCGTGTGCCGTCTCCCTGCTGCTCCCGCCATCGTGCGTCGGGCTCCAGCCAGTCACGGCTGCGCAGCACCTGGTCGCACACGTCGAAGGCGGTCACGAGGTGCCCGCCCCAGGGGGCTGCGACGACTCCGCCCCTCGACCGCAGCTCTCCATAGATCGGAAAGGGATTGGCCTGGCCCTTCGCCGTCCTTAAGCGGGAGAACAGCGAAACGGCAAAACGTCTGTCGACGGGCGGAGTTATCGCAATCTCCACGATGTCCCCTTCTTGCTCTCACGTATCAGCCGCCATGCATACCCCCCCGTTTGCTGATACATACAAGATGACTATCGGCGTGGAGAGTTGACTACGTCACTCTCCCCTGGTCCATGCCAGGAACCGGCTGAAGAGACCCGGTTTGGGCTTGGACGCGGCCGGCGCCGCAGGCTGTGGCACGGTGCCCGGGCCGTGGTGCGCGGTGGCCGCGGCAGGCTGCTGCGGTGCCTGGGCGGGCGTCGGCGCCACGGTGCGCGGCGTGAACCGGACCGGCAGCGCCACCAGGGACCGGCTCCAGGGAGCGGGCACCCAGCTCAAGTCCTTGAACGGCACCCGGACCTCGATGTCGGGCAGCCGGTTGAGAAGGGACTCGACGGCGGTGACGGCGATCACGAAGGCCGGGTCCTTGGCGGGGCAGGCGTGCGGCCCGGCCCCGAAGGACAGATGGGCCTTGGCACTGAGCTGCTCGCGGTGCTCCGCCAGCCGGGGATCGGTGTTGGCGGCCGCGAAGGAGATCACCACCGGGTCGTTCGCGCGGAGCATCCGGCCGCCCAACTCCACGTCGTGGGCGGGGTAGTGGGCCGCGTAGTTGGCGATCGGCGCGTAGTTCCACAGGGCCTGGCCGACCGCGTCCTCGACCGGCAGGCCGGTCTGCCAGTCATCGCCGAGGATCAGCGCGCTGCTGGTGCCGATCGTCGCCGAGAGGGGCGCGGTGCCGCCCGAGAGCAGCGTCACGAGCTGGTGCAGCACCTCCTCGTCGGTCAGTGCCGCGGAGTGCTCCATCAGTCGGGTCGTCAGGTCGCTGCCGGGCCTGCGCCGCTTGAGCGCGATCAGCTCCCCGAGCGCCTCGCCCAGCACCTGGTCCGCACCGGCCGTACCGTCGAAGATGCCGCTGATCCCGACGATCACCCGGTCGCCGATCTCGGGCGGGCACCCGAACAGGTCGCTGAAGACCAGCAGTGGCAGCGGCTGCGCGTACTCGGCCATCAGCTCCGCCTGCCCGAGCCGGTCGGAGCTGAACCGGCTGACCAGGTAGTCGGCGGACTGCTGGGTCTGCCGGACCAGCTGGATCTCGTTGACGGTGGCCAGACTGTCGGTGACGGCCTGGCGGAGGCGGGCGTGTGCCGCTCCGTCGCTGAACAGCGCGTTGGGCCGGTACCCCATCATGGGCAGCGCCGGGCTGTCCTCGGGCACCCGCCCCTCGTTCAGCGCCCGCCAGCGCCGCGAGTCCCGGACGAACGAAGCGGGGTTCTGCAGGATGTACAGGGCGGCGTCGTAGCTGGTGACCAGCTCGACCTCCACGCCCGGGGCGATGTCGACCGGCGCACTCGGCCCGAGGCTGCGCAGGTACGCGTAGGTGGCGTCGGGATCGGAGCCGAACTGCGGGCCGTAGAGCGGAACATTGCCGTGCGCAGGGCAGCCGGGCGGTGGCCCTTGTATGCCGGGACGCTGCTGCATGTGGGGGAGGCTCCTAGTCGAGAAGGGACAGTAGGTGGTGAACGAGGGTGATGAGGGCCTGCGCCGACGACTGCTGGTCCCGTACGTCGCAGGAGACGACGGGTGTCCGGTCGGACAGGTTCAGCGCCTCGCGGATCTCCGCGAGCGGGTAGTTGGTCGTGTCGTCGAAGTGGTTGACGCCGATGGCATACGTCAGGCCGAACCGTTCGACCAGGTCCAGGACCGGGAAGGACTCCGACAGCCGTTCCGGGTCGACGAGGACGAGCGCGCCCAGTGCCCCCCTGGACAGCTCCTCCCACATCTCCTTGAAGCGCTCCTGACCCGGCGTGCCGAAGAGGTACAGCACCACCTCGTCACTGATGGTCAGGCGGCCGAAGTCCATGGCGACCGTCGTGGTGGTCTTGTCCGGAGTCCCTGACAGATCGTCAAAGCCCAGGCTGGCTTCGGTGATCTCCTCTTCGGTCCGCAGGGGCTCGATCTCGGAGATGCTGCCGATGCACGTGGTCTTCCCGACCCCGAAGTGCCCCACCACGAGGATCTTCACCGCCGTGAGGACACCTGAATCCAGGTACACGAATCACGCTCCGAATCGGGCTTTGAGGCCGTCGAGTACGGCGTTGAGCACTTCTCGGTCGACACGTTCGGCGCGGGGCACGGGCTTCCGCGCGATGATGAGACCGCTCTCCTCCATCTGCGCCAGGAGAATCCGCACGATCCCCAGGGGCAGATGCGTGTGGGCGGCCACTTCGGCGACGGAGAGAAAACCTTCCGTCACCAGCTCCAGAACCTGCCTCGCCTCCGGGGAAAGCGTGCGAGCCGAAGCAGTGGCACCCTCTTGCGCGGACACCAGGGTGGTGCGCTCGTAGGCATTGTCCGGGGGCAGGGCTCGCCCGTTCGTGATCACGAAGAGCGGGACTAATGCTGAGGTCAGCTCAAGTTCCTGATCCGGCCCGTCATTCACGTACGGCTCGCCTCCCCGAGTGGTGCCATATATGCGCTCAGCCGGGGCACCACCTGATGCAGCCGGGTGGTGAACTCCTCGATATCGGCATCGTGTTCGGCCGCCGCGGCCAGGAACGCCCCGCGGCCGGCCGAGATGAGAAAGATCCAGCCGTGCTGAAACTCGATCACTGTCTGCCGCCACTGCGCATCCTGGCCCACACCGGCGAACTGCGAGGTGGCCCGGCTGTAGGCGTGAATCCCCGTCATGGCCGCGGAGATGGTGTCCGCCAGGTCCTGGCTCATTCCCGTGGTGGCGCCGCGGGGCAGGCCGTCGGAGCCCAACAGGACTGCGTGGCGGGCGCCTTGCACCTCGGCGACCACCTCGTCGAGGTCCGCGATCGGGATCCCCCTGCCGCCCGTCTCCTGCTGCGCCCGGCCCGCGCCGGACTGCCCGGCGAGGCCGTCCGCGTGCACCCGGGGCGGCGAGGTGAGGTTGTTGCCGAGCCGGGCGACCAGCCGGTGCATGCGGAAGGAGATCTGCTGCATGTCGACGTCCGGCGCCGCGGCCGCCGCCAGGTAGGCGCCCTGCCCGGCGCCGATCAGGAAGATCCAGCCGTGCGAGAACTCGATGATCGTCTGGTTCCACTGCCTGTCTTCCCCCGGCCCGGCGAAGTGGGAGGTCGCACGGCTGAGCGACTGCATGCCGGCCATGGCGGCGGAGATCGTCCGCACGTCCTTCTGGGCCAGGCCGTCGGTCGCGCCCCGGGGAAGGCCGTCCGCGGACAGCAGGACGGCGTGACGCGCCTTCGGCACGTTGTGCACGATGTCCTCGAGCATCCACGACAGGTCTGTGGTCATGCCTCATCGGACCCTTCGGACGGCGCCGAGGCGAGGTTGCGGCCCGAGAGCGTGCCGCGCTGGAAGGCTCCGAGGCTCCGGCCCGCGGCACGGCCTGCGTCCTCCGGCGCCGCGGCGGGCGGCTCCGGGCTGTTCCGGTCGGGAACGCTGGCGATGGGCACCTGGCGGGCGCCACGCCGCGGCAGTCCGTGCGCGGTACGACTGACGGGCTCCGGCCGGCCGACGCTGCCGCGGATACCGCTGACCTGGGAGTCCTCGGCCGGGGCCGCCTCCTCCTCGGTCCACAGCTCCTCCGGTAGCAACACGACAGCGCGCACGCCCCCGTAGCGGGAGACACCGGTCACGTCCACCCGGAATCCGTACTGCTGCGCGAGCAGGCCGATGACGGGGAAACCGAACTTCGGCTGGTTGCCGAGATGCGAGAGACGGGGCCGGAAGTCACCGGAGAGCAACGCGGAGGCCTTCTGCCGGTCCTCGTCGTTCATACCGACACCGGCATCGTCGATGACGATGCACAGGTTCTTCTGCACCCGCTGGAAAGTGACCTCGATCGGCGAACCCTGCTGAGAAAAACTGGCAGCGTTGTCGAGAAGTTCGGCGACGGCGAGCGCGACCGGAGAAACGGCCGATGCCTTCAATGCAAAACCGGTCTGCTGCATGATTTCGACGCGCCGGAAGTTGCGAATCTGACCCTGCGCGCTGCGCACCACGTCATAAACGCTCGCGGGCCTATTGCGGCGACCCAGCGGAGCGCCACACATAACTGCAATACCTTGTGACTTGCGAGCCATCTGCGCATTGGCGTGACCGACTTCCAGCAAATCACTCAGGACGGAATGGCCGCCGTACTTGCGCTGGATTTCCTCAAGAAGCGCCAGCTGTTCCGCGGCAAGGCTCTGCAGAAAGCGCGCGGAACCCTTGAGAACAGCCTTGGTGCTCTCCTCGGCCGCCTCCTCGGCTTCTTGGATGGTCTTGTCGTGCTCGTCCTGGTGCTGCTGCAACTGCGCTCTTAAGGCGGCCAGTTGCACGTCGGCCTCGCTCAGCCGCTGCGTGAGCGCGGCCTCGGCCTGCTGCTTCTTCGCCGCTATGGCCTTGTTGCGACGACTGAGCACCAGGGCCGCGGCGACGGCGATGGTCGTCGCCGCAACCAGGCACCACACGAGTGCGTCTCGATTCATGGAAACCTTTCCTATATGTAGCCTGCAGTCGTCGGCGGACGGATCGGGGGAATCCGTGGCACAACCGCTTGGCACGACTCGGTCGCCGTCGTGTCGAGAACCGGCCCGATCTCAAAACAGCGCCTGAGCCGAGTCGACCAAGGTCGCAGACGCGGGGATGCTATCACTGAGATAGGGGAACCTTCACAACGCGGAGTCGAACGGTAACCGTTGCATGTTCGCCGCAGAGGTTATTGATTGAACGACAGTCAACGGGAGTGCGGCCGAGCCGTGAGGGTGTGGGGTATTTATTAGGCACCATGAAGGACTGATTGCCCTTTCGTGGACTTAACGGACGGCGAGCTGCTGGACGGCTCGACTCAGGACCACCACGCCCGTGACGATCAGTACGGCACCGCATATTTCGGGCACCAGCCACCAGCCCGTGCGGATGCGTTCGCCGAACAGGGCGATACCGAGGGCCAGACTGACCATCGCGTCCCCGATGGTCAGCGCGGGCTGCGCCGCCGCCAGCGGACCGGCCTGCAGGGCGTTCTCCAGCAGGAGCACGGCGACCGCGCCGGTCACCGCGAAGCCGTACGTCTGCCAGGACCGCAGGAACGCCAGGAAGCCGTGGTCGGCGAAGGTACCCGAGGCCGACTTCAGCAGCGCGGCGGTCAGCGCGTTGCCCGTGGCCGAGGCGGCCGCCAGCAGCGCGGCACGGCGCACCGCCGGTCGCCCCCGGCCGGCCGGCAGGACCATGGCGGCCATTCCGCCGAGGCACAGGCCGAGCGCCGGGATCCACCGCACGAGCGGCGCCTGGGAGGTGGCGCCGTGCGGGGCGGCCGCCGTGAGCAGGACGGCCAGGCCCGTCACCACGCCGCCGACACCCCACCAGCCCGAGCGGGGCAGCCGGCGGTGCATCAGCGGCCCGGCGACGAGCAGGGCGAAGGGAAGCTCCAGGATGAACAGCGGCTGGACCAGCGCGAGCGGGCCGTTGACGAGGGCCAGGCTCTGGAACAGCGCGGCGCCGACCACCCCGGTCATGCCGATCAGCCAGGCCGGCCGGCGTACCAGCTCCGCCAGGAGCCGCACCCCGCCGCGACGGCTCGTGGACGCTGCCTTGCGCTGGAACGCCGTGCCGACGGCGTTGCTCGCCGCTCCCGCGACGGCGAACGCCGAGGCCAGTTCGATCACGACCGTCTCCCGCCTGCGGGCACACCTCCCAAAGGAGTTTCGGGCACCCTCAGCCTACGAAAGCCCTCCCCGGGCCGCCGCCGAAGCCGGGCGCGCCTCGTGCCGCGGAGCCCGGACCCGGCCGCCCCGCGCGCCGCGGAGCCCGGGCCGGGCCGACCCGCATGCCCCGGAAGCCGCTTCCGGCCTTACTGCAGCATGCCCGGAATGATCTCCCCGTCCACGGTGCGACGGCCAGGTCCTGCTTGCCGTCGCCGTTGAAGTCGTCGGTGGCCGTGTCGTTGCCCATGTCGTCGTACGACCCCCGGGAGCCCTTGTTCGGCACGGCGGTGCCGCCGGAAAGGCCCGTGCGCGAGCCCCACAGGACGGTGACCGCACCCTCGTCCTTGTGGCTGCCGTCGTCCTCGTGGGGGGCGGACACCGCCAGGTCGCCGTAGCCTTCGCCGTTGAAGTCGGCCGCGGTGCGCACGGTGCCGAAGTCGTCGTCGGTCTCGTCGGTGCCGGGGACGCCCGGGCTCGACTGGTCGATGAACTGGGTCTTCGTGCCGGGCCCGTTCGCGGTCCCGAAGGTCACCAGGACCCCGCCGTCCTTGCGGAGGAGTCGGGGCCGTAGGAGAAGGCGGCATAGTCGCGGTAGCCGTCGCCGTTGAAGTCGTCCGCGTACTTCGCGGGGGCCGCCGGGGCGATCCGGAGACACCCGGTAAGTGGCGAGGGTTGCCCGGGACTTGGGTGAACTTTTGGGGTCGCCGCGGTGTCCGGGGCGGGTCCCCCTCGCGGGTGCCCCTCACACCCGGCTCGACGTCGCCGTGTCCGAGGAAAGCCGCTGGGCGACATAGATCGGGACGACCGACAGCAGAACGAGGACGGCGGCCACGACGTTCACCACGGGCGCCTGCTGGGGCCGGGTCATGTTGTCGAAGATCCAGATGGGGAGGGTCTCGATGCCGGGTCCCGCCGTGAAGGTCGTCACGACGATCTCGTCGAAGGACAGGGCGAAGGCGAGCAGGCCGCCGGCCAGCAGCGCGGAGCGGACCAGCGGGAAGGTGACGTCGGCGAAGGCGCGGAAGGTGGTCGCCCCCAGGTCCATCGCCGCCTCCTCGTACGAGGAGGCCGTACGGCGCAGCCGCGCCACCACGTTGTTGAAGACCACCACGATGCAGAAGGTGGCGTGGCCGACGATCACGGTGAACAGCCCGAGGCCCACACCGAGCGGCGCGAGGACGGTCCCGAAGGCCGAGTTGAGCGCGATGCCCGTGACGATGCCGGGCAGCGCGATCGGCAGGACCACGATGAACGACACCGTGTCGCGGCCGAAGAACCGGTGCCGGGCCACCGCGAACGCGATGAGCGTGCCGAGGACCAGCGCGATCGCGGTGGCGCCCAGGCCCGCCTTCACGGACACCCACAGAGCCTCGCGCGCGCCGGAGTTGTCGAGGGCCACGGACCACCAGTGCAGCGTGAATCCGGGCGGTGGCCAGCTCGCACTGCGGTCGGGGTTCAGGGAGTTGACGAGGACGAGCAGGAGCGGGACGTAGATCACCGCGAAGCCGAGTGCGGCGCCTATGCGCAGGGCGGTGCGCGCGGTGCGGCTGAGATGCATGGCGCTCTTCTCCTACAGGCTGGTCAGGGCACCCGTACGGCGGATCGCCAGCAGGTACAGGACGATCACGAGTACGGGGACGGTGCCGAGCGCGGCCGCCATGGGCAGGTTGAGTTCGATGTTGGAGTACACGAGGTTGCCGACGAGCTGGGTCTTGCCGCCGACGATCTGCACGGTGATGTAGTCGCCGAGACTGAGCGAGAAGGTGAACACGGAGCCGGCGGCCACGGACGGCAGCACCATGGGCAGCACCACCGAACGGAAGGTGCGGCCGGCCTTCGCCCCGAGGTCCGCCGAGGCGTCGAGCAGGTTGCCCGGAAGCAGTTCGAGGGCCGTGTGGATCGGCAGGATCATGTACGGCAGCCACAGGTACGTCAGCGTGAGCACGGTGGCGGGCAGGCCGAAGCCCGGTCCGCTGAGGCCGAAAGGCTTGAGCATCCAGTCGGCGAGGCCGCCCTCGGAGAGGATCAGCCGCCAGGCGTACACCTTCACCAGATAGCTCGCCCACAGCGGGGTGAGGATCGCCACCACGAGCAGCGGGCGCCACTTGGGGCGGGCCACCCGCGCGGTGTAGAAGGCGACCGGAAAGGCGATCACGACGCACAGCACGGTCACCGCGAACGCCACGCCCACGCTGCGCAGGATCACCTGACGGAAGACCGGGGTCGTGAACAGGGCGTGGAAGTTGTCCGTCGACCAGACCTTCACCACCTGGGAGGTGAAGGAGTTGGTCGTCCAGAACGCGGAGACGAACAGGACCGTCAGCGAGCCCAGGTAGAGGACGGTCAGCCACAGCAACGGCGCGGTGAGCAGCAGGGCGAGGCGGAGCCGGGGTCTCGTGTGCAGCGCTCCGGCGAGCCGCCGGACGGTGCCCCGTCCGGCGGCGGGCGTCACTTCACTCGTCACGGCTCAGCCCTTGATCTCGGTCCAGGCCTGCACCCACTTCGCGTACGGCACGCACTTGACGTCCGTGCGGCCGTCGAGGCACTGCTCGATGGGCGTGTTCCAGAAGGCGATGTTCTTCCAGTAGCCCTCGTCGGCGGCGTGGTAGGTCGTGCAGAAACTCTTGTCGCTGGTCTCGGCGCAGGCCTTGGAGTTGGCCGGGGCCTCGCCGAAGTACTCGGCGACCTGGGCGTTGACCTTGGGGGAGACGATCCAGTCGAGCCACTTGTAGGCGCAGTTGGGGTGCTTCGCCTTGGCGTACACCATCCAGGTGTCCGACCAGCCCGTCGAGCCCTCCTTCGGGACGAACGCCTTGACCTTGGCGCCCTCGCCGGCGGTGAGGCTGGCGATGACCTGCCAGGTGGTGCCGACGACCGAGTCCCCGCTCTTGAAGGCGGAGATCTCCTTGAGGTAGTCGCTCCAGTACTCGCCGATGTTCGCGTTCTGCTTCTTCAGCAGGGCCACGGCGGCGTCGAACTGCTTCTGGTCGAGCGCGTACGGGTTCTTGATCTTCAGTTCGGGCTTGGTGGCCTTGAGATACAGCGCCGCGTCGGCGATGTAGATCGGCGAGTCGTACGCGGTGACGTGCCCCTGGTGCTTCGGGGCGTCGTCGAAGACCGCCGACCAGGACGTGGGCGCAGGCTTCACCTTCTCGGTGTTGTACATCAGCAGGTTGGCGCCCCGGCCGTGCGGGATGCCGTACATCTGCCCGTCGACCGAGTTCCAGGAGCCGTTCTTCAGGCCGCTGAAGACGTCCTTGTAGTTGGGGACGAGGTCGGTGTTGACGGGGGCAGCGTCGCCGGAGGCGATCAGGCGCAGGGAGGCGTCCCCGGAGGCGGAGACGGCGTCGTACTCCCCGGTCTTCATCAGCTTGACCATCTCGTCCGAGCTGGCGGCGACCTTGGAGTTGACCTGGCAGCCGGTCTGCTTCTCGAAGTCGCTGACCCAGTCCACCTTGGGGTCGTTGGAACCGTCCTCGACATAGCCCGCCCAGGCGATCAGGTTGACCTGGCCCTCGGTCTTGCCGAGCTTCGTCGGGGCCTTGAGGTCGGGCGGATTGAGGCCGGTGGCCGAGGAGCCGCTGCCGGAGGAGCTGCAGGCGGCGGTGAGCAGCAGGGCCGCGGTGCCGGCCGCGGCCACGAGGGTTCGGGTGAGACGCACGACGTTCTCCATGAGTGAGGGAGCCTTGCGCGGAGCGGAGGGTTCGGGGGAGTAGGGGGTCAGGAAGGGATCCGGACGGCGTGCCCGCGGTGCCACTGGAGGCACACCCGGGCGCCGCGGTAGGCGGCGACGTCCTCGGAGGAGGTCTCGAGGTTCTGCTGGAGGGCGGTGAGGCGGCCGCCGCCGTCGAGGTCGACGAGGAAGCGGGTGGCGTCGCCGAGGTAGACGACCTCGGCGACCGTGCCGGCGACGGTCGCGTGTCCGGGCTCGTCCCCCTCGGCGGACTCCTTCAGGACACGGATCTTCTCCGGGCGGATGTTGTACGTGCCGGGCGTGCCGACGATCCGGTGGGCCGCCTCGCCCTCCAGCAGGTTCGAGGTGCCGACGAAGGAGGCGACGAAGGAGGTCGCAGGGCGCTCGTATATCTCGGCGGGTGTGCCGACCTGGGCGATGCGGCCCTGGTCGAAGACGGCGATGCGGTCGCTCATCGTCAGGGCCTCCTCCTGGTCGTGGGTGACGAAGACGAAGGTGATGCCCACCTCCCGCTGGAGTGCCTTGAGTTCGACCTGCATCTGTTCGCGCAGCTTCAGGTCGAGGGCGCCGAGGGGCTCGTCGAGCAGCAGGACCCGGGGGCGGCCGACGAGGGCGCGGGCGAGGGCGACGCGCTGGCGCTGTCCGCCGGAGAGCTGGGCGGGGCGCCGCTGGCCGTAGCCCTCCAGACGGACCTCGGTGAGCGCCTTGCGGGCGCGGACGAGGCGTTCGGGCTTCGGCACCTTGCGGACCTTGAGCCCGTAGGCGACGTTCTGCTCGACCGTCATGTGCGGGAACAGGGCGTAGTCCTGGAAGACCGTGTGCACGTCCCGCTCGAACGGGGCGAGGCCGGTGACCTCCTGCCCGGCCAGTTCGATCCGGCCCGCGGTGGGCGTCTCGAACCCGGCGATGAGCCTCAGGACCGTGGTCTTCCCCGAGCCGGAGGGGCCGAGCATGGAGAAGAACTCCCCGTCCCGGATCTCCAGGTCCACACCGGCCACGGCGGTCGTCTCCCCGAACGACTTCCGCAAGTCCTGCAGCCGGATCGCAATTCCCTCCATGCGGGAACCTTTCTGGCGCGCTCTACGTTGACCGCAAACATATGAAGTCATAGTTCTAAGCTCAAGGTCCCCTTAGGGTAAAGCTTGAGTCAACGCACAAGGTGGTGGCCGTGAGGCAGCACGAGATCGACGGCGGCGCCCGGGGAGCGGGCGGCGGCGCCCGCCGGGCCCTCTTCGCGCCGGTGGACAACCGGGCCCGCGTGGACACGGTCGTCCGCCGCATCGGCGACGCCATAGAGCTGGGGCTCCTCGCCGACGGCGAGCAGCTTCCCGGCGAGAGCGAACTGGCCGGACAGCTCGGTGTGTCGACGGTGACCCTGCGTGAGGCGCTGATGGCACTCAGGCAGCAGGGCCTGGTCACCACCCGCAGGGGCCGCGGCGGCGGCAGCTTCGTGTCGCTGCCCGAGGTCCCCGCCGACGACCGGCTCAAGGCCCGGCTGCGCGGCTGGAGCACCGAGGAACTGCGCGACCTGGGTGACCACTGGGCCGCCCTGTCCGGCGCCGCCGCCCGCCTCGCCGCCCAGCGCACCGACCCCGAGGACCTCCACCCCCTGCGCCGTACGGCCGAGGAGCTGGCGCACGCGGAGGAGACGGCGGCGCGCAGCCGCCTGTACGGCCGCTTCCACGTGGAACTCGCCGCGGCCGCCCAGTCCGCCCGGCTCACCCGTGAGCAGGTCGCGCTGCAGAGCGAGGTGGGTGCGCTGCTGTGCCTGGTCCTGGGGAGCGGCGAATATCGTGAAGAAGTGGCGGACCGTCACCGCTCCGTGATCTCGGCCGTGCAAGATGGGGCCCACGAATCGGCCGGCACGCTGGCCGAGCGGTGCGTCAGGGAGTCGACTGCGCGGCTCGTCGCCGTACGCCTCACCCTCTGAACGGGCCGCTTCCGGTTCCCGTCCCGCTGGAGGACACCATGGGCTGGAGCCCCGGGCAGGTCCACTCGGCTGCCGCGACGCTCGACACGGACGCCGAGGCGTGGGTGGCCTCACAGGTGGGCGGTGCGCTGGAGGCGGTGTTCGAGGCCGTCGCCGCCACCCGGGCCGACACCGCGGCCCTGCTCGTCAAGGCGGCCGCACAGGGCCGTCGCCCCGCGAGCGCGGACCTCGCCGCCCTCCGCCCCGGACTGCACCAGCGGCTCACCCGCCAGGAACTGGTCTCCGGTGTCGGCTTCGTGGCCGCCCCCGGCCTGCTGACCGACGTACCGGCATGGCTCGAGTGGTGGCAGACGGGCGCCGACGGTGACGTACGACCCCTGCTGCTCGACCTCGACCCCGGGCACTCGGCGTACTCCGACTACACGCACTGGGACTGGTTCGCCCTGCCCCGCGACACCGGGCGCCGCGCCGTGGCCGGGCCGTACGTCGACTACCTCTGCTCCGACGAGTACAGCCTCACCCTGTCCGCACCGGTCGAGACCGAGGGGCGCTTCGCCGGCGTCGCCGCGGCCGACGTGTACCTACGGCACTTCGAGACGGCCGTACTCCCGCTGCTGCGGCGGCTGCCCCGGCCCGCCCACCTGGTCAACGCCCGCGGCCGGGTCGCCGCCTCCGCCGACCCCGCCCACCTGGCCGGCTCGCTCACCAAGGGCCCCGACTTCGGCCAACTGCTCACCGAGGCCACACCCGCCGAGTACGCGGGTCTGCGGCTGGTGCCCTGCCACGGCATCCCGCTCGTCCTCGTACTGACCTGAGGCCTGTCCGGCAGGACGCGGACGCGGCCGTCCTCAGTCGGCCGTCCACTCCCGGTACGGTACGCGCGCCGCCTCGCGCACCTCCCCGATCGTGCTCCACTCGTTCCCGCCCAACCGGGCCAGGGGGCGCAGCAGTCCGATGTCCGGCCGGCCGTCCGTCAGGACGTCGTCACTGACGGCCGCGTGCACGACCTGGCCGAACACCACCGTCGAGTCGCCGAGCCGCAGCGTCGAGTGCAGCGTGCACTCGAGTGCGACCGGGGAGGCGGCCACGCGCGGCGGCTTCACCCGCAGCGACGGCTCGGGCCGGATGCCCACCGCGTCGAACTCGCCCTCGTGCCTGGGGAAGTCGGTCGCGGTCGCGTTGATCTGCTCGAAGAGCTGCTCGGGCGCGAAGTTGACGACGAACTCCCCGGTCTCCTCGACGTTGCGCAGCGAGTCCTTGCGGCCCACGGAGGTGAACTGGACGATCGGCGGCGCCGTGCAGGCCACGGTGAAGAACGAGTGCGGGGCCAGGTTCGCCGTCCTGCCGTCCGCGGTCAGGGTCGAGACCCATGCGATCGGCCGGGGCACGACCACCGCGGTGAGCAACCGGTAGAACGCTCTCGGGTCCAGGGACTGGGGTGAGTAGTCGACGCGCATGACAGAAGGCTATGCGGAGCCCCAGAAGGCAACTGATACGTTCTGCAAAGAGCCAGCAAAGGTGTGACCCTTCCCCGGTGAGCGCGCCACTGAATAGGCAGGCCCGTGGGCGGCAGTGATCACGGTCCTGGAGATGCGATCGCAAGGTCAAATCCCGTTCTTTACTTCGGATTTCGTCGATCGTTCGGGGGTTGTCCCTGTGCTCGGCGCATGCCACGCTCCCTTCCGTCGCGACACCGAGATCATCGACTGACCGGACGCAATCGCGAAGGGCCACCGTGCGTTTCGAGACACTCAAAGCCAAGATCCACCGTGCCACCGTCACCCAGTCCCACCTCAACTACGTCGGTTCGATCACGATCGACGCGGACCTGATGGAAGCGGCGGGCATCCGCCGTCACGAGAAGGTCGACCTGGTCAACGTCACCAACGGCGCACGCCTGTCGACCTACGTCATCGAAGGACCCCGAGGGTCGGGCGTCATCGGCGTCAACGGCCCCTCGGCCCGCCAGGCACAGGTCGGCGACCTCGTGCTGATCGTGTCGTACGCCTCCGTCACCCCCGAGGAGGCCGATGAGTTCGAGCCGAAGATCGTCTTCGTCGACGGCAAGAACAAGATCACCGGATTCGGCGGCGACCCGGCCGAGGTCCCGCCGGGCAGCGGCCTGATCCGCGGAGACCAGGTCGCCGGAGCCTGACCCGGACCGGGTCCCGGGGCCACGCCCGGCCCCGGGGCCCGGCCCCGCACGCACCCGCCCCCCACACCCTCCTTTGCCCGGCAGCCCCCAGAACGGCCGCCCCGGCGACCGTCCCTCGACCTGAACGGGAACGACGTGACCCCCACCCTCTCCGCATCCGCACAGACCTCCACCGCCACGGTCCTCAAGAGCGCCCTCACGCACTACGACGCCGAACTGCGGCAGGCGCTGACCGCTCTCGGACACGACCGTGCCGACGGCCCCGGCGGGGCCCCGATGTTCGCGCCGGCCTTCCGGCTGCCCGACCCCAGCCCCGCTCTGGAACGCTTCTTCGCCGTCTCCGACATCGGCGTCGCCGACCTGCCCGCCTACCGCGGCCACCGCCTGCGCCTGCTCGACCTGATGGGCAACCCGGCGACCCGCACCACCAAGACCCTTGCCTCGCTCGTGATCGTCGCCCGGGCGGTGCGCCACATCACCGAGACCGGCGAGCGCGTCCTGATCGTGACCCCGTCCTCCGCCAACAAGGCCACCGCACTGCGCGACGCCGTCCACCGGGCCGTCGACAGCGGGCTGGTGACGGCGGATCAGCTGCACATCGCCGCCGTGGTGCCGGCCCAGTCCACGGCCAAGCTGTGGGCGTCACCGCTGAGCGAGGACCCCGCACTGCGCCGCCGCAACCCCCTCGTGGTGCACCCCTGCGAGGAACCGGCCGCGGTCAAGGAGTTGGCCACCGAGTTCGCCGTCACCCACGCCGACCGGTTGTGGAGGCAGTACGGCACACGCGTCTGGTACACCCTGGGGCTCGACAACTACCGGGCCGCGGACGTCCTGCGGGCCTTCGCCGAGCGGGACCTGCTTCCCACGGGCGACGACGGCACGCACAGCCGCACCCATGTGCACTCCGTCTCCAGCGCCTTCGGACTGCTCGGACACGAGCTGGGCCACCGCACGGTCACGGCCGGCGGACGCAGCCTGCCGCAGGCCCGCTACTTCCTCGTCCAGCACCTCGGCACCCCTGACATGGTGCTCAGCCTGCGCCACGGCACCCACGACCGGGCGAACCTTCCGGCGTACCGCTTCGACACCGCCGCGGGCCTCTACCGGCAGGAGGAGGACCCGCACTTCCCGACGACCACCTTCCATCCCGAGGAACAGCTCGACCCCACCTTCTACACCCGCCGCCCCGTCACCTCCGCCCGGATGGACCCACTGATCGCCGCACACGGCGGGGGTGGCGTGGTCGTCTCCCTGCACGAGTGCCTGAGCCGCTACGCCGAGGTGCGTGCGCTCCTCGCCGCCGCCGGCCTCGCCCTGCCCGCCGATCCCCGCAGGCTGCGCGAGTGGTCGCTGGTCATGGCCGTCACCGGCACCCTCAACGCCGCCGACCGCGGGCTGCTCCCGGACAGCGACGACCTGCTGATCCACGGCTCGGGCAGCTACGGCGACCAGGACTACCGGCCGGTCCCCGAGGCACACCGCCGCGCCGCGGCCGACGTGACGGAACTCGCGGGCCACATCGAGGACGCGGTCCGCGCCACGGCCACCCGCTGAACCGGCCACGGACCGGACCACACACAGGAGGAACCATGCCCAGGCACGCCGACAGCCTGTTGTCCCTGACCGACTTCAACGGAGCACCGCTCGCCGACGACATGGTGTGGCAGAGCTTCCACGCCTTGATGGACCGACACGGTTACGTCTTCATGAGCCGCGTACCCGAAACCTTCGATCCCGTGGCCTTCTGCAAGCGGCTCGGCGACTTCGTCCCCCAGTACACCGGCGTCCTGGTCGGCGACGTCCGACCCGAACCGGGCATGGACGAGTTCTACCACGCGGGCAACACCAAACCCCTCTACCCGCACTCCGAGGGCTATGACTTCGAAGGCCTGCCCCCGCGCTACCTCGCCCTGTGGTGCGAGACCCCCAACACGGGAGCCGGCGGTGAGACCACGCTCGCCGACGCGCACGCCTGGACCGGGTCGCTCACCGAGGAGGACCGTTCCTTCCTGCGCGAGCGGATCTGGACCTGGGAGACCACGGACGCGATGCGCCACCTCGGCCTCGACCTGCATCCCGAGCACCCGGTCATCGAGGACCACCCCGACGGCAGCATCGTGCGCTACTCCTTCAACAACCTGGTCCGCGGCGCCGACGAGCGCATCGGCCCGCTGCTCGACGACGCGAAGGCGTACTTCGAGCGGGAGCATGTCGCGATCCAGTACGAGCGGCGCGACATGCTCGTCTTCGACAACTGGCGCATGCTGCACGCCCGCAATTCCTTCACCGACACGGGACGCCACCTGCGCCGCATCCAGATCGCCCAGCGGGTCACGGCATGACGACCGAAGAGGCCCTCCGGCACCGGGAGGCGGAGGGCATCGCCGTGGTGGGGGGCGGGTCCCTGGCCCGCGCCATCTGTTACTCACTTGCCGTCGCGGCCGTGCCGTCGCCCGGCACGGTGACCGTGCTCGCCCGGTCCGCCCGGGCCGCACACGAGATCGCCTGCATCGCGGGCGCCCGGGCAGCGGTCTCCGGTTCCCCCACCCGATTCACGGCCGAGCCCGTCGACGCGGCCGACGAGGAGGCGCTCACCGCGGTCCTGGCCCGCACCCGGCCCCGGGTCGTGCTCAACTGCGCCTCCGTACAGTCGCCTTGGGAGACCACACGGGCTGCGTCGGCGTGGACGGACCTGCTTTCGGCCGGCGGCTTCGGCATCGCTCTGCCGCTGCACGCCGTGTTGGCCCGGAGCGTGGCACGGGCGATCCGGCGCAGCCGGGTCGCCTCGCTGTTCGTCAACGCCTGCTACCCCGACGCGGTCAACCCCCTGCTGCATGCCGAGGGACTGCCCGTGTTCTGCGGCGTAGGGAACTCCGCCACGCTGGCGGCGTCCCTGCGCGCCGTACTGCGGCCGCAGGACGGCGAACGGCTCAGGGTGCTCGCCCACCACGCCCATCTGCACGAGCCCGCCGATGCCTCGGACGAGGCCCGCGTCTGGTTGGACGACCGGCCGGTGCCGCACGTCGGGGAACTGCTCTCGGCCCACCGCGCCTGCTCCCGCGAGGAGTTGAACGCGGTGACGGGACACACCGCCGCGGTGCTCGCCGCCCGGCTGGCAGCGGAACAGGAGGTGCACGCCGACCTGCCCGGGCCGCTGGGACTGCCCGGCGGCTACCCCGTCCGCATCACCGGTGGCCGCATCGGCCTCGACCTGCCTGCCGGCCTCACGCGGGACGATGCGGTGGCGTGGCAGACGAGGATGGCCGCACACGACGGTGTCACGGTGTGCCCGTCCGGCGAGGTCCGCTTCGGCCCACGGGCCCACCAGGCTCTGACCGCCCGTCTGCCGGACCTGGCCGAAGTCTGCCACGCCAGGGACATCGCACCCCTGACGCAGCGGCTCCTGAGCCTGCGCGGCATCCTGCGAACGCAGCGACCCGCCGTGCACGCGGACTCGGCCGCGTGACGTCGTAAGCCGTCCTCCGGGCCCCGCCCGGCCCCCTGGGGCAGGCGGCAGCCCGGCAATGATCCACCAAGGAAGGCGGCCCCGTGCCCTGCAGGCAGGGCCGCCGGAAGGAGGCCCCTCATCAGCCGGCTCCACACCCCCCGCGCTCGCGCCGCCACGGCCATCAGCCGAGGGCTCGGTGCCGTACCCGCCCCGGGACTCGTCATGGGCGGTGTGCTCGGCCTGCAAGGCGGGGCCGCGCTCACCACTCGGCTGTACCCCGCCGTGGGGCCGGCCGGGGTGGTGACCCTGCGGCTGTGCATCGCCGCCGTCGTCCTCACCGCCCTGTGGCGGCCCCGTATCCGGGGCGACCGGGCCACCCTGGGCATCGCCGCGGTGGCGGGCACCCTGCTCGCCCTGCACCACCTCGCCTACTACGAGGCGGTCGACCGGTTGCCGCTGGGCGCCGCCACCACCCTGGAGTTCCTCGGCCCCTTCGTCATCGCCCTGTGCGGTTCGCGGCGCGTGCCCGATCTGCTGTGGGCGTGCCTGGCGGCCGCCGGAGTCGTGCTGCTCAGCCGTTCCGCGACCGCCCTCGACGCAGTGGGCGTCGCCTGCGCCACCGCCGCCGGCTGCTGCTGGGGCGGCTACATCCTGGTCGGCAAGCGGCTGGCCGAGCGAGTTCCCGACGGACGCGGTCTCGCTGTCGCGGTGACCTGGGCGGCCCTGCTGAGCCTGCCCTACGGCATCACACAGGCGGGCGGTCGGCTCCTGGCCCCCGGAACTCTCGCCCTGGCCGCAGCCGTGGCCGTCCTCTCCAGCGTCCTGCCGTACACCTTCCACCTGGAGGCGCTGCGTCGGCTCCCGCCTCGCGTGTTCGGTGTGCTCACCAGCCTGGAGCCGGCGGTCGGCGCCCTGATGGGTCTGCTCCTGTTGGGCCAGCACCTCGCCGCGACCCAGTGGGCGGGCGTCGGCGCCGTGGCCCTCGCCTCGGTGGGAGCCACGCGCAGGGGCGGACCCGCCGACCCGGATGACGCGGTGGAGGGCGCGGACGACGGTTTGCCCGAGGACACGGGATCGCGGCCCGCGACGCAGGGCCCGCGCCTGCTCGGCAAGCGCACGTGACAGAGACCGGCCTCAGCCGCCGTTCCAGCCGGGGACCGTCGGCAGCACCCGCTCGGCGACGCGGAGCAGTGCCGTGTCGTCGGGCGGTACGTCGTCCTGGCGCCAGATGGCGACCTCGAACGAGCCGCCCCCGTCCTTGGCGTCACGGGCGACCAGCAGATGACGGGCGATGCCACCCGGGCCGGTGTCGATCTTGCCGCCGCCGAGATTGATCTTGAGGCCGATGGTCTGGCCCGAGAACAGGACCGCGGGGTGACCGAGGATCGTCTTCGACTCCGCTGACCTGCCGAGAAGTCCGGAGAACTCGCCGACCCGCAGATCGTCGTCCGACGCCCACAGCTTCACGGAGTACGTCTTCAGCGAGACCTCCGCATCGGGTGAGGGGGTCTTCTTGCCGTCGGCGTCCTTGAACGAACTCTCGGACCCGTAGGCGGTCTCGGCCTGTTCCTGCGGTGTGCCGAGGAGCGCGGGCAGGTCCGATCGGTTCAGCGCCTTGCACAGCTGTTTCGCGGACACGCGCTCGGACACCGGCTCGTCATCGTACGAGCACGTGGCCGGTCCCGAGTCCGAGGAGCCCTCCAGTGCCTTCTGCCCGAACAGGACTCCCGCCGTCCCCCCGAAGACCAGTACCGCCACGAGCGCCTGGACCCAGGGTCTCCGGTCCCTCTCGGACGCGGGATCGTCAACGTCAACCATGTTCCCCCACCTCAGTCGTTCCCCCGACAAACGCCGGAGGAGCCTAACCGGTGATCGTCTTCGACGGTATCCCCGATTTCGCGGGCCCCGTCAGTCGACCGGCCAGGTGTGCACCGGGGCGTTGAGGTGCATGAAGTCGATGTACAGCTCGGTCATCCGCCGCAGGGCCTCGTGGCGGCCGGCATGCGTCGTGGCGTCGATGCGGTGGAGCATCTCCTTCTGCCACACGGCCCCGTTGCGGGCCGTCACACAGCGCTGCTCGATGATGCCGAGCAGCGGTTCCCGCCAGGCCGCGTCCATGCCGGACAGCTCCAGCCCGCGGTGCGCCAGCGGCAGCAGCCGCCGCAGGACCAGTTCGGGCACCGGCAGTTCACCCATGCCCGGCCAGTACAGCAGCGCCTCGATGCCGTGCCGGGCCGCCGTGTGGAGGTTCTCCTCGGCCGCGGAGAACGACATCCGCGACCACACCGGGCGGTCCTCCTCCACCAGGGCGCGGGTGAGCCCGTAGTAGAAGGCGCCGTTGGCGAGCGTGTCGGCGACGGTCGGCCCGGCGGGCAGCACCCGGTTCTCCACCCGGACGTGCGGCTTGTCGTGGGCGACTGCGTAGACGGGCCGGTTCCAGCGGTAGATCGTGCCGTTGTGCAGGGTGAGTTCGGAGAGTTCGGGGATGTCCCCGCGGTCCAGCGTCTCCCCGGGGTCCTGCTCGTCGCACAGGGGCAGCAGGGCCGGGAAGTAGCGCAGGTTCTCCTCGAAGAGGTCGAAGACGCTGTTGATCCACCGCTCCCCGAACCACACCCGCGGCCGTACCCCCTGGATCTTGATCTCCTCCGGGCGGGTGTCGGTCGCCTGCTCGAACAGCGGGATACGGGTCTCGTGCCACAGCTCCTTGCCGAACAGGAACGGCGAGTTGGCCGACAGCGCGATCTGGACCCCGGCGATGGCCTGCGCCGCGTTCCAGTAGCCGGCGAAGGTCTCCGGGGACACCTGCAGATGGAACTGCGTGCTGGTGCACGCGGCCTCCGGAGTGATCGTGTCCGCGTAGGTCCGCAGCCGGTCGACGCCGTCCACCTCGATGCGCAGGTCCTCGCCCCGGGCCGCGAAGATCTGGTCGTTGATCAGCCGGTAGCGCGGGTTCTCCGACAGGGACTCCTCGCCGATGTCCTCCTGGCGCAGGGTGGGCAGGATGCCCACCATGACCAGCCGGGCGCCGACCGATCTGGACCGCTCGTCGGCGTGGTTCAGCGCGGCGCGTATCTCGGACTCCCAGGCGTCGGGTCCGCCCGTCGTCAGCCCACGGGGCGGAACGTTGATCTCGAGGTTGAACCGGCCCAGTTCGGTCGACCAGGCGGGGTCCGCGATCGCCTCCAGCACATCGGTGTTGCGCATCGCGGGCTCGGCCCGGTCGTCGACCAGGTTCAGCTCGATCTCCAGTCCGACCTGAGGTCGCTCGGACTCGAAGCGTGCGTCGCGGAGCATCTGGGCGAACGCGTCGAGGCACTCCTGCATCTTGATCCGGTACCGGCGGCGGTCCTCGCGGGTGAAGACGAGCGCCGGGACGTCGCGTCCCATCGGCCCTCCTGGGTTCCGCTCCTCGGACACCTCTCCACCCAGAGTCCCACCGACGGGCGAACCCCACCAAGCGGATGGAGCGGTGCCGCGACCTACAGGGCCCGTGCGACGAGCAGGGCCACGTCGTCGTGGTCGTCGGGATGGCGCAGGCCGTACAGCAGCTTGTCGCAGGTCTCCTCGAGCGGCCGGCCGGGCTCGTCGAGGAAGCCGAGGAGGACGGAGAGGCGGTCGTCGATGGGGTGCTGCCGGGTCTCCACGAGGCCGTCGGTGTACAGCACCAGCAGGTCGCCGGGGGCGAGTTCGGTCGTCGTGGTCTCGAACGGGATGCCGCCGACACCGAGCGGAGCCGCGGCGGGCAGGTCGAGGTAAACGGGCGCCTGACCGGGCCGCGCCAGGGCGGGCGGCATGTGTCCCGCGTTGGCGATCGTGCACTGCCTGGTGCGGGGGTCGTAGACCATGTACAGACAGGTGACGATGTAGTGCTCCAGATCGCAGGTGATCTTGTCCAGGTGCTGGAGCACAGCGCCGGGGGCGAGGTCCAGGTCCGCGTACGCACAGGTGGCGGTGCGCAGCCTGCCCATGGTGGCGGCCGCGTCGATGCCGTTGCCCATGACGTCGCCCACCACCAGGGCGGTCTTCTCGTCTGCCAGCGGGATGACGTCGTACCAGTCGCCGCCGACCTCGCTGGTGGCCTGCGCGGGCTGGTAGCGGGAGGCCAGTTCCAGGCCCGTGTGGTGCGGCGAGTGGTCCGGCAGCAGGCTGCGCTGGAGGGTGAGGGCGGTGTTGCGCACGCTCTGGAACCAGCGGGCGTTGTCGATGGCGACGGCGGCACGGCTGGCCAGCTCACCGGCCAGGATGACGTCGTCCTCGTCGAAGGGCAGCGGGTTGCGGGTGCGCTTGAGATCGAGGGCGCCGAGCACCTCGCCGTGCGCGATCAGCGGCACGGCCAGATACGAGTGCACGCCGGCCTGGGCCAGGAGCGCGCCGGCCTCCGGGTCCCGGGCAATCTGCCGCAGATCCCGGGCGCCGACATGGCGCACCATGACCGGCCGGCCGGTGTGGACGCACAGGGTGACCAGGCGGTCGCCGTCGTACGAGGCAACGTTGCCGGGCGAGTCGGCGGCGCGCAGTGCCACGGTGGGGTGGGCCGCCTTCAGGGCGAGGGCACGGAACAGCTCCGGGCCGTTGTCCGGCCGGCGGGCGCGGCGCAGGGCCAGCGCGGAGTCGAGGACGTCCACGGCGACCACGTCCGCGAGCACGGGCGCGCAGATGTCGGCCAGCTCGCGGGCGGTCTGATCCACCTCCAGCGTGGTGCCCACACGGGCGGAGGCATCCGCGATCAGCGCCAGGCGCCGCCGGGCCCGGTCGGCCTCGGCGGCCGCGTGGTGCCGCTCGGTGACGTCGACGACCGACGCGGCCGCGCCCAGCACCCGCCCGCCCGGGTCCTCCAGCCGGTAGAAGGACAGCGACCAGGCGTGCTCGTGCTCGGGATCGGCCGGGGGACGGCCCACGTGGTACTGGTCGAGGAGGGGCGTGCCGGTGGTGAGCACCTGGCGCAGCGCGGACTCGACGGTGTTGACGTCGAGGAAGGGCAGGGTCTCCCGCAGATGACGGCCGATGTGGTCCTCGGCCGGGATCCCGTCGATCCGCTCCAGCGCCGGGTTGACCAGCAAGTACTTCAGATCGGGGTCCATGAGGGCCAGCCCGATCGGGGACTGGTTGATCAGCCGCTCGCACAGCGCCAGGTCGGTCTCGACGCGCTGCAGCAGGGTGTGGTCGGCCGCGATGCCCAGGGCGTACACGTCGCCGAGGTCGTCCAGCAGCCGCATGGTGCGGAACTCGGTCAGCCGGCTGCTGCCGTCCTTGTGCCGCACGGGAAAGGCGCCGGCCCACCCCCGGCCGGTCTCCAGCACCTCCGTGAACAGGCTCACCACGGCCTGCAGATGCTCGGGACGGATCAGCAGCCGCGCCGCGTACTTCCCGAGGACGTCCTCCGCCGTGTAGCCGAACAGGTCCTCGGCCTGCGGGGTCCAGAAGACGATGCGGCCTCGGGTGTCCAGCGCCACAGCGGCCACGCTCAGCATGTCCAGCAGGCCGGTCGGCCGGGGCGGCTCGGGGCTCTGGTCGTCGTCGCCGGCGCGCAAGGATTCCACTGCCATGCCAGAACCACCTCCAGCGGCCGGTCACCCGTCCGTGCCGGTACGGCGGCACGGACGAGAGCTGATGACCGTCACCTCCATGCTGCCTCCAGGGTTCCGTTCGCCCCAACCGCAGCACCGGCCCGTGCGCATCCAGCAGACAAGCAGGACCATGGGGAAGAAAGAGGATGGAGCACATGGAACCACCGCGAAAGGACTTCGACGCGTCCGCATCCGTGGAACCGCGTGATCTCCTGGACGCCTCCACCGACGCCGCGGCGGTGATCTCGGCGGACGGCGTCGTGGTCGGCTGGACCAGGGGCGCGGAAGCGCTGCTCGGCCACCGCGCGTCCGAGGTCGTCGGCCACCCCGCCGCACGCCTGCTGGCGGTGCCCGCGGACCCGGCCCGCGCCGCCGGCATCGCGGAGCGGTGCCGCGCCGGAATGGGATGGAACGGCCTCGTCCCCGTACGGCACCGGGACGGCCACCGTGTCGAGCTCGATCTCCGGGTCTCGGCGGCCTTCCGCATGGGCGGGCAGGAGTGCTTTCTGCTCTCGGCGCGGGAGCAGCGGCCGCAGTGGACTGTCGGCCAGTCCGTCCTGGACGGATTCCTGACCCGCTCACCGGTCGGCATGGCCGTGATGGACCTGGAGCTGCGCTACATCTGGCTGAACGACACGCTGGAACGCTTCGGCGGTGTGCCCCGGGACCAGCGGCTGGGACGCCGGCTGAGCGAGCTGCTGCCCGGGCTGCAGGCGGACACCCTGGAAGGCCTGATGCGCAAGGTGCTGGCGACGGGGGAGCCGGTCACCGACTACGAGTATCTCGGCTGGAGCTGGGCCGATCCGCACCGCCAGCGCGCCTACTCCACCTCCTTCTTCCCCCTGGTGAACGCCGGGGCCACCGTCACCGGGGTCTGCTACATGGTGCTGGACGTCACCGAGCGTTTCACCGCCCGTCGGCTCCTGTCCCTGGTCAACGAGGCCGGCACCAGCATCGGCACGACCCTCGACGTGCTGCGGACGGCCCAGGAACTGGCCGACTTCGCGGTGCCCCGGTTCGCCGACTTCGTCACCGTCGACCTCCTGGAGCCCGTGCTCAGCACCGAGGGCCACGGAACCTGGCTGACCGATGCCGGACCGGCGCCCGTCCGGCCGGTGATGCGCCGCGCGGGACTGCAGTCGGTGCGGGAGGGCTGCCCCGAGGCCGTGGTGGGGATCGGCGAGGAGGTCGACTTCCTGCCGCCGCCCAACGACATCAACCTCCTGATCAGCGGCGAGCCGTTCCTCATCCCGATCCTCGACCCGAACGATCCCCTGTGGGTCGCCGAACAGCCCGAGCGCGTGGCCCGCATCCGGAAGTTCGGCCTGCACTCCCTCATCTCCGTACCGATGCGGGCGCGGAACACGGTGCTGGGCCTGACCACGTTCGCCCGCTCGCTCAACACGGTCCCGTTCGGGCGCGACGACGTCCTGCTGGCCCAGGAGCTGGTGGCACGGGCGGCGGTGTGCGTCGACAACGCCCGCCGCTACACGCGGGAGCACACCGCGGCGGTCACCCTGCAGCGGAGCCTGCTGCCCCACGTCCTGGCCGGAGGAACGGCGGTGGAGGTCGCCTCCTCCTACCTTCCGGCGGACCCCACGGGCGGCGTCGGCGGTGACTGGTTCGACGTGATCCCCCTGTCCGGCGCGCGCGTCGGCCTCGTCGTCGGCGACGTGGTGGGCCATGGCATCACCGCGGCGGCGAGCATGGGGCGGCTGCGTACGGCGGTGCAGACCCTCGCCGACATGGAGATGCCTCCCGACGAACTGCTCGCCCACCTCGACGACCTGGTGCTGCGGCTGAGCGACGAGGAGACCGATCGCGCCCCGGCCGACCGGAGCACGGCGACCTTCATCGGCGCGACCTGTCTCTACGCCGTCTACGACCCGGTCTCCAGGCGGTGCTCGATGGCCCGGGCCGGGCACCCGCCACCCGTCGTCGTCACTCCGGACGGACGCGCCTACTTCCCCGACATCCCGGCCGGGCCACCGCTCGGGCTGGGCGGCATGGCCTTCGAGGCCGCCGAGATCGAGCTGGCCGAGAACAGCCTCCTCGGTCTCTACACCGACGGCCTCATCGAAGGAAGCGACGGGGACGTGGAGTCGGGCATGGCCCGGCTCGGCGAGGTGCTGGTCCGGACCGGGACGGACCTCGGCACGCTGTGCACCTCCACGGTGCAGGAGCTGGTGTCCGCACCGCAGCCCGACGACATCGCCCTCCTGCTGGCCCGCTCCCACGCCCTCGCCGCGGACCAGGTGGCGTCGTGGGACGTGCCCCCCGACCCGGCAGCCGTCGGACACGTCCGGGCCGAGGCGACCCGCCAGGTGGTGGACTGGGGCTTCGCGGAACAGGCTCTGACGACGGAACTCATCGTCAGTGAACTCGTCACCAACGCGATCCGCTACGCCGACTCGCCCATCCGCCTGCGGCTGCTCCGCGACGCCCGTCTGACCTGCGAGGTCGCCGACGGCAGCAGCACCGCCCCCCGCCTGAGGCACGCCCGCAGCACGGACGAGGGCGGCCGCGGACTCTTCCTGGTGGCCCAGCTCGCGCTCCGCTGGGGCGCCCGGTACACGGCCGAGGGGAAGATCATCTGGACCGAGCAGGAGATCCCCTGAGACCTGCACGGCACCGGCGGGCCCCTTTATGAGCGAGTCTCAGCGGAACGCCGCGGCGTTGCGAGCCGCCCACGCCGCGAAGGGGGCCGCGGGGCGTCCCAGGATCCGCTCGACGTCCCCGCTGACCGCCTGCTCCTTGGGGGTCGGATCGCCGAGGACGGACAGGGTTCCCTCCACCACGGCGCTCGGCATGAACTGCGCCATCTGCGCGCGGGCTTCCTCGCGGCTCTGCTCCACGAAGGTGACCGGCTCGGCGACGGCCTGTGCGAGGGCGGCGGCCCGCTGCCGGGGTGTGGTGGCCTCGGGGCCGGTCAGGGTGTAGGTGACGCCGTCGTGCCCCTCTTCGCGCAGGACCGCGGCGGCGACCGCGGCGACGTCGTCCGGATCGACGAACGGCAGTGCCACGTCGGCGAAGGGTGCCGCCGCGGTGCGGTGGCGCCGGACGGGCTCGGCCCAGGCGAACGCGTTGGAGGCCAGCCCGCCCGAGCGCAGCACGGTGAAGGCGAGCCCGGATCGGGCCAGGGCCGCCTCGAAGCCGGCGGCGTGCGCGTAGCTGTGCGGCCGGGTGCCCACGCCCTGCGAGGACAGCAGGACCACCCTGGTGACGCCGGCCGCGGCCGCCTGCTTCAGGATTCCTTCCGGATCGTCCCCGGCGACGAGCAGGAACAGTGCCGTGGCCCCCTCCAGCGCGGGACCGAGACCGGCCGGCCGCCCGAGGTCGGCGGCCACGGCCCGCACCCCCGCCGGGACGTCCTCGGGGGTGATGCGCCGGGCCACCGCGGTCACGGCCGCCCCGTCCCCGGCCAGCTTCGCGACCAGAGCCCGCCCGACGTTCCCCGTACCACCCGTTACGACGATCATGACAGCCCCTCGATTGAGTTAGTTGACTAACTAAGTCGCTACGCTAGCCGGTCCGTCCGGCGCTGTCTATCCTTAGTCAGGTGACTGACTCAAAATCCGGTACGGCGGCCGGAGCCGCCACCTCCCGGCGGGGCGGCAAGCGTGAACGCCTGGTCGAAGCGGCCGTCCAGGTCTTCCACCAGCAGGGCGTGGAGAAGACCACCCTCTCGGACATCGCGCGGGCCGCCGACGTACCGCTCGGCAACGTCTACTACTACTTCAAGACCAAGGACCAGCTGGTCGAGGCTGCGGTGGACGCCCACTGCGATCAGCTCACCAGGCTCACGGCCCGACTTGAGGAACTCGACGACCCGGCCACCCGTCTGAAGGCCCTGGTCGCCGGCTGGGTCGAGGGACGCGAGACGGCTGCCCGCTTCGGCTGCCCCTTCGGCACCCTGGCCACCGAACTCGACAAGCGCGACGACGGCCTGGACCGGGCCGCTGCCAAGGTCATGCGGGCCCTGCTCGACTGGGTCGAGGGCCAGTTCACCGAACTGGGCCGACCCGACGCACGCGCCCTCGCCGTCGAGCTGGTCGCCGCCTATCAGGGCATGTCGGTGCTCACCAACACTCTGCGCGACCCCGGGCTGATGGCCACCCAGGGCGAGCGCCTCCAAGCCTGGATCGACGGCTTCGCACAGCCCTGATCCAGGCTCGGGCGCCCCCTGATGCAGGAGGCCGGGTAGCCCCGGTCACTTCTCTGACGTGTTGCCGCTTCTCGTGGGGCGTGCGGCCGGCCGGCTACTCGGCCGCCGTCGCGTAGTCCGCGAGGGAGATGTGGCCCGAGTTGGCCAGCGGGATCCCCTCCAGGTAGGCGGCGGGCAGGTCGAAGCCCTCGGCCAGGTCCGTCATGTGCGGGGCGAGGTCGCGCAGCACGTCGTCCAGCAGCTGGGGCAGAGCGCGTACCTGGTCGGCGGACAGATGACCGTCGGCCAGCAGATCCCCGGTGTGCTCGCCGATCTGCTGCAGCAGGAACAACACGCAGAGCCGATCGAGCAGTTCGCGGGCCCCGGGGTCCGTCGCCCGGGCGACCGCGTCCAGGAAGGCGTCGGCCGCCCGCAGCCGGGCGTGCACCGAGACCATCTCCAGGGCGGCGGAGGAAGCGCCGTTCCAGCGTTCCACCGGGTCCCCGGACGGCCCCCGGCGCAGCGCGGCCCGGGCCCGGTCCTGCCAGCCGGCCTCGGCCCGGGCCAGCAGCCCGCGCAGATGCCCGGGATCCGTCAACCGCTCAACGCCACCGGGGTGTTCGGGTGCCTCCCGGGGCGGCTGGTGCTCGAAGAGCATCTCGGCGGCGGCCTTCACCCAGATCACCAGGTTGTCGCCCTCGGCGGTGATCGTGCCTTCGACGTACTGCGGGAACTCGGACAGGCCGTTGGCGGCGAACAGGCCCTGCGCGCCACAGCGTTCCCGGCATTCGATGGTGATGTCCCGTGCCTGCCAGGTGATCCAGCTCTTGGTGATCGCGACCAGCCGCTCCGTCTCCGCCTGCTGCCCGGCGTCCTGGCCGGCGTGCACGGCGGCCCAGCGGGCGAGCACCGAGCGGTGCAGGAAGGTCATGGCGTAGGCCGCGGCCAGGCCCTTCAACAGCCGTCCGTGGTGCGAGCGGTGGGCGTTGACCGGGATCCGCTCGCCCGCGCGGGGCCCGCTGACGTGCCGGTGGTCGCCGTAGCGGACGGCTATGGCGAGCGCGGCCCGGGTCGCGCCCACGGCGGCACCGCTCATGCACAGCTTGCCCATCGTGACCCGGCCGATGGACTGCAGGAACCGCTTGCGCCGGTTGCCGAGGCTGCTGTGGAAACGGCCGTCGGCGTCCAGACGGCCGTGCTCGGACTCCAGCAGGGCGTCACGCGGCAGCGGCACCCGGTCGAACGCGGTCAGGCAGTGGTCCACCGGGGCGCCGGTGCGCAGGGGCAGCCGGCGGACCCGCACCCCCGGCAGCAGGCCCCGCTCGTCGCTCAGCGGGGTCAGGAACAGGAAGACGCCCTCGTCCCGGCCCTCGACGATGAGGCGGGCTGCCACCACGGCACTCTTGGGCCCGCCGGTCATGCTGGTGTTGGGCATGAACTTCTGGGCGCCGACGTGCGGTGTGTTCAGCACGAACCCGCCGGTGGCCGGGTCCAGTTCGGCGGTGGTCGCCAGGGCCGAGGCGTCGTTGCCGTGGTCCAGCTCGGTGCACAGGAACGTGCCGGTGCGCCGCAGGGTCGCGAAGTCCGACAGGTCCCGGCGCTCGGCACCCTCGTGGTCGAGCAGGCTGCCGAGGAAGAGGTTGTAGTGGATGCTCGCCACCGTGCACAGGCCCCCGCCGCCGTCCACGATCGCAGCCCACTCGTGCAGCCCCGCCAGCAGCTGTGGGTCGTCCGCCAGCCGTTCGGCCCCGCCGGCCGTGTCGTTCACCAGCCGCAGCCACTCGTAGGAGAGGGCGGCGCGCTCGGAGGGACCCAGCCCGGGACGGTGGCGGAAGGTGTCCTTCGAGATGAGGTCGCGCCACATCCCATGGATGTGCTCCCGGTCGTCGCCGTCGAAGAGGAGCCGGGCCAACTCGCCGGACACGGTGCCGGAGAACGCTCCGCCGGGCCCGGTGTGCAGGCCGGCGGCTCGGAACATGTCCGGACCAAGTGTCTGATCCGTGTCGTAGTGCTCGATCTCCGGCAAAGAGGGGAGATGTACCTGGGGTGTCAGAAGGGTCATGGCCCTCTCCCGTCGTCGCAGAACCGGAAGGGTGGGGATGCGCAGAGTCAGAAGATACGGACCTCCCGGTTTGCTTATCAAGCCAAATTTCTGCCAACGGTGGCCGAACTTCGATGTCTTGGGGGCACTCATCGGCCTCAGAAGTAAGCGCGACGCTCAACTCCGGTCCGGTCCGGTGGACTTCCCTGTACCGACAGATGCTGCGGGAACGTTGAGATACCGGGCGACAGGTTTTATTGTGGCGGTCAGCGACGGCTCGATGGGTTCCCGCGTACCTGGTGAGGAGGGGGCATCCGCATGGTTGAAAGGCCATCTTCCGAGGTGGCAGGATACGTACCTGTCGGTTTCTTTTTGTGGCCGACCGGTCCGTGAAGCCAGTGCGGAGGATGTGCCGTGGCCCTGCAGGAACGAGCGATCAGGACGAGGCGCAACATCCTGGTGGCAGCCGCCGACGTGTTCGCCGACGTCGGCTACGAGGCGGCGACCATCTCGGAGATCCTCCAGCGGGCGAACGTCACCAAGGGCGCCCTCTACTTCCACTTCTCCTCCAAGGAGCAGCTCGCCCAGGCGGTGCTGACCGACCAGCTGAAGTCGGTGCCGGACTCGCCGTCGCGGGAGCTGGTGCTCCAGGAGGGACTGGACGCCGGCTTCCTCCTCGCTCATCTGCTCGGCTCGGGCGACCCCATGGTGCGCGGCAGCATCCGCCTCACCGTGGACCAGGGATCGCCGCACGACGGGCTGGACCGGCGGGTGCCGATGGCCTCCTGGGTCGACTACAACGCCGCACTGCTCGAACGGGCGAAGGCGAACGGAGAGGTGCTGCCCCAGGTCGACGTGGACGCCGCGGCGAAGGCTTTCGTGGCCGCGTTCACCGGGGCACAGGTGCTGTCCAAGATCATGAACAACCATGCCGACCTGATGGAACGCGTGGTCGACCTCTATCGGCACCTGATGACCAGCATCGCGGTCCCCGCGGTGCTGGTGCGCCTGGACATGTCGCTCGACCGGGGCCGGCGTGTCTACGAAGAGGCCATGGAGCTGAGCCGGGAACCGCAGGAGGCGCCGGCCGCCGGCTGAACGGGGTCTCTCCGCGGACCTCGTACACCGGCACCGCCGGGAACCGGGGGAGCGGACATCGCTGCCATGGGCACGTCGCAACGCCACAACGTGATGCAGAACCGACCCAGGGAGCACATCGATGGAAGAGACCGCCTGCCCTTACGCCCTCGACCTCACCGGCCAGGACCACCTGGGGGAGGCCGCGATGCTGCGCGCCCAGGGCCCCGCGGTCCAGGTGGAGCTGCCCGGAGGCGTGCTCGCCTGGGCCGTCGTCCAGCAGAGGTACGTGGAGCAGCTCCTGACCGACCCGCGCGTCTCGCGCAGCGCCCGCCTGCACTGGCCGCCGTTCATCGAGGGGAAGATAACGCAGGAGTGGCCCCTCTACCCATGGGTGGCGAACGAGAACATGCTGTTCGCCTACGGGGAGCACCACACCAGGCTGCGCCGGCTCGTCGCCGGTGCGTTCACCGCGCGACGCTCGGAGGCGCTGCGCCCCCGGGTGCAGGAGCTGTCGGCCGAGCTGCTCGGCCGACTGGCCGCCCTCCCGCCCGGCACCCCGGTCGACCTGCGCACCTCGTACGCGGAGGTGCTGCCGCTCAGGGTCATCTGCGAACTGTTCGGCGTGCCGCAGGGCGCCGAGACGGACGCGCTGTCTGCGGCGTTGAGCACGGTGTTCAGCTCCACCGTGAGCGGCCAGGAGATGGAGGCCGCCCGGCTGGAGGCCTTCGGGCGGCTCGCGGCACTGGTCAAGGCCAAGCGGGAGCGCCCCGGTGACGACCTCACCAGCTCGCTGATCGCCGCCCGGGACCAGGGCGACCGGCTCACCGAGGACGAACTGCTCGGCTCCCTCTTCATGTTCATCGCCGCGGGACAGGACACCACCGCCACGCTCATCACCAACGCGGCCGGCGCCCTGCTGACCCACCCCGAGCAGCTGGCGCACCTGCGCGCGGGCCGGGCGACCTGGGCGGACGTGGTCTCCGAGACCATGCGGGTGCACACGCCCGGGGCCTACGCGCCGATGCGGTTCGCGGTCGAGGACATCGACCTCGACGGGGTGCGGATCCGCAAGGGCGACTGCATCCTCGTCAACTTCGCGGCGGGCGGCCACGAGACGGACCGGCACGGCTCGGACGCGGCCCGCTTCGACCTGCTGCGTGGCGGCGATCGGGACGTCCTCGGCTTCGGCCACGGAACCCACCGCTGCCTCGGCGCACCGCTCGGGGAGATCGAGGCCGCCTCCGCTCTCGCCAAGCTCTTCGACCTCTTCCCGGACGTGCAGCTGGCCTGCGCACCCGAGGAGTTGGCCCCGCTGCCGACCTTCATGCTCAACGGATACCGGTCGCTGCCCGTGCTGCTGCGTCCGTCGGCGTCCTGAACGCGCGGGCGGGTGCGCCCGCCGGAAGTCCGCCGCCCGTCGCGGGCGGCGGACTTCCTTGTGTGCCACGGGAGCGAAGTCGGGTCCTTCACCTGCCCGTCTTGCTTCCGTAAGCCAAACCAAGCACGCGGTTTGCTTCGTGGCCGGTGGGGTGCCGGATCACTCCGGCGGACGAGTTTGCCTGGTCCTCGATGTTTTCGCCCTGGCATCCCGTCAGGTCTTGCCGCACCGCACCCACATAAACATACTGAACATGCGGTTATTAGAGGAGGGCGTCATGGTCAAGCAGGTACGGGCGGTTCGCACACGGCAGGCCCTCATCCGCGCGGCGGCGGAAGCCTTCGCCCACGACGGATACGCCCGTGCGTCCCTGCCTGCGATCAGCAGGCGGGCCGGGGTGAGCGCCGGCGCGCTGCACTTCCACTTCCCGAGCAAGGACGCTCTCGCGAGCGAGATCGAGTGCGCGGCGGCGCGCGCGGTGGAGGAGATGACCGCGCACTGCCGGGCCACGGGCGGCAGCGCGCTCGGGGCACTGGTGGCCGCGATCCGCCAACTGGTGGTCGCGTTAGCGGCCGACCCGGTCATGCGGGCCGGGCTGGCGCTCAGCGGCGACCCCGCACGCAACGGCGGGACCGCGGTGGTGGACTCGTGGCACGGCTGGGTGTGCGACGTGATCGGCCAGGCACAGATGGCGGGCGAGCTGACGGACGACCTCTCGCCCGAGTGCGTGGCCGGGGCGGTGGTGGCCGCGACGGTCGGCTTCGAGGTCCTCGGCAGCGGGGACCGGGACTGGCTGTCGAAGGACCGCATGGTGGAGTTCTGGACCTGTCTGCTACCGCGGCTGGCGACCGTGCCCGGACCGGACCTCGCCCGGGTGCTGGAGAGCGAGGCGACCGGCGACCGGGACGCCGAGAACAGCATGGCCGGTCTCTAGGACGATCCAGCCCAGCTCCGTGGGGCAGGCGGCCCGGCGGCACACGCCTGCCGCTCGCGTGACGCGTGCCATACCCGGACTGCGGAACCAGGTCCTTCGACGGCCCGACTCCTGAAGCGCTACGGCTCCCACCAGGTGATGCCGTACGACGTGATCTGGAGACGCGCTTGATGGACGAGTCCCGTCAGTCCCCCTCCGGCGCGGGCGCGGTGCTGCGCACAGCGGCGCCCCCGCCCGCCCTCTGCGGGTTTCTGCTGCTGCTGGCCCTGCTCTTCACGCTGTCGTACGGCGTCGGCGCCGCGGCCGGACCCGTTGCTCCCGGCATGCACGGCACCGGCACCGGCCGTGGCGGCGGTGACGGCGGAGGCGGGGGCATCGGCGACGGCGGCGACATGGGGCAGATGCACGGGGGAAGCCACTGATGGGCACGGAACCCGTGGTCGCGGACCCGACGACCACCGCCGCCCCGACCACCGCCGACCTGACGAGCACCGACCTGACCGTGGGCGGGATGACCTGCGCGGCCTGTGTGAAGCGCGTCGAGAAGAAGCTCGGCCGACTCGACGGGGTCACGGCGGTCGTCAACCTGGCGACCGGGCGGGCTCGCGTGAGCCACCCGGCACGGATCAGCCCCGAGGAACTCGTCTCGACCGTCGAGCAGGCCGGCTACACGGCCGAGATCCCGCAGCGCCCGGAGAAGCGGCTGCGCGAGCGCGGGGGAGGGGCGAGTCCGGGGGAGGAAGTCCGGCACGCGGCGCGGCAGGAGCGTGACCGGCTCCTGATCACCGCGCTGCTCGCGCTGCCCGTGCTCGTGCTGTCCATGGTGCCCGGCCTGCAGTTCCGCAACTGGCAGTGGCTGTGTTTCGTGCTGGCCGCCCCGGTGGCCGTGTGGGGGGCCTGGCCCTTCCACGAGCGGGCGGTACGCGGGCTGCGGCACTCCGCGGCCACCATGGACACCCTCGTTTCCCTGGGCGTGCTGGCCTCCTTCTCCTGGTCGGCGTACGCGCTGTTCCTCGGCGGCGCCGGGGATCCCGGCATGCGGATGCCGTTCACCCTGCTGCCCTCCGCCTCGCACGGTGCCGCGCATCTTTACCTCGAAGCGGCCGTCGGCGTACCGCTGTTCGTGCTCGCGGGCCGGTTCCTGGAGGCACGGGCCCGGCGCGGCACCGGGTCCGCGCTGCGGTCGCTCGCGGAACTCGCCACCAAGGAGGTGGCGGTGCGGGAGGACGGCGTCGAACGACTGCTGCGCATCGAGGAGCTGACGGTCGGGCAGATCTTCGTCGTGCGGCCGGGGGAGCGGGTCGCCACCGACGGTCAGGTGGTGGAGGGCCGTTCCGCGGTGGATCTGTCCCTGGTCACCGGGGAGAGCGAGCCCATCGAGGCCGGGCCGGGCTCCGTCGTGACCGGCGGGGCCCTCAACGCCGGCGGACTGCTGCTCGTACGGGCCACGGCGGTCGGGGCCGACACCCAACTCGCCCGGATCACCGCACTGGTGACGGAGGCGCAGGCGGGCAAGGCCCGGGCGCAGCGGCTGGCCGACTCGGTCGCCGGTGTCTTCGTACCGGTCGTGCTCGCCCTGGCCGTCACGGCGCTCGGGTTCTGGCTCGGTGCGGGCGCCGATCCGCAGGCCGCCGTCACGGCCGCGGTGGCCGTCCTGGTGGTGGCGTGCCCGTGCGCGCTGGGCCTGGCGACCCCGACCGCGCTGATGGCGGCCACCGGTCGCGGGGCCCAACTGGGCGTCCTCGTCGGCGGACCGCAGGCCCTGGAGGGGCTGCGGCACGTCGACACCGTCGTCCTGGACAAGACCGGCACCCTCACCTCCGGCCGGATGAGCGTCGCCAGGGTCACCGCCGTACCCGGCGGGCTCGGGAAGGACGCGGCGTTGCGGCTGGCCGCCGCGGTGGAACAGGGCTCGGAGCATCCCCTCGGCCGGGCCGTCACCGCTCACGAGCCCGGGGCGCTTCCGGCCGTGAGCGACTTCCGGGCGGAGGCCGGCCGGGGCGTGCGCGGCCGGGTCGAGGGCCGCCTGGTCGAAGTCCTGGCCCCCGAGGACCACTTGCCCACGGCGCTGGCCGAGGCGCTCCCGGTGGCGGAGGCCGCCGCACACACGCCGGTCCTGGTCCGCGTGGACGGGATCGCCGAGGCACTGATCGAGGTCGGCGACGTGGTACGACCCGGGGCCTACCGAGCGGTGGACCGGCTGAGGCGCCGCGGCGTACGGCCGGTGCTCGCCACCGGCGACCGCGAGGCAGCCGCACAGGCGGTCGCGGCGGAGCTGGGCATCGAGGAGGTGCACGCCCGCTGCACACCCGAGGACAAGGCGTCCCTCGTACGAGACCTCCAGCAGCGGGGCCATCGGGTCGCCGTCATCGGGGACGGCGTGAACGACGCGGCCGCCCTGGCCGCCGCCGACCTGGGCATCGCCATGGGCGGCGGCACGGATGCCGCCGTCGGTGCCGCCGACGTGACTCTGGTGCGCGGCGACATCGAGGCCCTCGCGGACGCGGTCCGCCTGGCCCGGCGTACCCTGGGCACGATCCGCGCCAACCTCGTCTGGGCGTTCGGATACAACCTCGTGACCGTGCCGCTCGCCCTGGTGGGTCTGCTCACCCCGATGGTCGCCGCGGCGGCGATGTCGGTCAGTTCGCTGCTGGTGGTCGGCAACAGCCTTCGGCTGCGCACCTGGCAGCCGTCTTCTGCCGGGAGGCGTACCCGATGACCGAGCAGAGCCCGTGGCGCCCCACCCGGCGCCGGCTGACCGACGGCCTCCTCGCGGCCCTCACACCCGTCACGGCGTGCAGCCTGGCCCTCGGTGGCCTGACCACGTGGGTCGGTGCAGGCAAAGCGGGCAGCCCGGCCCGCGTCACCGTCTCCAAGGCGCGGGTCCTCCTGCCGTACGGTGACACCAAGGAGACGGCCGCCTTCTTCGACCTCGCCAACGCCGGCGGTGCCGACGACCTGCTCGTCAAGGTCACGTCCTCCCGCACCCACGGTGGGATCACGCTCAGCAGGCATCGCAGTGCCGGCTCCGGAGCCGCCGCCAAAACCGACGCGGACTCGGCGGTCGTCCCCGCGGGCCGCACCCTGTCCATGTCGCCGCACGGTCTGGACGTGAACCTGCGGGCCGGTGCCGGGTGGCGGACCGGTGACCTCGTGCCGTTCACGCTGCACTTCGAGCGCAGCGGGGCAATCGAGGCGCTCGCGGTGGTCGTCCGCCCGGGTTGACGGCGGTACCGGCCTCCCACAGATGTCGGATCGAACGCCTCGCCCGTTCCCGGCATTTGACGTGTTCTGGATCACGTCACGCCGGTTGAGCGACACGGCAGGGCAAATTCCGTACCGACGGGTGATGACGGACAGTCGGATGCGAGGATGAGACGCCATGACAGCAGGGTGGTGTTCTCGCACAGTACGGGCCGCGGTGTTCGCGGCCGTCTGTGTGCTGCTCGCCGCCCTGGGCCACGTCATGATGTCGGGTCAGCACGTGCCCGGACAGGCACTGGTCGCAGGCCTGGCCGTGACCGGTACCGCCGGCTGGTCGCTGGCGGGCCGTGAGCGCGGGCTCCCGCTGATCGTGACCGTCGTGGTCGCCGCGCAGGCGGCGCTGCACGAGGCGTTCTCGTTCGCCCAGTCGGCCTCCGCCGATACGGCCTCCATGGACATGGCGTCGATGCCGACGGACTCCATGGACATGGGCTCCATGGGTCACATGGACATGAGCGGCATGGATCACATGGGGCACTCGATGGGCGGCGGCTCGTCGTCGTTCGGGATGCTCGCCGCCCACCTGTTCGCCGCCCTGCTGTGCGGTGTGTGGCTGGCGTACGGCGAGCGGGCCGCGTTCCGCATCCTGCGGGCCGCGGCAGCCCGGCTGGCGGCACCGCTGCGGCTGCTGCTCGCCCTGCCCGACACACCGGTCCGGCCGCGGCTGCGCGTTCGCCGTCGTCGCTCGCGGCGTGCGCCGCGGCTGCTTCTCCTCGTCCACTCGATCATCTCGCGGGGGCCGCCCGCAGGGGTCGCTGTCGCCTGACGACAGCCGGTTTCCCGAGGTCGCCCTGTGCGCCTCGGGCCTCGGCCGTACGCCCGCGCCACGCCGTACCCCCGCGTGAGCGCCGTAGGGCCCTTTCCCCTCTCACCGGACCGCCGGCACCCGATCGTGCCCGCGGCCCGGATCCCGGATGACCCGAGAAGGACACCAGGTGATCACTCCTGCCCTGCCCACCTCGCGCGAAGACAGCGCCGTCGACGACAAACCGGTGTCGACCGACGAGTCGATCACCGCGTGGGCCCTTGCGGCCCGGGGCGGCGACCCCCGTGCCGTGGAGCGTTTCGTGCGCGCGTTGCACCGCGACGTCCTGCGCTACGTCGCCCATCTGTGTGCCGACCCCCAGGCCGTGGACGACCTGGCGCAGGACACCTTCCTGCGGGCGCTCGGCAGCCTGCACCGCTTCGAAGGCCGTTCCTCGGCACGCGCCTGGCTGCTGTCCATCGCCCGCCGCGCCGTCATCGACAGCTACCGGTACGCGGCCGCCCGGCCCCGGCTGTCCGATGTCCCGGACTGGCAGATGGCCGTGGAACTGGCCCAGCCGCGCGACCTGCCCGGCTTCGACGAGGGCATCGCCCTGCTGGATCTGCTGGCGGCCCTGCCGGAGGAGCGCCGCGAGGCGTTCGTCCTCACCCAGTTGGCCGGGCTGCCGTACGCGGAGGCGGCCGCGGCGAGCGGCTGTCCGGTCGGGACGGTTCGCTCCCGCGTGGCGCGGGCCCGCGCCACGCTGATGGATCTGCTCGACGAGGCAGACGCGGCCGCCGTCGTGGCGGCCTGAGACCGCCGTGAGGGTGCCGGCGTCTGCCGGCACCCTCGGCTTCGCCGATGTCGACCGGGCGGGAACTCCAGGCACGTCCGCCCCGACTACTGGACCGGGCGACGGACGTTCGCCCGAGTACCAAGTGGACCTGGAGACATTCGATGCGTGTGCGTGTGTGGGGCGGTACCGCGGCCCTCGTGCTCGGCGGCCTGCTGACGGCGGGCTGCGGCGGGAAGGGTACGGCGGACGAGAGCGCGGGCAAGGCCGTCTCCGGCGGATATCCGGTGTCGGTCACCGACTGCACGGGCGCCAGGACGACGTTCTCCGCCGCACCGAAGCGGATCGTCACCAGCAACGCCTCCGCCCTGGAGCTGCTGCTGCGCCTGGGCGCAGGGGACCGCGTGGTCGGCACCGGCTTTCCGCCCGGCAAGGGCACCCTGCCCCGCGACCTCGACGCGAAGGCGCGGAAGGTCGAGGTGCTCAGTGAGAGTGTCATTCCCAAGGAGAAGCTTCTCGGCTCCGGCGCCGATCTGTATCTGGACACCTTCGCCTCCATGGGGAGCATGGGCGGCGGGGGCATGGGAGACGCGCCGACCGAGGAGGAGTTCCAGGCGGCCGGGATCAAGCACGTCCACCTGAAGTCGACGGCCTGCGCGGCCGGGAGCAAGGGTCCCGTCACCGACCTGTCGGCGGTCGAGTCCGACATCACCTCTCTCGGTGCGGTCACCGGCACAAGTGCCAAGGCCGTGGAACTCGTCGCCGGGATGCGGCAGAAGGTGGCCGCCGTCCGGAAGGCGGTCCGCGGTACGGCGGAGAGCGCGCGGCCGACGTACTTCTTCTTCGACTACGACGCCGGCACCAAGCAGCCCACCGTCACCTGCAACCGTCAGATCGCCAACGCGGTGATCACCCTGGCCGGCGCCCGCAACGTCTTCGCCGACTGCGACGGTGACTTCAAGCCGGTCGGCTGGGAGGACGTGATCGCTCGGAACCCGGACTGGATCCAGCTCGGGGTGCGCGACCGGGGCAGCGACGCGGCCGACGAGAAGGCGTTCGACGAGGCGGAGAGGTGGCTGAAGTCCAACCCGGCCACCAAGGGGCTGAAGGCGGTGAAGGAGGGCCACTTCGTGCGCGCCGGCTCGGAGCGGACCACCATCGCCGGGGTCGAGAACGCCGACACGGTCGAGGCGATCGCCCGGACCCTCTACCCCGGGAAGGTCCGCTGACGGTGTTGTCCACGCCGACCGTGTCCCGCCGTACGAGGACGCAGACGCGGACTCTTCCCGTGGTGCCGCTCGCACTGGTCCTGGGCGGGGCGCTGCTGGCCGCGCTGACCGCGGCCGTCGCCTTGGGCTCGACCCCCATCGCGCCGGGCGAGGTGTGGAGCGTGGTGTGGCGCCGGCTGTCCGGCGAGGCGCCGCGGCCGGGCACCGACGACCTCATCGTGTGGCAACTGCGTGTCCCGCGGGCCCTGTTGGCGGCGTTCGTCGGCGCCGGCCTCGGTCTCGTCGGTACGGCGGTGCAGGCCCTGGTGCGCAACCCGCTGGCCGACCCGTACCTGCTGGGCATCTCCAACGGCGCCTCGCTCGGCGCGGTCGCCGCGCTGGTGCTCGGGCTGGGCGCGGGCGGAGCGCTGGGCCTCGGTCTGTCCGGCGCGGCCTTCGCCGGAGCGCTGGCCACCTTCGCCCTCGTCTGGGCCGTGGCCCGGCGCGGCGGCGGCTTCGCACCGCTCAGGCTCGTGCTGGCCGGGGTGGCGGTCGGCCAGTTCCTGTCCGGCTTCACCAGTTACCTGGTGCTGCAGGCCGGGGACGAGCAGCAGACCCACAGTGTCCTGTTCTGGCTCATGGGCAGCCTCAGCGGCGCGAGTTGGCAGCTGCTCACCGTGCCCGCGGTGACCGTGCCGATCGCCCTGCTGTGGCTGCAGGCCCGCGCCCGGGGGCTGAACGCCCTGCTGATGGGCGACGAGACGGCCGCCGGACTCGGTATCGACGTCGGTCGCCTGCGCCGTGAGCTGTTCACGGTGACCAGCGTGCTGACCGGCGTCCTGGTCGCGGTCTCCGGTGCGATCGCCTTCGTCGCGCTGATGGTGCCGCACGTGTGCCGCCTGCTCGTCGGCGGCGACCACCGACGCCTGCTGCCCGTCTCCGCGCTGTGCGGTGCCCTGCTGCTGGTCGTGGTCGACGTCGTGTGCCGGACAGCCATGGACACGCAGGAGCTGCCGGTCGGCGTGGTGACGTCGCTGCTCGGGGCTCCCGCCCTCTTGTATCTGCTGGACCGACGCCTGGGGAGCGGCAGTTGAGGATCGACATCGAGGACCTGCACGTCGCCTACGCCGGGCGCACGGTCGTGGCGGGCGCCCGGCTCGTCGCCGGCCAGGGCGAGATCACCGGCCTGGTCGGCCCGAACGGCAGCGGCAAGTCGACGCTCCTGCGCACCGTCTACCGGCACCTGAGACCCGTCGCCGGACGCGTGCTGCTGGCCGGCACGGACCTGCGCGACCTGACCCCCGTCGAGTCGGCCCGGCACATCGCGGCCCTCCCGCAGGAGCGCGGCGGCGACTTCGAGCTGAGCGTGCGCGAGGTCGTCGCCATGGGCCGTACGCCCTACAAGCGCGCCTTCGCCGGGGAGGACGCCGCCGACCGGGACATCGTCCTGCGGGCGCTGGCCGACGTCGGCATGGCGCAGCACGCCGGACGCCGGTTCACGGCCCTGTCCGGCGGCGAGCGTCAACGGGTGCTGCTGGCCCGCGCGTTCGCGCAGGACCCGGACGTGCTGGTCCTGGACGAGCCGACCAACCACCTCGACGTCCGGCACCAGGTCGAACTGCTCGCCCTGCTGCGCGCCCGGCGCCGTACGACCCTGGTGTCGCTGCACGACCTCAACGCGGCCGCCTCCGTGTGCGACCGGCTGCACGTGCTGCACGCCGGATCCGTGGTCGCCTCGGGGCCGCCGCGCGACGTCCTGACCCCGGCACTGATGGCCGAGGTGTTCGGCGTACGGGCGGCCGTCGTCGACCACCCCCTCACCGGCGACCCGCTGATCGCCTTCGACCACCGAGCCGGGAACTCGCGGGCCGTTCGCCCCGACTTGTGGGACGAGGCCGCCGACCGGCGGTCCACGTGCGAAGGTGAGGGGCGGAAGGGTGACACACCAGGGGCCCGGCTCGGAACAACCCGGTGACATACCCGGCGGCACGGACCGCTGGCCGCTGGTGGGGCTGGCGGGCCTGCTGTCGTTCGTGGCGATGCTCGACATGAACATCGTCAACGTGGCCCTCGCGGACATCGCCGACGGCCTGCGGGTGTCCTCGGCGACCGCCCAGTGGGCCGTGCTGGGGTACCAACTCCCCGTGGTGGCCTTGTTGTTGCCTGCCGGGCGATGGCTGGACGGGGTGAGCCTGCGCCCGGCCGTGCTGGCCGCCACCGCGGGCTTCGGCCTGTGCAGCGCGCTCGCGGCCCTCGCACCCTGGGCGGTCTGGCTGATCGCCGCCCGCCTCGCCCAGGGCGCCTTCGCCGCCGCGCTGTTCGTCCTGATGCCGGTCCTCGCCATCCGCTCCGTACGGCCCGAGTCACGCGGCCGGGCGATGAGCGTGCCGGCGACCCTGGGCCCCCTGGGCGCGGTCACCGGACCGGCCGTGGGCGGTCTGCTGCTGGACCACTTCGGCTGGCACTCGGTGTTCCTGGTGAAGCTCCCGTTCTGCGCGCTCGCGCTGGTGGTGGCGTGGCGCGCGCTGCCGCGCGACGGGCGGCTGCGCCTGCCCGGCCGACGCGAGTCGGTGGACGCGCTCCTGGTCGCGGTCGGTGTGGCCGTGCTCCTGCTGGCGCTGACCCTGGCCGCGGAGACCCCGGCGTGGCTGGTGCTGACGCTCGCCGCCGTACCGCCGGTGTGGTGGTGGCTGCGCGGACCCGGCGGCCGTCCGGTGGCCGGCGTGCTGCGGGCCTCGGGGCTGCTGCGGCCGCACGGCGCCGTGCTGGCCCTCGCGACCGGTTTCGCCGCCCTGCACTATGTCGTCGCCCTGCACCTCCAGCGTGACGACGGTGTCAGCGCCACGGCCACCGGCCTCACGGTCCTCGCCTTCCCGCTCGCCATGGGCCTGGCCGGACCTTTCGGCGGGCGCCTGGCGGATCGGTACGGTGCCCGGCGGGTGGCGGTGACCGGAGCCGTTCTCACCGCGTCCGGCCTGCTGTTGTGCGTGCCGCTGGGCGACGGCTGGTCGCCGCTGGAGGTGGCCTGGCGGCTCGCGCTGGCCGGCCTCGGCATGGGCCTGAACGGCGGACCGGCCCAAGCCCTGGTCATGGGCGCCGCCCCGCCGGACCGGACGGCCACCGTCGGGTCCACGGTGCAGCTCGCCCGCGGCCTCGGCTTCATCCTCGGCCCCGCGCTGGCCACCACCGCCTGGTCCCTGGCCGGCGCCCGGGCCGGGCTGTACCTGGCCGCCGTCGCCGCCTGCCTCGCCGTACCGCTGCTCGCCGTGCCCGGCCGAAGCCCCGCAGCCGTCCCCGAGAAGACCACCGACCCCGTTTCCTCCTGACCAGGAGCCGTTCCCGATGCTTGCTCGCCCTGGCAGGCGGACTGCCGCCCCCCGAGAAGACCACCCACCTGGGCTCTCCCTGGCCAGGAGCCGACCCATGCTCGCCGTGCCCGGCCGGCGCCCCGCCGCCGTCCGTGAAAAGACCACTGACCCCGCCTGTCCCTGACCCAGGAGTCGTTCCTCCGCCTCCCCTGACCGGCCGACGTCCCGCCGTCGTCCCCGAGAAGGCCATCGATCCCGTCTCTCCCTGACCCAGGAGTCGTTCCCCCGCTCGCCGTGCCCGGCCGACGCCCCGCAGCCGTCCCCGAGAAGCCCACCGATCCCATCTCCCCCTGACCCAGGAGCCGTTCCCATGTGCGGAATCACCGGCTGGGTGTCCTTCCACAGCGACGCCCGCACACAGACCCCGGTCATCGAGGCCATGACCGCCACTCTCGCCCCGCGCGGCCCCGACGCCGGAGGTGTCTGGCTCGGCGAGCGCGCCGCCATCGGCCACCGGCGGCTGGCCGTGATCGACATCGAGGGCGGCGTACAGCCGATGGCCGACCGACCCGACGAGCCGACGATCGTGCTCAGTTACAGCGGCGAGGTCTACAACCACCACCGCCTGCGTGCCGAGTTGCGCCGCAGGGGACATGTCTTCCGCACCCGCAGTGACACCGAGGTGGTGCTGCGCGCCTACGCCGAATGGGGCGAGGCGGTGGCCGAGCACCTGGAGGGCATGTTCGCGTTCGCCGTGTGGGACGAGCGCGAGCAGCGGCTGCTGCTGGTGCGGGACCGGCTCGGCGTCAAGCCCCTCCACTGGGCCGCCGTCGACGGTGGCCTGGCCTTCGCCTCCGAACCGAAGGCCCTCTTCGCCCACCCGGAGATACGGCCCCGGGTCGACGCGGACGGGCTGCGGGAGGCGTACAGCCTGCTGTTCAACACCGGGCCGACGGTGTGGTCCGGGGTGCGGGAGGTCGACCCCGGCGGACTGCTCGTCCTGGACCGGGACGGTATCCGCGAGCGCCGGTACTGGCAGCTGGAAGCCGGGCCCCACACCGACGACCGGGACACGACCGTCGAGCGGATCCGCGAGCTGGTCGGCGCCGCCGCGCACGGCCAGTTGGAGGCAGACGTCCCGCTGTGCAGCCTGCTCTCCGGAGGGCTCGACTCCACCGTCCTGACCGCCCTGCTCGCCGGTGAACTTCGGTCGCGGCAGGGGCCGGAAGCCCGGATCCGCTCCTACGCGGTCGACTACAGCGACCAGGCCGTCGAGTTCACCGGCGACGTCCTGCGCACCGGCCACGACACCCCGTACGCCGTCGAAGCGGGTGCCTTCATCGGCACCGACCACAGCACGGTCGTCCTCGACCCGCGCTCCCTCCTGGACCCCGGGCACCGGACGGCGGTCGTCGTCGCCCGGGACTCGCCGATCGGCGTCGGCGACATGGACACCTCGCTGTATCTGCTGTTCGGCGAGATACGGCAGCACTCCACCGTCGCCCTGTCCGGTGAGGCCGCCGACGAGGTCTTCGGCGGCTACCCCTGGTTCCACAGCCCCAAGGCGCTGGCCGCCGGCACCTTCCCCTGGCTGCTGGTGACGGGCGACGAGGCCGCGATGCCACTCAACCCCGAACTCGACCTGCACATCGCCGAGTTCCGCGACGACACCTATCGCACCGCCCTGGCCGCCGTACCCCACCTGGAAGGCGAGACCCCCGCCGAGCACCGGCAGCGCGAGCTGCAGCACCTGTCCCTGACCCGCTGGTTGCGCCAACTCCTGCACCGCAAGGACCGGTTGAGCATGGCACAGGGTCTGGAGGTGCGGGTGCCGTACTGCGACCACCGGCTCGTCGAGTACGCCTTCACCACCCCCTGGGCCCTGAAGAGCCACGACGGCAGGGAGAAGAGCCTGCTGCGCGCCGCGGGAGCCGGGCTGGCCCCGGACTCGGTGCTCCACCGCCCCAAGAACCACTACCCGGCCACCCACCACCCCGACTACAACCGCGGCCTGCAGCAGCTGGCCCGCGACGCCCTCGCCGCCGAGCAGGTCCGCGCCCTCACCGACGAGACCCGCCTCAAGCCCTGCCTGGACACACCGCCCGACCGGCTGGAGTGGGGCCACCGACTGCGCCTCGAACGCGTCGTCGACCTCGCCCTCTGGCTGGACCACTACCGCCCCGAACTCGCCCTCTGAGGAACCCCCATGACGACACTGCCCGACCCGGTCCCACTGATGGGCTGCCCCTACAAGAGCAACCCCTACCCCCTCTACGAGCGGATGCGCGAGGCCGGCCCGGTCCACCCCGTCCTCTTCCCCAGCGGCGTACAGGCCTGGCTGGTGACCGGCTACGACGCCGCCCACGCCGCCCTCGCCGACGACCGGCTCGGCAAGAGCCACGACCGCGGCAACGACCGCTGGCGCGCCCGCGCCTCGATCATGCCCGAGCCGCAGCACTCTCGGCTCCAGGTCCATCTCCTGCACCAGGACCCGCCGAAACACACGCGTATGCGGCGCTTCCTCACCGACGCCTTCACTCCGCGCCGCATCGAGAGCCTGCGCCCCCGGTTCCAGGAACTGGCCGACGCACTCGTGGCCGCGCTGCCCGAGACCGGCCCCGCAGACCTCGTCAGCGCCTTCGCCGCACCCTTCCCCTTCCAGGTCCTCGCCGAAGTCATCGGTCTCCCGAAGGAGTTGGCGGACCGCTTCGACCGCGACTGGGGCAAGGTCGTCCGGCCGGTCGGACCCACCGATCCGGGACGGCCCGCGTACGAGGCCCGGCTGCACGGCCTGCAGAGCTACATCGCCGACGTCGTCGCCCACAAGCGCGACCACGAGGACGACGACCTGCTCAGCCGCCTCGTCGCGGCCCGTGACCGGGACGAACTGTCCCAGGAGGAGCTGGACTCCATGATCTTCCAGCTTCTGGTGGCCGGCCAGGAACCGGTCACCAACCAGATCACCACCGCCCTGATCGCCCTGTTCCGCCACCCGGACCAGCTCGCCCGTCTGCGCGACACCCCGGACCTGCTGCCCCGCGCGGTCGAGGAACTCCTGCGCCACGACAGCGCCTTCGAGCTGACCACCTGGCGCTTCTTCGACCGGGACAGCGACCTGCACGGCACCACGATCCCGGCCGGCGACTCCGTGATCGTCTCCCTGTGCGCCGCCAACCGCGACCCGCGCCGCTTCCCCGCCCCCGACACCCTCGACCTCGACCGCAGCCCCAACCCCCACCTCGCCTTCGGCCACGGCATCCACTTCTGCCCCGGCGCCGCCCTCGCCCGCGCCGAACTCCGGATCGCCCTCGGCACGCTGCTCGCCCGGCTGCCCGGCCTGCACCTGGCCGTCGCCGACGAGGACCTCGCCTGGATCCCGGCCGTCCTCGGCCGCGGCACCCACCACCTGCCCGTCGGCTACGACCGACGCCGCTGACCGAGACCTCCCCTCCCAAGGAGCGACATGTTGCTGACGACCGCCTCGCCCACGCGCATCAGCACCGACATCCTGAACCTGCTGCTGCCCCACCACCGCACCACCGACCGCGCCCCCGCCCCCGCCGATGCGTTCGCGCACCAGCGGCGCCGGATCGCCGGCTTCGTACGCGACGGCGCACCCGTCGAGTTCACCCTGCCCGGCTTCCCCTGCAAGTCACCCAACCCGGCCAAGGTCCTCGGCCACCTGCCCGACCAGGCGGAGCGGCTGTCCCTGCGCTTCCTGAACACCCTGTGCACCGAGATCGAGCGGATCCACCCGCCCGGCGCCCGGGTGGTCATCTGTTCCGACGGCCATGTCTTCGGCGATCTCGTCCGGGTGCCCGACGGGCACATCGACGCGTACGCCGACGAACTGCGCACCCTCATCCACGACCTGGCCCTCGACAGACTGTCGGTCTTCGACCTCCGGGACGTCCACGGCGCTCTCCCGTACGACGTGCAGCGCGCCCATGTGCAGGACCGGTACGCCCCGACGGCCGAGGCCCTGCGCGCCCTGGTCCGGTCCGACGACGCCACCCGTGCCCTCTACCGCGGCATCACCCGCTTCCTCGTCGAGGACACCGCCGACTTCCCCGGCACGCGCTCCGCCCTCCAACGGGAGTGCCGTCAGCGGGCCTACGGCGTCATCCGGCGCAGCCGCGCCTGGGGTGCCCTGATCGCCGAGCACCACCCCCGTGCCGTCCGGCTGTCCATCCACCCACAGCCCGCCGGCGACGCCAAGTTCGGCATCCGCCTGCTCGACGCACCGGACGCCTGGACCACCCCGTGGCACTCGGCGGCCCTCCGCCGCACCGACGGCACCTGGACCCTCATGCCCCGCGAGCGGGCCGCCCGGCTGGGCCGTCTGGTCGACCACGACGACAGACCGAGCCATTTCGAGCAGCGCTGATCGCACGTTCCGTAACGTGGGGATCATGACCGGCGAGAGAGATCTGCAGAAGCTGCTGAGCGGGATGCGTCCGGAGCTGAATCCGGGCCGCTACGTGTTCACCCCCGTCGAGGGCGGTGTGCCCTCGGGCATCACCCCTGTGGTCACGGTCGCCGAGCAGGAGGGCCTGACCCTGGTGGCGCGGCTGGACGAGGCGGACGCGGCGGGGCTGGCGTACGACTACGTGGCCGCCTGGATCACCCTGCGCGTCCACTCGGCACTGGAGGCGGTGGGGCTGACCGCCGCGGTCGCACGGGAACTCGCCGACGCCGGCCTGAGCTGCAACGTGGTCGCCGGGTTCCACCACGACCACCTCTTCGTGCCGTACGAGCACGCCCACCAGGCGGTGGCCGTCCTGGAGAGTCTGGCCCGGCGCTCCGGCTGATCCGGCACCGGGGCACGGGGAGGGGTTGTCCCTGCTCTCGACGCACCGGCTCGCCGGATGGAGCGGGTACGGCGCCATCGGCCACGGTGGAGGACCCCACAGGCGCGCACCGGGAGGACGCATCGTGCGCATCGTCACGGCCACCGCCGTCGCCCTCACCCCCACCGCGGTCGCCGCACCGGCCGCCGCGGGCGCTGCACCGCCGAGCACCGACCGCGTGTGGCGCACCTTCCCGGCCGCCTGAGCGGGGGTCAGGCCGTCTCACCGGGCCGGGCCGCGGCGGCCAGGCTCGGCTGGAGGCGCCGGGCCGCGTTGAGGTGGTCGACGGTCCAGATGACGCGTACGGCCGTGTCGGAGGCCCGCCCGTCGGCGTCCCGCAGGTCGCGGCGGACCGACTCGACCAGGCTCGCCTCGGCCGCGGGGTCGCGCGGCAGCGGATCCCGGACGGCGGAGCGACCGGCCAGGCTCACGGCCAGATCCCGGTACCAGCCGGCCACCCGGCCCGCGGCACCCAGCAGCACCAGGCGTGCCTCGGCGCGGTCCGTGCCCGCGTGCCGCTCGCTCGCGCGCTGCCACAGCCCGAGCACCGCGTCCGCAGCGAGCCGCAGGCCCACGATGCCGGTGACCAGGGTCGTCAGGTCCGCCAGGGAGACGGGTTTCGCGCCGCGTTCGGCCAGGAAGCTGCGGAAGGCGTCGTCGAGCCTGCGCGCCGCGGCCGCCGCCTCGCGGCCCTCCTCCAGCGGAGCGTCCGCTGCCGTGGGCCGGACACCGCACCGGCCCACGGCGTACTCGACGGCCCCGGCCAGATAGCGGGCGCTGCCGGTGTACGCCTCGGCCAGCGCCCGGTCCACGGCGGCCGCTGCACCGCGTGGCCAGAAGAACAGCCCGACCAGCACGCTGACGGCGCACCCGATCCCGATGTCCTGGACCCGCAGCAGCACGATGTGCCAGTCGGGGTTCTGGTTGATGTTGAACAGGATCACCAGCGTGATGGTGAAGGCCGCCTGACCGGCGGCGAACGACACGGCGGCCGGGGCGATGCCGGCGATCAGCACGGCGACGGGCAGCAGGAACCACAGCACGGTGCCGTGATGACCGATGAGCTGCAGCAGCCCGGCGCCGATGACGGAGCCGGCGATCGTTCCGCCGAGTGCGCGGATCGCGTTCTGCCCGGTGCTGAGGGCGTTCGAGCGCAGCACCGACAGGGTGCCGAGCAGCACCCAGAACGAGTGCTGCACGCCCGTCTGCAGCGCCAGGGTGACCGCGATGCCCAGACCGACCGCGCCCCGGAGACTGTTGTGCAGCCACACCGAGTTGGGCCGCAGGTGGGCGACGGCCCGCTCGCACGCCGCGGTCAGCGGCCGGCCGGGACCGCCGGGTTCGAGGCCGAGGAGGCGCTCCGGCCAGCTGCGTCGTTCCGCCGCTGCCGCCAGATCCACGTTGCCCGCGATCTGCAGGGTCGCGAATCCCAGTTCCTGGGCGCGGAACGACATGTCCAGGCTCTCGAGGAAGGCGCGGACCCCCGGCTCCGTACTCGGACCGGGCAGGTGGACCGGCAGCAGTGCGGTGGCGCTGCGCTCCATCCGGTCCATGGCCGCGCGCAGCCGTGCCGTCTCCGCGCGCAGCGCGTCGGGGGAGCCGCGCGGTGCGTCCAGCAGATCGGCGGTCCGCTCCAGCACGGACGCGGCTGCCTGTCGCACCACCAGGGCCTGCGGATCGCAGACCGGGTGGCCGCCCGGCGGGGGAGCGCTGTCCGCCACGATCGTGCTGAGCCAGGTCAGTTCGTCGACCAGCCGTACCAGGGCACGCGAGCCGGCGGACAGCCCGGTGGGCCGGTAGGGGGTGCCGTCGAACGCGGTGCGCAGATCGGCCGTGGCGACGGCGGTCTCGTCGGCGGCATCCCGGCAGGTGCGCACGCCGGGTGCGTCGGTCTCGGCCGCCAGGTGGGACGCGTCGGTGCGCAGCTGGGCCGCGGCCGCCCGGCACACCAGGGCGGCGGGCGCGCTCAGCGGGTCCGCGGTGGGGCGCGGCCACAGCAGCGGGACGGCGAGCAGGGCGGCGGCCGAGGCGAGGGCCGCGCCGGCGAGCCGCTCGGGCAACTGCGACAGTGGCGCGGGCGTGGTCACCGGCAGCACGAAGGCGAGGAGCAGCGCGGTCGAGGCGCCGGCGAGCACGGAGCTGACCACTCCCGAGAACAGCACCACGAAGCCGACCACGACGGTGGCGGTGACCGCGACCCAGCTCTCGCGGGCCGCGAGCGTGCCCAGACAGATGAGCAGCAACCAGGCCACCGCGAGGCCCACATGGGCGCGCAGCCGCTGCACCATCGGTCCGGTGAACTCGACCAGCAGCAGCATCGAGAAGGAGCCGAACGCCGCGAAGGTCGCCATCGCCGACGAGTGGAACACCTGCGTGCACAGCGCGAACAGCGCCGGCATGACCAGGGCGGTGCGGGCCGCCCTGCGCGTGGCGGCCAGCTCCGGGTCGTGCGAGCGCAGCCACACCTGGATCCTCGTCCACCACCTCGGCATCGGGCCCGACCGCCTGCGCGCTACCAGGTGACCGGCAGGGCCCTCGGACCGCGGAGGAGTCCCTCGCGCTGGAACTCGACCTCGTCGGCGGGTACGGCGAGCCGGATGCCGGGGAAGCGGTCGAGCACGGCCTTGATCATGACCTCGGCCTCCATGCGGGCCATCAGGGCCGCCAGGCAGAAGTGGGGGCCGTGCCCGAAGGCCAGGTGCCCGGCACCGTCCCGGCCGAGGTCCAGCACGTCCGGTTCGGGGAAGACCGAGGGATCGCGGTTCGCGGCGACATAGGCGTTGTACACGGCCTCGCCCTTGCGGATGAGATGGCCGCCGATCTCCACGTCCTCGGTGGCGATGCGGGGAATCCCGACACCGTTGCGGTGCGGGACGAAACGGAACAGCTCCTCCACGGCCTCGGGCAGCAGTTCGGGTGTGCGGCGCAGCCGGTCGAGCTGCTCCGGATGGGTCAGCAGCGCGTACATCATCGAGCCGCTGTTGTTGCGCACCGCGTGACCGCCGCTGACGTAGACGGCCATGGCCAGCGAGATCGCCTCCTCGTCGGTGATCTCACCGGCATGGGCGGCGTGGGCCAGCACTCCCGCCAGGTCGTCGCGGGGTTCGGTGCGGCGGCGTTCGAGCAGGTCGACCACGCGGCTGTACGTGGTCCGGCGCGCCGCCTGATTGCGTTCGCCGTCGTCCGACGCCTTGGACAGGAGCGCTTCGGAGTTCCCGGCCCACTCGTGCCAGTCGTCCTCGTCCGCGCCGAGGAAGAAGCAGACCACGGCGATCGGGAAGGGCGTGTGCAGATGCTCCATCAGATCGCCCGGAGGGCCGGCCTGCTCCATCCCGTCGAGCATCCGGTGGGCGGTGCGCTCCGCCGGCGGGCGCAGCCTGGCCATGCCCTTGCCGGTGAATGCCCTGGCCACGACCCTGCGCAGCCGGGTGTGCCGGGGCGGGTCGATGTACTGCAGGCCCGCCGTCTGCGAGGCCACGGCCTGCGGTGCCATCCTCGTCACCGAGCTGCCGACGACCTCTTCACGGGAGAAGCGCGGATCGGACGTGACGAAGCGGACGTCCTCGTACCGCGTGACCAGCCAGGCGTGCCCGGAGCCGTGCGGCAGGCTGATCCGGGTGATCGGCTCGTCGCGGAGCACCTCGTCCAGGAAGGGATCGGGGTCCAGGGCCGGCAGGTCGTCGACGGCCCAGGGCCGAACCGGTGGAGGAGGTGACGCGGACGCGGGGTCTGGTTCGAGGGTCATGTCGCATCACTCCTGAAGGTCCCGTTTCCCGGACACCGATCCCCGTCCGGCTGCGACTCCGGCTCGTGCTCATGTCCGTCGTCGTCTCTTCTGCCTGGCCGGACGGCGGGAGCGGCCTGCCACCCTCGGCCACGCTCTGTCCCTTCTCTGCCTCTCCCCGTAGCGTGCCGCAGGCACCGACGGCCCGCACGCCGGAGACGCCCGTCGCATCATGTTCGTCGGCTCTACTACGGACGTCACGGGAGTGTGGGCTCCCTCCATGGCCGACCCGGCGCAGCAGGCCAACGATGTGCGTCATGCGCCCCAGTCGACGAACCACTCTCCTGTCCGCCGCCCTGCTGGCGGCATCGGCGGTCACGCCCGCGGCCGCCGCCCGAGCCGACGCCGGGTCCACCCGCCGGCGCCGGATCACGGTCCCCGGTGCCGAACGGCAGCTGGTCTCCCGCCACGACGACCTGACGACCAGTGCCCTGACCGGCACGCCCTACACCGACCCGGCGGACTGGGCCGGACTCGCCGCCCGGGGCACCCACAACCCCTCCGGTGTGCCCGGATGGCAGATCGACGGCTACTTCCCCGGCTCCTCGCACCTGAACACCACGCACGGCTGGAACCACGACGCCCAGTTCGTCGTCCGGCTGCCCGAGCACTGGAACGGCAAGCTGGTCGTCACCGGCGCTCCCGGCGTCCGCCGGCAGTACTCGATGGACACCCTCGTCTCCGACTGGGTGCTGGCCCAGGGCTATGCCTTCGCCGCCACCGACAAGGGCAACTGCGGACCGGACTTCTACACCGACGGCGTTCGTCCCGGCGACGCCGTCGCCGAGTGGAACCGGCGCACGACCCAGCTGACCCGGGCCGCCAAGGCCGTGGTGGCACAGCACTACGGACACGCCCCGCGCCGCACGTACATGACCGGGATCTCCAACAGCGGCTATCTCACCCGCTGGCAGCTGGAGAACCATCCCGAGCTGTACGACGGCGGCGTCGACTGGGAGGGCCCGCTGTGGCGGCCCGAGGGCCCGAACCTGCTCACCTTCCTGCCCACCGCCGTCGCCCGCCAACTGGGCCGGGCCGACGACGAGGACATGTACGCGGCCGGCTTCGCACGCGGGTCGGAGTTCCTGTGGCCGTATCACGAGAAGGTGTACTGGGGCCTGACCCAGAAAATCTACCGCGCCGAGTTCGACCCCGGCCACGACCCCGCCTGCCCCGGCGCCTCGGCCGGTACGACCCCCGAGGAGATCCTCGCCCCCTGCCCCTCCGACGCCGCGTACGACTACGCCGCACGGCCCCGCCCCGTCCATGACGCCGTCGCCCGGATCTCGCTCACCGGCCGCATCGGCCGACCGATGTTCACGCTGCACGGAACCCTGGACGCGCTGCTGCCCATCGCCGTCCAGTCGGACGTCTACGCGCGGATGATCGCCGAGCAGGGCAGGTCCGGGCTGCACCGGTACTACCGGATCGAGGGCGGCACCCACGTCGACAGCCTCTACGACACCTTCCCGGACCGGCTGCGGCCGATCCTGCCCTGCTACCGCGCCGCCTTCACCGCGCTGACGGCCTGGGTGGAGCGGGGCGAGGTGCCGCCGCCGAGCGGCACCGTTCCCCGGCCGCGCTCCGGCGATCCGGTCAACACCGGCTCACTCACCTGACCTTGGTCAGGCCGGGGTGCCGGCCCGGGCCAGGACCTCCCCGGCGATCGCGAGCGCCTCGGCGCGGTCCTCGGGGACCACGCCGATCCGGGTGCGCCGGTCCAGGAGGTCCGCCGCGTCGAGTGCGCCCTCGTGCCGGGCGGCCCAGACGAGTTCGGCCCGCGTGACCGGATACCCCGGCAGCACCGGCTCGGCCAGGGCCGGGTCCCGTTCCATGAGGGCGTGGACGGCCGGGGCCTCGGTGCCGTAGCGGCGGACCAGGCGGCGGGGCGCGGCCACGGCGCGCAGCCGGTCCGGTGCGGTGGCGCCGACCAGCGGCAGGGTGGCGGTGGGGGAGGGGCGCAAGGGCAGGCCACGGGCCTCGACCGCGGCGTCCACGGCGTCCTGCGCCATCCGGCGGTAGGTGGTGAGCTTCCCGCCCACGATGGTGGTCACCCCGTCGGGCGAGGTCAGCACCGCGTGCCGGCGGGAGATGTCGGAGGTACGGGTGGGTGCGTCACCCGGGCCGTCGTGCCCGCTCGTGTCCAGCAGGGGGCGCAGCCCGGCGAAGGCGCCGACGACCTCGTCCCGGTGTACCGGCGTGTCCAGTACGGACCCGAGCACGTCGAGCAGGAAGCCGATGTCGGTCTCGGGGACCTCCGGCACGTCGGGGACCGGGCCGTCGACGGGCTCGTCGGTGAGTCCGACGTAGACCCGGCCGTCCCCCTGGGGCAGCACCAGGACGAAGCGGTTGGTCTCGCCGGGGATCGGGATGTGCAGGCCGGCCGGCAGCGCGCCGAGCCGCTCCGAGCGCAGGACCAGGTGGGTGCCGCGGGAGGGCCGGATCCGTATCCCCTCGACCAGGTCACCCGCCCACACGCCGGTGGCGTTGATCACGGCGCGGGCGCGGATCTCGCCCTCCTCACCGGTGAGTTCGTCGCGGATGCGGGCGCCGGTCCCGGTCGACTCAAGCACCCTGACCCGGGTGAGCACCCGGGCGCCCCGCGCGGCGGCGGTGCGCGCCAGCGCGGTCACCAGCCGGGCGTCGTCGGTGACTTTCCCGTCCCAGGACAGCAGTCCGCCGCGCAGGTCGGCCGCGCGCACCGACGGCGCCAGGTGCCGGGCCTCCGTCGCCGACAGCCGGCGCGGGGCGGGCAGCACCTGCCGTGGGGTCCGGGCGGCCAGCCGCAGCATGTCACCGGCCCGGAACCCGGCCCAGGCCAGCGAGGCCTGAGCCCGCGACACCAACGGGGTGAGTGGCAGCACGAACGGCTGGGCGGCGACCAGATGCGGGGCGGTGCGGGTCATCAGGACCCCGCGTTCGACCGCGCTCTCGTGGGCGACGTCGAACTGCGCGGAGGCCAGGTAGCGCAGCCCGCCGTGGATGAGCTTGGAACTCCAGCGGGAGGTGCCGAAGGCCAGGTCGTGAGCGTCGACCGCGACGACGTCGAGACCGCGGGCGGCCGCGTCCAGGGCGGCTCCGGCCCCCGTGGCGCCGAGCCCGACGACCAGGACGTCGGCGACCCTGCCGTCGCTGGCCTCGGCCAGTTCCCGGGTCCGTCGACCCGCGCTGAGGGACGAGCCTCGTACGGCCTCGTGGTGGCTCATGGCGTCAGGGTCCTCTCCAGAAGGGTGCGCAGCTCGCCCAGCAGGGCGGTGGAGTCGAGGTCGGGATCGTCCTCGTCGGTCATCGTGCGCAGGGACAGGGCGAAGGACTGCACGATCAGCAGCAGGCCCCGCGCCTGCCGCTGGACGTGAGCGGCGCGTACCGATCCGTCTGCGTGGCCCTCGCGCAGTGCGCCGGCCAGCAGTTCCAGCAGCGCCTCCTGGCTCGCCCCGCGCCGGTCGAGCACGTAGGGGAGCAGCAGTTCGGGATCGACGTCGACGATCTTGCGGAAGAGCGGGTGGGCGCGGAACGCCTCCACCCCCGTCACCAGACCCGCCACGATCCGGCCGCGCGTGTCGGTGCCGGGGGCGGGCTCCGGTATCGCGCGGGTGGCGACGTCGATCCACTCACGGGTCATCAGATCGCCCACCAGCGTGCGCAGGTCGGGCCAGCGCCGGTACAGCGTCATCCGCGAGACGCCGGCGCGGCGGGCCACGTCGGCGAGGGTGGTGCGGCGGACCCCGACGGCCAGCACACAGTCGCGCACCGCGTCGAGCACGTGATCGTTGCCAGAACTGTCCGCACCGTTGTGACGAATAGGCGTCATGTGTCACAGTGTAACGCCCCGGGGGCCGGGCGGAGACGCCGCCGCGCGAACCGAGCACACCGATCTGTGAGGACGACCCTTCGATGGACATGCTGTGGAACGGCTGGGGCGACCCGGCCAAGTCGGCACCGCTGCCCGACTCGGTGACCGGACTGCTGCGCGACCTGCTCGGCGTCAAACTGCGCACCACGCCGGCGCTCGCCCTGGAGGACATCGACCTGCCCGCGCCCACGGCCGACCCCGCTGCGCTGAAGGCGCTCGCCCAGGCCGTCGGCGGCGAGGACCACGTCCGCACGGACGCCGAGAGCCGCATCCGGCACACCCGCGGCAAGTCCACCCCCGACCTGCTGCGGCTGCGCGCCGGCGACGTCTCCGACGTCCCGCAGGCCGTGGTGCTGCCCGCGACCCACGACGAAGTCCTCGCCGTACTGCGAGCCTGCGCCGCGCACAGCCTGGCCGTCGTCCCCTTCGGCGGCGGCACCTCCGTCGTCGGCGGACTCGCCCCCGAGCGGCGCGCGTTCGTCGCCCTGGACCTGCGCCGCATGAACCGCCTGCAGCTCCTGGACCGGGTCTCCCGCACCGCTGTGCTCCAGCCCGGTCTGCGCGCCCCCGAGGCCGAGGCCCTGCTCAACGAAGAGGGCTTCACCCTCGGCCACTTCCCGCAGTCCTTCGAGTGGGCCACCATCGGCGGCTTCGCCGCCGCCCGCTCCAGCGGACAGGCCTCCGCCGGATACGGCCGCTTCGACGAGATGGTGCTCGGCCTCACCCTCGCCACCCCCGAGGGAACCGTGGAGGCGGGCCGCGCCCCCCGTTCCGCCGCGGGACCCGACCTGCGCCAGCTGATCCTCGGCTCCGAGGGAGCCTTCGGCGTCATCACCTCCGTTCTCGTACGGATCCGTCCGCTGCCCGAGGTGCGCGTCTACGAGGGCTGGCGGTTCGCCTCCTTCGAGGAGGGAGCGGCGGCCCTGCGCCGGCTCGCCCAGGACGGACCGCGGCCGACCGTGCTGCGCCTGTCCGACGAGACCGAGACGCTCATCGGCCTCGCCCAGCCGGACGCCATCGGCGCCGGTCTGGAGAGCAACGCCGGATGCATGGCGATCACCGGCTACGAGGGCACGGCCGAGGACACGGCCCAGCGCCGTGAGCAGGCGGCGGCCGTCCTGCGGGACGCCGGCGGCACCCTGGTCGGATCCGAACCGGGCGAACGCTGGGCCCACGGCCGCTACTCCGCGCCGTACCTGCGCGACTCCCTGCTCGACGCGGGAGCCTTCGCCGAGACGCTGGAGACCGCCGCCTTCTGGTCCCGGATCCCCGACCTGTACACCGCGGTCCGCACCGCCCTCACCGACACCCTCACCGAGGCCGGCACCCCGCCCCTGGTGATGTGCCACATCTCCCACGTGTACGAGAACGGCGCCTCCCTGTACTTCACGGTCGTCAGCGCCCAGGGCGAGGAGCCCGTCGCGCACTGGACGCGCGCCAAGCACGCCGCCAACGACGCCCTGCTCGCCGCCGGGGGCACCATCAGCCACCACCACGGGGTGGGCACCGACCACCGCGACTGGTATGTCAGGGAGGCCGGACCCCTGGCCGTCGAGGCCCTGCGTGCCGTCAAGCGACGCCTCGACCCCGAGGGACTCCTCAACCCGGGCGTCCTGCTGCCCACCGACTGATCCACCCCGCCCAGCCCGTCACTCTCGTCATCGCCCGGAGGCCCACCGATGCGACAGTTCACCGCCGTCGTCAACCCGACCGCGGGCGACTCGACCGGGGCGGCATCGCTGCTCCGCCTGGCCCGACTGCTCCGTGAGGCCGGGGCCGAACTGGAGACGGAGTACAGCCACAGCCTCGCCCACGCCCAGGACATCGCCCGGCAGGCCGGGGAGCGGGGCCGGGTGGTCCTCGCGGTCGGCGGTGACGGCATGGCCGGTGGCATCGGCGGAGCGCTGAGCGGCACGGGTACGGTCCTGGGCCTCGTACCCGCCGGGCGGGGCAACGACTTCGCCCGGGCGCTGAACCTGCCGTCCGACCCGGCCGAGCTCGCCGACATCCTCCTGCACGCCGAGCCCAGCCGTGTCGACACCATCGAGGTGGAGTCGGCCGTGCACGATCGCACCGTGGTCCTCGGCAGTGTCTACGCAGGGGTCGACGCGCTGGCCAACCGGCACGCCAACGAGGCCCGGCTGCTGCGCGGGTCCGCCTCGTACTACGCGGGCGGCCTGCGCGCGGTGACCACCTGGCGGCCGGCGGACTACCGCGTCACCGTCGACGGCGAGGAACACGACCACCGCGGCTACACCGTCGTGGCCGCCAACTCCCCCTACTACGGCTCCGGCCGGCTCATCGCCCCCGGCGCCCGGGTCGACGACGGACTGCTGGACATCGTCATGATCCGTGAGGCGCCGCGCCGGCTGTTCTTCGCCCTGATGAACGAACTGAAGACCGGCGGCCACGTCCACCGTCCCGAAGTAAGGGTCCTGCGCGGAAAGGAGATCCGCATCGAGGCCACCCGGCCCGTCCCCTACGGAGCCGACGGCGAGGTGGAGGCCACGCTGCCGGTGACGGTGCGGGTACGGCCCGCGGACCTGCCGGTGCTCTGGCGCCCGGCCGCCGCGGACCGCCCCTGACCTCTCAGCGGTCGTGGGACAGGGCCAGGAGTTCGGCGAAGGTGCCGCCCGCTTGGACCAGGTCGTCGTAGGAACCCTGCTCGGTGATGCGGCCGTCGTCCAGCACCACGATGTGGTCGGCGACCTTGGTGTTCTCCAGCCGATGGGTGACCACCACCGTGATCCGGTCGGCGGCGATGGTCCTGATCCGCTCGAAGATGCCGTGCTCACCCCGGGGATCCATCTGTGAGGTGGGCTCGTCGAGGATGAGCAGCTCCGGCCGGCGGTACAGGGCACGGCTGCAGGCGAGCCGCTGCCACTGGCCGCCGGAGAGTTCCGCCCCGCCGAAGATCTCCCGGGCGAGGAGGGTGTCCAGGCCGGCCGGGAGGTTCTCCACCGCCGCCCGCATGCCGACCGCGTCGACGGCCTCCCACACGGGTCCGTCGTCGTTGCTGCGGGGCTGACCGAGCGTGATGTTCTCGCGGACCCGCAGCGGCCACTGGGCGAAGATCTGCGGCACCAGCCCGGTCCTCGCCCACACGGCCGCGGGGTCGGCATGGGCGAGGTCCGTGCCGTTCCAGGTGACCTTGCCCTTGTCCGGCAGGTAGATCCCGGTGAGCAGCCGGGTCAGGGTCGACTTCCCCGAGCCGTTGACACCGACGATCGCAAGGATCGACCCCCTGCGCAGTGTGAGGGAGACACCGTCCACGGCCGGTGTGTCCTTGCCGGGGTACTGGTACACCACCTCGTCGAGCCGGATCTCCTCCACCGGCCCGGCGACGGCGCGGTCACCCCGGCGCGGCGCACGGGCCGCCGCGTCGTCCAGGAAGGCCTGCATGTCGCCGAGGTAGAGGCTGGTGTGGAAGACGGCGGCGCCGTTGACGACGACCTGCGACAGCGCGGCCAGGGTGGTCTGGACGGCGACGATCGCGGTGGCGGCGATCGCGAGTGCGATCCGGCCGGTCACCGCGAGCCAGGCCAGCGCCGCCCAGGTGGTGACCAGGAAGACCCCGCCGGCGAGTGAGGTGAGCAGCGCGATCCGCAGCGTACGCGGGGCCGCGGCGAGGGTGCGCCGGTCACACCGGTCGGACAGCGACCGATACCAGAACACCAGGTAGTCCGTCATCGAGTTGGCGCGGACCTCGTCCCCGTACTTCGCGGTCGTCGCCCACCAGCGCATCATTCCGCGTGCGTTGCGGTCGGCCACGTTGGCGTAGTGGATCTCGTAGTCCACCCGGGCCGTCAGGACGGCACCGATCCCCGCGGGCAGCACGGCGAGGAGGAGCAGCGGGAGCATCATCGGGTTCAGCACGGACAGGACACCGCTGGCGGTGATCATGCGGATGAGCGCGGACATGAACCGCTGGGCGTCGGCCACCATCACAACGGTGCGCATCACCCCCATCTCCGCCGCCTCCTGCCGGTCGGTGAAGCCGTCGACCGCGTAGGCCGCCGCCTCCACCCGGCACACCGCCTCCACCAGCGCACTGTCGGTCTCCGTGGTCAGCAGCGGCGTGATCCGGCGCTCGGCGTACGTCGCCACCGCGCCCGCACCCCGGGCGAGCGCGGCAGCGGCGGCCACGACCACCAGCGCCGGCACGGCCGCGCCCAGCCGTCCGCCGACCGGGCCCGGCCCCAAGACATACCCCATCGCCCCGGCCGTCGCTGCGAGTTGGACCGCCGCGGACACCCCCGTCACCACCTGGCAGCCGAGCAGCAACCGCACCGCACACCGGTCGGTGCGCCAGGACAACCGTCCGATCCGGGCCAGTACCGCGGGAATCTGCCCGCACATCCGCCGGAAGGACACCTCGGCCAACGGGTTGACCGAGTACTGCCCGCTGTATCTGATCTCCGCCGGCGGTGGCGGAGGAGGTGCCGCGTCCTGCTGATCGCGTGTGTCGGCCGAGGTCAACGTGATCCCCCTGACGGTCGCTCCGGCTGGTCACGTGGCTCAACGATCCGGCACCGATATCGAACACACGTGTTTCGGCCGTGCTCCGAACCGCGGCACAGAGCCCGCCGCGGAGCGTGCCCGATGCACCGACCCTTGCCGCACAACAGGAGTCAGGAGGACGGGGGTTGGCCGAAACGCCGGCCAGTGGCCCGATCAGCCGGTCGCATCCCGCCATCCGTGCCCTGCCGGGCACCGCCGAACCGGCGGACCAGGCCTGAGACGGAGGGAGGGCCTAGCCGTGCAGAAAGGACCGGACCTGCTGGGAGACCGTGTCGTCGGTGAGCAGGTCGTTGTGGGCCAGGCAGCCGGCCGGGTGATTGTCGGCCCCGTTCAGGAGCACACTGCTGTCCGGGTCGATGACCTCGTCGCAGTTCGACCACCAGGTGCCGTAGCGCACCTCGCCGGGGGTCTCGTCGCCCTGGGCCAGCCGGGTCTGCACATACGACCCGGGCGTCATGTCCCGGCACGCCTGGGACCACAGCGCGCAGGCCCAGGCGACGCCGGTCCCGTGGTTGGGGCCGCCCAGCGACACCCAGTGGTCCACGGTCGCGGTGCCGCCGCCGTACTTGACGTACCAACGGGTGACCAGGCTGCCGAAGGAGTGCGCCACGATGTCGACCTTCCGGGCGCCGGTCTGGGCCCGGACCTGATCGACGTACGCGGCGAAGCGGCCGGAGAGGGTCTCGTTGACGGACTGACTGGTGTCGTACCCCCAGGCGAACACGTCCCCTTCGCGGTATCCGGAGGCGAGCAGATCGGCCCGGAACGAGCCCCACACGCCGGGATCCGCGTTGTAGCCGTGCACGAGGACTACCGGCGTGACCCCGCTGTCCGCACCCCGTTGCGGCACGGCAGCCGACACGGGTGCCGCCGAGCAGAGCAGCAGAGCGAGGGCGGCCAGGAGGACTCGCGCGCGGGCGGGCAGGCGTACCACGGGAGCCTCCTGGTGGGGCGTCGGCTGTCGCAGTGGCTCGTAGCGGACACATGATGAAGGCCCCCGGTGAAAAAGAACATCCCTCAGCTTCGATCCGCCACACGCAGCGTGAGCAAGGCCGGCACGTCACCCTGACCGCGAGAGGCGCCGGGCCTGCGGGGTGGCGCCAACCCGTGGTACGGCGCTTTCACGGACCAGGAACTCGCGATCACCATCTGAGCCCTTGGTGTCAAACCATGACATTGACCTTCATGTGCCCATGACTCGCGGGCATTTGTGGCGCTATCAGGCCAAGACCATTTCGCCGAGGTAGGCGAAGTGTGGCATGGCTCACATCATCTCGTGCACCCGTGATGATCACGGACCGGAATGCGCTTTCGGGAGGGGTTGCCTGTGTGGCAGGCGGGCCTGACGTGACGTTACTTCTATGGCCGTTCCCGGCCGATTGTGGGGGTGGACTCTCCGTGAGCCGTCGTACAGCGCATGCGTACAGACCGTTGAACCTCAAACGGCGGGCATGGCTGACACTTGGTGCGGTGGTTCTGGGCGGTGGGGGAGTGGTCTCCTACGCGGTGGCCAGCCCCTCCCACGACTCGGGTGGCGCCGGCCGGGCCAAGCGGCCGGTGAAGGTCTACGACCTCGCGCTGAAGGGCACCGCGAACGGCAGGCGGGAGCTGCCCCGCACCGACACCGCGCAGTTCTCGATGCTCGGTGTGTCCTGGACCGGCGCCGCCAAGCGGCTCGACGGCACGGCCCAGGTGCGCACCCGTGACCGGGAGACCGGGGACTGGAGCGCATGGCGTGACCTCGAGGTGAACGTCGATCCGCTGGAGCGTCCCGACGCCGATGTCCGCGGCGCGTCCGAGCCGCTGTGGGTCGGCTCCTCCGACGGCGTGCAGGCGCAGGTCGTCCACAAGGACGGCTCCACCGCCCCGCTGCCGAAGGGCCTGCAGGTCAACCTGGTCGACCCGGGCGTGGTGACCGACGCCGAGACCAAGTCCGGTGCCGGTGACGCCCATCCGGCCGCCTTCGCGACCGAGACGTCATCGCCCTCGGACAGCCCGACCGAATCGTCCTCGACGAGCCCGTCCGAATCCCCCACGGCGAGCCCGTCGGCCACCACTCCGACGGCGCCGCCGTCCACCGTGCCCGAACCGCCGATCACCTCCCGCGCCGGCTGGGGCGCCGACGAGTCGATCAGCCCCGACGCGCCGGAGTACAACGCGGACGTCAAGGCCGTCTTCGTCCACCACACGGACGGCAGCAACGACTACTCCTGCACCGATTCGGCGTCGATCGTGCGGAGCATCTACGCGTACCACGTGCAGGTCAACGGCTGGAAGGACATCGGCTACAACTTCCTGGTCGACAAGTGCGGCACCGTCTTCGAGGGCCGCAAGGGCGGTGTCGACCTGCCGGTGCTCGGTGCCCACACCTACGGCTGGAACCGTGAGGCCGCGGGCATCGCGGTGCTCGGCGACTACACCACCACCGGCGCCACCGACGCCGCGCTGGCCTCGATCGCCCGCGTGGCCGCGTGGAAGCTCGGCCAGTACGGCCTCGACCCCGACGGGACCGCCCAGCTGACCGCCGGCGCCACCCAGACCAACTACTTCGGCACGAAGTTCACCGCGGGCAGCACGTACGCCTTCCAGCGGATCTCCGGGCACCGCGACGGCTACAACACCGAGTGCCCGGGCAGCTCCCTCTACGCCCAGCTGCCCACCATCCGCTCCTGGGCGGCCGGCCCGGTACAGGGCCTGAAGGTCACTTCGGTCGACAAGGCGGGCTTCTCCGGCTCGACCTACTACACCAAGGGCGCCGTCACGCTGCACTGGACGACCACCACGCCGGGCTCGCTCATCTCCAAGTTCGAGCTGCTGGTCGACGGCGCGCCCGCCGCCGGCGTGTCCGGTGACGCGACCTCGGCCGGCGCCACACTGGCCGCGGGCACGCACACCGTCGCCGTCCGGGCCGTCCACCAGTCCGGAAAGTCCACGACGAGCGCCGCGCTGAAGGTCGTGGCCGAGACGACCGCACCGACCTTCACCACCGCCCCGAAGCTCTCCCTGCGCACCGGCACGGTCAGCACCGGCGCGGTCCCGGTCACCCTCGGCTGGAAGGCCACCGACGACGCCGCACTGCGCCGGGTGGACCTGCTGTCCCCGACGACGGCCACCTTCGGCCCGACCACCACCAGCTCCAACCGCACGGCCGCGTCCGGCACCGCCGCCACCTGGTCGATGCGCGCCTACGACTACGCCGGCAACTACCGCACCTCCTCGCCCCCCTTCACCCCGGTGATCCTGCAGGAGACCTCCGCCACCAAGTCCGGCAGCTGGACGACCCGTTCGTCCACCAGCTACCTGGGCGGCAAGTCGTACTCCAGCGGCTCCAAGGGCGCCGCCCTCACCTGGACCTTCACCGGCCGCTCCGCCGCCTGGGTGGTCTCCCGCGCCTCCACCTCCGGGCAGGCGTACGTCTACGTGGACGGCACGAAGACCGCCACGATCGACCTGAAGTCCACCACCACCCAGTACCGCCAGGCCATCTGGACCAAGACCTGGTCCAGCAGCGCCAAGCACACCGTGAAGATCGTCGTGGTCGGCACCAGCGGCCGTCCGACCGTCACCACGGACGGCCTGGTCTACATCAAGTGACCGCACACGCGGTCCTCATCGAATAACCGCACACGCAGTCCTCGTCCGCCCAGGGAGAACCCTGGGCGGACCCCTACACTGGGTGCCCGCGTGTGCGTGAACGGTGAAGTGGGCGGGGGCAGGAGAGGACTGTGGCGGAGAACGGCGGCTTCGAGGACCCGTCGGCCGAGGTGCTGGCGGCGGCGGCCGCGACCTTCGCGCTGCTCGCCTCGTCGGCCCGGCTGCACCTGATGTGGGCGCTGGCGCAGGGCGAGTGCGATGTGACGCACCTCGCCGACCGGGTGGGCGGTGCGCTGCCCGCGGTCAGCCAGCACCTGGCCAAGCTGAAGCTCGCCGGGCTCGTCAGGTCCCGCCGTGAGGGTCGCCGGCAGGTCTACTACATCGACGACCCCGACATCGTGACCGTCGTGCGGGTGCTGGTCGGACAGCTCACCGCTCGCTCGCAGCACGCGTCCGCTTCCGTACGGCAGCTGCAAGGGGTCGACGTCTGAGCCCACCGGGACCCGCTCCCCGGTTCCATGAGATCCCTCACCTGTGAATTCCCACAGGATCCGTGCTGTTCGGGCCACGGGTTTGTTAGATTGCGCAATCACGCAATTCAGGTGGAGCCACCGCTTCCCGCCTGCCCGAATACCGCCGCGCTTGCCCGGCCGCACACCCGACGGCCCGGCCTGCCGAGCCCGACCGTTCATGGGAGTGGGTAGATGAGCGACCCCTGGGACGGCCCGGGCGGCCAGGCCACGCGCGACCGCAGCGCCCGGGTGCCCGGTCCGCGTACGGGCGAGCCCGACGGACCGCGCCCGGGAGGCCGGGCCGCCTCTCGTTCACGTGCCGGTGTGCGATCGCGGCGCCGAGCCCGTGCAGGGCGCGGCAAGCGGGTACTGAAGATCGCCGCGGTGTGCCTGTCGCTCCTGGTACTCGGCACCGCCGGCGTGGGTTGGTGGTTCTACCAGCATCTGAACGGCAACATCCAGAGTGTGTCGCTGGACGGCAAGGGCGGTACGGAGAAGGCCGATGCGTTCGGCCGTACGCCGATCAACATCCTGGTGATGGGGTCGGACGGGCGGACGAGCAAGGCGGACTGCAAGCTGGGTGGCGGTTGTTCGCGGACCGGGGTGCAGACGGGCAGCAACGCGGATGTGCAGATGGTGGTGCACATATCCGCGGACCGTTCGAACGCGACGGTGATGAGTATCCCGCGGGACACGATGACCCGGGTTCCGGCGTGCAAGGACCGTGCGACGGGTCGGTCGACGGCGGGTTACTACGGGCAGATCAACAGTGCGCTGCAGTACGGTCCGGCCTGCCAGGTGGCCACCGTCCACCAGCTCACCGGGATTCCCATCGACCATTTCGTGAAGCTGGACTTCTCGGGTGTGGTGAAGATGTCGGATGCGGTCGGCGGTGTCTCCGTGTGTGTCAGTGACGACGTCTACGACACGTACTCGCATCTGAAGCTGTCCAAGGGCGGTCACACGCTCAAGGGGGTGGCGGCTTTGGAGTTCGTGCGTTCCCGGCATGGTTTCGGTGACGGCAGCGATCTGGGGCGCACCGTCTCGCAGCACATCTTCCTCAGTGCGATGATCCGCAAGTTCAAGAGCGCGGGCACGCTCACCGATCCCGCCGCGGTCTACGACCTCGCCGACGCGGCCACCAAGGCGCTGACCGTGGACGACGGGCTGGGCACGGTGAAGAAGCTGATCGCGCTGGCGGCGGATCTGAACAAGGTCCCCACCAAGCGGATGACCTTCACGACGATGCAGACCGGCAGCGACCCGAACGACAGCAACCGTGTGGTGGTGGGTGCGGGCGCCAGGACGCTGTTCGCGACCATCGCGAACGACCAGTCCCTGACCACCGGCTCGGGCAGGAAGTCGGCGGCGGCCTCGGCGACCGCGAAGGCCCCGGCCGTGCCCAGGTCCCGGATCGCGGTGACGGTGGAGAACGGCACCGCGGTCACCGGCCGTGCCTCCGCCGTCGCGACGGCGCTGACCGGCCAGGGCTTCAGCCCGGACACCACCACCGCCAACGCGCCCAGCCCCGCGACCACCACCACCCTGGCCTACGGCACCGGCCACAAGGGGGAGGCGCAGACGGCCGCGAAGGCGCTGGGCCTGTCCGCCTCGCACCTGAAGAAGGGCACCGGCCCCGGCCTGACCCTGATCATCGGCAGCGACTGGCCCAGCGGCACCACCTACCCCGGCGGCGCCTCCGCACCCGCGGACACCAAGGCGGCCGTCTCCAACGCCCACGCCCAGACCGCCGACCAGGCCAAAACCTGCGCCAAGGTCAGCCCCTACAAGACGGTGGAGCTCAACGGCGTCCCCATGACACCGGCCCAGGCCTACGCGGCGGCACGCACCAAGCCCGACTCCGACAAATGACCTGAAGTCCCGGTGCGGATATAGCCGTTGTACAGTTGCGCAATGTAGCAATCATGGCAACAGGTGCGGCCGTCCGGCGCGCACCGGTGTCCGGCGTGGAGAAGGGGTGGGTGGGATGCTGCGCAACGGACTGGAACCCTGGCACCTGCTGATCGTGGCGATCGTCGTCATCGTGCTGTTCGGCTCGAAGAAGCTGCCCGAGGCCGCTCGCGGGCTCGGCAAGTCGATGCGCATCCTCAAGAGCGAGGCCAAGGCCATGAAGGACGACGGGGTCGCGCAGTCCGCGGCCCCCGCCGACGGCGCGCCCGACCAGCCGGCCGCCAAGGTCATCCAGACCGCCCCGGGCGAAGCGGCCGCGGCGCGCACGGTCGCCGAGGAGACCGCCGCTCGCTGAAGTCCTGGGTAGCCGCCCGTGCGAACGTGATTACGGCTACTCAGGCTTGCCTCGCCGTCCTCCGGGATCGTTGAAAGCAGGAAGCGATCTCAGGAGGTTCTTCGACATGGACGGTTCGCCGCGTTCCCTCGCCGCGAAGGTGCGCCACTACCTGCTCAACCCGGCGGCACTGGGCTATCTGGCGCTGGTGGTCGGCGTCCTGGCCTATGTCGAGGTGGACGCGCACTTCGTCGAGCACCAGGACGCGAGCTTCGCCGGCCTGTTGCTGTTCGTGGTCACGGCGCCGACGTCCTGGCTGTTCCTGATGCTGCCGGAGCCCCTGCCCGCGACCGGGATCGTCGTGGGTGCCCTGTTCCAGGCCGCGGTGCTCGGTGTCGCGTACCGAAAGCTCTCCGGCCGCCCCCGGCACCGCACCCGCCCGAGCGGTGCGTGAGGGGCGGCCGAAGGCCTGTCGTCCGCCGGCTAGCGGGCGGTCCCGAAGTCCTGGGTCCAGTAGCTGTTGGGCTGTGCCAGGCCGACGCCTATCTCCTTGAACGAGCAGTTGAGGATGTTGGCCCGGTGGCCGGGGCTGGACATCCAGCCCGCCATCACCTGCTCGGGAGTGGAGTAGCCGTAGGCGACGTTCTCGCCGTAGGTGCTCCAGTTGTAGCCGGCGCTCGTGATCCGGTCGCCGGGAGAGGACCCGTCCGACCCGGTGTGCGACATGTTCTGGTGGGCTGCCATGTCCTGGCTGTGCGCCTGTGCCACCTTCGTCAGAGTCGAGTTCAGGGTCAGGGCCGAGCAACCGACCTTGCTGCGCTCGGCGTTGACGAGCGCCACGATGCGAGCGACGACCCCGGAGGCCGTGGCGGTCGGCTTCGGGGTGCTCGGCGGCGGGGTGGGAGCCACGGAGGTGGTCGGCCTGGGGGTGCTGTGCGTCGCGGTGGGCTTGGGCTCGGGCTTCGGCCTGGCGGCCTTGTGGGGGGTCGCGGAGGCGGCCGGAGTCTTCGACGGCACCGCAGTGGGCGCGCTGCTCTCGCCGCCTCGCCAGTGGTGATTCCAGTGGCTCTTCCGGTGGTGATCGTGGTGTGCGTGGTACTGCCAGTTCTGGGCCGTGTAGTTCCCGACCCCGCCGGCCTGGGGCCCGCCGTCGTTCCCCCAGTCGCCACAGGCCATGGCGACGGACGGTACGCCCACCGCGCCGAGGGCGACAGCCCCAATGACCAGCCGCCGGTAGTGCTGCTTCTTACGATGCTTCGCCATGCGTGACCTCACCGGTAACTTCCTGCGGGCCGTCATTCTTAGAAAGGCCTCACAGAGAGCGCAAAGAGCCTTCGTACTACCTTGCTTCGTAGTGGTGGAAGGCCCTTGCCAAGCGCAGGGGAGCGTGCTGGTCCCGCGTTTGCAGTTTGCGTGGAGTGCTGTTGCCCCGTCAGAAACCCCATCGGTTTCGGAGAACGGGTGAGAACGTCGAGCCGATGGAATGCCGTCCTGCCTGACCCGGCAGGCACCCACGCCAAGCCGGACAAATCCCATATGTCGCCAGAGCGGTATCTACTATTCGGTACCCCTAGCTCTCCGGGGCGGCGTGACGGATGTCACGGAACCAAAGCTTCCGGTTCTCGTCGGCCGCCCAGAGGGCGATCTGTGTGCGCGAGCGAAGGCCCAACTTGTCGCGCACCTTGTCCAGGTGCGTGGCGACCGTATGCACCGAAAGTCTGAGTTGCTCCGCTATCTGCCGGTTGGTCAGCCCTTCCGTCACCAGCTCGACCACCATGAACTCCCGCGCGGTCAGCCTCGACCGCTCGTCCGCGCCGCTCCTCGTCCGCAGGGCGTACGCGACGAGCCGCTCCCCGCGCAGCCCCTGTGCGCCGGCGACGGCGGCCTCCCGCGCGGCAGGCGACAGCAGCCTCCTGGCTCGGTCCGCCGCCTGCTCCATCGTGCGTCGCCAGGGTGCCTCGGGCTCGGTGTCGAGCCGGCGCCGTGCCTGTGCGCTCGCCTCGTACAACCTCAGTGCGCGCTGCGGGTCCCCGCGCTCGACGGCCACGAGGGCCAGGCCCTCGACGGGATACAGCGAGTGGAAGCTCGTGCCGGGGGTGATCCGCAGGACGTCGGTGAACAGTCGCTCGGCGCTGTCCAGCTGCCCGAGGGCCAGGCGTACGGCCCCCGCGGTGTGCAGCGCGGCCGCGGTCCGGGGCCAGGGCGCGTGCTCCCTGAGCACCGGCAGGCACCGCGCCATGAGTGCGTCGGCTTCCGGCGCCAGACCCGCCTGGAGCAGCGCCCAGGCCAGGTGATGGGTGCACCACGCGATCTCCTCGGGTGTGCCGAGCGAGGCGAGGACGTCCCGGCACTCGCGCAGGTCCGCGACGGCCTCGGCGAACTCCTCGCGACACAGCCGCGCTGCCGCCCGGGCGTCCAGGGCGTTGGCCAGTCCGGCGGGGTCGTGGCGCGATCGCTCCCTGGCCACGGCCTGCTCGCCCCGGCGCAGCGCTTCGTCCAGGTCGGCCTGCTGGCAGGCCACCCGAGCGGCGAGCGCGGGCGCCTCTCCGCCCGGCGCCCGGCCGTCGACTTCGCGCAGCGGTCCGGTCAGCAGCGCGTGGGCGGCCGACGGCTGCTCCTGCTGGTAGTGCACGCGGGCCAGCTCCAGCGTGAGCCGCGCCTGTAAGGCCTCGTCGTGGCCGGTGGCCCAGGCCAGTACCGAGGCGAGATTGTCCCGCTCCACCGCCAGTGGGCTGCTCGCCTGGTCGGCGAACACATCCGCGCGGCCCTGGTCGGCCAGCCCGGTCAGCCAGGCGAGGGCTCGCTGCAGGGTGCCCGGCAGCTCGCCGGACGCGCGCAGCCGTTCCAGGGCGTAGGCGCGGATGGCACCGAGCTGCCTGAAGCGGCTGGGCGCTGCGTCTCCCGGAAGACGTACCACCAGGGACTTGGCCTCCAAGGCACACAGAATGCGGAAGACCTGCCCCGGTCCGATGCCGTCGCCCACGCACACCGACCGTGCCGCGGCCACGTCGAACCCGCCGACCAGGACCGCAAGACGCCTGAAGACGGTCTGCTCCGCCGGGTCCAGCAGCCGATGGCTCCAGTCGACGGCGGCGGCGAGCCCGCTGTGGCGCAGGGGCCCGGTTCTGTTTCCGTCGGCCAGGAGGTCCAGCTGGGACAGCTGGTCGTCCAGCCCGGTCAGGATGTCGCTCGGCGCGAGGGCACCGACGTGCCGCGCCGCGAGTTCGACGGCCAGGGTCAGCCCGTCCAACCGCCGGCAGATCTCGGCGACCGGACGGCCGTTGCCCCGGTCGAGCGAGAAACCGGGCGAGCGGCTCGACGCACGCTCGACGAACAGCCGCACGGCATCCGCCCGAAGCAGGGCCGCCACGTCGTCCCCGGCGTCGGCCGGGGGCAGGGACAGCTCGCCGACCCGGAACACCGTCTCTCCGGGCACCCGCAGTGCCTCCCGGCTGGTGGCCAGGATCCGCAGCCGAGGACAGCGGCCGAGCAAGGTCGCGACCAGCCGGGCGCACGGCTCGACCAGATGCTCACAGTTGTCCAGGACCAGCAGCCGGGGGGCGTCGCCGATCGCCCGGACCAGACCGTCGGCACCGGTCCGGCCCGCTCGTTCGCCCACGCCCAGCGCGGCCGCCACGGACTGCGTCAGCACAGAGCCGTCCCGCAGCGAGTCCAGCTCCACGAGGTCCACCCGGGCGAAGCGGTTCGGCAACCCCCGGGCGAACTCCAGCGCCAGCCGCGTCTTGCCCACCCCGCCCGCACCGGTCAGCGTCAGCAGACGGGTGCTTCTCAGGAGGGTGCGCAGGCGGGACATCTCCTGCTGCCGGCCGACGAAGGAGTCGAGCGCCGACAGCAGGAGGGGGCCGTGGTCGTGGGTGGCACTGGTCGGCGGTTCGGACGGCGAGGCCCGCCGTGCTGCCAGTCGTCGCCGGAGCGCCCGTTGTCTGCAGGCGTTGGAACAGTACCGGGCCGGCCGACCGCCGTGCGGTCTCGTGATCAGTGCTGCGCCGCATGCCTCGCACGTTCGACTCCGGGTCATCCCGGATTCCTGGCCGCCCGCTCCGGGGAGGAAACCATCCCGTCAGGGCGTGGCGGCGGGGTCTATCCCGAGTACGACGGTTCCGGTCACTCCCTTGCCGAGGTCGCTGCCCGCCTGGGTGAGGGTCAGCAGGGTCGAGGACCCGCCGTTGCGGTAGATGCCGTCCCTGGCGTTGAGCGTGCGGGTCGCCGTGTTGTTCCGGTAGGGGGACAGGGCGGCGACCCTGGTGTTGTAGGTCTCCGGGAAGTAGAGCTGGCCCGTGTGGGACACATGGCCGCCGTGGTACGTCCCGTTGGACACCGTGCCGCCCGCATGCGTCTTGACGTGGATGTGCAGAGCCCGGCCGACGTACCAGCCCGGGTAGACGGTGGTGAACTCGGCGACGCCGGTGGCGTCGGTGAGCTGCACACCGCGCAGGAAGGTCGTGTCCGGGGTGGAACCGCCGGCCACGTAACCGGAGTAGATCCCGAGCGCGTCGCAGTGCCAGATGTCGACCGCCGTGTTGGGCAGCGGGGTGCAGGTGGTGCTGTCCGTCACCGTGACGCGCAGGGTGAGCGGGACGCCGGCCTTGCCCTCGGTGATGTCCTTGCGGACCGTCTCCAGGTTCAGGTAGTAGGGCCCCTCGGTCTGCTCGGGCGTGAGGACGCACGCGGCGGCGAGCCGGGCCGGCGTGCGGGGATCCGCGGCGGCCGCCGGCTGCGTGGCGGCGAGGCCCAGTGCGGCCACGCCGAGGGTGGCGCCGCCCAGGGTGGCGATGACCGATCTGCGGGTGGCGCCGGCCGGGGTGTCGGCCGGCTCGGGGGCGCGCTGCGGTTCCGCGGTGTTGTGGTGGGGGGTGTCAGTCATGCTGTGAAAGATGGCGCGTGCGCCGACGCCTGGGATCGTACGGACGACCGATGAAATCGGGGGCGTTACGAAACCCCCGAGGCCCGTGCGGCAGACCTCAGGGAAGCCGCTGCCACTCTGCCTCGTCGGGAGCCGTCGGCAGGGCCAGGTGCGCGAGGTCGCCCGGCGGGGGCGTCGTCACCGGCCAGAGCGGAGCGGCGACCCCGTCGGCGAGGGCGGCCGGTGCGTCGGTGAGGTTCATGCGCTCACGCAGCCGGCCGTAGAAGTCCATGGGGCCGAGCCGTACCGCCTTGAGCCGGCGGGGAGCGGCGTACACGCCGATCCAGTCCCCGGGGTTGAGCACCCCGCGCACCTGGCCGTCGATGCTGACGGCGGCCTGGCCCGACCGTTCCAGGATCCGCAGCGCGATGGGCTCGTCCGGAGCGGCCACGACCGACCGGTTGAATGTCATGTGCGGGGCCACCGGAGTGAAGATGAGGGCCTCCGCGCGGGGCGAGACGACCGGACCACCGGCGGCGAAGCTGTACGCGGTCGAACCCGTGGGCGTGGCCACCAGCAGCGCGTCGGCGGAGTACGACGCGAGGAGCCGCCCGGCGAGATAGACGCCGACCGACACCTGCCGGTCCCTGGCCAGCTTCTCCACGACGACGTCGTTCAGCGCGGTGACATTCAGGGCGACGCCCCAGTCGTCACCGGTCTCGCACTCCATGCGCACCGGGGGCGGGGGCAGCATCGGCCCACGGGCGTAGTGCACCAGCGCCTCCACCTGATCGGGCACTTCCAGCCGGCAGGACGCCCGCATGGTGAGGAGCATCCGGCTCTCGACGGTGATCCGGTCCTCCTGAACGGCGTCCAGTGCCGCGCGCACGGCCGTGGCGGGGACCTCCGTCAGGAAGCCCACCCGGCCGAGATCCACGCCGAGGACCAGGGCGTCGTTCTCGGCCGCCAGCCGGGCGCCGCGCAGGAAGGTTCCGTCCCCGCCCAGGGTGACGATGAGATCCGGATCGCCCGCGGCGTCGAGCTCCTCCCGAGCGCTGTGCCGCGCGCCCTCCTGCCACACGTCGATGTCGGCACACTCCACGGCGTGCTCGGCGCTCCACTCACGCACGGCGCTGGCGGCGGCCACGGCCTCCGCCCGTCCGCCGTGCACGACCAGGCCGATGCGGTGCACGGTCATACCCGCCTCCCAACCGGTTCGTACAGGGGGCCCTCAACACCACGATCCCCGGCCTGCACCTGACACGCCACGCCGCTGCCGGGGGCAGGGCCCTCCGGGCCCTACCCTGTGCTCACGTGCCGATCCGGCTGGATTTCTGTCACTGCCATGTCACAGATGATCCACAGCGGAACCCCTGGTCAGGTTGGTCTGTCTCTGTCCGTGACCACCGGCACCAAGCCGGACGACCTGTTTACTTCCGAAATCGGGGGACCCCATGCAGCACCGAAACACCATCCGCGTCACCGCGTCGGCGATGGTCACGATCGCAGCCGCCGTGTCGCTGACCGCGTGCCAGTCGGGCGGCGGCGAACCGTCGGCCGAGAAGTCGTCCCAGGCCCCGTCCACCGCGGCCGCATCCCCCAAGGCCTCCTCTCCCAGCAGCCCGGCCACCGCTGCCTCGCAGGCTTCCGGCGGCGGCACCTCCACCCCTTCGGGCGCGACCGCCACGCCGGCGTCCGACCCGTCGGGCGGCACCGCGCCGACGTGTCCGGTCACCGCCCTGGAGGCGAAGGCGTACCAGGCTGCCAACCGCCCGAACGGCACCGGCACCGGAGCGGCGATCGTCGAGTTCAGCAACGTCTCCGGAAAGGCATGCGTCCTGCAGGGCCACCCGACGGTGGCGGGGGCGGGCAACGGCTCGCCCGACCACAATGCGCCGCTGAAGGTCACCCCTGCCGGTTCCGCGTCGAGCGTGAAGGTCGCGCCGGGCGGCAAGGCATGGGTGAAGCTGACCTTCGTCCAGGTGCAGGGCGAGGGCGACGGCTACTGCGCGTCCGGCGCGAAGCCCACCGTGTACCCGACGCTGGTGGTCGGCCTGCCCGGGTCGGGAGCCCACCAGGTCGCCCTGTCGGACGGTGAGATCGCCGAGTGCGACAACACGGTCACCGCGACCGCCGTGTCGGCGGTCAAGCCTTCCTGACCTCGTCGGGAGCCGGGCGGCGTCAGTGGGCCGTCGTCGAGGAGACGGCGGCACGGGCCGCCCGTTCCACGAGTGCGACGCCGTCCTTCATCGAGGTGTTGCCGTCCGACAGGACCGCGACGAGGTAGTGGTGTCCGCCGGTCGTGATCCGGCCGACGCTGTTGACGTCCCACAGCCCGGTCGTGTTGCGCTGCAGCCAGCCGTTCTTCAGGGCCCACTCGGAGCCGGCGGCAGCCGAGACGCCCCAGGACTGCTCGGGGGCGATGCGGCCCATCAGCGTACGGATGTAGCCGCGGGACGTGTCACTGAGTGCGGGCGCGGAGCCCGCCTTCGGGGCGGTCCCGGTGTCGAAGACCGCGCGGAGCAGCCGTATCTGGTCGCTCGCGGTGGTCCGGGTCAGTCCCCACCGGACGTCGGGGCCGCCCTGGGTTGAGGTCAGCCCCAGCCGCTTGTTCGCCGCCTGAAGCCCCGGGGCGAGGCCGATGCGCCGCCACAGGGCGTTCGCCGCCGTGTTGTCGCTGTGCTCGATCATCGCCTCCGCCTGGGCGCGCTCCTTCGCGGTCAGGGCGTGCCCGGAGTCCTGCCCCTGGAGCAGCACCGTGGCGAGGATGTCGACCTTGATGATGCTCGCCGTGTCGTAGGCGGTGTCGTCGCCGTACACCGTGGGCGTCCGGCCCGTGCCGTCCAGGTCGAGCACCGCGGCCGCCACGCGCGCCTTGCCCTTGGCCTGCACCGATGCGGAGAAGTCGGCCGGGGCGGAGCCCGACCCCGTCGAGGTGGTGGCCGCGACTGCCGGTGCCGGGGCGAGCGCACCGGCCGCGAGCAGAGCCGACGCCGCGGCCGCGCGCACGCCGCAGATCGCCGCGCGGGGGCCTCGGGGGTGCGACGAGGAGCGGATTCGGTACGCCATGGGGAGGGGCCTCGGCAGTTCAGGGGACAGGGAACACAGAACTGCGAACGTAAACAAAACGCCCGCTCCGCGAAGTGACCGCTGCCACGACAGGCCCCTTCAGGGCGGAATTGTGAGTAGAGCAACAACGGGCACGCGCGGACCGAACGCGACCGCTGCTCACACTGCGTGAAGACCGGAACGGCTTGCCCTCCTCACCCACGGGGAAGAAAGTGACCAGAGAGGCACACCGGGCCCGGGAGGCGTCATGAGCACATCAGCTGAGCCGAGAGTGTCGGGCCTGGAGATCCGGTCGATCGACTACATCCCCCTGGACGAGCGGCACGGCAAGCTGTGGCACCTGGGCCCCCTGTGGTTCATGTCCAACGCCCAGATCGCCACCCTCGCGGTGGGACTGATCAGTATCACCGAGGGCGGCAACCTCATCTGGTCGCTGCTGGCCATCGTCGCCGGTACCTTGATCGGCACCTTCTTCATGGCCTTCCACTCCGCCCAGGGCCCCCAGCTGGGCCTGCCCCAGATGATCCAGTCGCGGCCCCAGTTCGGCTACGTCGGCGCCCTCCTGGTGTGGCTCTTCGCCTACGTCCAGTACGCGGGATTCAACGTCTTCAACAGCATCCTCGCCGCCGACGCCCTGCACACCACGGTGCACGGCGGCGTCAAGCTGTGGGTGGTCGTGGTCACCGTGGTCGCGCTCGTCATCGCGCTCGTGGGCTACGACGTCATCCACAAGGCCGAGCGCTTCCTGACCTACACCTTCCTCCTCATCTTCGGGATCTTCACCGTCGGCGTCCTGGTCACCCTGCACTACCCGGCCGGCTCCTTCGACCTCGGCGCCTTCAAGTGGACGCCGTTCCTGGCCCAGTTCGGCGTGGTCGCCGGCTACCAGATCAGCTGGGCGATCTACGTCTCGGACTACTCGCGCTACCTCCCGCCGGACGTGACGGTCCCCAAGACCTTCTACTGGACGTACTTCGGCTCCGCCCTCGGCGGTATCTGGCTGATGGTGCTCGGATCGCTGCTGGCCGCCTGGGCCGGCAAGGACTTCGAGACGATCGCCTCGATCAACGCCGCCGGCGACAAGGTGTTCAGCGGATTCGGCGCGATCGTGTTGCTCTTCTCCGCCCTGGGCCTGGTGTCCGTCACCGCGCTGAACATGTACGGCGGTTCACTGACCCTCATCAGCGCCATCGACTCGTTCAAGCGGGTGCAGCCGACGCTCGGCGTGCGTCTGCTGACCCTGGGCCTGACCGCGGCGCTCTCCCTGGTCGGCGCGCTCGCCGCGACCTCCAACTTCCTCGCGAACTTCAACAACTTCCTGCTGCTGGTGCTCTACCTGTTCATCCCGTGGACCGCGGTGAACCTCATGGACTACTACGTCGTACGCCGCGGGCACTACGCCGTCGCCGAGATCTTCAACCCGAACGGCATCTACGGGCGGTGGGGCTGGCACGGCATCATCGCGTACCTGGTCGGCTTCGCCGTCATGATCCCGTTCTTCTCCGTCGGCACCCTGTACGTCGGCCCCGCCGCCGAAGCGCTCGGCGGAGCCGACATCTCCCTGTTCATCGGCCTGCCGGTCTCCGCAGTGCTGTACTGGTGGCTGACCCGCTCGATCGACGTGGAGGCCGAGACACGGGTGGCGGAGGCGGAGGCTGCGGCACTGGAACGGGCGGCACACGAGCACCGCGAACCGTGACGCACGGACACCGGCGCGCACTGTGTCAGGCGGTGCGGGCCGACAGCTCCTCCGACAGGGCGCACAGGCGACGTGCGTGGTCCGGGTCGACGGCGTAGCGGGCGACACCGTGCCGCGTGTCCGTACGGCTGCCGGTGAGGTCGACCCCCTCGGCGGCCTTTGCGGCCGTGCCGGAGAAGCCGAACGGAGTAGTGCTGGCTCTCGTGAGTGAACTCCCTGCTGTGTGACGAGGCGTGCGAAGCGGCGCCGCCATCACGGCTTGAGCATCCGGTCCTGCTCCACCAGGGGCGTGCCGTCGTGCCAGGGCAAGGGCTTGCCGAAGCGGATCAGCTCGCCGTGGAGCACCGGATCGACGCCCTCGGCGAACACCAGGTCGAGCACGGCCCGGGCAGCGTCGGCGGGGGACTGGGCCTGGCTGAAGTCGCTGAACCACGGGCGGGAGGTGGCCGTGTCGACCATGCCGGGGCAGACGGAGGCGATCAGGGTGCCGGCGGCGAGGTCGTGTGCGCGGCGTTCGGCCGCGACCGCCCGGACGGCGGCGACCTGAGCCACCTTGGACGGCACGTTGAGCCAGCGCGGCCAGCCCATCTCCTCCGCGGTCCTGCTGTGGACCGCGCTGCGCCAGGACTCGACGGCGTACTCGATCTGGTCGAGGTTCGCGCCGTCGAAAAGGTGGTGCAGCCGCGGATCGAGGTGGCCGAGGGTGCCCAGGCTGCTGGCCACGACGAGCAGCCTCCCACCCGGGCGCAGGACGGGACCGAGGGAACGCAGGATCGCGTGCGTGGCGGTGTTGGAGACGTCGATGAACTCGTCGGCGCGCTCGGACTGCGACTCGTCGGGCAGCACCCGGGCGACCGCGTTGGAGATCACCACGTCGACGCCGCCGTACTGCTGGTGGAGTTCGTCGGCCAGACGGTCGATGGCGTCGGCGTCGGTGACGTCCAGGACCCGGCCCTGGACCTGACTGCGGGTGGTGGGCAGCTGGGCCACCTCGGCGGCGGCCTCGGAGACGCGCCGCGGGTTGCGGCCGGTGAGCAGGACCAGGTCCTCGGAGCCCATTTCGGCCGCCAGCCCCTCGACGAGCGCGCGGCCGAGACCCTGGTTGGCGCCCGTGACGAGGGCGATTCGCGAAGTCTTCATGCAGGCCACGCTAGAAAGGCGTGCGTCATGAGTCCAACGAAAGTTCGGCACGGCTAGTATGCGTAAACGTCATGGACTTCACGGATGTGTCGCTCACTGCACTGCGCGTCTTTCGTGCGGTGGCCGAGCAGGGAACCTTCACCGCGGCCGCCGCGTCGCTGGGCTACACCCAGTCGGCGGTGTCCCGGCAGATCGCCGCGATCGAACGGGCGGCGGGCGCCGAACTGCTGGAACGCAGACGGGACGGCGTGCGGCTGACCGCGGCGGGCCGGGTCGTCATGCGCCGGGCGACGGTCGTGCTCGACGAGATCGACACGGCCGCGCGCGAACTGTCCGGCCTTCCCGGGCAGGCCGGGACGGTCCGGCTCGGCTGGTTCCCCAGCGCCGGAGCGGTGCTGGTGCCCAGGGCCCTGACCGCGCTGCGCCGCACGGACCCCGGCCTGAACGTGGTCGGCCGGGAAGGTGGCACCCCGGCCCTGGTCCGTGCCCTGCGCGCCGGCAGCCTGGACCTGGCGGTGCTGGCGTCGGCGCCGCCGTTCCGGCCGCCGGACGCCGAGTCACCCCCGCTGGTGCTGCGAACGCTCACCGAGCGCGCCCTGCGCCTCGCGGTGCCCGCCACCCACCCGCTCGCCCGTGGCGACTTCGTCGACGTGGCCGACCTGCGTGGTCAGCGCTGGATCGCCGGGTCCTCCTCCGGAGAGGACGGGGTGATGGGGGTGTGGCCGGGCCTGGACGAGCGGCCCGACATCGGCCACACCGCCCGCGACTGGCTGGCCAAGCTCCACCTGGTCGCCGCCGGCTGCGGACTGACCACCGTGCCGGCTTCACTGGCCCCCGCCGCACCGGCGGGCGTACGCATCCTGCCGGTCCGCGGCGGCCCCCAGGAGCAGCGCCGCCTGCTCCTGGCCCGCCTGCCGCACCCGCCGGCCGAAGCGGTCACCCGCGTGGCAACAGCCCTCCGCAGCGCGGCCCTTGACCTCGACACGCCAGAGGGGACACAGCCGTCCCGCTGACCGTGCGGAGGTGCGGCGTCAGGCCGGTTCGCCCCGCCAGGCGCCGTCCCGCTGGGCCCAGCGCACTGCGGGGGCCACCGCGAGCCCGGCCACGGCGAACACCACGCCGAGCACTGCCCAACCGAGCGTGCCGTGGGCGATCGCGGTGACCGTGACCAGGGCCGGTCCCGCCATCATCCCCGCCGACATCCCGGAGCCGAACACGCCCTGGTACACGCCGTGCGCCCGGGCGTCGGCGAGTGCGTACCCGAGGGTCCAGCCACCGGCCGCCGACAGCACCTCCGCGAAGACCTGGACCACCGCACCGGCGGTCAGCGACAGCACGGCCCACACGGGGGAGAGGCCCGCGGACAGGGCGTACACCGCGCAGGACACCGCCAGCAGCAGCCCCGCCCAGCCCATCGCCCGTACCGCGCTGGGCACCTGGGAGGCACGGCGGGCGGCCCGCACCTGCAGGAGCGCCACCAGCACACAGTTGACGATCATCAGCAGGGCCGCCGTCCAGCGCGGCGCCTCGGTCCGTTCCACGATCCACAGCGGCAACCCGACCTCGGCGAGCGTGTACTGCACGACCAGCACCGCGTTGAGCACGGTCACCGCCAGGAACGGCACGTCACGCACTGCCCGCCAGCGGTCGACGGCCGGCGCGTCGGCGTTCAGTGCCGCCCGCTCGCGCACGTGGGACGCCAGCGGCATCCGCGGCACCAGCAGCGCGGGGCCCGCGAAGGTCAGCGCGTTCACCAGGATCACCGTCAGATACGCGCCCCGCGTGTCCAGTTGGAGAGCGACTGCGCCGAGCGCGCCGCCCAGGCCCATCGCGACGTTCGTCACCATCCGCAGATACGCCCGTGCCTCCACCCGCGTGGCCGCAGGCAGTACGTCGGCGTAGAGCGCGCCCTGCACCCCGCGGCTCGCCATCTGCAACGCCGTCGCGCAGATCACCGTCACGAGGAACCCGGCGTAGGAGTGGACCAGCGTGTACGCGGCCGTGGCGATGCCGGTGCCGCCCCAGAGCAGGGCCCCCATCCGCCGGGCGCCCCACCGGTCGGCGGCTCGCCCGGCGGGCACCCCGGCGGCGACACCCACCAGACCCGCGACCGTCATCCCGACACCGACCGCGGTCGCGTCCAGTCCTACGATGCGCGTGAAGTACAGGATGCCGAGCGGGAAGTACAGCCCGTTGCCGAGGGAGTTGACGGCGGTCAGCACGGTGGCGAGGCGCAGGACCGGGTCGGCCGGGAGCAGCCCGCCGGCACGGGTCGCGCGACTCGCCTCGGGACTGTCGTGCCGGTCAGGGGCGGGTGAGACAGGTGTCGTGGTCATGCCCGACAGCCAACCCCGTGTTCACCGGCGTCCGACAATGATTTAGCGTGGCGCTCAATGATCGAGTTCCGCTTCGCCGTCGGCGACCTCGCCACCACCTCCTTCGCCTACTCTCCGCTGCAGGAGGCGGTGTTCTCGCTGCGCTGCCTGCACGACCCGGCCCGCTACCCGCACCACCGGCCCTGGCTGCGCCGCATCCGCCCGCGCCTGGAGACCCTCGACCACGAAATGCTCACCGTCCTGATCGCCCCCTGGCTGTGGGTGCCCGACTTCCTCACCCCGCGCCCGGCCCGCGCCCGCCCCGCGTTCGCCGACGAACTCGACGAGGTCCGCCGGACCCCGCCGGACGTGGTCACCGCCGACTTCCGCGCCACGTACCGCACCGACGACGCGCTTCCGCCGGTCGTCGCGCGGGGTCTGGCCGACCCCGCGGCCTTCCTCGCCCGGCTCACCGACGCCGTCGACGCCTACTGGCACACCTGCCTCCACGACAGCTGGTGGCCGCGCGTGCAGAGCATCCTGGAGGCCGATCTCGCGCATCAGGCAAGGGCCTTGGCGGAGCAGGGAGCGGCGGCACTCTTCGCCGGACTCGACTCGCGGCTCGTGTGGACCGGCGACCAGCTACGGCTGACCCGCACGCGCGACACGGCCCCCTGGCCGCCGGCCGACATCCGCATCGCCGGGCGCGGCCTGGTTCTGATGCCGACGGTCTTCGCCCGCGGTGCCCAGACGGTGATCGACCCCTCGCGCCCGCCGGTGCTGATCTATCCGGCCCGCGGCCGCGCCACCCTCTCCGAGGCACCGCCACCGGTCACCGACCGCGCCCTGATACGACTCCTCGGCCGTCCCCGCGCCCGCCTGCTGAGCCTGCTCGCCGAACCAGCCTCCACGACCGAACTCGCCCACCGCCTGAACGTCACCCCCGGCGCGGTCAGCCAGCACCTGGCCGTCCTCTACGACGCGGGGCTGCTCAGCCGGACCCGCAGCGGCCGTACGGTGCGGTACGCGCGCACGGCCCTGGGCGACGAGCTGTGCCGTTAGAGAGCGTCACCGCATTGGCGCCGGTCGTTGCAGGACAGCTCGTCGTGCGACCGGTCAGGGGGAAGGGCGGCCCGGCGCCTCGCCGAGATCGAGCTCCGTCTCTCCTCGATCACGCCACGCACGACCGGCTCGCCCGCGACGACGGTCCGGAGCGTGACACTCTGGTGGAACGTGACGCCGTGACGGGGCAGCGTGCCCTCGGCGAGGGCCGCGATCGGAGAGACACAACTAGGCCCGGGACGTGTGACGTCGGGACGCCGGCCGCCCCGGCCGCTTGACCGCCTGGCCGACGATCACCGTCTCCGCGCTCTCGACCCCCGACCCGCCCAGATCCTCGGTGATGAACCGGTACAGGTGGGCCAGATCCCGTACCCAGACGGCCACATGCAGGTTGTGCGCGCCGGTGGTGGCGAAGGCGCCGTGCACCGCGGGGTGCCCGGCCAGGGCCCGTCCGACCGCGTCGAGGCGGCCGGGTGGGACGCGGGCCATGACGTTGGCGTCGATGCTGAGTCCCAGCCGCTTGGGGTCGGTCACGACATGGGTCCGCAGCCGCCCGGTCCGCGTGAGCCGGGCGATGCGGCGCCGCACGGTGGACTCCGGGTGCCCGGTGCGGGCCGCGACGGCCGCCGCAGGTGTCCGGGCGTCCTCCTCCAGCGCGCCCAGGATGTCGCGGTCGACCTCGTCCGGCGCGCCCGGTGGGGTCGCCGTCCGGACCGGGGTCAGCGCGCCGCGCTCGGCATCGCTGAGCACGGCGTGCCGCCAGTCGGAAGCCTCGGCGAAGACGTGCAGGATCGTGTCGGCCGACACCGAGGTGACGGCGCGGCTGGCGGGCAGTTCCCGGAACACCAGGTGGTCCCGGCTGCCGGGCCGGGTCCAGGAGACGGCGAGAATCTCGTCGCCCGAGGTCGACAGGTCGATGAACGGGATGTCCGGACGGGCCGCCAGGGCGGCCGTGAGCGCGTCGATCCGGCCGCCGAGGACACGGATCCGCAGCAACAGCGCCCCGACGGCGTCCGGGCGCACCGGCAGCGCCACCACCCGGCACACCCCGTCGGCCATCAGCGCCTGCCAGCGGCGGTGCACCGTACGCGGACTCAGCCCCAGCACCGCACCGGCCCGCTCCGCGGTCAGGCGCCCGTCGCACTGCAGTGCCGCGATCAGCCGTTGGTCACGCTCGTCGAGCACCACGTCCGCCGATTCCATGCTCATGATCGGCAGTATCGCTCACATCGGCGGCCCGGAGAGTCGGGAACGGGCGTCGGCGTCCGAGGATCGTGAACACCGACCGATCCCCGGACAGGAGCCGACATGACACGCTCGGAAGACCAGGAACTGCTCGCTCCCATGGCCGCAGCCGCGCACGAGGTCGGTGAGCTGCTGCTCGCCACCCCGCGTCCGGCACCGGCCACCTCGCTCGCCCGACTCGCCGAGGTGTACGACGGGTTGGAGGCGCCTGCCGTGGCCCTGATGCGGCGCCACCTCGACGGCCTGCGGCCGGGGGTGGACTGGGCGCCGGAGCTCGACGGCCTCGCCGTGCTGCCAGCACACGGGGAGGTGTGGGTCGTGGACGTGATCGACGGGGCCGTGCAGTTCCTGCAGGACCTGCCGCACTTCTGTGTGAGCCTGGCGCTGGTGCGTGACGGCGAGCCGGTGGCGGCCGGCCTGCATGCGCCGTTGCTGGGGGAGACCTACCTCGCCTCGCGCGGTGGCGGCGCCACGCGCGACGGCCGGCCGATCGCGCCGTCGGCGAAGACCGACCCGGCGGCTGCGCTCGTGGCCACCAGTCAACCTCCGTTCATCGAGCGGCACCCCGGGGCGGCCGAGGAGGCGGGCCGGTCCCTCGCCGCCGTACTGCCACGCGTGGGCGCCGTACGCAATCTGGGCCCCACCGGCTGGCAGATCGCCGACACCGCCGCCGGACGCCTCGACGCCTTCTGGCAGTTCGGCCGCGACCACGCCAACCTGCTGCCGGGCGCCCTGATCGCGCGGGAGGCGGGCGCCGTCGTCACGGACACCGCGGGCCGCCCGTGGACGTCCTGCTCGGACAGCTTCCTCGTCGCGGCACCCGCACTGCACGACCGGCTGCTGCGGGCCCTGTCGGACCGTGCCGACGCCCGCGACGCCAGGGCCTGACCCCGCTCAGCGGAACGCGTCCATGCGCTGGGTGCCGATGACCGACAGCAGCCGCAGCGCCTCCTCGGAGGGTGAGCCGGGGGCGGCGGTGTAGATGACGACCTGCTGGTCCCGGTCGGTGATGTGGAGGACGTCGCAGTCGACGGTCACCGGGCCGACCACCGGGTGCTGGAACGTCTTGCTCAGGGTGGGCTCGGCCGACACGTCATGGGAGGCCCACAGCCGGGAGAACTCCTCGCTGCCGGCGAGCAGTTCTCCGATCAGGCCGGTCAGCTCGGGATCGTCGGGGTAGCGGGCGGCGGCTGCGCGCAGGCGCTGGGCCGAGGCACGGGCGAACGCGTCCGCGTCGGACACCCCGTACAACCGCCGACCATGGGGGCTCGGCCCGAGGAAGGCCCGGCGGACGAGGTTGCGCTCGCGTGGGGGCAGGGCGGAGAAGTCCTCCATGAGCGCGGCCGCCAGATGGTTCCAGGCGAGCACCTCGAAGGTCGCCGACGTCACGATCGCGGCGGCCTGCGGCAGCCGGTGCAGCAGGTCGAGGATGCTCTGCCGCACCTCTCGCGGCGGCCCGGGCGGCGGGCCCGGCGGCGCGCCGGCCAGGTGGTGGAGGTGGACGCGCTCCGCGTCCGACAGACGCAGCGCCCGGGCCAGCCCGGCCAGCACCTCGCGGGAGGGCCGCGGGCCGCGCGCCTGCTCCAGCCGCGTGTAGTACTCGGTCGAGATGAACGCCAGCTGCGCCACCTCCTCGCGGCGCAGCCCCGGGGTGCGGCGGCGCGGCCCGGTGGGCAGCCCCACCTCGGCGGGGGCGATCCGCTCACGCCTGCTGCGCAGGAAGGCCGCCAGTTCTCGTCTGTCCACGTCCCCAGTGTGCGCAGGGTCGGGGGAGCCGATCCAGGTACCGCCGGTGCCTGGATCGGCTCCCCCGACCGACGCAGGCTCGCTGCCATGAACAACACATCCACCACCACTCCCTTGGGCCTGCTGGCCGGCAAGGTCGCCTTCATCACCGGTGCCGGGCGCGGTATCGGCGCCGCCGCGGCCCGCCTGTTCGCCCGGGAGGGCGCCGAGGTGATGCTCGCGGCCCGGACGGAGGCACAGCTCGAGGCGGTGACCGAGGAAGTCCGGGCGGCGGGCGGCAGCGCGGACTACGTGCTGTGCGATCTGGCCGACGCGGCCGGGGTGCGCGCGGCCGTGGACCGCGTCGTGGACCGGTACGGCCGCCTCGACATCGCCTTCAACAACGGCGCGACCATCCAGCGGCCCGGCCCCATGGACCAGCTCCCGGAGGCCGACTTCGACCACGTCTGCACCGTGAACCTGAAAAGTGTCTGGGTGGCCATGGCCGCCGAGGTCGCCGCGATCCGGGCCACCGCCGGAACCGGGGCCATCGTCAACAACTCGTCCATCGGCAGCCTGCGAGGCAACCCCGAACTGCCCGTCTACGGCGCGATGAAGCGGGCCGTCAACAGCCTCACCGAGTCGGCCGCCGTCACGTACGGCCCGGAGGGCATCCGTGTCAACGCGATCGCCCCCGGCGGCACGCTGACCGAGATGATCCGCACCTGGGAGGCCGAATCGCCCGGAGTCCTCGACCGCATCAGGGCACAGACCCCGCTGCGCCGCGCCGCGCACCCCGACGAGATCGCCCAGGCCGCCGCCTGGCTCCTCAGCGACCGCTCCTCCTTCGTGACCGGCACGGTCCTTCGCGTCGACGGCGGGGCGCGGGCCTGAGCGGAACCATCGCGTCCGCACCGTGTGTGATCTCCCCCATTGCGGCCGAAGGGCCGATGCGGCCAACCTCTCGTCGAACGAATCTCCGAAGAACTGTTATCGGGGGCTCACCGGGCGGTCTCCCAGGTATCGGACAGCACCGTTCGGCATTCGAGGACAGGGAAGCGATTGATGAGTACAGAGCACACGGTGGCGTCGGCGGCACTGGTGACCGCTGCCCGGGCGGGTGACGCGGCGGCCCAGGACGCCCTGGTCAGCGCCTACCTCCCGTTGGTGTACAACATCGTGGGGCGTGCTTTGAACGGCTCGGTCGACGTCGACGACGTGGTGCAGGAGACCATGCTCCGCGCCCTCGACGCGCTGGGCGGTCTGCGTACTCCCGAGAGCTTCCGCTCCTGGCTCGTGGCCATCGCGATGAACCAGGTCCGGGCGCACTGGCAGGACCGGCAGTTCGCTCCGGGCGCCGTCGAGGAAGCCGAGGAACTCGCCGACCCGGGCGCGGACTTCGTGGATCTGACGATGGTCCAGTTGCAGTTGTCCGGCCAGCGCCAGGAGACCGCGCGCGCCACCCGCTGGCTGGAGCCGGACGACCGGGGACTGCTGTCGCTGTGGTGGCTGGAGTGCGCCGGTGAGCTGACCCGCGGCGAGGTCGCGGCGGCCCTGGAGCTGTCGCCCCAGCACACCGCGGTCCGCGTGCAGCGGATGAAGGCGCAGCTGGAGGCGGCCCGCGTGGTGGTCCGGGCGCTGGACGCGCAGCCGCCGTGCACCGAGCTGCAGGGCGTACTGGCCTCCTGGGACGGCCGGCCCTCCGCACTGTGGCGCAAGCGAATAGCCAGGCATGCCCGCGGCTGCGTTCACTGCTCCGGTCTGTGGAGCGGGTTGATGCCCGCCGAGGGGCTGCTGGCCGGCCTGGGGCTGGTCTCGGTGTCGACCGCGCTGCTGGCGAAGATGGGCCCCGCCGCGGGCGAGATGGGCCTGGCCGGCTCGGCGTCCCTGCTGGACGCGTCCGCAGACCACGCCTCGGGGGGCCCGGCGACCGGCCGCCGCGCTGCACGCGGCCGCTCGGCTTCCCGGGGCGAGGTCCGTCGGCGTCGGCGCATCCGGCGCCGGGCCGTCGGCGGCGCCGTCGTGGCGGCCTGCGTCGCGGGCGGCGGCCTCTGGTACTTCGGGACGGACTCCGGGTCGGGGAACGAGAGGGCGACCGCCGCGCGGGCCGCCGGCGATCCCGTGGTGGACCTCTCCGCACCCCGCGTCGTCGAGACCTCGCAGTCGGCCTCGGCCTCCCCGTCGCCGTCCCCGTCGACCTCGAAGAAGGCGAGCAGTTCCAAGAAGACCCACCCGGCGAAGAGGACCACGCCGACTCCCCGGCAGTCCACTCGACCCCCGCAGAGCACGCCCAGTACTCCGCAGGCGCAGTCCGCCCCAGCGGGCGATGTGGCGCAGGTCGTCGCGCTGGTGAACAAGGAGCGCGCGGCGGCCGGCTGCGGACCACTCACCGAGAACGCGCAACTGGAGAAGGCCGCGCAGGCCCACTCCGACGACATGGCCGCCCGCAACTTCTTCGACCACACCAATCCGGACGGCGCCGACCCCGGTCAGCGCATCACCGCCGCGGGCTACCGCTGGTCCACGTACGGGGAGAACATCGCGAAGGGCCAGCAGACCCCGCAGTCCGTGATGGACTCCTGGATGAACAGCCCCGGCCACCGTGCCAACATCCTCAACTGCTCGTTCAAGGAGATCGGCGTGGGCGTCCACAAGGGTTCGGGCGGCCCTTGGTGGACGCAGGACTTCGGTGCCAAGCTCTGAGGCCGGGCGGACGGGGAGGGCGTCCGAGCAGGGTGCGCCGCGCCACCGGCAAGTGTCCTTCCCCACCGTCCGACCGAGGCGGGTTCAAGGAACGTCGAGGCCAGGAAGGCGCAGGTACGCTGAGCGCGACCTGCCTCCTGCGAGAAACGGGACCGACCTCATGGACCTCACCTTCGCCGGTCGCGTGATCGAATGGCGTGGGCCGTCGCCCTACTACTTCGTCGCCGTGCCGGACGAGGAGTCCGCCGACATCCGCGAGGTGGCCGCGATGGCCACCTACGGCTGGGGCGTGATTCCGGTCGAGGCCCGGATCGGCGAGGTCACCTTCACGACGTCGCTCTTTCCGAAGGACGGCTCGTACCTGCTGCCGCTCAAGAACGCCGTGCGCAAGCCACAGGGTCTTACCGAGGGTGACGACGTGACGGTCGAGATGTCGGTGCGCCTCTAGCGCCGGATGCCGCCTTTCGGAAGCCGCGTGTTCCACGGTCATGCCACCACCAAAGCGGTGGCGCAGCACATGGTCGTCGATCCCGGAGCCGTCTCCCGGCTCGTGGACCGCCTGGTCGCCAAGGACCTGATCGCCCTGGTCGACACGGAACTGTCACTCCTGGAAAACCAGGAGTGACCACGTCCGATCGGCTGGGGGCGTCGGCGTTCACCAATAGTGTCGCCGGCCCGCGAGTGCATGGCCCATCGAGCCCATGATCCACAGGACCGCGCCGACCACCACGAGAATGATGCCGATGGTCCACAGGATCGAAATGCCGGTGAGGAAGCCGACGATGAGCAGGATGATTCCGAGGACAAGCATGATGTGCCTCCTGCCGGTATCGGATGTTTCCACTCCGCGACTGCCCAGAAATTCCGGATAAACCCATATACGACTCCGGAATCTTCGAGCTGCTGAATCGGCGCCGTGACCGAATGCGTCGACCCGGCGGTTTCAGTGGCGGCCGTCCGACCGCGGAACGAGTCGCAGCGCGTGCAGGGCGGTGCCGAGGTCGACGAGGGCGGCGGGGTCGGAGAGCGAACGGCCCGTCAGCTTCTCTATCCGCCGGAGTCGATAGCGCACCGTGTTCGGGTGGATGAAGAGCCGGTTCGCCGTCTCGGCGGCGACGCCTCCCGCCGTGAACCAGTGCCCGAGCGTCTCCAGGAGCCGTGCCCGCTCGGGCGCCGGCAGCTCCAGGACCGGCCCCAGGACGACCTCTACCAGGCGCGCCGCCTCGGCAGGCGCGGCGGCGACCAGCATGGCGAGCGGACTGTCGTCGAAGCGGGCCACGCCCGGCCCGTTGCCCGGCAGCCCGGCCAGCGCCAGTCGGGCGAAGCGCAGCGCCTGCGGTGTGTCGCGCAGCGAGTCGAACCGGGGGCTGACCCCCACCCGTGCCTGACGGTGCCGCAGCGCCCTGCGGCTCACCGTCTCGGCGTCGGGATGAGCCAGCGAGAGCAGCCCGATCTGCTCGCCCGGCAGTAGTCGCCACGCCGACTGCACACCGGTCTGGCGCAGGGCCGCCTCGATGCCGGGCAGTGGCTCCCCGCCCGGATCCGGCACGGAGGCGGCCACGACCGCGTAGGGTCCCCGCTCCGGCAGACCGAGTTGCCGTGCCGTCTCCCACAGGGTCGTCCGGTCCGCGAGCGCGCCCGTGAACAGCGCCTCGACCAGCGCCGAACGGCGCGCCTCGCGCTGGAGCGCGAGTTCGGCACTGGCCTCGCGGTAGGCCGCCGCGACGGCCTCGGCGTAACGCCCGAACTGGGCCCAGATCTCCGACGAACCCGCCACCAGTTGAGCGTCCGTGACATCCGGATGCCGCTGCGCCTCGTCGACCATCTGCGACCAGAGATACCCGAACCCGATCCGATAGGCGTGCAGGGTGTCCGCGAGCGGCACTCCCTGCTCGGCCCGGAGCCGACCGGTCTGCTCCGCGGGCCGCACATCGGGTTCCGCGTCGAGCGCGAAACGCCCCAGCAACTGGTCGGCGTTGGCGGTGCACGACTCCCGCAGCGACGCGAAGGGGATCAGCGACTCGTCGGCGTAGGACTCCACCTCGGCACAGATGCGCCGCGCCATCCGCTCGCCCAGTTCCGGCAGCCGTCCCAGGAGGGCGGCACTCACGTCCGACAGACTCATCCCTGCAGCGTACGGCCCGCGCTTTGTTCCCCGGAACAATCCCCGGCCGCGTGAGCTGTTTGCCCGGCCATGGACGCTTCCGGACACGGACGCCACGATGCCGTGAGCGCCGGCGGGGACCCGGCGCGCATGCGTGCGAGGAGGCATCATGGCCAATCTGGCGGAATTCCTGGCGGAGACGGCGGGCCGGCACCCGGAGAGCGCCGCCCTGCGGCTGGGGACGGCGACCACCACCTACGCCGAGCTGGACCGGCTGAGCGCCCAGGCTGCGGCGCTGCTGCGCACCGAGGGACTGCGCCCCGGCGACCGGGTCGCGCTGATGCTGCCGAACGTGCCCGAGTTCGTCGTCCTGTACTACGGCATCCTGCGCGCCGGCGGCATCGTCGTACCGATGAACCCGCTGCTCAAGGCCCGGGAGACCGAGTACCACCTGCGCGACTCCGGGTCCGTGCTGCTCTTCGAGTGGCACCAGGCGCCCGGTGAGGGCGCCCAGGGCGCGGCCGCGGCCTCGGTGCGCCACATGTCGGTCGAACCCGCCGCCTTCGCCGCCGAGCTGGCACGGCTGGAGCCGCAGTACGAGATCGCCACCGTCGCCGGCGACGACATCGCCGTGCTGCTGTACACCTCCGGCACCACCGGGCGTCCCAAGGGCGCGGCGCTCACCCACGCGGGACTTCGCCACAACACCGAGGTCAACGTCGTCAACGTGCAGCAGATGACCCCCGACGACGTGATCGTGGGCTGTCTGCCGCTGTTCCACATCTTCGGGCAGACCTGCACGATGAACGTCGCCGTGCACGGCGGTGCCGCGCTCGTCCTCGTTCCCCGGTTCGATCCGCAGACCGTGCTCGACGCCATCGCCCGTCACCGCGCGACCGTCTTCGAGGGTGTGCCCACCATGTACGCCGCGCTGCTCCAGCACCCGGGTGCGGGCGAGGCCGACGTGTCCACCCTGCGCCTGTGCATATCGGGCGGCGCGTCCCTGCCGGTGGAGATCCTGCACGGCTTCGAGCGGCGCTTCGGCTGCATGGTGCTGGAAGGCTTCGGCATGTCCGAGACCAGCCCCGTCGTCTCCTTCAACCACCCCGACCGCCCGCGCAAGGCCGGATCCATCGGGACCCCCATCCAGGACGTCGAGGTGCGCCTGGTCGACGACGACGGCCGTGACGTGACCCCGGGCGAGGTCGGCGAACTCGCGGTGCGCGGACCGAATCTGATGAAGGGCTACTGGAACCGCCCCGAGGAGACCGCCGCCACGATCCCCGACGGCTGGCTGCGCACCGGCGACCTGGCCCGGCAGGACGAGGACGGCTACCTGTACATCGTCGACCGCAAGAAGGACCTCATCATCCGCGGCGGCTACAACGTCTACCCGCGCGAGATCGAGGAGGTCCTGCACGAGCACCCCGCGGTCGCCCTCGCGGCCGTCCTCGGCGTGCCCGACGAACGGCTCGGCGAGGAGATCGCGGCAGCGGTCGTCCTGCGCCCGGGAGCCGAGGCGAGCCCCGAGGAACTCCAGGAGTACGTGCGGGACCGGGTGGCGGCCTACAAGTATCCCCGCCGGGTGTGGCTGGTGGACGCACTGCCCATGGGCCCGAGCGGCAAGATCCTCAAGCGGGAGATCTCGGCTCCGGCGCACTGAGCGTGCCGGGTGAACCGACCGGCTCAGGGGGCTGATTCCCGAGCGAGGTGTCCGGCTCGAGAATCAGCCTGCGCAGCCGCGGGTGGACAGGCGATCGGCGATGCAGGCTGCGATGGCGGGGGTGATCGCGGTCATCTCCGGGCGCCAGCCCGGTACGGCGTTCACCTCACAGACGGTGTAGGTGTCCTCGGAGGTGAACAGCAGGTCCACCCCGGCGATGTCCAGACCCAGGGCGCGGACCGCGCGCACCGCCAGCTTTTCCGCCTGCGGATAGCGGCCCGCGCACAGTGTGGCGGAGCCGCCCTTGGCGATGTTGGACACGAGGGTGCCGTTGCGGGAGGTGTGCAGTACGGCGCCCACCGGTTCGCCGTCGACCACGACCACGCGCAGGGAACGGCCGTGCGAGTGGGCCACATGCTCCTGGAACAGAAACGGCGCCTCCTGGGTGAGACTGCCGGCCACCTCGCGAAGCAGGTGCGGGTCGGGAGCGAGGAAGACCTGCCCACCCTTGGCGCCGTTGACGGACTTCACCACGCACGGCGTCCTCAGCCGGGGGCTGCGCACGACGCCTTCGAGCGGAGCCGTGGCGTAGGAGACGGTGTCGGGCACCGGTAGCCCGGCCAGGGCGAGCTCCTGCAACTGCCACACCTTGTTACGGCACTTGAGCTGGGCGGCGACCGTGTTGACGAGGGTGCTGCCCATGCGCTCGAGGTGCCGTAGCAAGGTCACCTCGCGGTCGCTGTGCATGGGACCGGCGACCTGGCGTACGCACACCACCTCGGGAGCGGGCAGGTCCGCGCCGCCGAGGGTACGCAGCACCAACCGCCCGCCCTGGATGCCGAAGAGCAGCTCGTCGGTGTGCCAGACCGCGAAGCGAGGGCCGTGGTCATCGGCCAGCGCTGCCGCCAGTTCGTGAGTGGACCGGCGCAGCACAGCCGGCCGCTGCCGCACCAGCAACCACACATCGGCAGGTACCGGAACCGCCGGCAGAGCACGGTGCTGTACGACCACTGCGACTCCTCACCTCTTCGCCACCCACGCCTGCGGGCCGTCGACGCGGTCAGTCTCGCAGTTCCGTGATCGTGGTGTCACGGACGGTGGAACACGGCAGGCGGAACGCATCTCTGACGTCATGTCAGGCGCCGTGCCTCCTCGCCGGCGGACCAGGCGGCATCACAGAGAGGCGGGCTCTGCCCGTCCGGCCGGGGCGACGGCGTCGTCTCCCGTGTGCGTGGATCGCCCGAACAGCGCCGTCGCGGCGCCCGTTCCGAGTCCTGCCCCGAGCAGTTGGGCCGCGACGAACGGGACCACGGAGGTGGGGGCGATCCCGGCGGCCGTGTCGGTGACGACGCGGCCGATGGTCATCGCCGGGTTGGCGAAGGCGGTCGAGGAGGTGAACCAGTACGCGGAGCCGATGTAGGCGGCCGCCGCGGCCGGTACCAGCCGGGCGCGGCCGGTGCGCTGCAGACCGAGGACGAGCAGGATCAGCCCGGCGGTGGCGACGACCTCGCTCAACCAGAGGTGTCCGGCGGACCGCTCGTGGGTCGAGAGCCTCACCAGTGGCCTCGCGAACATGGCGTCGCCCAGGATCGCGCCGCCGATCGCTCCGGCCACCTGTGCCGGTATGTACGCGGCGACCTCCCGCAGGGTCGGTCCGGTGCTCCGGCGGCGGCCGACGTACCAGGCGGACAGCGTGACGGCCGGGTTGAGGTGCCCGCCGGACACCGGCCCCAGCAGCGTGATGAGCACGCCCAGGCCGAAGACGGCGGCCAGCGAACAGGCCAGCAACCGCACACCGGCGTCCTGCGACAGCCGGGTGGCCTGGATCCCGGAACCGACGGCCACGACCACGAGCAGCCCGGTCCCGACGGCCTCGGCGGCGATGCGGCGGGCGAGGGAACGGGTCATGCGGTGCACGGTGCCTGAGGGGTCATGGGACGCAGTCTGGGTGTGCGCCCGAGCCCGGGGACAGTGGAGGAAAATCCCATCTTGCCCGGCATTTCTCGTCGGTTGCACGGTGCTCGGCGACGCGGTCGGCGGCAGCGCCCCAGCGGTGGTGATGGAGCCGGTCGGGCAGAACGTAGGCGCGTTTCTCCGCGGCCGCGAGTTCGGCGGGGTCGATCCCGGCCGGCCACGGCTCACACCGGGCGGAGCCGACCAGCAGGGTCCAGGACAGGTCGCTCAGGTGCAGGTAGACCGCGTCGGTGCCGGATCCGGCACTCCGGGTCCGGGCCGGCGGCGGAGAGCCGAGGGACTGGTACGCGTGCAGGACGGCGACAGTGGCCCCGCGCCGGGTCTGCCGCGGTACGTCCCCCGATGCGGACGCCTCCAGCACCTCGGCGAGCCGGCGCGGGGCCATGGCCACAGCCAGGCGCTGCGGCCGTTCGGGATGCACGATCCGGCCGGAGGCCGCCAACAGCCACGCGAGCCCGGCTTCGGCCGCCGCCAGTGCCGTGTAGGGGAGCACGTCGGCCCACGTGGGGGAGGCGTTGGCCGCCACCGCGAACGAGAACAGGAGCAGCACCGCGCCGAGCCCGCCGAGCCGGGTGGCGTCGCAGACGTACTTGGCTGCGCCCGCGACCAGGGCCGTCGCCACCGCCACCACGGCCGCACCGGTCGCCGACTCCCCGGGGTGGGCCCTCACCGCGAGCGCCGACCCGCAACCCACGCACGCCGTCATGGCCACGGCCACCACCGCGAGGACCCGGGCGCGCCGCGCGTAGGGCAGATCGCGGCCGAACGTGGTGGTGAAGGACCCCAGCATGGCGTAGACCGCGAGATCGGGCCGACCCGCCGCCACGATCGGCACGGCGACCAGGCCCATGGCCAGGGCGGCCCGTACGGCGAACAGGAGCGCTCCGTCCACCGCGTGCACGGTCAGCGCGCCGCGTGGGGAGAGCGCACGCCCCGCGCCGGCGACCGAGCTCCGCCGGCCGTGCCCGCGCACGGGAAGGGAGAACCGGTGCAAACCCGGCATGCTCGGTGTCTACCCCGTGCTCCGGCCGGGTGTGCGGTCGGTATGCGGACCGGACCGCCCGCGCCTGCCGGAGGCGGCGCGCTCCGGCGGGCCGGCCGGCGAGGACGGAACTACCCTGGTGGCGCATGAGCAGCTGGTTGCCGCTGGACGCCGTGCCCCGGCTGGCCGGTTCGGTGGCGCTCGGATCCGTGGTCGGCGCGGTCGTCGGGCTGTCGGCCAGGGCGCTGCTGGGTGCGCTGGCCGGAATCGCCGCGACGGAGCTGGCCTTCGTGGTGGCGGGCTGGGTGGTGCTGTGGCCCATGGACGCCACGGCCACCCACCGCAACGCCCGACGCGAGGACGTCCGGCCCCTCGGCGAGGAACTCGCGGTCGTGGCCGTCGCTTCGTGCGGACTGGTCGCGATCGTGCTGCTGCTCCTGCTCGGCGCCTCCGACACCGGCCATGTCGGCGCCGCGCTCGCGCTGTTCGGGGTGTTCATGGCCTGGTCCGCACTGCATCTGATGTACGCCACCCGCTACGCCTACGTCTACTGCACCGGCGGAGGCGGGATCGACTTCAACTCCGACCAGCGGCCCGCGTACCGCGACTTCTTCTACTTCAGCTACAACCTCGGCATGACCTATCAGGTGTCCGACACCTCCGTCTCGAGTACGGCCATCCGCGCGATCGTGCTTCGGCACACGCTCCTGTCGTACGTCTTCGGCACCAGCATTCTCGCCACCGCCATCAACCTCGTCGCGGGACTCGTCACCGGCTGACGTCCTCGCGCGGATTCGCGCCGGACGCAGCAGGATGGACCAGGGACCATCTCAGGAGGAGGCCGGTTCGTGCCCGAGTCGCAGGCAGTGATCGTCGAACCGGCCAGAGCCACCGTCTTCCTCGTGGTCACGATCGTGCCGGGCCACGAGGAGACGGTCCGCGAGCTGCTGCAGGACGTCTCGGGCCTGCGCCGCTCGGTCGCCTTCCGCGCACCCGACGACCGGCTCACCTGTGTCGTCGGCATCGGTTCGGAGGCCTGGGACCGGCTCTTCGGCGGACCGCGCCCACGCGAACTGCACCGGTTCGTGGAACTGCGCGGCACCCGCCACCGTGCCCCGGCCACCCCTGGAGACCTCCTCCTCCATGTGCGCGCCCGCCGCATGGACCTGTGTTTCGAACTGGCCCGGCTGGTCCTGGAGCGGCTGACCGGCGCGGTCACGGTGGTGGACGAGGTCCAGGCCTTCAAGTACTTCGACGAGCGCGACCTGCTCGGGTTCGTGGACGGAAGCGAGAACGCCGAAGGGCAGGTCGCGGCCGACGAGGTGTTCGTCGGTGACGAGGACCCCGACTTCACCGGGGGCAGCTATGTGATCGTGCAGAAGTACCTGCACGACATGGCGGCGTGGAACGACCTGTCCTCGGACGAACAGGAGAAGGTCATCGGGCGGACGAAGCTCGCCAACGTCGAGCTCCCCGACGACATCAAGCCCGCCGACTCCCACGTGGCGCTCAACACCATCACCGACGAGCATGGCGACGAGCGCAGAATCATGCGCGAGAACATGCCGTTCGGCAACCTCGCCGAGGGCGAGTTCGGCACGTACTTCATCGGCTACGCGCGTACACCGGACGTCACCGAACAGATGCTGAGGCACATGTTCCTCGGTGACGGCCGAGCCGCGCACGACCGCATCCTCGACTACTCCACCGCGATGACCGGGTGCCTGTTCCACGTACCGACCGTCACTTTCCTCGACGACCCGCCCCCCGCTCCCGGCTGAGCCCCGAACCCGGATCCGGATCAGCCCGGTGTCCCGCCGAGGGACACCACCACCGCGGTCAGCTGTCCCTCGGGCGCGCGGTAGCTCACCGAGTCTCCGGCCCGGTGGCCGAGGAGCGCGTGCCCGAGCGGACTGTCGGCCGTGATCAGGGAGGAGTCCAGCACGTCCGCCACCGCGCCGATCTGGAAGGTGTCCTGCGTGCCGTCCTCGAAGCGCACGGTGACCGTGCTGCCGACCCCGACGACATCGGCGGAGGGCCGGCTCGCGTCGGCCACCTGCCGTAGTCGCGTGGTGATCTCGGAGATACGGGCGTCCAGGCGTTGCACCTCGTCGGCGCGCTGCAACTCGTCCGCTCCGTCGGCGAGGTCGCCCACAGTGTCACTGTCCCGCAGCGTCGCCGCGACCGAGTCGCGTTCGCCGCGGACTTCGGCGAGTTCCTTTTCGAGCGCCTGACGGGCGGCTTCGCCGATCGGCTCGGGTTCGCTGGTCATGCGTGCTCCTCGGGTGTGAGTGAGGGATGAAATGGGAGAAAATGTGAATTTTCGGCCATGTTAGTCGAGGTGCTGCGGATGATCCCCCGGCATAGCCTGGGCAAGAGCGACGACCGCCGGCCTCCGTGTGCCGAAGGGGTGAGAGCCGTGGCCATCTCCGGGCACGACCAGAAGCGCCGGGAGCCCCGGGTGGGCCCCGTCCCCAAGGAGGAGCCGGAGTTCCACCCGTACCGTCACCCTGCCGCCGGCTGGGGCGCCGCCAAGAGAGTGAGCCAGGTGCTGGTGCACGAGGGCGCCCTGGCGGACGGGCCACGGGCGACCTGGAGGACCAGGGACGGCTGACCGAGCCGATGGTCTACGACCCCGAGTCGGACCACTACGTCCCGATCCGCCGGCGCGACGCCTTCGAGCTGGTCGGTCGCACCCTGCGCGTGCTGGACGACCCCGACCAGGCGTCGTTCTACACCTCCGGCCGCCTCGGCAACGAGGCCACCTTCCTCTACCAGCTGATGGCCCGCGAACTGGGCACGAACAACCTGCCCGACCGCTCCAACATGCGCCACGAGGCCAGCGGCCGCGCGCTACAGGCGTCCCTGGGCACCGGCAAGGGGACCGTCGACCTCAAGGACTGGGAGACCACCGACGCCACCGCTGGTCGAGGCGGCCGCCACGCGCACCATCGTGCCGCACGACTTCACGGACATGGCCCTCTTCAAGACGACCCGGACCAGCACCCTGAACCTGCAGCCGCGCGTCGGCGGCGACATGGCGCTGCTGCGCGGCATGGTTACCGGGACCTGTGTGAGGCGACCCCCTGGGCGGAGATCGAGCGCCAGTCCGATCTCAGCCGCGACGACATCCTCAGGGCCGCGCGCGTGTACCGCGACGCCGACCGCTCCATCTTCAGCTGGTGCCTCGGCGTCAGCCAGCACGAGCACGGCGTCGACACGGTCCGCGAGATCGTCAACCTCCTTCTGCTGCACGGCAATCTGGGCCGCGAGGGCGCCGGTCCGTCACCGGTGCGCGGACACAGCAACGTCCAGGGCAACCGGACCTGTGGCATCGACCACCGGCCCACCGAGGAGTTCCTGGACCGCCCGGCCGGGATCTGCGGGATCGACCCGTCCCGCGAGCACGGCCTGGACACGCTCGGCACCATCCGGGCCATGCACTGCGGTGACGTGAAGGTGTTCGTCGGCATGGGCGGCAACTTCGCCCTCGCCGCGCCCGACACCCCGTACACGCCCGCGCCGCCCTCCCGGACAGCGACACCCCCTGGGAGTGGTACGTAGAGGACTACCCGCATCCGCGACACCATGGCCCAGGTGCTCGACGGGTTCGAGGACTGCAACCGGCGGGTGCGCCCTGCCGCTCGGCTTCCGCATCAAGCAGCCCGCCCGCGAACTGGTCTTCCTCACCCCTTCGGGACGCGCCGAGTTCTCCGCCGTCCCGCTGTCAAGAACCTGCGCACGCTTGTCTTCATGAACGAGGGCGACATGCGGGAACGCGGCATCTCAGCGGCTCGACTTCTGGGACGCCACGATCGTGTCGACGGTCTGCTCGGCCCCGGCCAGCCGCTGCACCCGCTCCGCGAAGCCCGGGAACTGCGAGGCGATCTTGGTGAGGAACTTCAACTCGAGCGGTGCCACGTTGACTTCGGCGACATCGCGCTCGATGGCCCGGGTCACGCCCTTGACGACCTGCTCCGGCGCGACGGTCCGCACCCCGCCGGGCGTCGGCGAGCCCGTGTTCGCGAACATCCCCAGCTCGCGTACGAAGCCCGGCTGGACGATCGAGACACCGACGCCCGTGCCGTGCAGATCCTGGCGGAAGGCCAGCGAGAAGCCGCGGAGCCCGAACTTCGTCGCGTTGTACATGGACGACGACTTGGTGGCCGCCATTCCCGAAAGCGACCCGACGAAGCAGATGTGCCCGCGTCCGGCGGTCACCATGGCAGGGGCGAGCAGCCGCGCGAGCATCGCCGGCGCGCGCAGGTTCACCGCGAGCGCCCGGTCGATCTGCTCCGGCGTGTAGTCGAGCACGTCACCGCTGGAGGGCAGGGCGGCGTTGGCGATGAGGATGTCGGTACCGGCGGCCTCCTCGGCGAGGCGCACCACATCGTCGGCGTCGCCGAGATCGGCCAGGATCGTGCGCGCGCCGTAGCGTTCGGCGAGGGGCTCCAGCGCCTCGCGCCGTCGGCCGGTGAGTATCAGGTCCGCGCCGCGAGCGGACATCTCCGCGGCGATCGCGCCGCCGATGCCGCCCGTGACCCCGGTCAGCAGAACAGTTGCCCCAGCAATGTGCACGACTACCTCCCGTACTGTTCGTTCGAACGAACAATAGAGAGGGTGCGGGGGACTGTCCACCCGAGCGCGGATGGAAGAATGCAGGGCATGCCGAACGACGCTCCCTCCGCCACGACGCGCCAGCGCATCATCACAGCCGTCCTGCAGATCATCGGCGAGGGCGGGGTCGCGGCGGTCACCAACCGGCGGATCGCCAAGGAAGCCGGAGTGTCGCTCGGCTCGGTCACGTACCACTTCGAGACCCAGCACGATCTGCTGCGGGAGAGCCTGCTGCACTTCGTGCGCGAGGAGGCCCGGTACTTCACCGAGCTGGCCGACCAGTGCCAGACCGAGGGCATCGCCGTCGAGGACGCGGCGTCCCTGGCCGGGCAGGTCGCGTGCGGCACGGCGCTGGACAGCGCCCATCTGGCGCCGTTCGAGCTGTACATCCAGGCCGGGCGCGACGAGCGACTGCGGGAGGCGGCGGCGGAGGCGTTCCGCGCCTACGACCGGCTCGCCACCCAGATCCTCACCGCTCTGGGTGTGCCGGACGCGGAACGCCTTGCGGCCACCACGGTCGCCGTGGTGATGGGCTTGCAACTGCGGCGTCTGGCCACCGGCAGCCCCGCCGAGGACCTGGTCGACGCCCTCCTGCTGCTCGCACGAGGCTGTCCGCCCGCTCAGTGACCGGCGGCGGGCCGCAGCAGCTCCGTGGCCTGTTCGGCGATGATGTCCCATGCGGTGGACGGGAGATCACCCAGCGCCGTCCACCGCAGCGCGCCTGTCGCCTCCTCGCTGCCGTTGTCGCCCGTGGCGCTGCCGCTGGCCACGTCGTATCCGTCGCGCACGGCGACACGGAGGAGCTTGTGCCCGCCGGCATCGGTGTGCAGTGCCATGGCGACGACGAGCGGCGGCGCTCCGCCCGCTTCGGCCGGCAGTTTGCGGTAGGCCGTGGCGACCGGCTCACGCCAGCGGATGCTCAGCAGCAGCGGACGCTTGGCCGTCGCCTCGGCCAGGTCGATCTCCTGCACACCCTCGGGTCCCAGCACCGACGCCCGCGCGTCCAGGACGAGCGCCGCCGGCAACAGGCAGCGCAGGGTACTGCCCACGAGGTTGCCGCCGACCGTCGCCGTCCGGCGTACGGCGCCGGTCCCCACCGAGGCGGCGGCCAGGCGTATGACGTCCGGGACCCGGTCGTCGATCCGGTTCAGCACCACGGCGGCGCCCAGCGTCTCGCGCCCGATGACGTTGGCCTCCGGGAGGCTGCGCAGCGACATGGCCAGTTCGGGGAACCCGTCCCGCTGCCAGTCGGCCCACAGCAGCGTCGCCCCGCCGATCGGCACGGCCCCCTCGGCCAGACACTCCCGCGCCTCGGACACGGAGCTGGGCAGTCGCAATTGCATCGCAGCCGACCTGCCTTTCTGGGTAGTTGAGCAGCGGGACCGTGAACCGGTCACCCGCCCACAGGCATGGCGCATTGTTGTCGCACGACGTGGGGCGCACACAGGGCTCACACGGGCATGCCGGGCATCGTCGAAACCCCCGCCGCACAGGCATCGGGGACGGGCCCCTGCGGCGAAGGCGGCATCCGAGCTCCCGCTAAGCTCGCGCGCATGAACGGTGAGGGCAGCGACAACAGCGGCAGACGGGTTGTCGACGGGCGGTTCGAGCTGGAAGCACGGCTCGGCGGTGGCGGTATGGGCATGGTCTGGCGCGCGACGGACCTGGTGCTGCATCGGAGCGTGGCCGTCAAGGAGGTCCGGCCGCCCGATCCCGACCTCGCCGAGTACGATCCGGAAGCCGCAGGGATGCTGCGCGAGCGGGTCCTGCGGGAAGCACGCGCGCTGGCCCGTATCGATCACCCCAATGTGGTGACCATCCATCATGTGGTCGACGGAGGTCCGGGTACCTACCCCTGGATCGTCATGGAACTCGTCACCGGCGGCTCCCTGGCCGACCGCCTGGCCCGTGGACCGATGTCCCCCCAGGAGGCGGCACGGATCGGACGTGAGGTGCTGGCCGCGCTGTGCGCCGCGCACCAGGTGGGCATCCAGCACCGTGACGTGAAACCGGCCAACGTCCTGCTGCGTCCCGACGGCCGTCCGGTGCTGACGGACTTCGGCATCGCTGCGATCCGCGAGGCGACCTCCCTCACGGCCACCGGGTCGGTCATCGGCACCCCCGACTACATGGCGCCCGAACGTGTCTCCGGCAAGGACGGCGGTCCCGCCTCGGACCTGTGGTCGCTGGCGATGATGCTCTACACGGCCGTGGAGGGCCACCACCCGCTGCGCCGCGGCACGACACTCGCCACCCTGGCAGCCGTCCTCAGCGAGGAGATCCCGCCACCGGTCAAGGCCGGTCCGCTCCAGGACGCCCTGACGCGGGTCCTCGTGCGGGACCCCGCGGCGAGGCCCGACGCCGGGCAACTCGACCGGATGCTGGCGGAGGTCGCCCGCGAGCCCGAGGCGCCCACTTCCTACCAACTGCACCCCCCGTCGGCGCCGTACGTTCCCGGGCCCGCCACGGCACCCACGGGCTTCGGCCCCGCGCCCGCGATGTCCGGGGGGTCGTACGGCGCTCCTCCGGCCCCGACGACGTCGCAGGGCCCGCAGGACGCGCGTCCGGCGTCCCCCACCGTCCCGGTACGGCCGGACCGCGGCCGGCGCTGGACGCTGGTGGGCCTGCCCGTCGCCGGAGTGGCGCTTGCCGGGGTTCTCGTCTGGGCGGGGCTCCCCGACGGAGACTCGAAGGCGTCCGATTCCACCGGGTCCGGCAACTCCGCCACCAAGTCGCCGTCGGGCGGCGGCTCGAGCGCCACGGACGTCACGCCGTCGGCGAAGGAGCCGACCGGCGGGACGGCGAGCACGAAGGGGAACATGCTGACTCCGGCCGGCATCCGCTCCGCCATCAGCGCGTTCAGGCAGCAGACCGGACGGACCCGGTTCGGGTCCTTCGTCGTGTATCCGGAATACGTCTCCGCCGACCTGATGGTGAAGGGCAGCGACATCAAGAAGGACTCGTACACCTATCGCCCCGGCCAGGGCGTCCAGAAGGGCATCATCAGTGACACGCTCAGCGGCGGGGAGAAGCCCGTCAGCCTGGACGACTTCGACTGGGACAAGGTCCCGGCCCTGCTGGCCGAAGCCGAGCGGAAACTGAAGGTCGATCACGTCACGACCCGCTACCTGACGGTGATCCTTCCTGGCAACGCCTTCGGCGACCCTGCCGGAATGTCCGTCTACCTCACCAACGCCTATGGCCAGACCGGCTACCTCCAGGCGAACACCCAGGGCAAGGTCACCAAGATGATGCCCAACGACGGCTGACGCGCCATGTGAGGCAGGTCACTTGGCAGGGTGGAACTCGAAAGACGGCATCGGCGAACAGGAGGTGACCACGACACGGCTTTCGAGGGGTACGAAATGAACCACAGAGGTGAGGCGTGACGCTCCTGCCGGGCACCGCTGCCGCACTCACCGCGGCAACGGACGCGGTCGGTGACTCCGACGGCTCGGTGATCGAACGGTCCTGGCAAACGCCCGACGCGTTCGCCCTGATCTTCGACCGCTACGCCGACGACATCCACCGCTACATCGCACGACGTCTGGGCTCCGACACCGCCGACGACCTGATGGCGGAGACGTTCGTGATCGCGTTCCAGCGCCGTCGGCGCTACGACCTGTCGTACGCGCACGCGCGGCCCTGGCTGTACGGGATAGCCACCAACCTGATCGGGCGTCATCGCAGGGACGAGGCGCGCCGGCTGCGGGCACTGGCGCGCATGGCGTCACTGTCCGCGGACCGGGATCACGAAGGTCCCGAGGACGGGATCGCCGAGAAGCTCAGCACCGGCGGGACGCACGGCGTTCTGGCCGGCGCTCTCGCCGCACTGCCCGCCCGGTACCGGGACGTGATGCTGGTGATCGCCTGGGGAGAACTCGACTACACGGAGGCCGCGCAGGCCCTGGGCGTGCCCGTCGGCACCGTGCGCTCCCGCCTGCACAGGGCCCGCACCAAGCTGCGGCGGGCACTGGGCGCACCGGATCTCACCACCCCGACCGCGCCTCAGAAGGAGACGGATCATGGATGAACTGACGATGGTGCGCGGATGGGACACCGACGAGCACGGGCTGTCCGACGATGCCCGCGTCGCCGCCCGAGCCCGCCTCGGAGCGGCCATGGTCGAGGAGTCCCGCAGCGGCGCATCCCGGGGACGCGCACTGAGCCGACGACTCGTTTTCCGTACCGCGCTCGTCGGTGTGACCGCGGCGGCGGTGGGCGTCACCGTAGTGGTGGCCCAGGACGCCAAGGACGACCACAAGCCCCGTCTGGGCGCGATCGGCGCAACGGAGGTGCTGCAGAAGGCCGCTGACAGATCACGCGCCGCTGGGAACGATCTGCCCGTTCCGCGCAACGACCAGTACTTCTACACCAGGACCTACATCACGCAGACGCCGGTCAAGGGCGGGAAGACCAGGACGTGGACCGACGAGAGCTGGATGTCGGTGGACGGATCCAAGCCCTCCCTGCGCCAGGAGCACGGGAAGATCCACCACGATCCGCCGCTCGGCAAGCACGAAGTGCGCTGGCCTCCCACCGTCTACTCCAAGCTCAAGACCATGCCGACGGACCCCGACAAGCTCCTCGCCCAGTGGAGGGGCCGACCGGCCACGTCCCAGAACGACATGTACGTGTTCCTCGAAGGAAGCATGCTGCTCATGGGGCCGCGTGTGATGCCCCCCGGCCTGCAGGCCGCCGCCTTCGAAGCGCTGGCGAAGCTGCCCCGGATCCGCCTGGACTACGACGAGGTGGACGTGGCCGGCCGGACCGCCGTCGGAGTCTCGTACCCCAAGGCGGGATGGACCTTCCTCTTCGACCGCAAGACGTACGACTACTTGGGCCTGCGTACGAAGGGGAGCAGCCCGAAGAAGGTGCACGGCGAGTGGAAGCAGGTCAACTACTACTACGAGACCAGGAGTCTGCAGGACATCCAGGTGGTCGACCGTATCGGTCAGCACGGCTGAGCCTTCCCGCCGCGGCAGGCGAGTCCGGCAGAATGACGGCCATGAACGAGAACCAGAACACCAGTGCGACAGCTGCCGGGTCCAGGCCGCCGTTGACGGCCGACCTCACCGGTGCCGAGCTGCTGCGCTGGTACTGGACGCTGGACGAGCTCACCGGTCTCGCCCGCTCGATGGGCGTCGCGCGGCACGGCGGCAAGGCGGCGCTCACCGCCCGGCTCGCCGCGGCGCTGGACGGCCTGCCGCTGCCGGCCGCCGCGGCCCGCCGTCGCCCGGCGACCGCTCAGTTGGTGGAGCCCGTCGACGGCGGCACCGTGATCCCGGCCGGCCAGCGGTGCAGCCAGGTCCTGCGGAGGTACTTCGTCGAGGCGATCGGCCCCGGCTTCCACTTCGACGCCTTCATGCGCGACTTCATCGCCCAGAATCCTGGACGGACCCTGGCGGACGCGGTCGCCCACTGGCACGCCACCCGCCCGGACGCGGCCCGGCCCCGCGAGATCGAGGAACAGTTCGAGTTCAACCGCTTCACCAGTGCCTGGCACCGCGGGAACCCGGCCGGCACCCGAGCCCAGGCCCTCGAAGCCTGGTACGCCCACCGCGCACTCCCCAAGCCCCCCAGCGGCGGCTGACGGCATGCGCACGTCGGGCGAGGACGGATTCAGCCCATTCCGGTGAGCGCGAAGGGCGCGTACGGCAGTGGCGCCGCGGTCGGCATCATCGAGTGCCGACCGCGGCGCCACCGCATCGCGTCACAGGGTCGCGGTCGACCCCTCGCCGGACGCGCTGCCCGCGAGCCACTCGTCCCATCCCAGGTTGAAGTCCGCGTAGCCGTTGTCGGGCGAGGCCTTGGCACGGGTCGAGCCGGTGATGGTGACTGGGTCACCCTGCTTGACCTGGCCGTAGAACCACTTGGCGTCCGACATGGACAGGTGGACGCAGCCGTGCGAGCCGCGGGCGCTGCCGCTGCCCGGGTTGGGGTCGCCGGTCGAGAAGTGCACGTACGTGCCGGACTGGGTCAGGTGGACGTCCCAGGGCAGCGTCAGGTCGTAGTAGTTGGGGCTGCCCTTGTCGCAGCTGATGCCGACGCTGCAGGAGGTCATGTGGACCTTCTCCTGCTTGTCGATGACGGCCATCGTGCCGTTCCACGTCGGGTACTGCGGGCTGCCCGCGTTGATCGACAGGGTGCGCACCGCCTTGCCGTTCCGGCTCACCTTCATGGTGTGGCCGGTCACCGAGACGTCCGCGCGCACGTCGTCGCCGACCTTGAAGGTGTGCGTGTAGGTGCGCACGCCGTAGCGTCCGTTGCCGTTGCTGACGCCCGTCATGTCGGCGTCGATCTTCACCGTCGTGCCGGAGGGCCAGTACGACTTCGGGCGCCAGTCCGCGCGCCTGTCACCGAACCAGTGCCAGGCGCCGGCCACCGGCTGCGAGGCGCTCACCTTCATGTGCTTCTCGACCGCGGCCCGTGCCTTCGCCGCCACCGGGTTGGTGAACACCACCGAGATCGGCATGGCCACACCGACCGTGGTGCCCGTCTGCGGGGTGATCGTCTCCAGTAGCATCGGCGGGCCCGCGGGCTTCTTCGGCGACGGAGAGGCGCTCGCGCTCGGCTTGCCCGACGCCTTCGCGTCGTCCCCACCGGCCTTGTCGCTGCCGCTCCCGCCACCGCAGGCAGTCACGCCCACCAGCATCGCACCCGTGACAAGTGCGATCCCTATGCTGCCCTTGCGCCGTCCCACGCCCCGCCCCGCTCTCTCGCTCTTCGGCCCTGACGGGCCCGACTCCCTGTCAGACGGAGTAGACCTGGGCCTCAGTTGCACGTGTCGTGTAAAGCGTGTCCCAAAACTCGGCGCGCACCGCCGGGTCGGGGCCGATGACACTCTTCTGCCCGCTGATTTGGTTCGATTACACGCCGACGCTCCCCTAGGGTGCACGGGTTGCCGTGACGGAGAGGTGGGGGCGGGCGTGACAGCCGGGGCAGTGACACGGGAGCAGCTGGCGGGGGCGGCTCGGGCCGCGCTGGGCGGCGGACGGCGGCTGGAGGCGGTCGAGCGGGTCGCGGGCGGAAGCAAGAAGGGCGTGTACCGCCTGGTGCTGGACGACGCCACGACGGCGATCGCCTACCTCTGGCACGACGCCGAGAACTACTGGCCGGCGGCCGAGGGCGACGACGACCTCACCGACCCGTTCTCGCCCGGCCTCGGGCTCGACCTGTTCGAGGCCGCCCACACCCGGCTGGACACGCTCGGCGTCCGCGTCCCGGCCATCCGCCTCGTCGACCGCGAGGGCACCCACGGTCCGGCCGACCTCGCGATCGTCGAGGACGTCCCCGGTGAGAACCTGGAGCACCTGCTCGCCCGTGACCCGAGCGCGGCAGCCCCCGTCATGGACCGGCTCGGGGAGGCGCTGAAGGCGATGGGGCGGCACCGGGCGTCCACGTACGGCAAGGTGGCCGTGGTCGACGGCGGCGGCACATCGCGGGGGACGTCGTGCGAGGCAGTCGTCCTGGACCGCGCACTGCGGGACCTCGCCGAGGCCGCGTCGCGAGATCCGCGGATCGCGGAAGCCCGCGACCGGCTGGAGGAGCGGCTGACGGACCTCGCGGCGGCTGTGCGGCCCCGCGCGGAGTACGCGGTCGTGCACGGCGAACTCGGGCCCGACCACGTGCTGGTCGACGCGGCCGGGAACCCCGTGGCGATCGACATCGAGGGCTTGATGTACTTCGACGTCGAGTGGGAGCACGTCTTCCTGCGGATCCGCCTGCACGACGCCTACCGTCCACTGGCGGTGAACGGCCTGGACGAGAACCGCCTCGCGCTCTACACGCTCGCCCAGCGTCTCTCCCTGACGGCGGGGCCGCTGCGGCTGCTCGACGGCGACTTCCCCCACCGGGCGGCGATGGCGGACATCGCCGAGCACAACCTGAGGGAGACGCTGACCCTGCTCCACGCCTGAACGCCCCGGGTCAGTCGAGGACCAGGGGATCCGGCAAGGACGCCGAACCGTGCATCCGCAGGAGGGTGTGGACGACTCCCGAGAGGCCCGACATGAGGCTGGGCGAGAACGCCTCCCGAGCCAGGCCGCCGACCGGGCCGCGTTGTTCGAGGCTGGTGAGGATCTCGCCGTCCAGGTCGGAGGGGTCGCCGGCGTTCATGGACGTGAGGAACTGCCAGAGGCCGAGGTCGCCGTGGCACAGCGTGTGGCTCCAGCCGAAACCCTCGGCCGCGCAGGCCTGTGCGGCGCGGCGAGCCATGTCGAGGTGGGTCGGATCGCCGAGCCGCCGGTGGAGGTCCAGCATGCCGATCCCGATCCCCGCGCTGCCGTGACACCAGCTGGTGAAGAAGTCCTCCTCGGCGCCGACGCGGACGTCGAGCCAGTTTCCGTGGTCCGGTTGGTAGAGGGACTCCTGGTAGGCGAAGGCCCGTTCGGCAAGGCGGGCCCAGCCCTGGCGTTCGGCCGCGGAACCCGCGTCGCTCAGGGCGAGCCGGGTCAGCGCCCAGCCGATGCCGGTCGCTCCGTGGGCGAAGCCGCCGATGCCCTCCGGGTTGAGCCGGGTCGTCCAGCGCGCACCGCTCGCGTCGACCGTGGCCAGCCCGGTCAGCCGGCGGCCGATGTGCGCCGCCACGGCGAGCCAGCGGTCCTGCCCGGTCGCTCTGGCCAGGTTGAGCAGGGGGACGATGCCACCGGCCGCTCCGTTGAGGAGATCGACCTCGACGTCGTCCTCGACCAGTCGGCCCTCCAGCAGCACCGCCCTCGCGGCGGCCCGCTCCAGCAGCCGGCGCTCACCGAGCACCCGGTGCAACGCCAGCCACGTCCACACCTGCGACGCGGCGCCACTGAACGCCCCGGGTGACGGTGTCGGCGTCCGCTCCTCGGTGCTCATCAGCACGCGCAGCGCGCCCTCGAACGTCTCGGTGACGCCGGGAACCTCGTCCGCCCGCCCGGCCCGTACCTCGGCCGCGTATTCCGCGAGCGTCAGCACCACCCCGCCCTGCCCGGTGTAGAGGTCGGCGGGCAGCACCCTGATGGACCATCCCGCGGGGGTGAAGACCGGGCTGATCCAGGTCGCCGTACCGTCCTCGCCGCGCACCGCCCCGTCGCACAGCCGCCGCACCATCCGCGCGGCCAGCTCCCGGCGGCGCCGCTCCCGGTCACGGGCGTGCGGGTCGCGGGCGGCGACCTGCACCCGCGCCGGCAGCGAACGCTCGTTCAGGTACGCGCCCACCAGCGCGTCCTGGATCACCGACTCCTCCAGCGCGAAGTCGGCGGTGTGCCAGTCCTCGACCGTGTTCCGTACGGCGGCCGCGTCCACGGTGAAGCCGAACATCGGCACGTCGCCGGCCAGGAGGTCCGCGATCTCGCCGTCGACGGCCGCGCGCTCCGTCGGCGCACCGGGCAGCACCTCGGCGTTGCGCCGCAGGATGTCCCGGGCCCGCTCGACGGCCGCGGCCTCGTCGTGCAACGACGCGGGATGCCACAGCATGCGGCCGATGTCGACGTAGGCCTGGGTCGGTCGCAGGATCCGGCGCGCCCGGACGCCTTCGAAGCGGGCCAGCAGACGGTACGGATCCGCGCCGGGCCGGCGCAGGTGTGCGGTCATCTCACGGAAGCCGGCCAGGATCAGGTCCCAGTACGCGCTCAGCACAGGAGTCGGGCTCGGGTGGTTGCCCGCGGTGGGCATCGCCACCAGGTCCACCTGGAAGCGGGCCGCCGCGGTGCCGCCGTCCGCGATCACCGGGTTCGGGATCAGCGGCTGCTGCCCGGGCAGTGCCCCCACCCCGGAGATGTCCACGCCGCCGAGCGCGAACCCGGTGCCCCGCACGGGCAGCAGCCCGGTGCGCAGCACCGTCCGGCGGATGGCCGCCGCCGCCACGTCCACCGCGTCACCCCGGCCGCTGGGCGGGAAGGGCGCGGGGGAGTCGAAGAGCGTCTCGGCGTCCACGATCACCGGCACCGGGCCCGCGGCGATCATGTTCTCGGCATGCATGTCGGTGCCGCCGGTGAAGCGGAGCACGGCCAGCCAGTGCCCCACGTTGAGGTAGAACGCGGCGAGTTCGGCGTCGTCCGCGCAGTACCGGTGGTGGACGAACTCGGCCCAGCCGTAGCCCACGCGCGCCAACGTCCGTGGCACGCGGATCCGTTCGTCCGGCGCCGGGGCGCCGGGGAAGTCCGAGAACAGCTCGCCCAGCAGCGCGCCCAGAGCCACGTCGGCCTCGGACGGCCGGGGCTTGTACATGACGCTCCCGCCGGCGAAGTCGACCCGGCTCACCGTCAGACCGCCCCGGTGACTGTCGCCCGCCCCGAACGTCACGGCATGCAGCGGCCCCGCGGGTCCCCCGAGCAGCAGCTGCAGCAGTGCCCGGTCCGCGGCGAGCCGCTCCGCGAACCCGGCCGTGGCCGCCACCGACATCCGCGCCACCGCGGCGATCCGCGGGCCGACAGTCGGGTACCGGTCGGCCAACTTGTCGAGATAGCCCTCCGCACCGGCCTGCTCGACGAACGCGGCCCACGTCCTGGTGTCCGCCGCACCCTCGGCGTCCGGAGCGGCGCCCTGGGCCAGGCGCAGCGCGTGCAGTTCGACCAGGAAGAGGCGGGAGAGTTTGGCGTGCAACGACCTGAGCAGAGCGGTGTGGCCGGCCTCCAGCACGACGTCCCGCTCGTCCCGGTCCAGGGCGGTCACGTCCGCCAGTCGCCCCGCCAACTCGTCCCGCCACGGCCGCGCGATGCTCCGTACGGGCCCGGCGAACCACTCCGACTCGTCCACGCCGTCCGGCGCCGATCCGCTCACCTTCCACCCTCCCTCTTGCAGCTCACCGAACGAGACGCGGGGAACCGCGCGAGCAGCGCGCGGTTCCCCGGCCGGGGCCCGAAGGCACCGTGGACGATCAGCAGCACCAGCTGCCGTGCGACCCGCTCGGGCTGGAACAGAAGCCGTACAGGGAGTCGCTCGGGTCGGTGAGCGCGGCCTCCGCGGCCGCGCCGCCGACGTAGAGCGGCCCGGCGGGGTTGGGCTGGCCGTAGGCGCTCTCGGCTCCCGACAGCCAGGCTTCGAGCACTGCCGCGGTCTGAACACTGGTCTGGGGCATCAGTGGCCTCCGAAGGCGGGAGTTTGGGGCGGATTGCCCAGCCCTGAGTATCGCGACGTTCGAACACCCGTCAGATGCGCAATCCAGCCACAGTCGTGCGGGAATCCTGATGCCTCCTGTAGGAAACTGAGGCGTTCGACGCGTGCCGAACCCCTCTCACAACATGACGTGCTTGACCTGTGTGTAGTCGAGCAGGCCGGTCAGAGAGAGGTCGCTGCCGTAACCGGAGTGGCGCACACCGCCGTGCGGCATCTCCGAGACTGTCGTGCCATGGGTGTTGACCCAGACGATGCCGGTGTGCAGTGCCCGGCTCGCGCGCATGGCCCGGTCGTGGTCGCGGGTCCAGACACTCGCGGCCAGCCCCTGGGGCACGGCGTTCGCCATGCGCAAGGCCTCGGACTCCTCGGTGAAGGGCTGGACGGTGACGACCGGGCCGAACACCTCGCTCCGTACGATCTCGTCCTCCTGCCGGACTCCGGCGACCACCGTGGCCTGGTGGAAGTAGCCCGGGCGGTCCAGCGCCCCGCCGCCTGTGACGACCTCGGCGTGGTCCGGGAGCCGCTCCAGCAGGCCGCGCACGGCGGCGAGTTGGGCGGCGTTCGCGAGCGGACCGAAGTCGGCGCGCTCGTCGTCGGGGCCGCCGGGCAGCAGCCGTGCGGCCCGGTCGGCGAAGGCGTCCAGGAAGCTCTCGTACACACGCTGGTGGACGAGGATCCGGGTGGCGGCCGTACAGTCCTGCCCCGCGTTGTAGAAGGCCGGCGCCGACAACTGCTCGACCGCGTCGTCGAGATCGGCGTCCTCGTGGACCAACACCGGTGCATTGCCGCCGAGTTCGAGGTGCAGCCGCTTGAGGTCGGCGGCCGCCGCCGCGGCGATCTCCTGCCCGGCGCGGACGCTGCCCGTGACGGCGACGAGCCGGACGTCCGGGTGCGCCACGAGAGAGCGCCCGGTGCCGCGGTCGCCGCACACCACGTTGAGCACTCCGGGCGGCAGATGCTCGGCGGCCAGCCGGGCGAGGAGCGTGGCCGACGACGGCGTGGTGTCGGACGGTTTCAGGACGACGGTGTTGCCGGCCGCCAGTGCGGGGGCGACCTTCCAGACGGCCATCATCAGCGGGTAGTTCCACGGGGTGATCTGCGCGCACACGCCGACCGGTTCGCGGCGCAGGACGGAGGTACGGCCCGGCGTGTACTCGGCCGCGGCGGCGCCCGGCAGGTTCCGGGCTGCCCCGGCGAAGTACCGCAACACGTCGGCGATCGCCGGTAGTTCGTCCGCCAGGAAGAGGGCGCGCGGCTTGCCGGTGTCGGTCACCTCGGCGCTCGCCAGCGCGTCCGCCTCCCGTTCCAGGGCGTCGGCGATGCGCAGCAGCGCGGTCTGCCGCCGTGCCGGAGTCGTGGCCGACCAGCCGGGGAGGGCCTGCTCGGCCGCCCGGCAGGCCGCGTCCACGTCCTCGGGGCCGGAGAGCGGGGCCGTCCCGTGCGGGAGCCCGGTGGCCGGGTCGACCAGCGGCACGGTGGCACCGGAGGCGGCCGGTACCTGCTTGCCGTCGATGTGGTTGAGGCGGGCGTTGTCAGCCACGGCGCAGCGCCTCCTCGGCGGCGGCGCGGCCGGTGCGGACGGCGCCCTCCATGTATCCGGCGACCCATTGGTCGGAGCCGCAGACGTAGAACGGCGGCTCGTGGGTGCCGTGCAGCGGACCGACCGCCATGACGTCGCCCGGCGACCACTGGGTGACGTAGCCCTGGGTCCACGGGTCGGTGCCCCACAGCCGCAGATGGCAAGCGGTCGGCCGCAGTGCCTCGTCGCCGAACATCGCGGCCATCTCGGCGAGCAGCTCGGGAGTGCGCAGATGGGGCGGGGTGCCGAGCAGGACGCCGTAGCGCTCGGGCGGGATCAGCGCCGACAGCACGCCCTCGTTCTGCGGCCAGGTGCTGCCCAGAACCCCCTCGGTCTCGGACAGGCCGTTGAGCCCGTCCGCGCGCCAGAAGGGACGGTCGTACACGGCGGCGAACTTCGCGGCCGTCGCCTGTCGTTGCCGGTGCAGCGAGGCCAGGCGGGCGTCGCTCACACCGGTGACGGCGACCGAACGAAGCGGCCCCACCGGCAGGGCACTCACCACGGCCGCCGCCGTGAGGACTTCGCCGGTGACGAGGCGCACGGCGCAGTGGCCCGGGCGTATGTCCAGCGCGGCGACGGGCGAGCCGAGCCGTATGCGCGGCCCCAGCTCGCGGCCCATGACCTCGGCGAGCGAGGCCGACCCTTCCGCCAGTCGCAGTCCCTCCCAGTTCTCGTAGTCGTAGTCGCCCGTACCGGGGACCGCCGCGCTCTTGCGCAGCGCGGCCAGGAGCGAGATGCGCTCGTACGATCCTCCCGCCAGGGCCAGCTGGCCTATGTCCCACAGCCGCACCACTGCGGGTGTGGCGTGGCGGGAGCGCAGCCAGTCGGCCACGGAGAGCCGGTCCAGGGCGGTCGCCTCCGGGTGCGACCAGGGGGCGTCGGGGTCGACCGAGGCGGCGAGTTCGCCGAACTCCTTGCCGAGTTGCTCGTGTTGGGCCATGTCGCCGGGGCCGAACCAGTGCGGCGGGTCGCCGGCCGAGAGACCCTCGGGTGTGGAACGGGTGATACGGCCGGGTTCGGCCACGTAGCTGGCGACCAGCTCCAGGCCGAGTTCCTCGGCCAGTTGCAGGTATGCGGTGTGGGCATGGCCGACCACTTCGCCGCCCAGCTGGACGGTACGGCCGTCGGGCGTGCGGGTCTGCTCGACCCGGCCGCCGACGCGGTCCCGGGCCTCCAGGACGAGCACGTCGGTGCCCGCGGCCGCCAGGTCCCGGGCGGCGGCGAGCCCGGCCAGTCCCGCGCCGAGCACGATCACGTCGTGATGCATCAGCTTCGCTTTCGTGAGTGGGACGGGTCGGGATCAGGCCAGGACCAGGCAGTGTTCGGGCCGCCAGCCGAACTCCACCGTCTCGCCGCCGCTCCATCGGTCCTCCATGCGCGCGCGGGCCGTGTTCTGCTCCAGCACGGACAACGTGACGCCCGGGGCGAGTTCGATCAGGTAGGTCGTGGTGGGGCCGCTGTAGACGGTTTCGCGGATGACACCGGTCAGCATCGACATGCCCGGTTCGAAGTCCGACAGCCAGATCTTCTCGGGGCGCACGGACACACTGACGGCGGTGCCGTCCGCGATGCCGGTCCGGGCGCCGACCGGCAGGGCGGGCCCCTGCTCCAGGGCGACCTCACCGCCCCGGTAGGTGCCGGTCATCAGGTTGGAGGTGCCCATGAAGGAGGCGACGAAGCGCGTGGCGGGGTGCTCGTAGACGTCCTCGGGAGTGCCGCACTGTTCGATGCGGCCCTCGTTCATGACCGCGATCCGGTCGGACATCGTCAGCGCCTCGTCCTGGTCATGGGTGACGAAGACGAAGGTGATGCCGACCTCGCGCTGGATCTGCTTCAGCTCAACCTGCATCTGCCGGCGCAGCTTCAGGTCGAGGGCGGCCAACGGCTCGTCGAGGAGCAGCACGGCGGGACGGTTGACGAGCGCGCGGGCGAGTGCGACACGCTGCCGCTGGCCGCCGGAGAGGGTAGGGGGTTTGCGGTCGCCCAGGCCGGCGAGCTGGACCAGGTCCAGCATCTCGCCGACGCGCTGCCGTGTCTCGGCCTTGGCGACGCCCTTGCGCTTCAGCCCGAAGGCCACGTTGTCGGCGACGCTGAGGTGGTCGAACAGCGCGTAACTCTGGAAGACCGTGTTGACGTTGCGCCGGTTCGGCGGCAGCGCGGTCACGTCCTCACCGGCGAGCAGCACCGAGCCCTCGGTGGGGTCGCTGAACCCGCCGATCATGCGCAGGGAGGTGGTCTTGCCGCAGCCGGAGGGGCCCAGCAGGGAGAAGAAGTGGCCGGACTCGATGTCCAGGTCGAGCCGGTGGACGGCGTAGGAGTCGGCGAACTGCTTGGAGACGCCGTCGAGCCGGACGGCGGGGGTCGCGTCCATGGGTCACTCTCCGGAGAGGATGTCGAGGCCGCCGCGGCGGCCGAAGAGGCGCGGGATGAACAGAGCCAGGGCGATCAGGGCGATGGATCCCGCGAGCATCAGCGTGCCGACCGCGTTGATCGTGGGCTGCACGCCGAAGCGGATCGCCGAGTAGATCCGCACCGGCAGCGGCTGGGGGTCGACGCCGGTGGTGAAGTAGGCGAGGACGAAGTCGTCGAAGACGAGCGCGAAGATCAGTACGGCGCTGGCCAGTACGGCGGGGAGCAGGGCCGGCAGGGTCACCAGGCGGACCGCCTGCCACCGGGTGGCGCCGAGGTCCATCGCGGCCTCCTCCACCTCCGGGTTCAGCGCGGCGACCCGGGACCGGAGGATGACCGTGACGTAGGAGATCGAGAAGGTGATCTCGGCGAGCATCACGGTGCCGGTGGACAGGGCCACGCCCAGGCCCTTGAACAGCAGCATGGACGCCACACCCGTGACGATCTCCGGCGTGATCAGCGGTACCAGCATGATCAGTCCGGCCAGCGAGCCGAGCCGGGTGCGGCAGCGGACCAGGCCGAGTGCCAGCGCCACACCGAGGACGACCGAACCGGCCATCGCCACCAGGGAGATCCGCAGGCTGGTGCCCAACGACGAGATGAGGACGTCGTCGTGGACGAAGGCCCGGTACCAGCGCAGGCTGAACCCGCCGAACACGGTCAGGGACTTCTTGGAGTTGAAGGAGAACAGGGCCACGACGGCGATGGGGAGGTAGAGGAGGGCGAAGAAGAGCCCGGTGACCGCGACGAGGACGCGCGGCTTGCGGTCGGCGCGGCCGCGCCGCGGGCGGCTACGGGCCGTCGGCCGGGTGGGGGAGGTGGCGGAGCGCGGCTTGAGCAGGGTCATCTGCGGACCTCCGCCTCGTCCTTGCGGGTGCGCCGCAGGTAGCCGAGCATCCCGACCAGCAGGACCAGCATCAGCAGCATGGTGAGCGCGGAGCCCAGCGGCCAGTTCTGGCCCTGGAAGAACTTGTCCTGGATGAGGTTGCCGATCATGATCTGGTCCGGTCCTCCCATGAGCTGTGCGCTGACGAAGTCGCCCATGGCGGGCAGGAAGACCAGGACGAGTCCGGCCGCCGCTCCCTGCCGGGTGGCGGGCAGGGTGACGTGGAAGAAGGTGCGGACCGGACCGCCGTACAGGTCGCGGCCGGCCTCGATGAGGGAGACGTCGAGTCGCTCCAGGGCCGCGTACAACGGGATGATCATGAAGACGGCGAAGCCGTAGACGAGTCCCGCGACCACACCGACACCGGTGTTGAGGATCTTCGTGTTCCCGTCGGCGAGCCCCACCGCGCGCAGGGCGCGCAGCACGGGTCCGTCGTCGGAGAGGACCACCGACCAGCCGTACATCCGGACCAGGTAGTTGGCGAAGAACGGCACCACGATCGCGGCGATCAGCGCGTGCTTGTAGCGCCCGCCGTGCAGGGCGATGGTGTACGCCACCGGGTAGGCGATCAACAGGCAGATCGCACAGGTCAGCAGGGCGTAGCCGAGCGAGCGGGCCAGGACCTCGGTGTAGGCGGGGTCGGCGAGGGCGCGTACGCCGGAGAGGTCGAAGCCGAAGCGCGGGTTGCCGAGGTCGTCGGTGGTGCCGACCGCGAGGACGGCGACCAGGACCAGCGAGGCGATCAGGAACCCGGTCATCCAGAGGGTGCCGGGCAGCATGAACCAGACCCACATCCGGTTTCCGGTGGTGTCCCGGCTGCGGGTGCGCGAGGAGTGGCGGAGCAGTGCCATGGCTCAGCCCGCCTTCACATGGGTCCAGGCGGTGTCGCGGGCGTCCTCCGCCGCGCGGCCGCCGTTGCGGAAGAACAGGTCCGCCTTGAGGTCCTCCTCGGTGACGAGGCACTCGGGGAACGGTTTGACCAGCTCGGCGTAGGTCTTCTCGGAGCCGGCCACCGGCATCGGGTAGCCGATGTACTCGATGTTCTTCTTCACGTTCTCCGGCCGGAGCATGTAGTCGATGAACAGCATCGCGGTGCCGGGGTGAGGGGCGTTCCAGGGGATGGCGTAGCAGTCGGAGTTGATCGGCGTGCCCTCCCTCGGGGCCTCGAAGCCGAACACGGAGGGGTCCTTGGCCTGGTTGAGCATGGCGGCCATGTCACCGCTCCAGGCCTGGGTCATGACCGCGTTGCCGTTGAGGAGGTTGTTGTAGCTGTCGCTGGAGAAGCCGCGCAGCCGCGGGCGAAGCGTGCTCAGCAGGGAGGTGATGCGGTCGAGGTCACCGGTGTCTCCGGTGCTGACGCCGAGGCCGAGTTCGAGGGCGCCCATGCCGAGGACCTCGTCGCGGTCGTCCAGCAGGAAGACCTTGCCGTGGGCCTTGTCGCTCCACAGGTCCTTCCAGGACCCGGTCAGGTCGCCGATCTTGTCGCGGCGCCAGCCGATGCCGGTCTTGTACGCCGTGAAGGGGACCGTGTGCGCGGAGCCGGGGTCGTACCAGGGGTCGGCGAAGTACGCGTACGCGCCGAACACGGCGTGCGAGTTGGTGAGCTGGGAGTGGTCGATGCGCCGCAGCCGGCCGCCGCGTACCAGGCGCTGGGCCCACTTGGCCGTGGGGAAGACGATGTCGTAGCGGTTGCCGGCGTTGAGCTTGGCGACCATGCCTTCCATCGAGTCGAAGTTCGACTGGATGACCCTGACGCCGTACTCTTTCTCGAACCCCTTGAACACGGACGGGTCGACGAAGTCGGCCCAGTTGAAGTAGACGAGATCGCCGTCGACGCGCGCCCGGACCGGGGCGAGCTGTCCGGCGTCGGGCGTTTTGGCGGGCATGAACCCGCAGCCGCCGGCCGCGGCGCCCAGCAGGCCGCAGGCGCCCGCCTGTAGCACGGCGCGTCGGGTCGGCGGTGGTACCTCGGGGGACATGAACGTCCTCTCCGTCGAGGAACGGCACAACTCCAGGGCGGGACCGGTTGGTCGGCTCACGGAGGCCCTGACTCCGTAGGGAGGACCGGTCTGGGGAGGGTGCGTGCGTGCGTCAGCGGACGCGGGGTAACCCCGACGGGAGGCGTACGGCGTGGAGTGCGCGGGAGGACGTCACCGGGTGTCCCCCTCCAGGTCGTCCCGGACCCGGCGGGCGAACCAGCCCACGGCGGCCTCGCGCTGCGACAGCGGCCCCGGCTCGAAACCGGGCGTCCGCAGGCCGGCCTGCACACGTTCCACCAGCTCGGCGTCCTCGTCGTTGGTGACCCAGCCGATGTGGATGTTCAGCCGCCGGGCCAGCCGGGTGCGGACGCTCTCCCCGTGCCGGGTGTAGAAGCCGCCGGGGATCGCCGCCCGGTCCTGGGCGGTGGGCAGGGCGGTCCACGCGAGCACGTGGTCAGGGTAGAAGTCGATGAGCGTGTTCGGATAGATCACGGCGTACCGCCACACCCGCCGGTCGGCCTCGGTCAGCCCCGGCATCGGCGTCGCGAGCCGCTGGTAGAGCCGCTCGGTCCAGTTCGAGGAGGGCTTGTCGCGCAGCGGGGACTCGAACAGGACGTAGTTCTCCTGCACGTCCACCGTGTACGCCTGGTAGTCCAGCAACCGCATGAGTGCCGGGTGGGCCACGGGGACGTGGTAGCCCTCGAGGTAGTTGTCGACGATCACCTTCCAGTTGGCGTTCTGCTCCTCGCCGCCCGCCAGGTCGTGGATGCGGTGCCTGCCGACGGGGACCAGACCGGGGTCGGCGTAGCGGCCGACGGCCTCGGCGAGCCCGGCGCAGCTCTCCGCGAGCGGGGTCGCCTCCATGTCGAGGTTGACGAAGACGAACCCGAGGAAGGACTCCACGTTGACCGGGTGCAGTCCGAGCCGTGGCTTGTCCAGGCAGGGGATCCGGCGCGCCTCGGGGGCTCCGACGAGCCGCCCGTCGAGTTTGTAGGTCCAGCCGTGGTACGGGCAGCGGATCGCCTTGCCGGACGGCTCCGGGGCGGTGACCAGGCGGGTGCCGCGGTGCCGGCAGACGTTGAGGTGGGCGGCGAGACCGCCGTCCTCGGTACGTACGACCAGTACCTCCCGGCCGGCGGCGGTGGCGGTGAGGCGCGCGCCGGGTCCGGGGAGGTCGGACTCGTGGCAGACGAGCTGCCAGGACTTGGCGAAGATGCGTTCGGTCTCGGCCCCGGCGATGGCCGGATCCGTGTAGTAGCGGGCCGGCAGGGCTTCCCCGGGGTGCTCGGGGGGCGGCTCCGGCGGGGCAGCGGAGACGGCGTCGGCTGCCCGGGTGGTCGAGGGGTGCATGGGGTCCTCCTCCGCGCCGCGGCGGCGGCGATCGGCGGTGAGGCTCTGCCCGGAACGACGGCAGGTGCGGCGTCACGTACGGCGTCGCGTACGACGTCGGGTGAGGTGGCCGGACCTGCCGGGATCCGGCTGACTAATTGGTTAGTCAGAGTGCGGCGACGGCGGGATCAAGTCAAGACTTGTGTGCTGACTAATTAGTTAGTTAGTGTCGTGGTGGACGGACGACCGGGCACCTCGCACCGGTCCGGACACCTCCTGTCACCGTCCACGCCGTGCCCGGTCCCGGCCGGGCACCCCGCACAGCTCCCCACCCCTCTCCTCGCGGTGCCGGAGCTCCCCGTCCACGCCATCGCCGCGCCACACCGTCTCCGGACCACCCGGACCCGGTGCGCCCCCGGAGGCACGCATGAGCGCTCGCCGAAGTCTCGTCTGGCTCGGTCTCACGCCGGAGCCCGAACAGGAACTGCCCGCCGCGGTGGCCGCCCTGCGAGCCCCGGCGGACGACCGCCCGCCGGCGGCCCTCGTCGCCGCCGAGCGGCACCGCGTCGAGCGGCTGGTGCTGCGCGGCACGCAAGCCGGCTGGCTCCGCTACCTCCGAGAGGTCACCGACCTGGTCGTCGAGGCCGCTGCGGGAACCGCCCCCGCCGACCCACGGCCGGCGCTGGTGGCCGGCGAGGTCGTCCTCGACCACCACCGCATGCTGATCGGCCTGCCCGGGGCCGGATACGTACGTACGGCCACGCAGCGACGGGACCTGGAAATGGCGCTGCTGCGGCTGAGAGCCCGCGGCGACACCGGCCCCGCCGGCCACCCCGACCCCAGGAGCACGGCATGACCGGCGTCTTCTCCCTCCTCCCCGACGGCCAGCCCGGCCTCCTCACCCCGCTGCTGTCCGGCGTCTGGCTGTCCGGCGGCAGCGAGGACGGCTCCCGGTACCTGGCCGCGGGCGGCTACGCCCCGCTGACCTCGCCCGAGCGGTTGCTCGACCGGATCGCCGCCGCGGGGCTGCGCGGCCGCGGCGGGGCCGGCTTCCCCGCCGCGGTCAAGATCCGAGCCGTCCGCGACGCACCGGGCCCGCACGTCGTCGTCGCCAACGGTGAGGAGGGCGAGCCGGGCTCGGTGAAGGACCGCTGGCTGCTGCGGCACCGGCCCCACCTGGTCCTGGACGGCATCCGCCTGGTCGCGGGCATGACCGGCGCCGAGCGCGGCTGCGTGTACCTCTCCGACGGCCCCGCCGAGCAGGCCGTGCGCCGGGCACTCGCCGAGTGTCCCCCCACGCTGCGCCTCGACGTCGTACGCACGGAGCACACCTACGTGGCGGGCGAGGAGAGCGCGGTCGTACGGCGCATCGACGGTGGTCCGGCGCTGCCCGCGGCGAAACCCCCGCGCCCCTTCGAGAGCGGTGTCGGCGGCGCGCCCACCCTCGTCGCCAATGTGGAGACGCTGGCCCGGATCGCGCTGATCTGCTCGCGCCCCGAGGCCGCGGACGCCGTCGCCGGAGCCCATCTGGTGACCCTTTCGGGCGGCAGCGGTACGTCCGCGCTGGCCGAGGTGCCCGCCGGTACCCACCTGAAGGTCCTCGCCGACCTGTGCCGGCACGGCATAGCGCAGACGGTCCTGTTGGGCGGCCTCTTCGGCGGCCTGCACGGCACGGGCTGGAGGGACCTGCTCCTCGACCACGACCGCCTGCGCGCGGCCGGCGGAGCCCTCGGCTGCGGGGCGCTGCACTTCCTGCACCCCGAGGACTGCCCGGTCGCCGTCGCCACCGAGGCAACCGCCTACCTCGCGGCGCAGAGCGCCCGGCAGTGCGGGGTGTGCGTCTCCGGCACGGGGGCGATGGCCCGCACCCTCACGGCAGTCGCTCGCGGTCAGGCGGGCGACGACGCGGCCGACAAGCTGCACCGCTGGTCGCGGCAGCTGCCCGGCCGCGGGGCCTGCGGGCTGCTCGACGCCGCCGCCCGCGTCGTCGCCACCCTGCTCGCCCACTTCCCGGACCGCGTCGAGGCCCACCGTCGCTCCGGCTGCCCCGCCTGCGAAGGCGCGGCACCCGAGGACGGGCGCCGGTTCACGGTGCCGGTGCCCTGAGCCGCATCGGGACTCCTGTGCTTCGTCCGGCCCCCTGAGCCGCGGTCCGGACCCTGCGCCCCATCCGCCTCCTGACCCGCAACCGGACCCCCGCCACGCACCCTCACCCCGCCGCACCGAAAGGACCGCACCATGAAGCTCCTGCTGGACTCCACCCGCTGCCAGGGCTACGGCCTTTGCCAGGAACCCGCGCCCGAGCTGATCGACCTCGACGAGTGGGGCTACGCGCAGGTGCGCGCGCACGAGGTCCCGCAGGGCGGCGAGGCCGCCGCCCTGGCAGCAGTCGCCGCCTGCCCCAACTCCGCCCTGCGGCTGGTGAAGTGACATGGGACGTGACCTGTCGGCCCTCTTCGACCCCGTCTCCGTAGCCGTCGTCGGAGCCAGTGACGACCCGGCCAAGTACGGCCATGCCATCGCCGCCCAGGCCATCCGTGCGAACGGCCGCCGCCCCGTCCACCTGGTCAACCGCCGCGGCGGCACGGTGCTCGGCCGTACCGCCGCCCCCAGCCTGAGTGCGATCGGCGAGCCCGTCGACCTTGCGGTGGTCTCCGTGCCCGCCGCCGGTTTCGCGGACGCCGTCGACGAGGCGCTGCGGTGCGGGGCGCGGGCGATCGTCGCGATCACCGCCGGGTTCGCCGAGACCGGTGAGGCGGGGCGCAGCCGCCAGCGTGCCGTCGCCGAACGTGTACGCGCCGCCGGAGCCGTGATGATCGGCCCCAACTGCCTGGGCCTGGCCGACAACACCACCGACCTCTTCCTGGCCTCCGACACCTTCAGAGCCGGTGGCATCGCGCTCCTCAGCCAGAGCGGCAACCTCGCCCTCGAACTCCAGCTCCGCTTCGGCCCGCACGGTCTCGGCTTCTCCCGCTTCGTCTCGCTCGGCAACCAGGCCGATGTCACCCTCGTCGACCTGCTCGCCGACTGTGCCCGGCACGAGGGCACGAACGCCATCGCGGTCTACGCGGAGGACTTCGCCGACGGACGCGCCTTCGCCGAGGCGGCCGCCGAAGCCGGAAAGCCCGTGGTGCTCCTCACCGCCGGACGCGGTGACGCCTCCGCACGCAGCGCCCAGTCGCACACCGGCGCGCTGACCACTTCCGCCGACGTCGTGACCGCTGCCTGCCGCGACGCCGGTGTGGAACTGGTCGCCACGCCCCGTGAACTCACCGTCGTCCTCGCCGCGTTGAACAACGCCCGACGCTCGGCCGGCCGCCGGGTCGCCGTACTCACGGACGGCGGCGGCCACGGGGTGGTGGCCGCCGACGCCGTCGAGACGGCGGGCCTGACCGTGCCCGAACTCCGGGAACCCACGCGGCAACAGCTGCGCGAGGCCCTGTGGGCGCAGTCGGCCGTCGCCAACCCGGTGGACCTCGCCGGAATGGGGGAGCAGGACCCCGGCTCGTACGCGGAGACCGTCGCCGCGCTGCTGGCGGCCGAGGAGGTCGACGCCGTCCTGATGACCGGCTACTTCGGCGGCTACGCGGCCTTCGACGGCGGGCTCGGCGGCGGAGGCACCGTGCTCGCGGACGGGGAACAGGAGGCCGCGCGCCTCATCGCCGCCCGGCACCGCGCCACCGCGAAACCCCTCGTGGTGCAGTCGATGTACCCCGAGTCCCCCAGCTGCCGCACCCTCACCGCGGCCGGCATCCCGGTCTTCGCCGCCGCCGAGGACGCCGCCCGCGCCCTCGCCGCGACCGCACCCCGCGCGCTTCGCACCGGCGTCAGGCCCCTTCCCCCTCCTGCGTCACCCCTGCGCGAGAGCGGCTACCTGCAGACCCGCAGAGCCCTCGAAGCGGCCGGGCTCGCCTTCCCGGCTGCCCGGGAGATCCACGACGAGGCCGAACTGCTCGCCGCGACCACGGAGTTCACCGGCCCGTACGTCCTCAAGGCCCTTCATCTGCTGCACAAGTCCGACGCGGGCGGCGTGGCACTCGGCCTCGCCGGGCCCGACGAACTGCTCGCCGCCTTCCGCGAGATGCGCGCCCGGCTCGGCGCCTCCTCCTACTCCGTGGAGGCCATGGCGGACCTGACCGACGGCATCGAGCTGATCGTCGGCGTCAACCGGGACCCGCGCTTCGGCCCGGTCGCCATGGTCGGCCTGGGCGGAGTGCTGGCCGAGGCCCTGCACGACGTCGCCTTCACCGTGGCCCCCGTACCCGCCGACCGCGCCCTGAGCCTGCTGCGCGGACTGCGCACCGCCGCCCTGCTCGCCGGCGTGCGCGGCCGCCCACCCGTCGACATTGCCGCGGCCGCGGCGGCCGTCGAGACGATCACGACGTTCGCCGCAGCCCACCCGGAGATCGCCGAGATCGAGGTCAACCCCCTGCTCGTCGGCCCGCACGGCGTCCTCGCCCTGGACTCCCGAGCCGTACTCGCCTGACCGGCACCGCCCCACCCGCCGTCCCGCCGACCGAAGAGGCACCCATGGACATGCGCTACACCCCCGAACAGGCAGACCTGAAGCGCCGCGCCGCCGCGTACGCGCGCCTGCTCATGCGCTACGAGGACCAGTCCGAGCAGGCCGGCGGACCCCTGCCGCAGGAGCTCGTCACCGAACTGACCCGCGCCGCCATGGACGCGGGCGTCTACGCCATCAACATGCCCGCCGAGTGGGGCGGCGCCGGCCTCAGCCTCCTCGACCAGGTCATCGTCGAGGAGGAGTTCGGCAAGGTCACCAACTGCCTCTGGGACATCCCGTGGCGGCCCGCCAACGTCCTGGCGTACGGCGACGAGCGGCAGCGCGAGAAGTACCTGCTGCCGGTGATCCGCGCGGAGAAGTTCGACGCGTTCGCCGTCACCGAGCCGGGCGCGGGCTCGGACCCGTCCTCCGGCACCTCCACGGCCACCCGTACCGACGGCGGCTGGCTGCTCAACGGGGAGAAGTGGTTCGTCACCTGCGGCGACATCGCCGACTTCCTGCTGGTGCAGGCGGACGCCGGCTCCGAGCGGCAGCCCACGCTGTTCTTCGTGGACAAGGCGGCGCCCGGAGTCGAGATGACCAGGGTCCCGCGCTTCATGCACTCCGCGGTCAACGGGCACCCCGAGTTCACCTTCACCGACGTCTTCGTGGCCGACGAGGACGTCCTCGGCGGCGTCGGCAACGGCTACGAGCTGACCAAGGAGTGGTTCACCGACGAACGCCTGATGATCGCGGCCCGCACCGTCGGCGCGGCCGAGCGGGCCCTGCAACTCGCCCGTGACTGGGCCGTGGAGCGGGAGCAGTTCGGGGCGCCGATCGCGTCGTACCAGCTGATCCAGGGCATGCTCGCCGACTGCGCCGTCGACATCGCCGTCAACCGCGCCTACACCCACCAGGTCGCCTGGGAAGCCGACCAGCCGCACACCGACCGCAAGACGCTGCACGCCAAGGCCTCCACCGCCAAGCTCGCCGCCAGCGAGGCCGCAGGCCGGGTCGCCGACCGCTGTCTGCAGATCTTCGGCGGCCGCGGCTACGACCGCTCGTACGCCGTCGAGCGCATGTACCGCGAGCTGCGCGTCGACCGGATCTGGGAGGGCACCTCCGAGATCCAGCGCCTCATCATCGCCAACGAGCTGATCAAACGCGGCACCCGCGCCCTGGCCCTGCCCACGCACTGAAACCGCCCACCCCCGATCACCCCACAGCGAGGACTTCCATGGACTTCCGCCTCACCCCGCGCCAGGCACAGCTGAAGGCCGACGCACGCGCCCTCACCGACGTCATCGCCGCCTACGAGCTGCAGTGCGAGGAGGACAACGGCCTCCCCGCGAGCGCCCACGCCAAGATCCGCGACGCGGTCCTCGACGCCGGACTCCAGGCCGTGAACATGCCGGCCGAGTGGGGCGGCGCCGGACTCACCATCGCCGAGCAGGTCACCGTGCAGGAGGAGCTGGGCCGGCTCACCGGAGCCCTGTGGGACATGGTGTGGCGCCCCGCCAACGCCCTCAGGTTCTGCACCCCCGAGCAGCGCGAGCGCTTCCTCGTCCCGGTGATCAAGGGCGAGCGGCGCGACTGCTACGCCGTCACCGAGCCGGGCGCGGGCTCGGACCCGCAGAACCTGGCCACCACGGCCACGAAGAACGACCAGGGCTGGGTGCTGAACGGCGAGAAGTGGTTCGTGACCGTCGGCGACCACGCCGACTTCATGATCGTGCTCGCCGCGGCGGGCCCGGATCGCGCGCCCACGCTGTTCCTCGTCGACAAGGACACCCCCGGCATCGAGATGACACGAGTGCCGCGCTTCATGCACACCTTCGTCTACGAGCACCCCGAGTTCACCTTCGCCGACGTGCAGGTGAACGAGGACGCCGTGCTCGGCGGCATCGGCGAGGGATACGACATCACCCGCTCCTGGTTCACCGAGGAGCGCCTGATGATCGCGGCCCGCACGACGGGCGCGGCCGAGCGGGCCCTGGAGCTGGCCCGTGACTGGGCCGTGGAGCGGGAGCAGTTCGGGGCGCCGATCGCGTCGTACCAGCTGATCCAGGGCATGCTCGCCGACTGCGCCGTCGACATCGCCGTCAACCGCGCCTACACCCACCAGGTCGCCTGGGAGATCGACCAGGCCTCGGCCGAGGACCGCAAGACGCTGCACGCCAAGGCGGCCATCGCCAAGCTCGCGGCGAGCGAGGCCTCGGGCCGCGTGATCGACCGCTGCCTGCAGATCCACGGCGGCCGTGGGTACGACCGCTCGTACGCCGTCGAGCGGCTCTACCGCGAGCTGCGCGTCGACCGCATCTGGGAGGGCACCTCCGAGATCCAGCGGCTGATCATCGCCAACGAACTCATCAGGCGCGGCACGGGGGTTCTGGACCTGCCCCTCGCCTGACACCCGTACGTCGCAACAGTTCGGAGAGGAAGACGGATGACCGAGATCGAGCGAGTGGGGGTCGTCGGCTGCGGCCTGATGGGCGCCGGCATGGCCGAGGTCTGCGCCCGCGCCGACGTGCCGGTGACGATCGTGGAACGCGACACGGAGGCGGCCCGTGCGGGCCTGCTGCGTATCACCCGCTCGCTCGACCGGGCCGTCGCACACGGCAGGCTCGACGCCGAACGACGCGAGGCCGCGGCGGGCCTGATCACCGTGGTCGACCAGATCGAAGCCCTGCACGACCACGACCTGGTGATCGAGGCGGTGCCGGAGGACGAGAGCCTCAAACTCGACGTCTTCAACCGCCTCGACTCCGTGATCACCGGCGACCACACCATCCTCGCGACCAACACCTCCTCCATCCCGGTCGTCCGGCTCGCCACCGCCACCACCCGCCCCGACCGCGTGGTCGGCGTGCACTTCTTCAACCCCGTACCGGTCCTGCGGCTCGTCGAACTCGTCCCGTCGCTGCTGACCTCTCCCACCACCACGGCACGGGCCGAGGACTTCGTGACCGGCACCCTCGGCAAGGAGGTCGTCCGGACCCGGGACAAGGCCGGATTCATCGTCAACGCGCTGCTCGTCCCGTACCTCCTCGCGGCCGTCCGCATGCTGGAGTCGGGCAGCGCGACGGCCGAGGACATCGACCGCGGGATGGTCCTCGGCTGCGCGCACCCGCTCGGCCCGCTGGCCCTGACGGACCTGATCGGCCTGGACACCACCCGCGCCATCGCCGAGTCCCTGTACGCCGAGTTCCGCGAGCCGCAGTACTCACCCCCACCGCTGCTCTCCCGGATGGTGGAGGCGGGCCTGCTGGGGCGGAAGTCCGGCCGGGGCTTCCACGTGTACGAAGAACAACAGCGTGAGGCCGTGACACCGGCGAGGCCGCGGTGAGGGAAAATGGTCACGGCGTACGACCACCGAACGAGGGGAGTCGCAGGGTGTCCACGAAGGTGCGCACGGCAGACACACGCGAGCGCATCCTGACCGCGGCGTGCGAGGTCATCGCCGAGATCGGCTTCGAGAAGATCCGCATGCGCATGGTCGCCGAGCGGGCCGGTGTGTCCACGGCGCTGCTGCACTACCACTTCGACACGCGCGAGAAGCTGTTCACCGAGGCGATGACCCACTCCTTCGCCAACACCGCCCTCGACGTCGACCGCGACGCGGACACGGCGCCGGCGGCCGTCATCCTGGCCCGCATCCTGCGCAACCTGCTGCCGACCGATCCCGAACTGCGCCAGGACTGGCGGCTGTGGCAGGAACTGTGGGCCCGGGCCCTGCGCGACGAGACCACCCGGACCTTCGCCGTCGACCTGTACGCGCAGCTGCACACCTGGGTGGCCGACGCGGTACGACGCGGCATCGAGTCCGGCGAGTTCACACCGACCGACGTGGACGACCTCAGCACACTCGTCCTGTCCCTGAGCGACGGCTACGGCATCCGCCTCATGCTCCGCGACCCGACGGTCACCCTGGACAGCGCCCTCTCGGCCATCTGGCGCCAGGTGTCCGCGGCGCTGGGCCTGCCGGACTCGGTGCCGGTGGGCTGACCTCCCACAGCTCGGGCACCCGGCCGCCGCCGGTGTGCATCTGGGTCGCAAGCGTGCGCAGCGCGGCGGCGATCGCGCCCGACCACGGAGTGACCATCGCGGCCGGACCACGATTCGGGATCGGCGGAGCATTCGAACGACATGTCCGACTGCCGTACACGCTCCCCTCCAGTCGGCTCACCGAGGCGATCCGCAGGCTCGCTCAGGCGCGAGGGGCCCTCACCCGGGGCGCCACCGGAACGAACACTCCCGCACCCGTTGCGTGAACGTCGACAACGTCACGACCCGCGTCCGCGGCGGGCGCTGCGCCTACTGCAGCGCGGGATGCGACGTCTCGCGACGGGTCCAGGGTTCCTGGTCCACGCCGACCCCGTCCATCGTCATCCCCGCGAAGAGCCCGAGGGCCCCCGAGATCACACCCAACAGCAGGCCGGCCCAGTGCGGGACGGCATCCAGCAGGAACGGGACGGCGAGGAGGGCGCCGACCGCCGCGACGCGCAGGTGCGAGGCGTGCACCTTGGCGAAATACCGGGAAGGCCGGGGAAGCGGTGCGACGGCCAGCGCGGTGTCGGTCTGGCACACCGGTGCGGCACCGGCGCGCAGGTAGTGCGTGTGGTCCTCCTCCGGCGTCACGCCCCAGACCACATGGCCGGAGTCGGAGACGAAAGCGGCGGGGACCCTGCGCTCCTTGTTCGTGCCCGCGATGTCCCGCCACCGGGTCGGCCAGCACAGCCAGCCGCCGTGGCCCCCGAGTCGGGCGGCGGCATGGGTGAGGTGCTTCTCGCTGACGATGATGCTGTGACCGATGTGCGTGGTCTGGAGCCGGACTGTTTGCTGCACGCCGGTGTGGTCCTCGGGCACCAGCTCGATGCAGTAGGTGCTTTTGACGCCGATCCGACCGACACCCTTCCCTGTCGGGTACCGGTACGTCTCCTGCACCGGGGTACCGAACCGGACCCGCACCGCGTGCACGCTGCCCGCGGCGGCGTCCTGCCTGAGCATGCGTTGCGCGCGATCGAGGTAGCCCTGGAACAGGCAGAGATTGCACAGGGACAGCACGACACCGAGGACGAAGGTGAGCAAGCAGTATGCGGCGGGGAGAGCTCAGCCCGGCCCGCTGTAGAAGGCGCTGTTGGCCGCCGCGAAGGGCGCCCAGACGGTGAGGTACGCCGTGGCGATGAGCCCCCAGTCACGGCGCAGCGCTCCCAGCTTGCCGGGGATCGTCTCCCGGGGAGGAGCGGTCGTCGGCAGCGGCTTCACGAGGGGCGCCGACCGAGAGGCCAGCAGCCAGCCCACGACGAACACCGCAGCCAGGGCCAGCGGAACGAGAACGTCCGGGCGCGGGCCGTCGGCGTAGTCCTGGATCGAGGCCGCACCCCATGCAGCGGCTGCCGACAGCAGGGCCGCCGCACCCAGGGTCCTGGCGAGCGGTGTGGAACGGTGCTGCATGCGGTCTCCCCCTGACCGTCGCGTGAAGATCTTGTGCGCGGCAAGGAGATTACGCTCTGGTGATCAGCTTCCGGAAGGTTCGTGGCCGGCACGGCCTTCACCGCCGACGCCGCCGGCATTGCGCCCGCCTCCGTCGCCCCCTTCGTCGCTGCTCAAGTGCTCGGCGCCGGGCTGGGGCTGGGGGTCGTGGCGGCGGTCTACGGCCGCCCCGCCCCCGCAGCGGATGAGGTCGTCCTTCCGCACGGCGAGCCGGAACCCGCCGCCTCCTGACCGATCCGTTCTCAGGAGAAAGATCCCGCTCATGAGCACTGCCACCCCCCGCCCGTCCGTGCTGTTCGTCTGCGTCCACAACGCAGGCCGCTCCCAGATGGCCGCTGCCTTCCTCGCCCACCTCGCCGGTGACCGCATCGAGGTCCGCTCGGCCGGCTCCGCTCCCGCCGAGACGGTCAACCCTGCCGTCGTGCAGGCGATGGACGAGGTCGGCATCGACATCTCCGCCGAGACTCCGAAGATCCTCACCACGGAGGCGGTCCAGGCACCGGACGTCGTCATCACCATGGGCTGCGGCGACACCTGCCCCGTCTTCCCGGGCAAGCGTTACCTCGACTGGAAGCTCGACGACCCGGCGGGCCAGGGCGTCGAGTCCGTCCGGCAGATCCGGGACGGGATCAGGACCCTGGTCGAAGGCCTGATCGCCGAAATCGCGCCCGCCTGAACGACGAGGTGGGCGGCGACGGCGCGGGCCGACCCGTCCGCGGGCGGATCGTGGCGGACTGGCAGCTGAAGCACTCAGGCGCAGCAGCACGGGACCCCCGTGTCGGCTTGGCTCGAAAATCGAACATGTGGCCTAATTGAAGGCATGGAGCACGTCCCCTTCCCGCCCGACCTCCTGCAGCTCCAGGCGGACTGGCACCGTACGTACGCTGCACTCGCCGCACCGCACCCGGTGCGCCCCACCGCCCTGCGCCGCCGCTTGCTGGCACTGTCCGGGCGGCTGCTGTGGCACCCGTACTGGTCCGGCCCGGCCGGAACGCCGGCGGCGCGGGTGGAGCTGCGCCGCCGGGCTCGCGCCCTGGAGCCGCTGCCATGACGACGCATCTGGTCCGCCTCCAGTTCGTGGCCGGCGGCCCGACGGTCACGGGGAAGTGGGCCGATCGCGCGACCGCCCGCCGCACGTGGCGTGACTGGGTCGGGCTGTACGGCAGCGACGAGAAGGTCGTCATCCGGCTCGCCGAGGACGCGGACGGCGGCGAGCGCGTGCTGATGGCGTGGGAGCGGGGGCATGCGGTCGCGGCGAGCTCGGACGAGCCCGCCGCGACGGAGGGATCGGGGTTACGGGGCGGCGGCGACCCCGACAAATGGCTTACGACGGCACTGAGTTGCTCGTCCAGTCGTCGAACAAGTAGATCAACGGGGCGTACGATCGGTGTCCTCGCCCGCAGGTCTACGATCCAGCCCCTCACCGGAAGGCGGCACCCATGCCCGTGCCGAGCCTGCTCGCGGTCTTCGCCCATCCGGATGACGAGTCGTTGTCCGCGGGGGGAGTGCTCGCCCGTCACGCGGCCGCGGGTGCGCGCGTCGGCGTTGTCACGGCGACCTGGGCGGCCGACACCCCGCGCGCCGCGGAGTTGGCCGATGCGCTGCGCATCCTCGGGGCCGGCACGCCGCGGATGCTCGGGTACGCCGATGCGCGCGTGCCTCAGTCGTCCCCGGACAGTGCCCGGTTCTGCGATGCGCCGCTCGACGAGGCGGTGGGGCGGTTGGTGACGCACATCCGGGACTTCCGTCCGGAGATCATGGTCACCCACGACGCCTACGGCGGGCTGACCGGCCATCCGGACCACGTGCATACTCACCGGGTGGCCGTGCTCGCGGCCCAGGCGGCCGGACATGAGCACCTCTACCCCGATGCGGGTGGTCCTTGGCGGCCGCATGCCCTCTACCTGGCCACGCACCCGCACTCCGCCGTGCAGGCGCTGAGGGACGTGGTCGGTGTGCGCAAGGCCGTGTACAGCGTTCCGGACGAACGGGTCACCGCGACCGTCGACGTCGGCCCCTGGACGGAACAGAAGATCGCCGCCGTACTGGCCCATCGGACCGAGGTGGAACGGGGAGCCGTTCCCGGCCTGATCGCCGGCCTTCCTCAGGGGGCTCGGGAGCGGCTCCTCTCGACCGAGTGGTACATCCGCCAGACCCTCGTCTCCGCGTCGGCCGCCCAGACGGAACTGACCGCCTGAGCCACGTACGGGGTGACCCAGGTGATTCGTGTAATCCATAACGATCTTGGCTGAAACCTTGCGTTATTCCTGGCCGCCTCTAGCCTCCCGACATGGCTTTTCTTTCAAGTCGGCGCAAACGGGCTCGCCTCGCCCCGGAACTCGACGACCAGGACCTGGGCAGGCTGCTGAAGTCCCTGCTGGCGACCACGAGGACCGGAACGATCGCGACGACGGACCTGTGCGCGGCGCAGATCTCCCGTCTCCTCGACCAGGAGCCGGGAGACTGGGACCGCCGGACGCACCGCCTGGGCACCCTGGCGGACTTCCTGGCCGACTCGCATCTGCCGCGGTCCTGGGCCACGCGCGAGCCGCGCAACGCGAGCGCGCTCGTGCTGCACGCCTGGACCCAGCTGGCACGCGCCCGCTCGTCGGGGCGACCGGAGGACACGGGCGACGCCACGGACGCCTGCCTCCGTGCCGCCGACATCGCCCCGGACGACCCCATTCCCTGGGTGGTGCTCCTCGGGTTGGGCCGCCTGCAACGCTGGGAGCAGTCCCAGGTGTTCGGCGTGTGGAACGAGGTACTCGCGCGTGATCGCTGGAACCGCGAGGCCTACCTGAGCATGCTCGGCTACCTCACGCCGGAGGAAGCGGGCTCCCGCATGCAGGTCCTGGACTTCGTGGACGCCCTGTGCGCCCGCATGCCGGCCAACGCGCCCTGCGCGGTCACGGAACTCACCGCCCAGGTCCTGCAGTACCAGTCCGTCCTCGGCCGGGGCGGATTCGAAGCGCTGGTGGCGCGGAACCACTGGTCCCAGGCGATGGCCGCCCAGGCACTCGACCGCGTGGCCCGGACCTGGGTGCAGCCGGGATTCCTGCGCCATGCCAAGGCTCTGGCCGACCTCAACGTCCTGGCCTACGCGCTGATGGCCGCCGACCGGCGCCACGAGGCCCGTCCGGTGTTCGAGGCCCTCGGCGGCACCGTCACCGGGTGGCCCTGGCAGGCCGGCGGCGACCCTGTGACGGAGTTCGACCAGGCTCAGCGGAGGGCCACCGCCGGGCAGTGATCGGACCCCCGCCGCACCGCCAAGTCCTCGGCGTCGCAACCCAACCGCCGGTTGGGCCACACCGTGGCACGATGGTGGTGAGCATCACCTACTGAGGGGGTGTGGGGCATGGCCACATCGGAAAGGGCACCTGCCTCAGGAACCCACCGCCCGGGGCTGCGGCGCGAGATCGGCTTCGTCGGGCTCATCTGGGCCTCGGAGGGGTCGATCATCGGATCCGGGTGGCTGTTCGGTGCTCAGACGGCACTGGCGGCAGCGGGGCCCGCGGCCATCATCTCCTGGGCCATCGGCGGCCTCGCCATCCTGATCCTGGCGCTGGTGCACGCCGAACTCGGTGGCATGTATCCGGTCTCCGGCGGCACCGCCCGCTTCCCGCACTACGCCTTCGGCGGGGCCGCCGGGGCCTCCTTCGGCTGGTTCTCCTGGCTGCAGGCGGCCACCGTGGCACCCATCGAGGTGCTGGCGATGATCACGTACGCCCAGCACTACTCCTGGGCGAGCGGCTGGGAGAAGGTCCAGGGCGGCGAGCACGTCCTGACCCCGACCGGCATCGCTGTCGCGGTCGGTCTGATGGCGGTCATCACGGCCATCAACTTCCTGAGCATCCGTCTGCTGGCCCGCACCAACAGCGCGGCCACGTGGTGGAAGGTCGGCGTGCCGCTGCTGACGATCTTCGTGCTGGCCGTCGCCCAGTTCCACACCAGCAACTTCACCGCGGCCGACGGATTCAACCCCTACGGGGCCAAGGGCATCCTGTCCGCCGTCTCCACCAGCGGCATCATCTTCGCGCTGCTCGGCTTCGAGCAGGCCGACCAGCTCGCCGGCGAGAGCGCCAACCCCAAGCGCGACATCCCGCGCGCCGTGATCGGATCCATCGTCCTCGGCATCATCATCTACATCCTCCTGCAGGTGACCTTCCTCGCCGCTCTGCCCGCGTCCCAGATCGGCAGCAACTGGGCCACCTCCGCGTTCACGGCCCTGAGCGGACCGTTCGCCCAGGTCGCCACGCTCATCGGCCTCGGCTGGCTGGCGACGGTCCTCTACCTGGACGCCGTGGTGTCGCCCGCCGGTACCGGTCTGATCTACATCACCGGCTCCTCGCGGGTCTCGTACGGTCTCAGCCGCAACGGCTACGTGCCCACCGTGTTCGAGGCCACCAACCGGCGCGGGGTCCCGTGGGTCGGCCTGATCTCCGCGTTCGTCATCGGTTGCATCTGCTTCCTGCCCTTCCCGAGTTGGCGCTCCCTGGTCGGGCTGATCACCAGCGCCAGCGTGCTCATGTACGCCGGTGCCCCGCTGTCCTTCGGCGTGTTCCGCAACCGCCTGCCGGACGCCCACCGCCCCTACCGGCTGCCCGGCGGCAGCTGGATGTCGCCGCTGGCCTTCGTCGTGGCCAACCTGCTGATCCTGTGGTCCGGGTGGGACACCGACTGGAAGCTCGGCGTCGCCATCCTCATCGGCTACGTCATCCTGATCGCCAACCGCGTGTTCAAGATGAACCCGATCACGCCCCAGCTCGACCTGCGCGCCGCACAGTGGCTGCCCGTCTACCTCGTGGGCATGGGCCTCATCGTCTACCTCAGCGACTTCGGGCCGCTCAAGCACCCCTGGTTCCCGCTGTGGTGGGACATCGGCGTCGTCGCCGTGTTCAGCCTCCTCGTCTACTACTGGGCCCTGGCGGTCGCCCTGCCGACCGAGAAGATCCAGCACATGGTCGACCAGGTCGTCGTCCCGGAGGAGGAAACCGTCCTCTGACCGTCCGCCACCGAAGGCTCTGCCCGTCCGCCGGCGCACGCGTCAAGCACGTCCGTGTGCCTCCTGCGAGCGTCGCGACAGCGAGTCGATGACCACCGCGGCGAACAGCACCCCGCCCGTGATCACGAGCTGGACGGCGGTGGGGGTGTCCGTGAGCGCCATGCCCGAGGCGATCGACTGGATGACCAGGATGCCGAGCACCGCGGACCAGGTCGTACCGCGTCCTCCGAACAGGCTGGTGCCGCCGATCACGGCGGCCGCGATCGCGTTGAGCAGCAGTACCCCCGAGCCTGAACCCTGGCTCACCGAGGTGATGCGCGAGGCCAGGAACAGGCCGCCCAGCGCGGCCATGGTGCCGGAGATCGCGAGCACCGCGGTCTGTACCCGCAGCACGCTGAGACTGGCCCGACGGGCCGCTTCGACCCCGCCGCCCAGGGCGTAGACCTGCCGTCCGTAGTGCGTGCGCCGGAGCAGGATGTCGAGCCCGGCCACCACCACGAGGAAGATCAGGAGGGCGAGCGGCAGACCCTGGAACTGGTTGAGCACGTAGGCGGCGGCGAAGGTGATCACCGCGAGGACCGCCGTACGTGCCGCGATGCCCCGGAGCGAGCGGTACGGCATGCCGACCGCCTTGCGGCGCCGTCGGTCCAGGTAGGACCCGAGGAAGACCATGCCCGTGCCGAAGGCCGCCAGGCCGTAGGCGGCGGCGGGGTTGGTGAAGTAGTAGCTGGTCAGCTTGGCGAGGAGTCCGTTCTCGTCGAGGTTGACGGTGCCGCTCGTCCCGAGGACGGCGAGCATGACGCCGTTCCAGGTCAGCAGCCCGGCGAGAGTGACGACGAACGCCGGGACCCGGATCTTGGCGAAGGAGAAGCCCTGGATGGTTCCCGCCAGGGTCCCGGAGAGCAGCGCGATGATGAGCGCCAGCCATTCCGGCACGCCCTGGTTCACGTTCAGGACGGCGAAGACCGCTGCCGCGAGGCCGCTGATCGAGCCGACCGACAGATCGAGTTCACCGAGGAGCAGCACGAAGACGATGCCGACCGCGATCAGACCCGTACCCACGATGTCCACGCTGAGATTGGACAGGTTCCGGGGGGAGAGGAAGTTCTGGTTGAGGGACTGGAAGATGATCCAGACCACGGCGAGGACGAGGATGACGGGGAGCGAGCCCAGTTCGCCGGCGCGCAGCTTGTGGCGGAAGACGGCGGTCCCGCGCTCCAGGGCCCGGGTGACCGCCCGCATGGGGTGCGGCCGGGGGGCCTCGGCGGTGGGTGCGGAGGATTCGGTTCGCGTGTGGTCCGCCATGTCGTGCATCCCTTTCACCACCCCGACTCCTGGTGAGCCATCCGACGGGGCACGTTCTCCGTGGCACCGGTGATGGAGGAGATGATCTGTTCCTGAGACGCGGTGTTCACGTCGTAGAACCCGTTGTTGCGGCCCAGCCGCAGCACGGCGGCCCGGTCCGCGAGGGCTTTGACGTCCCCCAGGTTGTGGCTGATGAGCAGCACGCCCAGACCGCGGTCGCGCAGCCGGTCGATGAGGTCCAGGACCTCGGCGGTCTGCTCGATTCCCAGTGCCGCGGTCGGTTCGTCCAGGAGCAGGACCCGCGGCTCACCGAGGAGGGAGCGCGCAATGGCGACGGTCTGCCGCTGGCCGCTGGACAGGGAGACGACGGGGCCGCGCAGATCGGGGATGCCCCGGGTCAGCCGTTCCAGCAGGCGTCTGCTGCGGCGTTCCATCTCCACCTCGTCGAGGAACCCGAACCTGCGGATCTCCCGGCCGAGGAAGAGATTGCCGACGACGTCCAGGTTTCCGCACAGTGCCAGGTCCTGGTACACGGTGGCGATACCGAGGGCGCGGGCGTCTTGGGGACGCTTGATGTGGACGGGGCGGCCCTCCCACTCGATGGTGCCCGTGTCCGCGGGAGTGACGCCGGAGATCACTTTGACCAGAGTGGACTTGCCGGCCCCGTTGTCGCCCATCAGAGCGAGAACCTGGCCGGCGTGGATCTCCAGTTCGATGTCCGTCAGCACATCGACGACACCGAAGCGCTTGCACACGCCGTGCAGCGCCAGCAACGGGGGAGCCGGCACGAGAACCATCTCCTTCCCGGGGCACGGCCGCGGTCGGGGGACCGCGTTGTCAGGTCAGCCCGGCCTTTTCGCAGGCGGCCGCGAGCCGGGGGGTGCAGATCTGCCGGACCGAGTACACGCCGTCCTTCACCAGGGTGCGCTTGATGTTGGAGGCGGTCACGGACACCGGGGCGAGCATGACGGCAGGCACCTCTGTCCCGCTGCGAGTCCTCACCTTGGTCGTGGCGACCCCGTCGAGGCTCTCACCGCGGGCCGCGGCCACGGCCATGGCGGCGGCGGAGGAGGCCTCGGGTGTGAACGGCTTGTAGACCGTCTGGTACTGATCACCGCCGACGATGCGCCGCACGGCGGCAAGTTCGGCGTCCTGGCCGGTGACGGGGGGCAGGGGACGGACCTTGTTCGCCTTGAGCGCGGAGATGATCCCGCCGGCGAGGCCGTCGTTGGCGGAGTAGACCCCCTGGATGTTCTCGGCGCCGAGTGCGGCGATGGCACCGTTCATGTTCATGTTGGCCGCCTCCGGCCGCCACTGGACCGTGTCGTACGACTTGCCGATCTTCACCTTCCCTCTGAGGACGGACAGAGCACCCTCCTTGAACGCCACCGCGTTGGGGTCGCTGAGGTCGCCGTTCATCATGACGATCTGGCCGTCGTGCACCTTGTCGCCCATGCCCTGCAACAGCGCGCGGCCCTGGAGCCTGCCCACCTCCTTCCCGTCGAAGGAGACGTATCCGGATATCGGGCCCTCGGCGAGCCGGTCGTAGGCGATGACCGGGATGCCCGCCTCATGCGCCTTCTGGACCGTGGGGCGCATCGACCTGGCGTCCACGGGCACGAGCAGGATGGCGTCGACCCCCTCGGTGATCATCGAGTCCATCTGTTCCTGCTGGATGGCCACGTCGTTCTTGGCGTTGGCGTGCTCGATCACGCAGTCGTGACACAGGTCCTTGATCGTCTTCTCGAGCAGGGGCCTGTCCTGGGTCTCCCAGCGGGCCGTGGTGGCGTCCGGCAGCAGCACACCGATCTTCGGCGAGTTCCCCCCGGCGGAGGCGTTCCCGGCCTCCGTCCCGCAGGCCGCGACGGCGACCATCGCCGAGACAACGGCCATCGCCATGGCCGCGTTCCCCATGAAGGTCTTCATCGGACAGACCTCTCTGAACGGGCTGGCCCGGAGGACGACCACGTCGTCAGTGTGACACCGGCCGCAGTGATCTGCGAACCCGGCCACCACAGCGTCAACCTGTCCGGTCGGTCCGCATATGCGATTCTGGTGTAAGGCCCTCATCACACCCTGTCGGCACCTCGGCCTGGACGGGAGGTGGGTGCGGACATGCCTCATGACGGCAGCGCCCGGGCCGGTGTCGCACAGCTGCGGGCATCCGACGCCGACCCGGCCGGTACCGGCCCGCCGCCGGTGCCCGAGGGTGCCGCGAGTGTGCGCGTACTGACGTTCGCCGGAGCGGCGTTGGCAGCGGTCTACGTGCTCGGTGCCGGTACGGACGAGCTGCGACTGGTGGAGACCACCGGTCGCGCCGCTGCCGAGTGCGGGCTGCCCGAGCGCCTGAGCCTGTCCGGTGGCTCACCCGCGGCCCAGGCCTTCCGCACCGACCGTCCTCTGTGGCTGAATCCCACGGCACTCGCCTCCTTCTCCGAGGGCGGCCCGACGCCCCCGCGCGCACAGACGTCGCTGGGCGCACTGCCGCTGCGCGCGGAGGGCCGGCGGCTTGGCTGCCTCGTCGTCGTGGGCACGTGCGCGGATGGCTTCGAGCCCGAGCAGCAGCGCTTCCTGGAGGGATACGCCGACGCGATCGCCGGCCTGCTCCAGTCGGCGGCCGGCGGCACCACGCCGTCGCCGCCGCTGGGGCCCGCACTGCGGCGGCTGCGCGTGGGCTCGTTCGCCCTGGTGCCGGACACCGGCCTGGTCGAGGCGGACGAGACCCTCCTCGAACTGGTCGGTATCACGCCGGACGAGTTCGACGGCAAGGCGGACACCCTGCTCGCGCACACCCTGCCGGAGGACATGCATGCACTGATGTCGGTCCTGGAGCCGTCCGCCCATGCGCTCGGCGGCCGGCTGCTGGAGTTCCGGGTCCGCCGTCCCACCGGCGAGATGCGCTGGCTGAGCCTGAGCTGCCGGGTGATCGCCGGCGCCGACGACCGGCCCGACCAGGTGGTGGGCATGGTGACGGCGACCTCGGTCCTGCCCAGGAGCACGGACGACGTCTCCAGGATCCAGTGGCTGACCGCCGCACTGGACGACGCCGCCACGGTCGCCGACGTCAGCCAGGTGGTGGTCACCGCGCTCCGGGAGCCGCTCGGCGCCGACCGGGTCGCGCTCGCCGAGCTGCTGGACGACCGGCTCATGGTCACCGTCCTCGACCCGCCGGAGCCCGCCGCCTGGCCCGAGGCGTGGCGCTCCGAGTGGCGCTCGCAGTGGCCCGACGCACCGGTCAGCGCCCTGCCCACCCTGCGGCTGGCCCTGCGGGACGGGCGCATGGACCTGTGGCCCGCGGGCACAGCCCTCGAACCCGGACTCAGCGGCATCGGCCCCGGAGGTCTCGCCGTCCTGCCGCTGCCCGCCAAGGGCCGCCCCGCCGGCCTGTGCCTGATCGGCTGGGACCGGCCGCACGAGTTCGCCCCCGAGGAGCGCTCCCTGCTGACGGCGACCGCGGCGCTGGTCGGTCAGGCGCTCAAACGTGCCCACGCGCACGACGCCGAGCAGGAACTCGCCACGATGCTGCAGCGCAGCCTGCTGCCCCGGCGCCTGCCCGAACTGTCCGGCGGGACGGCCGTCGCCCGCTATCTGCCGGCCCGGCGCGGGTTGCAGGTGGGCGGCGACTGGTACGACGTCATCGCCCTCTCCGAGGACCGGGTGGCACTGGTCATCGGGGACGTGCAGGGACACAGCGCCGGCGCGGCGACGATCATGGGCCAGATGCGCACCGCGGTCAGGGCGTACGCGGTGGAGGGCCACCCACCCGACGTGGTCGTCTCCCACGCCAACCGACTCCTCGTCGGCATGGAGACCGACCTGTTCGCCACCTGCTGCTACGCCGAACTGGACATGGAGCAGGGCAACACCCTGTTCGTCCGCGCCGGACATCTCGCACCGCTGGTACGGCATCCCGACGGCAGCACCGAGGAGGTGCAGGTCGAGGGCTCGCTGCCGCTGGGCATCTCCGCGGAGGCGGAGTTCCCCATGACATCGGTCGCACTGGCCCCCGGCTCCCTGCTCGCCCTGGTCACCGACGGTCTGGTCGAGGCCGCCGACCTGCCCCTGGACGAGGGCATGCAGCGCACGCGCGCCGCCCTGGCCGCCGCGGATCCGTCGGACCCGGGCCAGGTGGCCGACGAACTGCTCGGTGACGCCGGCCGTCGTGAGGACGACGTGGCGCTGTTGCTGCTGCGCTACGACGGCATGAAGACCCGGCCGATACGGGCCGGTTGGGCGGTGTGGCGGCTGCCGGACGCCGTCATGCACGCCCGCCGCTTCACCGCGCGCACGCTGCGCCGCTGGCGCATCGAGCAAGTCGCCGACGCGGTGCTGCTGGTCGTCTCCGAACTCGTCACCAACGCCCTGGTGCACACCCAGGGGCCGGTCCATGTCGACCTGACGCTCCGCGGGGACCGGGTGCGGGTCTGCGTGAGCGACTCCTCCCCGCGTGCGCCCGCCAAACCGGTGATCGTGGACTGGGAGTCCACCGGTGGCCGGGGCCTGATGCTGGTGGAGGCGATGTCGGAGTCCTTCGGTTCCATGCCGGTGGCCAGCGGCAAGCAGGTGTGGAGCGAGATCGTCGTACCGCCACCCGATCCGGATCGCCCGGGTCCGGGGCTCTGGGCGGACCAGGAGGATCTGCCATGAGAGCCCGTACCCGGCACGTCGTGGCGATGCTCGTCGCGGGGTTCCTGGCGATGCCCGCGGCCGCCTGCGCGGGCGACGGCAGGACGGGCGCGGACAGTTTCACCGTCGGGCTGCTGCTGCCCAGCCGGACGCTGCCCCGCTGGGAGCACTTCGACAAGCCGCTGATCGAGCAGCGGCTGGATGATCTGTGTTCCCGGTGCCGCCTGGAATACGCCAACGCGGACAACGACGTGACGAGACAGCAGCAACAGATGACCTCCATGGTCACGAAGGGGGTCAGGGTCCTGATCATCGACGCCACGGACCCCAAGGCGCTCCGCTCCTCGATCCAGCAGGCGCACGCGGCAGGCGTCCCGGTCGTCGCCTACGACCGGCTCGCCGAGGGGCCGATCTCGGGCTACGTCAGTTTCGACGGTGCGCAGGTCGGCAAGCTCCAGGCCGAGGCGCTCCTCAGGGCCATGGGCCACAGGGCGAACGGCGGCAACGTCGTCATGATGAACGGCGATCCGACCAACCCGAACGCGGCATGGTTCAGGAAGGGGGCGCTGTCCGTCCTCACCGGCAGGGTGAACATCCGCCGGTCGTACGACACCCCGGGCTGGAGCACGGACACCGCCCACGCCAACATGTCCGCCGCCATAGCCGCCCTGGGCCCGCATCGGATCGACGGCGTCCTGGCGGCCAACGACTCCATTGCGGCCGGTGTCATCTCCGCGCTCAAGAGCGCCCAGCTGCGGAAACTTCCTCCCGTCACCGGCCAGGACGCCGACCTCGACGCCGTACACCGCATCATCAAGGGCGAACAGCTGATGACGGTCTACAAGCCCTTCGCGGTCGAAGCCGCCACGGCAACCGCCATGGCCGTCGCCCTCGGGCGCGGCGAGAGTGTGCGCGACATCGCCACGACGACGATCGACAGCCCCACCACCGAGCACATCCCGACCGTCCTGCTCACGCCCAGGGCAGTGACAGCGGCCGACATCCGGCGAACGCTGCTCAAGGACCGTGTCTACACCATCGAGCAGCTCTGCACTCGGGCGCTCCGCCGCGCATGCGACAAGGTCGGCCTGGGAGCAGCGGACTGACCGCTCCCTCTGCTCCGTCCCGCATCTGACGGTGCTCGCGGCGCCGCGCGCGCATCGGCGAACCGGCGAACGGCCGGACACTCACCCGCTGTTGACCCGCCCCGACTTGGTCAGTTAATTGTAAAGAACCTTGACAGTTAATTGGTCTAGTCCAACTATGGACCCGGTTCGACCTCACCCACCTCTGTCCGCGCGGTCTTCCCGCTGTCCCGCCTGCTCATTTCGCCATGGGAGCGTCAATGCGACGAACCGGTCCTGTCCACGCGCTGCTGTCCAGCGTGACCGTAACTGCCTTGTCGGCCACGCTGGTTGCTCTCGGGGGAGGCGGCGCACACGCCTCGTCGCAACTGTCCCCGCACCGCGCCGGGCCCATGCCCGCACACGTGTCGGCCCCCTACTTCGAGGCGTGGACCGGTGAGAGTCCGGCGGTGCTCGCCGCGGAGTCGGGCAACAAGTACCTCACGATGGCCTTCCTCCAGACGCCCACCGCGGGCTCGTGCGCGACGTACTGGAACGGCGACACGACCCAGCCGATCTCCCCGTCGGCCTTCGGCAGCGACATCGCCGCGATCCAGGCCCGCGGCGGCAACGTCATCCCCTCCTTCGGTGGCTACGGCGCCGACACCACCGGCACCGAACTCGCCGACAGCTGCACCAGCGTCGACGCCGTCGCCGCGGTGTACGAGAGCCTCGTCAAGACCTACGGCATCACGCGCATCGACCTCGACGTGGAGGCCGACTCCATCACCAACACCGCCGGCATCGACCGCCGCAACAAGGCCGTCGCCAAGGCCGAGCGCTGGGCCGAACGCACCGGCCACAGACTGCAGTTCTCCTACACCCTGCCGACGACGGAGACCGGCCTCGCGCCCAGCGGCGTGGCCCTGCTGCAGAACGCCGTCGACAATCACGCCCGGGTGGACGTCGTGAACATCATGACGTTCGACTACTACGACGGCGCCGCCCACGACATGGCGGCCGACACGGAGAGCGCCGCCGCCGGCCTGCACGACCAACTGGCCGCCCTCCACCCGAAGAAGAGCCCGGCGAAGCTGTGGGGCATGGTCGGCGTCACCGAGATGCCCGGCATCGACGACTACGGCCCCGAGGAGGCCTTCACCACGCAGAACGCGGCGACGGTCGAGAAGTGGGCCGAGGCCAAGGGGATCGACACCCTCTCCTTCTGGGCCCTTCAGCGCGACAACGGCGGCTGTGTCGGCACCGCCGGCGCCAACTCCTGCTCCGGAATCGCCCAGGACACCTGGCAGTTCAGCCACACCTTCGCGCCGTTCACCCGGGGCCACCACGCCCACTGAGTCGTAAGTCGTCGGTCGGGCCGACCCGATCGGCTCGGCACCCCCGGGTTCATGACCGGGGGTGCCGAGCCCGGCGCGATCACGCCCTGCGCTGCTGCCGGATCGGCTCTCCCACCCGATGCATGTGTGCCAGGGCCTCGCGATAGGACTGGATCAGCCCCGTCTCGTGGTACGGCACCCCGATCTCGGTGCAGTACTCCCGCACGATCACCTGGGCCCGGCGCAGGTGGACCGTGGGCATGCTCGGGAACAGATGGTGCTCGATCTGGTAGTTGAGCCCACCCAGCATCACATCCGTGAACCAACCGCCGCGCACGTTGCGCGACGTCAGCACCTGGCGGCGCAGGAAGTCGAGCCGCTGTGCACCGGTGATCGTGGGCATGCCCTTGTGATTGGGGGCGAAGGTGCAGCCCAGGTAGACGCCGAACAGGCACTGGTTCACGGCGAGGAACGCCACCGCCCTCCCGGGCGAGAGCACCAGGAACAGGGCGGTGAGCAGAGCCGCGATGTGCAGCAGCAACAGAGCGGCTTCGAGCAGCCGGTTCCTCATGGAGGGCGAGCGCAGCGCCCGCAGGCTCGCGACGTGCAGATTGAAGCCCTCCAGGGTCAGCAGCGGGAAGAACAGCAGTGCCTGGTGACCACCGAGGAGACGGGCCACGCCACTGCTGGCGCGGGCTTGCTCGGTGGACCACACCAGGATGTCCGGGGCGACGTCGGGGTCCAGCTCCTCATGATTGGGATTGGCGTGGTGGCGGGTGTGCTTGTTCATCCACCAGCCGTAGCTCATACCTATGCCGAGGTTGCCGAACAGTCGTCCCCAGATCTCGCTGTGCCGACGCCGCCGGAAGACCTGCCGGTGGGCCAGGTCGTGCGCCACCAGGGCGACCTGCCCGAACATCACGGCCAGAAAGGCGGCCACGGCCAGTTGCCACCAGGTGTCGCCCAGCGCGAAGAAGGTCCCCCAGCCCGCGGCGAAGAGCCCGACCACGAGTCCGAGCCGTACCGTGTAGTAACCGGGGCGCCGCTTCAGCAGGCCGGCTTCGCTCATGCGCTGGGACAGTCTCGCGAAGTCGCTGCCGGCACCGGGGGCGGGCGTGTCCGCACACGCGTCGGAGGCCCGGGGCGCCACGGAGGCATCAGGGGAAATCGTCATGCCGAAAATTCTGGGGACGGTCCACCGCCCGAAGAAGCCTGCCAGCCACCCAGTGGACACGAGGGCTGCCCCGCCTGACCTCCGGGGGTTTTCCCCCGTGCGTGCCCGCAGCCGGCCTTTTGCCGCTTCGAGCGGCTGATCACCGACCGTGGGTGTGTGGCCTTCCATGGCGTGCTGTCTGCATCATCCCGATAAGATGCATTTTGTGATCAGGTCGGGACGGCACCAGCGTCGCCCTCCAGTCGGTGGCCGACGGGACCCGGTGATGCTGTCACCGGTGATCCTGACCCTTCTCATCAGCGGCCTGGCCTTCGCCACACCGAGGGAGATCGCCTTCAGCCGCCTCCTGCCCGCAGCACCCGCCCTCGCGGCCGCGTTGTGGGCCGTCGTGCCGACGATCCTGCTGGGGGCGTTCTGCCTGCTGGTCATGATCGGACTCAGTCTCGTCTACTCCGACCTGGGAACGCCGTACACGGGTGCCGCGATCGTCGCGGTCACCCTGGCGGCCGCATACGCCAGCCATCTACGCCTCGAGCGCGAGGAGATGCTCTTCCAGGTCCGGCTGGTCGCGGACGCAGCCCAGAAAGTACTGCTCCGCCCGCTGCCGCGCCGCATCCAGAACGTCGAGATCGAGTCGCTGTATCTGGCGGCCCAGGAGCAGGCCCGGATCGGTGGCGACTTCTACGAGGCGGCCGACACCCCGTACGGGGTCCGGCTCCTCATCGGTGACGTGCGCGGCAAGGGACTCAAGGCGGTGGGAGCGGCCTCGGCGGTGATCAACTGTTTCAGGGAGAACGCGTACGACCAACCCGACCTGAGGAGCATCATCCGTCGCCTGGAAGCGAGCATAGCCCGGCACAGCCTTGCTACCCCCGCCCCGGACCAGCCCGAGCACTTCGCCACCGCACTGATCGCCGAGATCCCGTACGGCGGTGGGCAGGTCAGAATTCTCAACTGTGGGCACCCGCCACCCCTGCTCGTGCAGAACGGGGAGATCCGCGTCCTCGAGTCCAGCATGCCCTCGCCGCCTCTCAACCTCGCGACGCTCCTCGGCGACCACTACATCGTTGACACCGTCACCTTCTGCGACGGCGACCAGTTGCTTCTCTACACGGACGGCGTAACGGAGACCCGGAACCGCGACGGCGCGTTCTTCCCCCTGCCGGAGTGGATGCGGCAGCTCGGCCCGGCGCCGCCCCGCGAGCTGCTGGACCGGCTGCACCGGGACCTGCTCCACTACAGCGGCGGACGGCTCGACGACGACATCGCGGCTCTCGCCATACGCTGCCGGACCCCACCGGGCGAGGAGCGGTCCACGTAGAGCGGATGCTGCCGCAGTGTTAGAAAAGGGGCATGAGCGGACGCTCCCGCCGGCCATGGAGGAGAGCGGTGCCGCCGCCCGGCCCCGGGCGGCCGTCCGATCCGCCCCGCCGTACCCGCCGTGGTCGTACCGGCCCCTGGCCGTCTCAGGGACGCCGCCTCTGGCCGTCCCTGAGTGTCCGCACGCTCGCCGCGCAGGTCTTCCTGCTGCAGGCCCTCATCATGCTGCTGCTGGTCGCGGTGGCGGCGGCCGCACTGGTGGTGCAGGGGCGGTACGACGCCGAGCGCAGCGCCAAGGGCCGTTCACTGGCCGCGGCGGAGGCGTTCGCGCACGCACCCGGCACGGTACTCGCGCTGCGGTCACCGGATCCGACGGCACGGCTGCAGGCGCCGGTGGAGCGGGCGATGCTGGGATCCGGCGTCGACTTCATCACCGTCCTGGACAAGCACGGGGTCCGGCTCACCGACCCCGACCCCGCCCTGATCGGCACGAAGGCACAGGGTGTCGGCCGAGCCGCCGCGGGGGAGACGTTCACGGAGACGTTCCACGGCCGGCCGACCGACGCCGTGCGCGCGGTCGTTCCCGTGACGGACGCGAGCAGACGTGTGATCGGCATGGTCAGCGCCGGGATCCGGTACGAGACCCTGGGCCACGTGCTGAGCCAGCAGCTGCCGATACTGCTCGGCGCGGCGGCGGGGGCACTCGTGCTCGCGACCGGCGGTGCGGCTCTCGTGAGCAGGCGGTTGCTGCGGCAGACCCACGGGCTAGGGCCCGCCGAGATGACCCAGATGTACGAGCACCACGACGCCGTGCTGCACGCGGTGCGTGAGGGAGTCCTGATCGTCGGCGGCGACGGGCGACTGCTGCTCGCCAACGACGAGGCGCACCGGCTGCTGGACCTGCCCGAGGACGCCGACCAGCGGCATGTGACGGAGCTGGGGCTGGGGTCCGGCCTGAGACGGTTGCTGGCGTCGGGCGAGGCCGTCTCCGACGAGGTGATGCCGGCCGGGGACCGGCTGCTGGCGGTGAACACACGGCACATCGCACCGTACGACGGCGCGCAGGGCCTGGTGGCCACCTTCCGGGACACCACGGAGCTGAGAGCCCTGTCCGGCCAGGCCGAGGTGGCACGGGGCCGGCTGTCGTTCCTGTACGAGGCCGGCACGCGGATCGGCACCACGCTCGACGTACGGCGTACGGCCGAGGAGCTCTCGGAGGTCGCGGTCCCGCGCATGGCCGACTTCGTCACCGTGGAACTCCTCGACTCCGTGCTGCGTGGCGAGGAACCCACCGGCGCCGTACTGCGCATGCGGCGCACCGCGCTGAGCGAATCACGCGCCGGGCATCCGTTGCAGCCGGTGGGAGACCTGATCCAGTTCGTGGTGGCGGACACACCGATGGTGGCGGCGCTGCAACGCGGCAAGGCCGTCCTGGTGCCGGACCTGCACACTGCCCAGGACTGGCGGGCCCAGGACCCGGAAGGAGCACGACAGGCCCTGGAGTACGGCATCCACTCACTGGTCACGGTCCCTCTGCGGGCCCGGGGGATCGTCCTCGGCATGGTCAACTTCTGGCGCGGCGCCGACTCCGCCCGGTTCGAGGAGGAGGACGTCGCCGTCGCCGAGGAACTGGTCGCCCGGGCGGCCGTCGCGATCGACAACGCACGCCGGTACTCCCGCGAGCACGCCATGGCCGTGACCCTGCAGCGCAGCCTGCTGCCCCTGGACCTGCCGGACCAGGACGCACTGGAGATCGCCTCGCGCTACCTGCCGGCCCGGTCCGGCGTCGGCGGCGACTGGTTCGACGTCATCCCCCTGCCCGGTTTCCGGGTGGCCCTGACCGTCGGCGACGTCGTCGGGCACGGGCTGCACGCCGCGGTGACCATGGCACGGCTGCGGACCGCCGTGCTGAACTTCTCCTCCCTGGACCTGGCCCCGGACGAGCTGCTGACCCGTCTCGACGAGATGGTGACCCGCCTGGACACGCAGACGGCGAACGCGGACGACGACCGTGCGCCCCTCACCGGCGCCACCTGCCTCTACGCCATCTACGACCCGGTCGGCGGGCGCTGCACCGTCGCCCGGGCCGGCCACCTCGCACCGGCCGTGGTCGACGAACACGGCACGGTGACCATGCCCGACGTCCCCCTGTCGCCGCCCCTGGGGGTGGGTGGGCACCCCTTCGAGGCCGGCGAGCTGGCCCTGTCGGAGGGCAGCCGCCTCGTCCTGTTCACCGACGGCCTGATCGAGAACCGCAGCCGGGACATCGACGAGGGCCTGGACCTGCTCCGCTCGACCGTCGCCCACGCGGACCAGACACCGGAGGAGACCTGCCGCGCTCTCATGGAGACGCTGCTGCCCGAGACACCCGGTGACGACGTGGCGCTGCTCGTAGCCCGGACCCGGCTGCTCGACCCTTCCCAGGTGGCGACCTGGGACGTGCCCTCCGATGTGCAGGCCGTGTCCCGGGTGCGCACGGATGTCAGCCGCCGCCTGGACGACTGGGGGCTGCAGGAGTCGGCGTTCACCACGGAACTGATCCTCAGCGAGCTGCTCACCAACGCGATCCGGTACGGCGCTCCGCCCGTGCGGGTCAGGATCCTGCTGGGAAGCACCCTGGTCTGCGAGGTGTCGGACGGCAGCAACACCTCACCCCGGATACGGCGCGCGGCCACCACCGACGAGGGGGGCCGCGGCCTGTTCCTCGTCTCCCAGTTCGCGGACCGCTGGGGCACCCGCTATGCGGCCCAAGGCAAGGTGATCTGGGCCGAGCAGACCCTGAACCACAGCCGGGAACCGGACACGGCGGCTCTGTTCGACGCCGTGGCGTGGTGACACCGCCTGGTGCGGACCGGTGGAGGAGGCGCGCTCCGGGCGGGTGACGGCCGGCGGTGCCGCGGCACGGGTGGGGAGGGAGAGGCCGGCGTAGATCTGGTCGAGGACGGTGGGCAGCAGGGCCTGGGCAGTGGTCCGGCCCTCGGGCGACAGGGTCAGGTTCGTCCAGATCACGAGCGTGACCTTGTTGTCCGGGTCGTAGCCGATGAAGGAGTTGAAGCCGGGGAGCTCACCGCCGTGGTAGTACATCGAGGCGTGGGGGCCGAAGCGCTGGTGGCTGATGCCGTACCCGTACTTCTGCCCGTCGGGCGCGGCCGGGTCTTCGGCTTGCGGGCTGTGGAGCCACTGCTGCTGGAACGCGGGCCCCAGGACCTTGCCCGTCACCAGAGCCCGGATCCAGGTGGCCAGGTCGTCCGAGGTCGAGATGACGCCTCCGGCGGCGGTGGCGTACGAGGGGTTCTGGTGGGTGTAGTCCAGCGGCTCGAGCTTCCCTGACCGGGCCGCCGCCTGCAGGTCGGCGGGGTAGGGCCGGTCGACCAACGCATAGGCGGTTCCGCCGTACATGTAGCCATGTGCACAGGGAACAGGCAGGGACAGATCGTCCGAGCCGGGCAGTGAGGTCCCCACCAGGCCGAGCGGGGCGAACAGCCGGTCCCGGAACTGCTGGGCCAGCGGCCGGCCCCCCGCCTTCTCGGCGACGAGGCCCAGCAGCGCGTAGTTGGTGTTGCTGTACTCGTACGACGCGTCGGGCGCGAAGTTCGGCGGGCGCCGGAACGCGATGTCCAGCATCTCCTGCGGCGTCACAGCCCTGCCCGGATCGGCGTCCAGGGCTGCCGAGAGCTCGGGCGCGCTGGTGTAGTTGTACAGCCCGCTGCGCATCTTCAGCAGGTCGGCGATGGTGATGTGGGCGCCGCCCGGCACCCCGGGGACGTAGTCGGACACCGGGTCGCTCAGCCGGAGCCTGCCGTCCTGGGCAAGGAGGAGGACCAGCGCCGAGGTCATCGTCTTGGTGTTGGAGGCGATCCGGAAGTGGTCACTCGTGGTGGGCCGTGTGGCCGTACCCAGCTCGGTGGTACCGACGGCCGCCCGGAAGGTCCCCTGCGGGGTGCGGAGCAGCACCACCGCGCCGGGAACCATGAGCTTCTTGGCCGCACGCTCGACGGTGGCCCGGAAGGCGGCGGGATCGACGGGATTCAGCGCCGTCGGAGAGGGGGCAGGGGCGTGTGCTGTCACCGCCGGTGTGGCCGACGCGGCGGACAACGTGGTGCGGCTCGCCTCTCCGGGAAGGACGCATCCCACGATCAGCAGGGCTGCGCACGGCGCCAGCAGATCCATGCGACGGGCGGTACACACTTGAGAATTCCTCATGACGGCGTCACAGCCCTCTTGCCTGGCGGTTCGGTCCCTCGGCGAGAGTGAATACCTGAACAAAAGAGCGATTTTATCGTCTTCGGGGTGATGCCGACCAGTCGACGCTTCGGGGGAGCCGTCGAGGGACCGGGCTGCTACCGGTCCAACAGCGGCAGCACAGGAATGGAGTGGTCTCGCCAGATGAGGCGAGAGGTCTCCTCCGGATACGCGGTGACGGTCGGTCGCGTGTCGAAGAGCTGCGTGAGGCGTTGCTCGACGTCGTACGGGGCCCAGCCGGGGTCACCCTGCGCGGCGAAGGCGGTCCACGCGGTGCGCATACGTGCGGACAGCTCTTCCGCAGCGGGGGAGGGGTCCTCCCCGATCAGCGCCGCAGGCTGACCGCTGCCCAGGTTGCCGAACACGAGAGGTACGTCGAGGCCGTGGCATGCGCCGAGGACACCGCCCATTCCCGGGGCGGACCAGGCCAGTTCGTACAGGTGGGCACGTCCGCCGCCGGTGATCTGCGCGGTGGCGAGGTGGAGGCTCGGCATGCGGAACAGCCAGTCAGAGTTGACCAGTTCGTACAGCTCGTCCGGGCCTGCGCCCGGGAAACCGTCTCGGTACCGGCGTGCACCGTCCGGGCCGGGGGCGAAGACCTCCAGAGCAGTCTCGGCCCGCTCTTCCGTCACCTGCCCCAGCATGCCGTCGAGCGCGGTCAACAGCCGCTGCTCGTCACGCGTGTGCCCGACGAGGAGGTCGATGTCCCGGCCCGCTCCGTCGGCCAGGGCCTGCCATGGAGTGACGGGCAGAACATCACCGTCGACGACGGGCGAGAACGGGATCGACCGGTGTGCGACGGGGCCCCAGCGCTCCGCGAACGAGGCGCACTTGGCCATGATCGCGTCGCCGGCGGCCGGCAGCCGGTCCGGGGCCACGGTGGTCAGGTCGGCCACTGTGGGCCGCAGTCCCAGCTCGGCCGCGCAGGCGGCGGCGATGTCGGCAGCGAGCGCCGCTGAGAAGAACGTCCCCGGCATGCTCTGCGCGATGGCCCGGCGGAAGAGCCCAGCCGCGCGCGGCATCGCCAGCAGCGCGGCGACCGACCCCGCGCCGGCCGACTGGCCGAAGACCGTGACCTGGTCCGGGTCGCCCCCGAAAGCCCCGATGTTGTCGCGCACCCACTCCAGCGCGGCCACCTGATCGAGCAGTCCCCGATTGGCGGGCGCTCCGTCTAGGTGCGCGAACCCCTCCATGCCCACGCGGTAGTTGAGCGTCACCACGACGACACCGCCCTCCCGTGCGAGACGGGCCCCGTCGTACTCCGGGAGGCTGGACATGCCGATGCTGTAGGCGCCGCCGGGGATCCACGCCATCACCGGCAGCCCCGCCCCCCGGCACGGTTCGGGCGACCAGACGTTGACCGTCAGCCAGTCGGTGCCCACCGACTCCCGTGCCAGCGCGTCCATGCCGAAGTGCCCTGCCTGCGGAGGCGGCGGGCCGTACGACACGGCCCTGCGTACGCCGTCCCAGCCCGTCACCGGCTGTGGTGCGGCGAATCGGAGCTGGTCCACCGGCGACTCGGCGAAGGGGATGCCGCGGAAGACCGCCACGCCCTCGTCCGCGCTGCCGCGCAGCACCCCTGCTGCAGTGCGCACCTCGGGCTCCGGCTCGGAACCGGTCGGCTCGGACGCGGCAGTGGTCATCACAGTCCCTTCCCGGGCAGGAGAAAGCACCAGTACGCGGCCCCCCTTGTGCCAGGGCGGCGGTCGCACAGCTGCCACCGGGGATCATCCCGCCGAGTCAGGCCGAGGGCCAGTCATTTACGGAGCAGGCCGCCGCGGTCGCACTGGGCGGCTCCGCACGCACGACAACACGCCCCTGCCCAGGTCATTGCAGGATCATGAACAATCCTCATCTTTCTGTGGACTCCTCGACACGGCGCTCCTATGGTCGCCGTCGGCGCGACCACTGTCGTACGCACCCGAGGAGTCGCATGTCCCGCAGGAGACTCAGCCGTGCCCTGGCCGTCGCCCTCACCATGGCGGCAGCCACAGCCGTCGCCGGGCCCGCCCCCGCCCAGGCCGAGCCGATACCCAAGGCGCCGGGCCACCGGCTGGTCGACGCCTACGACGGCGCCCCCACCATCGCCCGGCCCCTGTCCGGCAAGCAGCCCCCGCAGCACCCGTTTCTCGCGGCCAACGGACGCAGCGGCATGCACGCCGATGCCTGGGGCAGCGCCACCTACCCGTGGAACGGCCCGCTCGGCAGGCAACCCCAGGTCGGCAGCGAACGCATGGCGCTGCTCGGTGGCGAGTGCGCCAACGTCACCTTCGACCGTGAGGGCCGGATCGTCACTGTCTGCGGGACGTTCACTGGTTTCCTGGTCAAGCTGCTCGACCCGCACACTCTTGCCACCCTGGCCGAGTACAAGCTGCCGCAACGGCCGTCCACCGTCGAGGCGATCACCCGTCTCGACTTCTCCCGGATCTTCAAGGACACGTCCGGCGGCGCCTACTCCTACCTCGACGACCAGGACCGGCTGGTGCTCGCAGACTCCCGCCAGCACCTCCTGCGCCTGGCGCACCGCCAGGCCCCTGACGGAACCTGGAGTTTCAGCGTCACCGACGACTGGGACCTCGGCAGTCACGTACCCCACGACTGCGTCACCTGGACCAACCTGCACCCCAGCGGCGAATGCGACCCGGTCACGTCCGTCATGCCCGATTGGGCCGGCCGCATCTGGTGGGTCACCCGGCAGGGCCGTGTCGGGACCGTCGACCCCGCCTCCGGCACCATCCGGTCCGTCCGGCTCGCCGGCGAGGAGATCCAGAACTCCTTCTCCGTCTCCGAGGACGGCGTCGCCATCGTCTCCGACCACGCTCTGTACGACTTCCGTGCCACGGCCGACGGCACACCCGAGGTGGTCTGGCGGCAGACCTACGACCGCGGAACCGGCACCAAACCCGGCTCCGTCAACCAGGGATCCGGCACCACACCGGACATCTTCGGCGAGGGCGGAAAGTACGTCGCCATCACCGACAACGCCGACGACCGCATGCACGTCCTGGTCTACCGTCGGGACGCCGCCGTCCCGGACGACCGCCGCCTGGTCTGCGAGATCCCCGTCTTCGGCTCCGGAGCCTCCACCACGGACAACTCGTTGATCAGCTGGGGCAACAGCCTCGTGGTCGAGAACAACTACGGCTACGAGAACATCAGTTCGCTCACCTTCGGACGCAGCGTCATCGGCGGAGTCACCCGCATCGACGTCCGCAAGGACGGCAGCGGCTGCGACACCGTGTGGGAGAGCGGCGAACGCTCACCCTCCACCGTGCCGAAGCTGTCCACCGCCAACGGCCTGCTGTACCTGTACACGAAGGACCCGAACCCGCTGGGCATCGACGCCTGGTACCTGACCGCCGTCGACTTCCGCACGGGTGAAACCCGCTTCAAGCAACTGGTGGGCACCGGCATCGACTACGACAACAACTGGGCCCCGATCACTCTCGGCCCCGACGGTACGGCCTACGTCGGAGTGTTCAACGGCCTCACCACCGTGCACGACGGCAACTGAGCGTCAGCTGCCGCGTCTTGACGGAGTTCGGATGAACTCCCATTCGTCGCGGCTGGACCATTGACTCCACGAGCGCCTATTGGTTGAGTGGCTCATCCACTGAGCCACTCGGGAGGACGGCGTGGAGGCACTGCCCCGCGAGACCATCGTCGATGTTCTGGAGAACCGACTGCGTGAGGACATCCTCACCGGGCGCCACCCGGCGGGCAGTTACCTGCCGCCCGAGCGCACGCTCGCCGACGGCTACGGCGTCACCCGCACCACCCTCAAGCACGCCTTCGGCCGCCTGATGCAGGCCGGACTGCTGGAGACCCGGCACGGCGTCGGCACCCGTGTGCGGGACTACCTGCGCCTGGGCGGGGCCGACCTGCTGCCCATGCTCGTACGGCACAGCCCCGACTGGATCGGCGAGGTCTTCGAAGTACGGCGCAGCATCGGCGCGTTGATCGCCGAGCGGGCCGCGACGCGGGCGACCGACCGGCAGCGGGCCGAGCTGCGCGCCCTCCTGGCAGCCGTGGGGGACGCGGCGGACGCCGATGCCGTACAGCTCGCGGACATCGAGGTCCACCGGGCCCTGGCCCGCGCCACCGGCAACCGCGTCTACGTCCTGCTGACCAACACCCTCTTCAACGCCTATCTGCCGGTGCGTGCCGCACTCAGGGGCCCGTTCACGGACGCCGGGGTCGCTCGCGGGCGCCTGGAGCCGGTGGTCGAAGCGGTGGCGTGCGGCGACGAGGCCGCCGCCCGGCGGGCGGCCGGGCAGTACCTGACGGCGACCGAGCGGATCATGCTGGAGGGGCTCTCATGAGCAGGCAGACGACCTCACGCACGGCCGCGGACACCGGCTCACCCGCTCGTGGCACGGTCTTTCGCGAGACGATGCTCGGCACGCTGCGGCTCGACGACGAGGACCGTACGCGCCGGGTCCGCCTCGATCTGACTGTCTCGGCCGACCGCCTTCTCCGCCTCCTCGGTACGACCGAGGCCCGCGCCACCGGCCGGATACGGATCGCGGGCTGGGCCGACGACCCGTGCGCCGAGGGAGAGCTGGAGATCTCACCGCTCGCACGACGCCGTATCCGCTACCGCATCACCTTCACCGCCGAAGGCCGCCGACTCACCCTCGACGGCTGGAAGTCCGTCACCCCGCGCAGGCCCGTGGCCTCGATGACCGTGCTGCCGTACACCCTCCACGAGGACGGCGAGCGGATCGGCACCGGCACCCTCCGCTTCCCCCTCCGCACGCAACTCATCCCCTTCCTGGCCGGCTTCCGCTTCCCACGGCAGGAAGATCCCGACGCGTTCCTCGCGCCCCGCTGGCGCGGCGAACCCGGCCGTACCGAGGTCTGGTACACCACCATCACCGACCCGGCCACCGGCAGCGGACTGTGGCTGCACCACGAACTGACCGCGCCGGCCGACGGATCCGAGCCGTACGCGCACGGGTGGGCCGCGGTCTTCCCCAAGGACGGCCCCGTGCGGCACGCCCGCTTCGGACCCGCCAAGCGGACTCCCGACGACTCCGGCTTCAGCGCCGACGGGGTCGCGGTGCGACCCGGACGCCTGTCCGGAGCGGCCGAGGGCGGCGCCCTGCGCTGGGACCTGACCGAACGTCCCACGGACGAACCGCTGTTCACCTTCCCGCGCTGGTCCTGGCGCCGGCCCCTGCTTCCGGCCGCCCAGATACTCCCCGCGGCCAGGGCCACCTACGACGGCACCTTCACCCACGACGACACCACGCTGACCCTCACCGCCGCCCCGGGCGCCTCCGCCCGCATCTACGGCCACGGCAACGCCCGCCGCTGGGCCTGGCTGCACGCCGACCTCGGCGGCGGGGACGTCCTGGAGATCGTGGCCGCCGTCTCCATGCGCCCGGGCCTGCGCCGGCTTCCCCCTCTGGTCTTCCTCCGACTGCGCCGGCAGGGTCGCACGTGGCCGCGCCGCCCCGAGCGGTCGGCGGCCGGCTGGGCCGGAGCGGGGCGTTTCCGCGCCGATGTCGCCCTGCCCACGTGGACGGTCACCGGCCGCACCGGCCTGCGCCGGATCCGGGTCGAGGTCACCCAGCGAGCGGACCGTACCCTCGCCCTCGACTACACCGACCCCGACGGCCAACACGCCACATGTCACAACAGCGAGCGTGCCGACGCGCACGTCCTGCTGGAGCGGTGGTGGTTCGGCGGCTGGCGGACCGAGGCCGAGTGGACGCTGGAGGGCACGGCTCACGCGGAGGTGGGCACACGATGACTCTCACCGGCCTCGTGTCCGCCCTGATCGCCGACGACGGCACAGCCGACTGGCCCCGTCGCGTCCCCGCCAGACTGGAGACGGTCCTCACCGCGATGCCACTCGCCGCGCGGGCCGGCCTGAGGGCAGCAGCGCGCGGGGTGGACGCCTACGCCATGGCACGCACCGGACGCACGCTCGGCGCACTCACCACGCCCGAACGGGAATCCGTACTGGCCGAACTGGCCGCACGGCCCGCCCTTCTCCCACTCCTCGACGTACTGAAGGTGCCCGTCCTCCTGGCCGCCGGCACAGAGCGGATGCTCCAGGACGGTCCCACACCGCGCGGCCTCACCCGCCAGGACCCGCCGCTCGACCTGACACCGGCGCCCGACTGGCCCGCTCGCACCACCGCCGACGCCGTCGTCATCGGCTCGGGCGCGGGCGGGGCGACGGCCGCACGGACCCTGGCCCGAGCCGGACTGGACGTCGTCGTCCTGGAGGAGGGGCAGCACCACTCCACCGAGTCGTTCGGCCGGCGCCCGCCCCTGGACCGCTTCACCGACCTCTACCGGGACGGCGGAGCGACCGTCGCCGTCGGCAACCCACCGCTGCTGCTGCCGACGGGCCGAGCAGTCGGCGGCACCACGGTCGTCAACTCCGGTACCTGCTACCGCACTCCGGGCCACGTCCTGGCCCGCTGGAGCAAGGACTTCGGATTCACTCCCGCCGACGGCTTCGACCGGTACCTGGAGGAGGCCGAGCGCACCCTGCGGGTGGCCGTCCAACCCGTCGACGTCCTCGGCAACAACGGCCACATCGCGCTGGGCGGCGCGCGTGAACTCGGCTGGCAGGCCGCGCCCCTGCGCCGTAACGCCCCCGGCTGCCAGGGCTCCTGCCAGTGCGTGGTGGGCTGTCCGACCGGCGCCAAACAGAGCGTGCAGCTGTCCGTGCTGCCCGAAGCCTGCGCCGCGGGGGCCCGAATCGTCACCGGAGCCCGAGTCGAGCGCATCCTCGTCGACACGGACCGGCCCGGAGGCCCCCGCGCGGCAGGGGTACGGGCACGCTGCGAGGCGAACGGCGGCTTCGAGATCCTCGCGCCCCTGGTCGTCGTCGCCGCGGGCGCGCTGCAGTCCCCACCGCTCCTACGCCGCTCCGGCCTGGGCCGGCACCCCCGCCTCGGCCGCAATCTCAGCGTCCACCCGGCCACGAGCCTCGCCGGACGCTTCGCCGAACCGGTCACCGCCTGGGAAGGCGTGCTGCAGAGCGTCGGGGTCGAAGAGCACCACTCGCGAGGCATCCTCATCGAGGCCACCGCCACCCCGCCCGGCATGGGCTCCTTCATCCTCCCCGGACTGGGCACCGAACTGCGCCGCGAACTGGAGACCGCAGACCGGCTCGCCACGCTGGGCGCCATGATCGCCGACCGCCCCTCCGGTCGCGTCCTCGGCCGCGACCGCTCACTGATCCGCTACGACCTGGACCAGCGCGACGCGGGCCGCCTGCTGAGCGCGGTGCGCGCCATGGGAGAGCTGCTGTTCGCCGCCGGTGCCGAGGAAGTGCTCACCGGCATCCCCCGGACACCCCGGGTACGCAGCCTCACGGAACTGGACGCCGTCCTGGCCGGCACGAGCGCACGCCACCTCCATCTCTCGGCCTACCACCCCACCGGCACGGTCGCCGCGGGCGCGGACCCGCACCGCTTCCCGGCCGACCCGTGGGGCAGGCTCCGCGGAGTACACGGCGTACTGCTCGCGGATGCCTCTGTGCTCCCCAGCTGCCCTCAGGTGAATCCCCAACTGAGCATCATGGCGGGGGCATTGGCGATCGCCGAGGCGGCTGTCCGGGCGTGAGAACCAGGACCGCCAAGTGGGAGAAGGGTCGCCTGCCAGGGAGGCATCTTCATGATGGCCAGGGGTCCCGTCGATCACGATGGTGTCGAGACCATGGAGTGGGGCCAGCCCGTCTCAGCGCCACTTCGGCCCGCACGCGACGATCGATCCTCGACACGTCCACTGCCGCCATGGCAAGCACCCCCATGCTCACTGGGACCATCCCGTTGGTAGCCGGTCACAGACTCGGCGGCAGTGGAGGCGGAAGCAAGCTGCCATGACCAAGTCGACCCCCCAGAGCGGGAGTTGGAGACAATCCCAGGCAGGTGAGTGTGGTGCCCGGCGACCGGGGGACGTCTGTCGTGGCGGTCAGCCCGCCTCCGGTTCCGTTCCGCCGACCGCTCGACGTTCTCCTCGCGGCAGACACGCGCCTGTTCCTGGTGGGCGGAGGGAGTCGAGGAGTCGAATTCATCCGGGGATCGACTCCGGACCTCACGGACGTCGTTCCGGCGGCAGTGGCCTGCCCTTTCTGTCCTCGGGTGAGCTGGCGATGGCGCATGAAATCGGGCCGGCCGCAGTGGTCGACCTCCAGTGGCGGCCGTTGCGGGAGCAAGCTGCCGGTGAGCAAGGTTTCCCCGAGTTCGGCCTGCTCGTGGAAGCGGCCCATGCGGAGCCGAGGCTTCGGCAGCCGTCTGCGTTCTCCAGCCACTGGACGCTGGGTTTCAGCGCGAGCACCAGCCATTCGTCCAGGGTCGAGGTTGCTGTGACCCCCGCGTACAACGGCCGCCCCTATCAGGTTCGGAAGTTCCTCCACGAGGGGGTGATCGGTGAAGCCGAGACCGCTGAACAGGCTGTCGCCCTTGCGATCGCCCGCCTTCCCGAGGGTCTCGGTCCAGCCGTCGCCGGATCCGATGACCTGTGACAAGGAAGACGACCTCAGCGGCTGAGGCGCCGACGGCTTCGGCCCCCCGGTTGCTCAGACCGGCTGGCGAGCGCGACTTGAACGTCACAGCCTCGGCTGGGTCTGTGCGTGGGAAGACGGCACCCTGATCGGCTTCGTCAACGGAGTTGGCGCCAGGCTCGCAGGGGCCGGCCCTGGGCCCGGCCCACGGCACCCCGTGAGAGTCTCCGGAGAGCGATTTGACCTTGCCCTCGAGGTCAAGGTCTAGCGTTCGTGGAGATGAGCGGCATGAAGATCGGCGAGCTGGCCGGACGCGCAGGCGTGACAATCAAAGCGGTGCGTTACTACGAGTCGCTCGGGTTGATCACGCCGCGCCGTCTCGCCAACGGGTACCGGGACTACGACGAGGACGACGTGCGGATGGTGCGTGAGATCCGGGCTCTCGGCAGCCTCGGCATTCCCGTCGAGCGCACGCGGCCGTTCCTGGAGTGTCTGGCGTCCGGACAGCAGCACGCCGACGACTGTCCGGCGTCGCTGGCCGGCTATCGGGCGGCCATTGACGAGCTGACCGAGCGGATCGAGGCCCTGACCAGCCGCCGAGCGACCCTGATACGGCATCTGAGGCAGGCCGCCCATCGCAACAGCAGCTGCCCAGCGCCCGACGACGGAGAAAACACCATGAGCGACTTCCACCGCCTGCCTGCGGACCTGCCCGTCCCGGAAGACGACGGCGCGGCCGACCATCTTCCCGGTCTGAAGGCACCCCACCTCGAACTGGCCGGCACCACGGGCGAGACCGTCCGGATCGATGCCCTTGGCTCCGGTCGCACGATCGTCTACATCTACCCGCTCACGGGACGCCCGGATGCCGACCTCCCCGACGGCTGGGACTCCATCCCCGGAGCACGGGGCTGCACCACCGAAGCCTGCGATTTCCGCGACCACCATCAAGAGCTTCTTGCGGCCGGCGCGCGGAGGGTCTTCGGCCTGTCCAGCCAGGACACCGCCTATCAACGCGAGGTCGTAGAGCGACTCCGCCTGCCGTTCCCGATGCTCTCCGATCCCCGGCTGAACCTGGCCGCGGCCCTCGGCCTGCCCACGTTCGACGTGGACGGGACGACGCTGTTCAAGCGGCTGACCCTCGTCATCCGTGACGGGGTGATCGAGCATGTCTTCTACCCGATCTTCCCGCCCGATGTGCATGCCCAGCAGGTTCTGGCGTGGCTGCGTGACAACCCCGTGGCATGAACTTCCGTGAATTCAACGGGTGGTGAAGCCCCCGTTGACGAAGAAGACCTGGCCGTTGGCCCACCAGCCGTCGGTGAGCAGGAACTTCACCCAGGGGACGATGTACTCGATCTTGGTGAGGTCGCCGTTCATGGCCTGGGCCTTCAGGTAGGCGACGGAGTCGTCGGTCTCGGCCGGGTAGAAGAAGCCGGTGTCCATCGGCCCGGGAGCGATGGCGTTGACGGAGATGTTCCGGCCGAAGAGTTCCTTGGACAGGGCGCGGGTGAAGTCCTCGACCGGTGCCTTGCTGCCGGCGTAGAGGGAGTACAGGCCGGTGTAGCCGGCCAGCAGCGAGGTGACGACGGTGAGGATCTTGCCGCCGTCCTCGATTCGCTTTGCGGCCTCCTTCATCACGAAGAACGCGGCCTTGGAGTTGACCGCGAACATGCGGTCGTACTCCTCGGGCGTGACGTCGACGAGAGGCTTCTTGACGACCATCCCTGCCGTGTTGACGCTTGCGTGCAGCGAGCCGAAGCGGTTCACGACCTCGTCGAAGACCCGTTCGACCTGATCGGGCTGTGTCAGGTCGCCCTGCAGCGAGAACGCCTCGCCGCCCTTGGCCGTGATCTCGTCGACGACGGACTGGGCCTTGGCCGCGGACGATTCACTGTTGTAGTGCACGGCCACACGGGCGCCGGCGTCGGAGAGGGTGCGGCTGATCAGCGCACCGAGGTTGCGGGACGCGCCGCCGACGAAGACGGGCTTGCCTTCCAGGGTGTCGGGGACGGCGGTGACCATGAGGCGTGACTCCTTGCGTGACGGGGGTGTCGGGGGCGGTCAGGGGGTGAGGGGCCCGGGCCGCAAAAGCAGGACTCCGGGCACCCCTGAGCGCCTCTTCCGGACCGCAGTTCGATTCTGGTACCGGTGCCTGGATCCTGCGACACGAAGAAGTGATCAAGGAACGGCCCCTCGGACACGACCTAGGCGGCATCCACACCCCCCGCCCCGAGGCGCCGCCGCTGCGGGGTCACCACGTACATCGGGTCCTGAGCGGATGCGACACCCGCCGCGAAGACGCCGAACCGGGTGCACAGTCCCGCTGCCAGGTACGCCCCTCCGGCCAGCAGCGGAGCCGCCCGACACCCGGTGAGAAGCGACAGGCCGGCTCCGGCCACGACCAGCGCCTTGCTCAGGGTCAGCAGCCGCCCGGACCGGCCCGTGACGTAGGGCTGACCGACCAGCCCGAGCCGTCGCTCGATGCGGCGCACCGCGGCCAGTTCCATGCACGCGCCGAGCAGGCCCATCCGGATCGGCGGACCGTGGTCCGCGCCGGGCGCACAGAGCAGTGCCGCACCCGCGGCGCTGGTCAGCGCGCTGCCCGCGAAGACGTACGGCAGTTCCGGGTACGCGTCGTGCCATGCCGGCACGGCGGTGTCGGAGAGCAGGACCGCGGTGTACGTACACATCGCCGGCCCCAGGACGGCGGATCCGAGTCCGGCGACGCGGCCGAGCCCGGGCAGCCTTCCGGTGGCCTGCGAGGCGGCCGCGGCGGTGGCGAGCGTGGAGAACGGAGCGAGGATCCAGGAGCCCACCGACAACGGCGAGGTGGGCTTGAGGACGCGCAGCATGTGCGTGAAGCGCTCGGGACGGCCGAGGTCATGGACCAGGGCGGCGACGCCGGCCACGGACGCGGCGCCGGCGACCCGCCGGCCCGCCCCGGCCAGCTCCCGACGACCGGTCAGCTCGGCCACCGCGGCCATGGTCGCCGACGCACCGGCGGTGCCGCCGAGGAAGAGGTACCCCGGCACGTCCGGCACCTTCCAGGTGGGACGTTTGAGGATCGGCCGGCCGTAGTACGACCGGAACTCCGCGCGCGGAACCATGGGCCGTTCCCGCTCACCGCGGCCTGTCACGACCTCGTCCTCTCCCACGTCCCCCGCCCCAGAAAGGACAGCGCCACACTCACCGCCACACCGACCGCGGCCGTGGCCGCGTGCCGCCACATCGACGGCAGGTCACGAGTGGTGACCACCGGGTCCGGTGGCAGTCCGTACACCTCGGGTTCGTCCAGCAGAAGGAAGAACGCGCCGTCGCCGCCGACACCGTCCCCCGGATCTCGGCCGTACAGCCGTGCCTGGTCCACCCCGCGCTCGTGCAGCTCGGCCACCCGCCCGTCGGCCCGCTCGCGCAGTTCCTCCAGCGGGCCGAACTGGATGGAGTCGGTCGGGCACGCCTGGGCGCAGGCCGGTTCCCGGCCCGCCCCCAAACGGTCGTAGCACAGCGTGCACTTGAAGGCCCGGCCGTCGCCCGGGCGGATGTCGATCACGCCGTACGGGCACGCCGGCACGCAGTATCCGCAGCCGTTGCAGATGTCCTCCTGCACCACCACGGTCCCGAACTCGGTGCGGAACAAAGACCCGGTCGGGCAGACGTCCAGGCAGGCGGCGTGGGTGCAGTGCTTGCACACGTCGCTGGACATCAACCAGCGCACCTGGCCGTCCCCGGAGCCCGCGTCGTGCCCGGGTGGTGGCCCGACGGCCGGCATGCCCAGGTCGACCGGCGGCCGGTCCGGTGCCACCTTCTGCTCGACGAACGCCACGTGCCGCCAGTTGTCGGCGCTCAGCGCGCCCGTGTTGTCGAACGACTGCCCCAGCAGGTCGAGTTCCTCGGTCTCGGCCGGAAGGAGGTTCCACTCCTTGCACGCCACCTGACACGCCTTGCAGCCGATGCAGACGGAGGTGTCCGTGAAGAAGCCCATCCGGGGCGGGTGGGTGTCCGGGTAGCCGGCGTCCGCGGCGGGGTCGGCCAGCGGGCCGGACAGCCTGTTGCGGTCGGAAGTCATCGCTGCCCCTCTCCTGCGCCCGGCGGGATGTCCTCGGGGAGGCCGGCGCGCCGCCGGTAGGCCGCCACGTGGGCCCGCAGTGCCGGGCCCCGTGGACGCCTGCCGGGCCGGATGTCGCAGGTCGCCGCCTTGGACTCCTGGATGCGTACGTTCGGGTCGAGGACGACGGACAGCAGCTCGTTCGCCGCGTCTCCCGTCGACAGACCGTTCGGACCCCAGTGGTAGGGCAGTCCCACCTGGTGGATGGTGCGGCCCCGGACCCGCAGCGGTTTGATCCGGTCGGTCACCAGCACTCTCGCCTCGACCGCCGTACGGGCCGTGGTGATGGTCGCCCAGCCCAGGTGTTTCAGGCTGCGCTCCGCGGCGAGTTCGGGGGAGATCTCGCAGAAGAACTCCGGTTGCAGCTCGCAGAGATAGGGCAGCGTACGGCTCATGCCGCCGGCCGTGTGGTGCTCGGTGAGCCGGTAGGTGGTGAACGCGTACGGGTACACCTCGCTCCCGGCCCGGTGGTACCGGTTGGCCGGGTGGTCGTAGGCCTGCAGCGCCGGGTTCGTCTGCTGTCCGTACAGCGGGTTGTCCACCGGCGACTCGTACGGCTCGTAGTGCGCGGGCAGGGGGCCGTCGGTCAGCCCGGCCGGCGCGAACAGCCAGGCGCGGCCGTCGCTCTGCATGATGAACGGGTCGGTCCCGGACAGGGCGTCCTGGGCTGTCGCGTCCGGGGGCGGCCGGTAGTCGGGAGGCTTGTCCGCTTCGCAGTCCGGGACGTCGTCCCCGGTCCACCGGCCCTGCTCGGCGTCCCACCACACATACCGCTTGCGTTCGCTCCACGGCCTTCCCTCGGGGTCGGCCGACGCCCGGTTGTAGAGGATGCGGCGGTTGGCCGGCCACGCCCAGCCCCAGTCGGGGGCGACCCGGCTCTGTTCGTCGTGCGGCCGGCGGTTCGCCGCGTGGTTGTGTCCGTCGGCGTGGACGCCGCAGTAGATCCAGACGCCGCAGGAGGTCGAGCCGTCGTCCCGCAGCAGGGTGTACGACGACAGGGGCTGCCCGTCCTGGCCGTACCCGTTGATCTCGGCCAGCACGGCATCGGCGCTCGGTTCGGCCAGCGGACCCGACGTCGGGTAGTCCCAGGTGAGGTCGAGCAGCGGACGGTCGCGTGGCTCGGTGGAGCCGGCGAGCTTCTCCCTGATGATCCGTCCGAGGTGGTGGTAGAACCACAGGTCGCTACGGGCGTCCCCGGGCGGGGTGACCGCCGTGTGGTGCCACTGCAGCAGCCGCTGGGTGTTGGTGAAGCTGCCGTCCTTCTCCGTGTGCGCCGCGGCCGGCAGGAAGAACACCTCCGTCGGGATCTCCTCGGTGTGCAGCTCACCGGTCTCGATCTCCGGCCCGTCCTGCCAGAAGGTCGCGCTCTCGATGAGCCGCAGGTCGCGCACGACCAGCCAGTCCAGGTTCGCCAGGCCGAGGCGCTGCAGCTTGCTGTTGGCCGATCCGACCGCCGGGTTCTCTCCGACGAGGAAGTATCCCTTGCACTCGCCCGAGAGCTGGTTCAGCACGGTCTGGTACGTGCCGTGGTCGCCGGTCAGCCGGGGCAGCCAGTCGAAGCGGTAGTCGTTGTCCTCGGTGGCCGCGTCCCCCCACCAAGCCTTGAGCAGACTCACCACGTACGCGCGCATGTTGCCCCAGAAGCCGGTCGTGCCGGCGTCCGCGGCCACGAACGCGTCCAGGTCCTGGTGCTGGTGGGCGTGAGGCATGGGGATGTAGCCGGGCAGCAGGTCGAACAGGGTGGGGACGTCCGTCGACCCCTGGATGCTGGCGTGTCCGCGCAGGGCCAGGATGCCGCCTCCCGGCCGCCCGATGTTGCCCAGCAGCGACTGCAGGATGGCCGCGGTACGGATGTACTGCACCCCGACCGTGTGCTGGGTCCAGCCGACGGAGTAGCACAGCGCCGTGGTCCGCTCGCGCCCGGAGTTGGCGGTGATCGCGTCGGCCACCCGGGCGAAAAGCTCGCGGGGGACACCGCACACGTCCTCGACCAACTCCGGCGTGTAGCGGGCGAAGTGCCGCTTGAGCACCTGGTACACGCAGCGCGGGTGTTGCAGCGTCGGGTCCATGGCCGGCTTCCCGCCCAGGGCGGGACCGCCCGAGCCGTACGAGTGCGCGCGGCCGCTCTCGCGCAGCTCCTTGCCTCCGTGCTGCCGGGCCGCCGCGCCCTGTTCGCCCTCGTCGCCCGATGCCGGCCACCGGTCCCGGTCACCGGCCGCGGCCGAGGCCCGCGCTCCCTCGTACATCCAGCTGGTCGTCTCGTAGTGCCGGCTCTCCGGGTCGAAGCCGGAGAACAGCCCGTCCAGGTCCTCGGTGTCGGCGAAGTCCTCGCGCAGGATCGCCGGCGCGTTGGTGTAGGCGACGACGTACTCGCGGAAGTCCTTGTCGTTGCTGAGCACATGGTTGATCAGGGCGCCGAGGAAGGCGATGTCCGTCCCGGCCCGCAGCGGCACGTGGACGTCGGCCAGCGCGCTGGTGCGGGTGAAGCGGGGGTCGACATGGATGATCGTGGCACCCCGTTCCCTGGCCTCCACCACCCACTGGAAGCCGACCGGATGGCACTCGGCCATGTTCGAGCCCTGGATGACGATGCAGTCCGCCTCCGCCAGATCCTGCTGGAACGTCGTGGCTCCGCCACGGCCGAACGAGGTCCCCAGACCGGGAACCGTGGCGGAGTGTCAAATCCGCGCCTGGTTCTCGATCTGGATCGCGCCCAGTGCCGTGTAGAGCTTCTTCATCAGGTAGTTCTCTTCGTTGTCCAGCGTCGCTCCGCCGAGCGAGGCGATGCCGAGCGTGCGCCGGACGGGAACACCTTGATGTGTGTCCTGCCAGGTCTGCCGACGGGTCGCGATGACCCGGTCGGCGATCATGTCCATCGCCCGGTCGAGCGGGATCCGCTCCCACCCCGTGCCGTACGGCGCCCGGTGCAGGACGGCGCTGATCCGGCCGGGGCCGGTCACCAACTGCTTGCTGGCCGAGCCCTTCGGGCACAGCCGGCCGCGTGAGACGGGGGAGTCAGGGTCGCCCTCGATCTGGACGACCTTCTCGTCCTTGACGTAGACCTTCTGGCCGCAGCCCACGGCGCAGTACGGGCACACGGACCGTACGACCCTGTCGGCCTGCTCGGTACGGGCGGACATCCGTTCGGTGCTGCGCGAGCGCGCCGCGCTTCCCCGGCCCAGCGCATCGTCACCGGTGAGCTGCCGGTACACCGGCCATCCGTCGATCCACTGCCACAGGCCCATGGCGATCTCCCGCCTCGTGCCTTTGCGCCGTCGCAGCCAACGTAACGCCGGGAACCGCCAGGGGCATGTGGAACACCGATCAGGCCGGCACGGTACGCACACGATGGGTGTTGTCCGGAAGCCGCTCGGTGACACCCCGGCGGTCCAGCAGCTCCAGCAGGGGCACCGCGACCCGCCGCGTGGTGCGCAACGCCTGCCGCGCCTGACTGAGGGTGAACGGCTGGGGCAGTTCCGCGAGCACTTCGGCGGCCCGTCTGTCGCCGTCGGGAAGCAGGAAGACACCGTCGGCCACCTTCAGCAGACGGCCGGCGCGCACCGCAGCAGCCAATTCCCGTGCCCCGAGCCGCAGTTCCGCCATCCTTGCGGCGTCCGGCGCCGCGAACGGGTCAGCCCGCAACTCGACGGTCAGCGCGGCCATCGCCGTCTCGACGGGTTCGGGAAGCACCGCGAGGCTGCCCGGCACGCACACCCGCCCCTCCACCACCGGCAGCGACGCCGCACCGGCAAGCCGTTCCACGACGCCGGCGCCGGGCAGCCGCATCCGCCGTCGAACCGCCTCCACGGGCATGCCGGACTCCAGAGGATGCTCGTCGCGCCACTCGTCGACCACGGCACGCAGGGAGCCGACCAACTCGCGCCACACGCCCGGATGAACCCTCAGGCCGTCGCCCACCGGCTCGCCGACCTCAGGCAGCCCCATGGCCTGCAGCTCGCCCGCGGTCGCGAAGCGCCGCCGTCGGAGCATGGCCTCGGCCACCGCCCTCGGTGGCGCATCGGCGAGCCCGGCCAGCTCCGCGGCGCGCAACCGTGCGGCTCCGCGCCTGGTCAGCCGGGGTGGCGTCACGTCGAGTACGTCGACACCGGCGGCGATCCGGTGCCGGCCGGGATCGCGCAGCAACGCGCGGTCGCCGACGCGCAGCGGCAGGGGCCGGGCCAGCCGCAGCCGGGCGCTGTGCGTCCCCAGCGGCCGGATCCGGGCGGCGACGGAGGCGGATCCCACGTGCAGCACGAGCTCACGTGGAAGGTCACGGCGCTCGCCGGCGTCACCCCCGCTGCCGTCGGCGCCGCGCAGCGCGACGTCGACCTCGGCCGTCGTCAGCCACCGGCCCGGAGTGAGGAGCGCGTCGCCGCGGCCGATCGCCCGGTGTTCGACACCGCGCAGATTGACCGCCACGCGGGCCACGGCGCGGACCTCGGTCGTGTCCCGGCCCAGCGTCTGCAGGCCGCGCACCCGCGTCACCGCCCCGGTGGACGCCAGCTGAAGCTCCGCATCCCTGCGCAGGGTGCCCGCCGTCAGCGTTCCCGTGACCACCGTGCCGGCGCCGACGATGCTGAACGAGCGGTCCACCCACAACCGCACGTCCGCATCCGGATCGGCTGGTGGCAGGCCTCCCACCAGCCGCTGCAGTCCTTCGTGCAGCCGGTCCAGGCCCTCGCCGGTGCGCCCGCTCACCGTCACCGAGTCGACCGGCCCCAGGCCGGTCGCCGCCAGGCGGGCCAGTGCCTGTCGCCGGGCCGGTTCCGGGTCGGCCAGGTCGCAGCGGGTGACGGCGAGCAGCGCATGCCGCACGCCCAGCGCGTCCAGTGCCTGCAGATGCTCGGTCGACTGCGGCATCCAGCCCTCGTCGGCGGCCACCACGAACAGCACCGCGGGGACCGGGCCGATACCGGCGAGCATGTTGGGCACGAACCGCTCGTGGCCCGGCACGTCGACGAACGCCACCTCCGGTCCGTCGGGCAGGGTCGTCCAGGCGAAACCCAGGTCGATGGTCAGCCCGCGCCGGCGCTCCTGCTCCCAGCGGTCCGGCTCCATCCCGGTGAGCAGCTTCACCAGCGTCGACTTGCCGTGATCGACATGGCCGGCGGTCGCGATCACGTGCACGGCCGCTCACTTCCGTGGTCGTCCGCGTCCGGGCGTCCACTGCTCGTGTGCGACCGCCGTGCGGCGAGTACGGCCTCCAGCACCGCCTGCTCCTCCTCCGCGCCGACCGTGCGCAGATCCAGCAGGCACCGTCCACGCTCCACCCGGCCGATCACCGGGACCGCGCCGGTGCGCAGCAACGGGCCGTACGGCGCGGGCAGGCCGACGGCCGCGCTGGGCAGGGTCACCCCGGGCGCACCGCCACCGCCCACGGCCGCCTCCGTGCGCAGCACCTCCGCCGGTACTCCCTCGGCCCGCAGCCGTTCGACCAGCCGGGCGGCACGCTCGCGCAGGGTGGTCGCGTCGGCGGCCAGTGCGGTGCGTACGGGCGGCTCCGGACCCCGCAGGGTCGCTTCCAACGCGGCCAGGGTCAGCTTGTCCACGCGCAGGGCCCGGGCCGCAGGGTGCCGGCGCAGTCGTTCGACCAGCCCCGCTTCACCGAGCAGCAGCCCGGCCTGCGGACCGCCGAGCAGCTTGTCCCCGCTGGCCGTCACCAGCGCCGCCCCGGCACGCAGCGCGGTGGTGGCGTCCGGCTCCTGCGGGAGCACCGGATGCGGGCCGAGCAGACCGGAACCGATGTCCACCACCACCGGGGGTCCCAGCGCCGCCAGCTCGGCCACGGCCGCCGCCGCGGTGAAACCACTGATGTGGAAGTTGGACGCGTGCACCTTGAGCAGGAAGCCGGTGTCGGGGTTGACGGCCTCGGCGTAGTCCCGGGCATGGGTGCGGTTGGTCGTGCCGACCTCGCGCAGCCGCGCGCCGGTGGAAGCCAGCAGCTCCGGAATGCGGAACCCGTCGCCGATCTCGACCAGTTCACCCCGGCTGATCACGATCTCCCGTCCTTGAGCCATCACCAGGGCGCACAGGAGCAGCGCGGCCGCGTTGTTGTTCACCACGTGCACCGCTCCGGCATCGGGCACGGCCTCGGCAAGGGCTGCGAGCGCCCCGCGTCCGCGGCGGGCCCGGCGGCCTTCGCCGAGGTCGAACTCGACGTCCGTGCATCCGGACGCGGCCATCACGGCGTCCCGGGCGGCAACCGACAGCGGCGCCCGGCCCAGGTTGGTGTGCACCAGCACACCGGTGGCGTTGATCACCGGCCGCAGGCCACAGGCCCGCTCGGGCAGCCGCCCGAGCGCGGCGTCCACCACGTCCTCGGGAGCGATCTCTCCGGTTCGTGCGCGTCGCTGGGCCTCCGCGACAGCCGCCTTCACCAGAGGACGCCCCAGCCTCCGGACGGCGCCGGCGATGCGCGGCTCGGCCAGCACGACGTCGGTGCCGGGGATGCGACGGCGCGGATCGCTCATGGCACCCCTTCCTCTCACCGTGGCCGTCCTGCGGGGCACGCGTGGCGGAGGCGGACGGGAATCGAACCCGCCAACGGCAGCTCCTGCCGTTCAACGGTTTTGAAGACCGGGCCGGTCACCAGGCCGGACACGCCTCCCCGCGCCACGCGGCCATCTTCGCAAATGCTGTATACGGGCGCTAACGGAACGCATCCGGAATCATGATCTGCATGACCTCACCGACGGCGCCCGGCGCATCCGTCCGCCTCACCCAGTACGCGCACGGCGGCGGATGTGCCTGCAAGATCCCGCCGGGCGAGCTGGAAGAGGTGCTGCGGGGCCTCGGGGCCGCCGTACCGGTCCGCGATCCCGTGGGCCAACTGCTGGTCGGGCTGGAGGACGGCGACGACGCCTCCGTCGTCCTGCTGCCGGACGGCACGGCGGTGCTGGCGACCACCGACTTCTTCACGCCCGTGGTCGACGACCCCTACGACTGGGGCCGCATCGCCGCGGCGAACGCGCTGTCGGACGTGTACGCCACGGGCGGACGTCCCCTCCTCGCCGTGAACCTGCTGGCCTGGCCGCGAGGTGTCCTCCCGCTCGACCTGGCCCGCGAGGTGCTGCGCGGCGGCCTGGACGTGGCCGCGGCCGCGGGCTGTCACGTCGCCGGAGGCCACAGCGTGGACGACCCCGAGCCCAAGTACGGCATGGCGGTCACCGGCCTGGTCGACCCGGACCGTCTGCTGCGCAGCGACGCCGGAAAACCGGGTGCGCCGCTGTCCCTGACCAAGCCGCTCGGCATCGGCGTGCTGAACAGCAGGCACAAGGCCACCGGCGAGGTGTTCCCGCACGCGGTCGAGGCCATGACACGGCTCAACCGGGAGGCGGCCGAAGCGGCGCTGGCCGCCGGGGTCACCTGCGCGACGGACGTCACCGGGTTCGGGCTGCTCGGCCACGCCTACAAGCTCGCGCGGGCGAGCGGGGTCACGGCACTGATCGACGCGAACGCCGTGCCCTACCTCGACGGGGCCCGGCAGGCGCTGAGCGAGGGGCACGTCAGCGGCGGCACCCGGCGCAATCTCGCATGGGTACGCCCCCACACCGACCTGTCGGCGGTGAGCGAGGACGAGGCGCTGCTCCTGGCCGACGCACAGACCTCCGGCGGCCTGCTGGTGGCCGGCGAAATCCCCGGCGCGCCCGTCGTGGGCGAGCTGCTGCCGCGTGGCGAGCACGCCCTGGTGATCCGCTGAGCCCGGCCGTAAGGGCGACGGCCGTGTCGATGCGTTCTCGCAGGCGCAGCAGGGCGGAGCGGCGCCCGCCGACCCGGGGCTGGCCCCGGCCGGCGGGCGCCGCCGCGGAAGAGCTACTGCCCCGGGTGCAGAACCACCTTGGTGTAGCCCTCGACGCGCTTGTCGAACTTCTCGTACGCCGTGGGCGCCTCGGCCAGAGGCAGCTCATGGGAGACGACGAAGCTCGGCCGGGCACGCCCCGAGATGATGAGGTCGCGCAGCTGCCGGTTGTAGCGCTTCACGTTGCACTGCCCGGTGCCCAGACGCAGCCCCTTCTCGAAGAGCTTGCCGATCGAGACCATGAGCCGGCCGTGCTTGGCCTGCTCGTCCGGTGCCCCCGGGTCGGCCGGCACGTAGAGGCCGGGTATGCCCAGCGCTCCGGTCGGCCGGACGGTCTCGATGATCGAGTTCAGCACGGCCGCGGGCTCCTCACGGTTCTCGCCCCTGGCCATGGCCTGGTAGCCGACCGCGTCTATGCCCTTGTCCGTGCCTTCGCCGTTCATCTGCTCCTTGATCTGCTCCACCGGGTTGCCCTCGGCGAAGTTGATCGGGATCGCGCCGATCTCCTCGGCCTTCTGCAGCCGCTCGAGCACGCGGTCGACGACGAACACCTTCGACGCACCGCGGATCATCGCCGAGTAGGCGGCCATGAGTCCGACGGGCCCGCCGCCGTACACCACGACACTCTCACCCGGGGAGACCTGGGCGAGTTCGTTGCCGTGGTAGCCGGTCGGGAAGATGTCGGCGAGCAGAATGAAATCGGACTCGTTCGCGGTGCCTTCCGGCAACTTCAGACAGTTGAAGTCGGCATACGGTACGCGCAGGTATTCGGCCTGGCCTCCGGTCCACGGCCCCATCGCCACATAGCCGTATGCACCACCGGCGAAGCCCGGATTCACGGTGAGACAGAATCCGGTGTAGTCGGCCACACAGTTCTTGCAGAAACCGCAGGCGACATTGAAGGGCATGACCACGCGGTCGCCCTTCTTGAGAGAGGTGATCCCCTCGCCGAGCTCCTCGACTATGCCCATGTTCTCGTGGCCGAAGACGATGCCCGGTTCGGCGGCGGTACGCCCCTCATACATGTGCAGGTCAGAGCCGCATATGGCGGTGGACGTCACCCGTACGATCACCTCGTTCGGGTGCTGAAGTCGAGGCTTCTGCACCTCTTCCACCGCTACTTCGAACGGACCCTTGTAGACGACAGCCTTCATATGACACCTCCGATGAGCGGTGCGTGCTCGCTGCCGGAGGCCAAACAGCCGTCAACCGAACGTAGCCTTGTGCGAACGGGCAGTAGAAAGGTCGCGGCCGTTCGCCTCACGTGACCCAACTCTCATGGTCCCCCTGTAGAGGAACATGAAACAGTCCAGCTATTGTCAATTAAATTCCGATTTCAACCTCGCGCCGAATGGGAGGACGAGGAAAGTGAATCAGCGCTTCGGGACCCTGCTCGTCCCGGTGCCCGGCATCTCGGGCACCATGTACCCGCCGGGCACACCGGTGGCCATCAGCGGCCGCGGCTCGTCCGTCGACGCCTTCGTGGACGGCGACTGGATCCCCCTCGCCTGGTGGGAGTTCGCCGAGGGACTTTCCGAGGGCGTTCCCGACAGCTGACCCTGCCTGGGCTCCTGGTCGGCCTCACGCCAGGATGATCAGCCGCTCCTCGGAGAGTCTGGCGATCATGCGGTCCACGGCCGCTGGGGCACACGGCTGCGCCGGCGCCAACCGGATGTCCGAGACATGCCTCCACCCACGTTCCGCGATGTGTATCCAGTTGCTCCGTACCGGGATGACCTCCTCCCGGTGCGCCGCCCCCCGTTCGTACCCGGAGGGCCACGCATCCGACCCCGAGTTGGCCAATGGTCGGCTCGTACCCCGGTACTGGGACGCTCCGCAGCCGCCCCACCCACGCCCGTTCTGGCGTGTGCTGCTCCAGCGCCACGCGGCGCTGCCGGCGGCGGAGGCCGAACCGTCCCTGTGCGCCCTGCCGCTGACGCTGCGCCCCTTCACCGACACCCCCAACCCGCGAGGGCTGGGAGCCCAGACCTTCAAGATGGGCGGCACGCCCTCCTGGGCGCAGGATCCCGAGTACTACAGGTGCGCGTGAGGCGCCGATCTGGTGTACCTCTGCCAGGTGCCGGAGGACATGGAATTCGCCGTCCATCCCGGCCGACCAGAGCAGCCCTACGGTGTCGGAGCCGAAACCTACGGGCTGTTTCTCGGCAACGAGGTCTACCTGCTGGCGTGCCCGGCCCACTGCGACCCGGCAGCGGTGTGGCCGGTGAACCAGAGCTGACCCCTCTGCGTCGCCGACCTGCACACACCGATCCCGCTACGACGAGCAGGTCGGCCAACACTCCACAGATCACTTACGGGACAACTTTCAGCGCAGGTGAGGCAGGCCCAACCGGATGGTGTCGCTGCACACCTGGGTCGGCAGTCGGTGTCCCTCCGCGTTGGTCACGTGCACGAAGGAACCGTAGTCGTGCTGGGCGGGGTGGGGCGCCGCCACGTCGCTGGAGGCGTTGTAGTTCCCCGCGATCCAGCAGCTCTCGCCCGGGACGTCGTTCGGTTGGTAGAAGAGCGGGAAGTCGACCGTCTGGCCCGGGTTCAGTACCAGCCGGACCGGTATGGCCTCCTTCTTCGGCTCCGACTCCACGTCCTGCGCCTTGCCGACCCAGACATGCATCTGCGGGTAGCCGTCGAAAGCGCAGGGCTTTGCACTTCTGTTCCTGGCGCTGAGCATGGCCGCCGGCGCGCCTGCCGGCTTGTCGGACAGGCGAGTCCATTTCCAGCGCAGCTGAGGTGATCCGCAGGCGGCGGGGCGGGGGTGAACCCAAAGGCAGGCGGTCAACTCGAGCAGCACCCCCAGGACGAGTATCAGGATCGTTGCTTTTCGCTGTGCTATCAAAACATCCCCCGTGGAGAGGCCCGCTGCCTCTGCGGACAGGTAGATGCAGCTTCTCTTCGGGAGGTTCCGGCGGACGGGTCGCGTCAAAGAGACACGCTTCAGGGCCTGTCCACGGGAGCTTGGTAGGACTTGGTCCGGTAACGGCTGCGGAACTCGGCCAGCAGCTCATCGGTGGCTTCGGCCCCCGCGCTCACGGCGGCGTGGACGTCACGGAAGTAGTTTTCGTAACCGGCAGGGGTGTAGAGGCACAGGGCGCGAGCGAGGACCGATCCTGCATTGCGGAAGCCGTGCGGGGTGCCGCGGGTCGCGGCGAGCAGATGCCCGGCACCGGCGGTCACCTCGCCGTCCCCGGTGTGGAGCGTCAACTCGCCCTCCAGGACGTAGAAGTACTCGTCGTGGCCTTCATGCACGTGCGGCCTGGCACCGATGGTGCCGGGGGCGAGGCTGAACTCCTCGAAGGCGAAGTGCCCGCCCGTGTGCTCGCCGGTGAGCCGGAAGAAGTGTGCGACACCCGCGACGTCTATGAGTTCACCGTCCTCGGGGCTACGCAGCAGCGGACGGGCGGGAATGCGGGACAGATCATCGGTCATGGGGGCATTGTGGCCCAGGGATCACTGCTTCCGGATCATGTCCTGGTACGGCAGCAGTCCCTCCGAAGCTCTCCGTGCCCGCGGAGGCACCTGACCTGCCTCCGCGGCAGGAGCGGTAGGGGACCGGCTGGTCCAGGGGAGGACGTCGGCCCCCTACCGGCAGCGACGGCTCAGCCCAGGCCGAGACTGGAGAGCGCGGTCGTCCAGTCGGTCATGATGGCGTTCTGGGCGTCGTCGAGGCTGACCTCACCGGCGCAGACGGCCTTCTTCAGCTTGTTCTCGACGCTGTCCTTCTCGGAGGAGGTGCCGTCGCCGTAGTGCGGCTCGGGCCAGAGGTTCTCCTCGCTCCTCGGAGCGCCACCGAGTTCGAGCGGGACGAAGTGGTCCTCCTCGTAGTCCGAGAGGCTGGTGTCGGAGTAGCCGTACTCGGCGATCTGCTTCTTCTTCAGCGCGTTGGTGTACGAGGTGGAGGGGCGTACGGTCGCGGTCCAGCCGGAGACGCAGATGGTCGAGTCGATCGTGTCCTGGGTGACGTCGGGGTTGAGGGCGCCGGGCGTACAGACCGGGTCGGGCAGGGGGAGGTAGGCCTGGCTGCAGCTCGCGGCGTGGGCGGAGCCGGTGGTGACGGTGAGGCCCGCGGCGGCGAGTGCGAGGGTGGAGAGGGTGGTCACCAGGGCGCGCGGTGTTCGGGACATGTGGGGGTCTCCCGGTGCGGTGCCCGGCAGAATTCCGGGCGATCGTGAGCATGACAGCACCGGGATCATCTATGCGAGTAGACCTCTTTGCCCGACCGAGGGCTCCCTTGAGTGAACGTTTATCCGGCTGAGAGCGGTGAGGGGGGTAGTCTTGACGCGGCCTTGACAGCCGGCTCGGGGGCGGGGCTTCGGTGCACGTCCGCGCGACATGACGGCCCGTCAACTATGTGCTGTGACCTGCGTAAACGCCCCCTGAACCTGCAGTGTCCCGATCAGGACAGCTTGGCCGGCTCGTTGGCCGGCTTCTCCAGTCGGTCTCCTCACGCATGCGGAGACGGTAGGTCGGCGGGGGAGCGCGGCGGATCGGCGCAGTCGCGCGGCAAGGAGCGGGCACGCGTACTCGGTTGACTGCCGCGCGCAGGCCATCGGCGACAGCCTCCCTCTGGATCTCCAGGGAGGCGCCTCAGTAATGCCTCTCCAGGAACCGCCTTGTGCCATACGGTCCCGATCGGAGCTTCCCCGCCGACATCTACAACGAGATCCGCCACCAGGACACCGGCCGGGCGGACATCGCCGCCGCCACCTCCCTGGCTGCACCCGGACAGCTCCAGCGAGTTCGGGCCTCCCGAGGCCTTCCGCGGCGCGGAACCGTACTCAAGGTCCGGCCAGTCTGTCGGTCAGGCACGACAGCGCAGCATCTCCAGCGGCGGGTGCGCGAGGAGGTCTGCCCAGAAGTCCTCGCCGAACTCACGGATGCCGGCTTCGGACACCTCCAGTGGAACCCACTCCACGTCACTGAACCCGGCCGCCCGCAGACACTTCTCGTAGACCTCGCGGCGCGGGACCGCGGAGACGATGCTGATCGGCTGCGGGTCGAGGAGAGCTGTGACCCGGACCTGCGGACCCGTCTCGATTTCCTCGCCGGTCGGCTCGCAGAGGAAGCCGTACTTGTCCAGGGACGCGCAGTCGAACCGGTAGTCGGGCTTCTGGGCCAGCACGAAGAACTCTCCACCGGGCACCAGGCCCCGGTGGATGTTGTGGCACATCCGCTCCATCTCCGCGACGTCCGCGGCGTAGTTGAGGCACTGCACTCCCACCGCCATGTCGAAGCGCCGGTCGAGCGGCCGCAGTTCGGCCACGCCACCGACCTCGTAACGCACACCCAGCGGGTCACGCTGCTCGATCTCCCGCGCGGCGGCGATCATCTCTACCGAGATGTCGACTCCGAAGACTTCCGTGGCACCGCGCCGTTTGAACTCCCTACTGTAGAAGCCGGTGCCGCACGCCAGGTCGAGAACCGACTTGCCGCTCACGTCCCCGACCATGCCCAGGAAGCTCGGTACCTCCCCGCAGCGCATCAGCGGCAGGGACTTGAACCCCTCGAATGCCTCGCCGATCTCGTCGTACTGCTGCACGCTCACGTGCTGCCCCCTCCAGTGAATCGTCCTGTACGTGGCCACGCCCGCCCTCCGGATGCAGAGGCTCGCCGGGGCGCGGTCGTGGCAGAGAGTCTGCTCCGCCCTTGTCCGGCCGCCGTACTGGCTGATGACACAAAGAAGTTGGCCCGGTGACCCTCGTATCGCCCAACACCACCTCACACCGACTGGCAGCGGACGAAGCCGATGCGGGCGCGGCTGTGGCGGGCCCGACCGCATCGTCAGTCGCACGCGCACGAGTGCTCGGCTCGTCAGCTGCCGCCGATGCCCAGGGCAGTGAGCAGGACCAGGACGAGGGTGGCCACGGCGAACAGCCCGTGGGCAATCACGACCGGCAGCGGGAAGTGGCCTTCGGCAGGGACGGCCCCTTCCGCTCCCTGAGCTGCTGCCGTAGCTGGTGTCGCTCCGGCGGCGGCGCGGTCTCGGTATACAGGGATCCAACGGGCCAGCATCACGAATCCCAGCAGGGCGACCGGCAGCAGTAGAGCGAACGAGGTCCAGGCCAGGGCGGTCTTGTCGGCCACGACATAGATGATCCACACCACCAGCCCGATCGCGGCCAGGGCGAAGTGCCCGAACACGGCCGGTGCGGGCAGGTGGCTGGTACCGGATTGCTGCTGCTGGACTCCGCCCCGTTGGATCCAGGTGCCGAGCATGTAGAACCCGCCGAGGGCGGTGACCACCCAGGCGATCAGTGCGGCGATGTCCATGGGGAACTCCTGGTGATGACCGTGTCGAAGGCAGCCGGGCGACACCGGCGGCCGTGGACGGTGCGTGTGGGCCGGTCACATGCCGGAGCCTGCGTTACGCGCGCTGTGGTCCGGCATGAATCCCTCGGCCTGGGTGCTCTCGTCCGCGACCCGTACGCCGTAGCGGTAGGCGAGCTTGCCGCCCAGGAAACCCGAGACGCTCAGGGCCGCCACGCTGAGCGCGGACAGGATGAGCTTGCCGACGCCGACACTCCCGCCATCGGTGTAGGTGCTGTGGCGCCACAGGAAGTTGACGGCGTAGGCGGCGGTCACCGCCAGGTTCAGCGTCATGTGGACCAAGGCGGTGCGATGGGCCGGAGTGCCGGTCGGAATCGCGAACAGGTCGAGGAATCCGACCGCGGCCGCCAACAGAGCTCCGATCACGCCTACAGCGATCAACCACTCCGAGCCCTGGGTCAGGAATCCGGGACGGTGCACGACATGGGAAGCGATGTCGAACACCAGACTGGTCACCCAGGCGCCGATCGGCACCGTGACCAGGATCGGGTGGAACGGGTGGCCGTACGGGCCGGCGAGAGAGGCGCTGACCGGACGCTTCGCCTGAAGCCGCGACTCAGTGACCATCGCAACCTCCCACTAGTTTCACCAGCAATTGTTGGCCTTATTGGGGTGGGACGTCAAGATGCACAGCACAGGGCGTCAAAACGGCTCTTGTGCCCGCCCACATGGGAGTTACCGTGGTCTCGTGGCTCCAGACCTGACTCCGCAAGTTGACGCGACCGAGACCGTCGCCGGGACCGCGGTCGACACCGCGATCGACTCCGTCAGCGTCCTGAGCGAGGACTCGCGGCGGCGCATGTTCACCTTCGTTCGGCGCGCCCGTCGCGCCGTCACCCGCGACGAGGCCGCCGCCAGCGTCGGCATCTCCCGCAAACTCGCCGCCTTCCATCTCGACAAACTCGTCGACGCCGGCCTGCTGCGGGCCCGCTACGAAACGCCCGGCGGGATCCGCAAGGTCGGCAGACAGCCGAAGGTGTACGAGCCCACCGATGCCCAGATCACCGTGAGCATCCCCGACCGGCGCCACGAGTTCCTGGCGGATCTGCTCCTGGACGCCGTCCTGACCGAGGAGGCGGGCGAAAACGCCGCGCAGGCGGCCGTACGGACCGCCGAGCGGCGCGGTCGGCAGATGGGCGAGGCCGCCCGCGACGAGACCCGCCCGGGCCGACTGGGCCCCGAGCGTGGGCTGACCGCCTGCGAGAGCCTGCTGGACCGGTACGGCTACGAGCCCGTCCGGGAAACCCCGACCCAGCTCCGCCTGCACAACTGCCCCTTCCACCCGCTGGCCGCGAAAGCCCCCGAGCTGGTGTGTGGCATGAACAAGGCGTTCCTCAGCGGCTACCTCGACGGCCTGCAGGTCAACGGAATCCAGGCCGTCCTCGCCGCCGAGCCCGGGGAATGCTGCGTACGGCTGGGCCCGAGCGGCGCCGATCGTGATGATCGGCCGGCTCAGGGCTGATGACGCATAAGAGCGACCTTCGCTCTGTTCATGGTCCGGGCGGGACGAGGCAGCCGTTCCGTACCGGCTCCGGGGCCGCGGTCTGTGCCGCTCGCTACCCCTCGGTACAGCAACCGTCCCCGGACGCGGAACCCGAGGCGGATTCCAGACGGCAGAAGCAGGACGCCTCGATCGGAACGTCCGCCATGGCCGCGGCGATCTTCAGCTGCTGGGCAACGATCAGCGCCTCACCCTCCTTGCCGAGCCGCACGAGGCATTCGTGGAGACCGTGCAGGGCCCAGACGTTGCCCGGGTGCTGCAGTGGGCGCGGCAGCGTGTCGTCGAGTCCGAGGTCGGCGCGGTAGACGGCCTCGGCATCCGCGACCAGGCCCTGTTCGAGAAGCAGTGCGCCGTATGCATGCCGGGTGGGCTGCATCCACCCCCACGGCTCGTCGTACGGAAGCCCGTCGTCCAGTTCGATCGACCGGCGCAGTGCCGCGAACGCCGTCTCGTGCTTCCCCTTGCGATAGGCCAGCTCTCCGTCCAGCATCTGCGCGGCGATCGCCAGGATGTCCGTGCAGGTGTTGTTGAACAGCATTCGTGTCTGCGGGACCCGGGCGACCGCCTCGCGGAAGAGTTCACGTTCCGCGTCCGCCTCGTCGACCCGGCCGGTGGCAGAGAGTGCGACTCCGCGCGCGTACCGCAGCATGGCCGTGGTCACGCAGTACAGCTGCGCGTCGGCGGGCAACGGAAGGCTCAGGATGTCGTCCCAGCGGCCGAAGCGGATGAGCACGTGCACCCGCATCGCGAGGAAGCCCTCCAGCCAGTCCGCCATGGGCGGGCTGTCCACGCACAGAAGTTCCTCGGGCACGGCCGCTTCGAGCCGGTCCGCCGTGTCGATCGCGTCCTGGAAGCGGCCGAGGAACATCGCGCCGTAGATCTTGAAGTGGTAGTTGTGGCACCGGTACAGGGTGTAGAAGTTCATCGCCCCGGCTCGGGCGTGGAACTTCTCGTCGGCCGTGATCGCGTCTTCGTTGTCGGAGACCACCCGGCGGTAGTCGCCGCAGAGCACTTCCAGGTGGGACGGCATGTGCTGGAGATGTCCCGCGTCCGGCACCAGGCCGCGCAGCCGGTCGCCCACCGACAGGGCGGCCTCGGGGGTCGGGGACATCTCCATCAGGTGGATGTACATGTGAAGCAGGCCCGGGTGCCGGGCACCCGCCTCCGTGGCCATCGCCCGATCGAGTACCGCCTTGGCCTCGGTGGTGCGCGAGTCCGGGGCCGGCCTGCCCGTGCGGATGTCCCACAGCTGCCAGGGCGTGAGGTTCATCAGGGCGTCGGCGTACAGGGTGGCCACGTCGAGATCGTCGGGCGCCAGTCGGTGGACGGAGCCCATGCTGTCGGCGTAGGCGGCGCTCCACACGGAACAGTCCTCGGCATCGGGGGACTGGGCCCGTGGATAGCGAGCGTGCAATGCGTCGATGAGCGCCTGCTCGACGGGGGTGGCGCCGACCCCCTTCGCGTGGGCGCGCTGTACGGCGGCGTGCGCACGCTCCACGCTCCGCCCCAGGTCCTGCTCGTCGAAGGACTCCCAGGGCTTGTTGTAGTTGGGACCGAGCGCGTAGGCCACGCCCCAGTCCGCCATGGCACAGTCGGGATCCGCCGCGGCGGCGGCCTCGAAGCAGCGGATCGCCTCCTCGTGGTTGAAGGCGTACGTCCAGTTCAGCCCACGGTCGAACCAATTCTGCGCCTCGGCGGACGACGTCGTCACGCGCCGGCCGTGGCTGCCGAGGTCGTAGTACTGCATACGAGCTCCTCAAGGCTGTCGGCCGGCCGCCCCGGTTGCTGGGACGGCACGACGGTGGCCGGTGCGACGACCCTAGCGACGGACGGCGGCGATACCGCCCATTCATGCAGAAAAAATACCCGGACGCGGCGTCCGGGACGGCCCTCAGTACCAGAACGCTTTGACAACTGCATCTCCGGCCATGGCGGTGCGCTGGTAGAAGGCGCGGAGGTCAGCATGGTGCCGGATGTAGATGTCCCTGACATCCTCTTCAGCCCAGTCGGGACCGAACGCTCTGTGCAACTTGGGACCCGCCGACTCCCAGAGAGCGTCGAACGAGACCTCCGAGAGGAAGGCTGACGCTTGCCGCACCATGTCCGGGCTCAGATGGACGAAGGGCGGTTGCTCTTCGTCACGGTGGTAGACGATGTCACCGCCGAAGACGGGCAGTTCCCACGTTCCCTCTCGCCCCTCGGAGAGACCACTGCCCGCCTCGTAGAGTCTGTGCACCGAACCGAAGTCCTTCTCGATGGACTCCGCAATCCCCGCGGCAAACTCCGCTCGATGGACGTCCCAGTCCCAGGCAGCCCCCATGAACTCCTCCAGCCAGGCGTAATCGAGCCGGACCTCGGAGCTCCGGACGGCGCGCAGATGCATGTGGAAGCTCATGGCACCCCCTCTTCAGAAGCGACCCGACGTGCGCGGGCCGTCAAAGCCGGAAGCGTATCCCTGGGCACTGACACCGGGTGGGGGCCGCCGCGTGCAGCCGGCCAAGGGCTGTCCCGCAAACAATCTCCCGCGCGCTGGACGACGCATCCGGCTAGCCTCCGCTCATGGAGCAGGACCACCCCCTCGTCCGCGAAGTGTTCCCGGATCTCGTCGCAGAGCTGATCACTCTCCTGGAGAACGAGGGCGAACGCGAGCTGGCCATCTGTGCATGGGATCTTCGTCTGGTCGAAGAGTGCGGCTGTGGCGACGAGTTCTGCCAGAGCTTCCAGACCGCACCTCATCCGCAGGGGCAGCCATATGGTGCCGGCCACCGCTGCGTGCCGCTCCTGCCCTCGCGAGGCATGCTGTGCCTGGACGTCGTGGACGGCCGGATCATGTACGTCGAAGTCCTCGATCGGCCACCGATGCACCGCCAGGGTTCGCGGCCGTGAGGAGGCTCGGCACGGCCGGTGGCAACGACGGGCCGCTCTTGGTTCCGGCTAGGTGACTCGAAGCCGTACGCCCGCCGGTGGCTGCGGCCTGTCCCAGGGGCAGGAGCACCCCCGCCGGCCAAGACGCCCTGGCCTAGGCCATCTACAGCTGGGTCGCAACTACTGACGCACCAACCTCCTCCTTCGGCCGGGCCATGGCCAACCAGGCGATGCATTGCGTTCCCGACATCAACCGCTGCCAGGCCGAGGGGGTTCCGTCCCACGCCGTCCCGGGACGCGGGACGCGCCGTCCCGAGACGACGCGGGACGATCCGAGGCGCGGGACGGTCCACGGCGCGGGACGGTACGGGGTGCGGGACGTACGGGGTGCGGGACGCGCTGTCCCGAGACGGCGCGGGACGGTTCGGGGCGTCCTGCGGAGGGCGAACGGCCCATTACGCTCGCCACCGAAACGACCACCAGTCTCCGGGGGAACCCATGTCAATCAAGCATGCCCGCAAGGCAGTTGTGACCGCGCTCGCGGTTGCGGCGCTCACCCTTGCCGGTGCGGGCACCGCGTCGGCCGACGGTGTCGTGACCTGGCACCATCGGCCGTCGGACAACTGCCTGGCCATCGTCATCAACGGCGCCGGCCAGCCGTACGAGGTCGGCATGAACGGGTGCGACGTCGGCCACGGCTGGTACGAGCAGTACAACAGCAACGACGGCACCTGGCTGATGAAGCCGCAGGCCCAGGCCTGGCGGGGCTACTGCCTGACCGCCTACTCCGACGACGACGTGTACATGGAGCCCTGCCAGCCGAACAACGACTGGCAGCGCTGGTACGAGCGCTGGACCGGCTCCTCCTGGAAGCTCCAGCACAAGCAGACGGGCCGCTGGCTCGACAGCAACGGCAGGAGCGTCTACCTCGGCCCGGGCGGCTGGAACAACGACAACAAGTACCAGCTCTGGTACTGAGCTGTCGGCTCTTTCCCGTACACCCTTTCGACCACGAACAACGACACACAGGGGGATTTCCCATGCGCATCAACACCGCCCGCATAGCCAAGGTTCTCGGAACCGCCGCGCTCGCACCGGTCCTGGCGCTGACCATGACCACGGCGGCGCACGCCGACGGCGACGTGCACTGGGTGCACCGTGACTCGGGCAAGGCCCTGATGGTGACGTGGGCCGGCAACCACCCGGACGACGTCACGGTGTCCTACAGCTCGGACGTCTGGACCCAGTGGCACGACGTGCACCAGGGCGACGGCAGCTGGCTCGAGAAGAGCTCGGCGGACACCGGCTACTGCCTGACGGCCTACACCGACCATGACGCCTACATGGAGCCGTGCAGCGGGAACAACTGGCAGCGCTGGGACGAGATCAGCGTCGGGGGCGGCAACTGGAAGCTGCGCAACCGGCAGACCCGGGAGTGCCTCGACAGCAACGGCAACTCCGTCTACATGCACGAGTGCAACGACGGCAACAAGTACCAGCTCTGGTACTGAGCGCCGAAGCCCTGCCCAGGGGCCGGTACCGGACGGTGTGCCGTCGGGTACCGGCCCCTCGGCCGTGGTCTTCGGGTCAGCCGGCTCCGGGGCGCTTCCCGCCAACTTCCGGAGCGGGACCAGCTGGAGCCCGTCCGATGGGTCGTGCCGCGGGGGATGAGCCGCAGGTCAGTGCAGGTCTACCTGATACGCGTGACGGTAGTCGGCGGGGCAGGTGAAGATGCGCAAGTCTCCCCACCGGCCGACGACAACCCCTGTCTCGTCGTCGCTGGCCACGGTGAACAGGAGTGTCATGGTCGTGCCGCAGTCACGGCAGGCAAAGACTGTGGGATGCGTCAGGTGCCATGTTGGCCAGCCGCCGAGTTTCCAGCCGGCGAGGCGTGTGATGACGTCACCGCCGTCGCCGGTCTCGCGGACCAGTTCCTCAAGCCGCGGACGGAGCTCTGCCGACAGCTCCTCACGGAAAGGGAAGTCGGTCACGCGCTCGGCGGTGATGGCGCATGGCTGCGGCAGGTAGCCGTCCTCCTCGTACCGGGAGGGCGGCGGCGGAGTCGTCAATTGGTCGACCACGTCGGCGGCCTGACGCCATCGAACCTCGAGCACAGGGCTGACGTCGGCCTGCTGGGCCGGAGGATCCCAGTGTTCATTGGGACACCAAAGGATCTGCAAGAGGTCGATACCGGCGGGCCACCAGGGTCCCGGCACGTCACGTCGGAAGATCTGTGCGACCGGCACCATGGCCGTGGCAGGCGCGTCGGCAGGGCAGTTCACGTCGGGCAAGGAGCACTCGGGCCACGGTTCGCCACTCGGCCACAGCAGTGGTCCGCCGATGGAACTGTTCCGGCAGTCCGGCTCTGCCCGCTCGGGATGCAATATGACCGCGTCGCGCGCGTGGGGACCGAGTTCGGGAAGCACGGCGAGTATCGCTTCGACCGTCGGACGAGGGGTGCGGGTCATCTTGCCTTCCGGTCAGCTGGACGTAGATCGCTCGCAGCGTATACGTCAGCTGTGACAGTCATTCAGACTCGCGGATCATGAGCGGAGTCACAGCCGGATCGCGGCTGCCGTTCGGCCGGCGCGGTGCCCGTACGGCGATCCCCACGGCACGGCCTGTGACCGCGCTCATGATCGGTGGGCAGGGCGGAGGCGCTCCTCCAGGAACGCCGAAACCGCCTCGCCGAACGCCTCCGGGGCTGCGTGGTGGATCAGGTGGCCAACGGGGATGGTGGCCGCTCGCGCGCCGGGGATGCAGCGGGCGAGCTCGGCGACGCCGTCCTGGGAAACATGACTGTTCGGGCCGCCGCCAAGCACGAGGGTCTTGGCGTTGATCCGGCTGAGTCGCTGCAGCCACCTGGGATCGGGCACGTCGATCTGCCGTCTGACTGCCAGCACCATCTCCCAGTCGAAGGCCAGGGTGCCGTCCGGCCTGGTCGGGGTGGTCCGCTTCCGTGGGGGCGGGATGGGAACGTCCTCCAGGACGAGCCGGCTCACCCGCTGCGGACAGTCCTGCGCGAGCAGGTAGGCCACGATCCCGCCCATGGAGTGCCCGATCAGATCCACTGAGTCAAGTCCCAGTGCGTTCAGGAAGCGGAGCACATCGGCCTGCATGAGTTCGAGCGAGTAGTCCCCCGGCCAGTCGCTTCGGCCGTGACCGCGAAGATCGAGGGCGTACACCCGCCGACTCCGGGCGAGGGTCGGCCCAACCGTCGCCCAGTCGGCGGCATTCTCGCCCATCGCGTGCAACAGTACGAGCGGTGGAGCATCCGGCGGACCCGACACCTGATAGGCCAGCCGAACCCCGCCGACGTCGACCATGTGTTGATCAACCATGGCCGGAGCATATGCGGACAGGGCCTTCCCGAGCATCGGCGTTCACCAGCGGCCGAACCACCAACCCGGTCCCGTACTCGCACGGTTCTGGGACCTGATCCTCAACTGTCGTTGACGCGCAAGTGCAGACAGGTTTATCGGTGCACGATCCGCCGACGTCGGGGGGAGTTCGCCGTGACAGCTCGTACGCGACGCGGCAGTTCTTGGAGAGCCCCTGGTGTCTGCTGTTGGTGATCCACATGCCAGGATTCGCGGGGCTGAACAACCGGCACGCCTCATGCTGGCCGAAGAGCGTCTGCACCGGTGGCCTCGGTGGGGCTCGTGCGACCGCTCGTCAGCCCGTCCGACCCGGCAAGACAGGCAGGCACCGCCCATGACTGATGAGTGGTACGTCCTCATCGAAGAGGACACTCGAGTGACAGAGCGCGTGGAAAGAGGCGTGGAACTGAAGCTGCATCGCTGGACGCTGGTGGGCACCCACCACATCGAGGGGGATGAGGCACGCGCCGCAGCAGTAGCCGAAGACGCAGCCCTGCACTACGTGCCACAGGTGCTCGCTCGGCACGCGCGCCCGGGAGACAAGCCGGCGCGGCATGCCTTCCTCGCCCCGGACGGTGCGTGGGTGGTGCTGCTGCGGCAGCGGCACCGGGAGTGCCACATACGTGTGACCACGGCGCGGCTCATGCATTCACAGGGGGAGAAGGAAGCCCCGCCCAAAAGCCTGAAGGAGAAGTTCCGCAGCGCCTGGGACGGACCGCCGCCCCTCGAGAAGCCGTGGACGCCGGCTGGCAATGAATGAGGGGTGCGTCCGGAGTCGTACTGGCGGAGAGGGCAGGATTCGAACCTGCGTGGGCCTTGTGAGGCCCGACCTTGAGGCGTGCTCGCTGGTCCCCGATCAACCACTCCGGGCACCTCTCCCTGCTCCCGGCTTCGGGTGACCCGCGCCGTTCACGTGAACAACCTTGACAGGACCCACTGACGCCGCCCTGACGTGCCTCTGGCATGCCCAGGCCCCGGCCATGTCATACGTGTCCACGCGACGCAACGTACGTGTCTCCCGTCCGACGGGGCGTGGTCCCCGCAGGTCCGCCGGATGTACTGCCTGGTAACTTCTCTGGGTGATCATTTCCTCCCGCTTAAACCGTCTGGCACGCGTCACACTGATATCCGCCCTCTCCCTGGCCGTGCTGCCCGCCGCACCCGCCACCGCCGCCGACACGACAACTCCACATCTCGACGCCGTGGAGCGCACCTTGCGCGAGGTCTCGCCCGGCCTCGAAGGGGACGTGTGGGAGCGGACGAGCGGCAACCGGCTCGACGCCGCGGACGGTGACCCCGCCGGCTGGCTGCTCCAGACGCCCGGCTGCTGGGGCGACGCCGACTGCAAGGACCGCGTCGGCACCAAGCGGCTGTTGGCGAAGATGACCGAGAACATCTCCCGGGCGACGCGGACCGTCGACATCTCGACTCTTGCGCCCTTCCCGGACGGCGCCTTCCAGGACGCCATCGTCGCCGGCCTGAAGTCCTCCGTGGCCTCCGGCCACAAGCTCAAGGTCCGCGTCCTCGTCGGGGCCGCACCGCTGTACCACATGAACGTGCTGCCCTCGAAGTACCGGGACGACCTGCGCAGCAAGCTCGGCCCGGCCGCCGACGCCGTCACGCTGAACGTCGCCTCGATGACCACGTCGAAGACCGCCTTCTCGTGGAACCACTCCAAACTCCTCGTCGTCGACGGGGAGTCCGCGATCGCCGGCGGCATCAACGACTGGAAGGGCGACTACCTCGACACCGCCCACCCGGTCACCGACGTCGACCTCGCCCTGACCGGCCCCGCCGCCGGTACGGCCGGCCGGTACCTGGACCAGCTGTGGGGCTGGACCTGCCGCAACCAGAGCAACATCGCCAGCGTCTGGTACGCCGCCTCCGGCGGAGGGGACTGCATGGCGACCATGGAGCGGGACACAAACCCGCGTGCCGTCCCGGCCACCGGCGACGTACCGGTGATCGCCGTCGGCGGGCTCGGCGTGGGCATCCAGGACACCGACCCCACCTCCACCTGGCATCCGACCCTGCCGTCCACGTCCGGCACCCGATGCGTGGTCGGGCTGCACGACAACACCAACGCCGACCGCGACTACGACACGGTCAACCCCGAAGAGAGCGCCCTGCGTTCACTGATCTCCAGCGCGACCAGCCACATCGAGATCTCGCAGCAGGACCTCAACGCGACCTGCCCGCCGCTGCCCCGCTACGACACCCGCGTCTACGACGCCCTCGCCGCGAAGCTCGCCGCCGGCGTCAAGGTGCGTATCGTCGTCAGCGACCCTGCCAACCGCGGCGCGGTCGGCAGTGGAGGCTACTCGCAGATCAAGTCCCTCTCCGAGATCAGCGACGTACTGCGCAGCCGGCTCAGCCAGGTCACCGGGGACGAGCGCAGCGCCACGGCGGCACTCTGCTCCAACCTGCAGCTCGCGTCCTTCCGCAGCTCCGCGAGCGCGAAGTGGGCCGACGGACACCCCTACGCCCAGCACCACAAGCTGGTCTCGGTCGACGGCTCCGCGTTCTACATCGGCTCGAAGAACCTCTACCCGGCGTGGTTGCAGGACTTCGGGTACATCGTCGAGAGCCCCCACGCCGCCCAGCAGCTCGACGCCCAGCTGCTGAGCCCGCAGTGGTCCTACTCCAAGGAGTCCGCCACGGTCGACTACGAGCGGGGGATCTGCCAGATCTGAAGTCCCGCTGTCCGCAGGGAAGTCCGCGGACAGGCCGGACACTCACCCGCTCGAAGCCATCTCGACCGGCTTGAACACCGGGTCGCGAGTTATTCGGCGATGCCCCGGGTGAGCAGGACCATGGTGACGAAGGTGCGGTACAGGCGGACGGGATCGTCGTCGCGTAGGCGGACGGTGAGTTCGTCAGCCCGTACCACGCCGTTGATCCAGGTCACCATCTCGGCCAGGTCGGCGTTGCGGAAGCGGACGGTCAGGGTGGCGGGCATGGTGATGGCGGGTAGTCGGGCGTCCGCCAGTCGTCGCACCGCGGCACCGGCGGCCTCCGTGATCACCTCGCGGGCCTGTTCCGGGTGCAGGCTGTCGGCGGCGAAGCGGGAGACCGATGTCTTCACCACCGCCGCGTGGACACCGGGGCAGAACGGCTCGATCTGCGCGGCGGTGACGTCGTCGCCCGTGATGAGCACGACCGGTACCCGGTGTCCGAGCGCGACCAGGGCGTTGATCCCGGCCTCCCCGGTCGGCACACCGTTCAGCCGGACCTCGGCGATCGCACGCGGGTTGTACGTGTGCGACAGCGTGGCCGGGGCACCGGACATGGAGCCGTGGTACGAGACGAAGAACACCGCGTCGAACGACTCGTCGAGCCCTTGCATCATGTACAGCGGCTTGTGCCGGCCGGACAGATATCGTGCCCGGTGCGCCAGGCGGTCCGGACGCAGGTTGGCCATCGCCGAGTGCGAGTCGTTGACCAGGAACTCCCGTGCGCCGGCCGCCGCCGCGCCCTCGATCGCCGCGTTGACCTCCTGCTCCAGCAGATCCCGGTAGTAGCCGTACTCGGAGCCCGTCGGCCGGCACTGGTCCCAGCCGACGACCCCCGCGGTGCCCTCCATGTCCGACGAGATGAAGACCCTCATCCGTGCGCTCCCCTCAACAGCCACCAGCATCCCGGGCGTCCAGGCGGATCATCGCTCGTGGCCGGGGAAGCGCGGTAGTGGGTGTCGCGTCGTCCTGCGCGAACGGGACCGGCCCGGCGCCGCGAACATCGGCTTGATCGACCCGACCGTCCGCTACGCCCTCGACGTCGGATTCCACGTCGTGGTGGAGGGCATCCTGTACGCCGGCCACTACGGCGAGGCGGAGATGCGCGGCTGGCGCCGGGAACGCGATCTGCTGCCCGGCGGCATCGAGGCCCCGACGGCAGACGCGGGGTGCAGCCGATGCTCGTCTCGTCAGGACGGGGTTGTGCTGCTCAGGAATCGGAAGAGGGCTCGGATGTCGTCAACGAGCAGGTCGGGCTCTTCCATCGCTCGGGTGCTGACCGTCGCGTCGCCTGTCCGTGACGCACGCCGGTCGGTGCGGTGGAGCGAGAAGGTGGAGGGCCCTGGTTCGGCCTGGGGCCGATCAAAAGCCCGTGGGTTCGCGGATTCTCGGACCGGTCTGCTGACCGACTGCTGCGTCGTTCTGCTCAGGACGCCGGACTGGTCGATGAGTTCACCGTGGATACGGCGGATGCCTCCACCCTCCTCAGTGGCGGACCAGGCCCGTCCGCTTGACGGTCGCCAGCAGCGGGGTGGTGTCGATGGCGGTGACCCCGTCCAGGGGGCCGACGGAGTCGGTGAGGAAGGTGTACAGGGCGTCGAGGTCGGCGGCGGCGACCGCGACGACCAGATTGGCGGGACCGGTGGTGGCGGCACAGAACCGGACGTGAGGGTGGGCGCTGAGGGCCTGCGCGGTCTCCTGCAGCGCGCCGGGCCGCACGGCGATCCACAGCAGGGCTTCGGCGTGCGCGCCGAGCAGTGCGAGGTCGAGTTCGGTGGCCAGGCGGACGACCTGGCCGCGCACCAGTGCGTCGAGGCGCCGGCGGGCGGTGAGGGCGGTGGTGTCGGCGCGGCGGGCGAGGTCCGTGTAGGTGGCCCGGCCGTCCTCGGTCAGTGCCGTGATCAGTGCGGTGTCGATGTCGACGGGCGCGGGCGGCGCGGTGGGCGGGGTGGTGTCGGGGGTGAGCTGGGCCAGTTCGTCGGGTGAGAGGAGACCGGCGGTCCAGCGGAACGCGGTGGGGAAGACCCGCAGCAGCGTGTGGGAGGTCCAGGTGCCGACCGCTTCGGTGGCGGGCAGATCGCGCAGCAGCAGAGTGTTGCGGGCGTCGGGGCCGGCGAGGAAGGAGATCGTGGAGATCTCGTCGCCGCCGCCGAGGATGTCGACCCAGACGGTGTCGCTGCGGCGGGCCAGCGCGCGGGCGACCTGAAGGATCTTGTTGGGGCGGCAGCGGATACGCAGGGCGATGGGGATGAGGTGCGGGAAACATGCCGGGTTGCGCACGACCGTCGCGCGCAGGGTGCCGTCGGCGTACAGGGGGGCGACGTGGCGTACGACGGTGCGCTCGGACAGGTCCAGGCAGCGGGCCACCTCGCGCCAGGAGGCCCGCGGCGAGGCAAGCAGGGCGGCCGCGATCCGGCGGTCCGTTTCGTCCAGCGTCTGGCGCATGATCTGCATCATACGGCGCTACCGTGACATGTTTCCTGTGCTGCAAGCCGCCGAGTGTACGCGGATCGGCTGAAGGGTCATACAACGTTCTGTGTCAGCGGGCGGGGTTGAACAAGCGGAGCGGTTCACCATCGGCACCTGACCCGCCCCAGACGACGACGTTGAGATGGCGATGGGAGAAGGCAATGACTGATCGAGCAGCTGATCTGCTCATCCGGGCCGGTGCGGTGCACACGCTGGTGCCGGGTCAGCCCCCGCAGCGGGCGCTGGCGGTGCGCGGCGACCGCATCGCGGCCGTGTCCCCCGACCCGAGCGGTCTCGACGACCGGGTGGGCGCACGCACCACCGTCCACGACCTGCCGGGCGCCACGGTGCTGCCCGCCTTCGACGACACCCACACCCACCTGATCCTCGCCGGGTACGGCGCGCACGACGTTCCCGTCCAGGAGGCCCGCACCATCCCCGAGTTCCTGGATCTGATCCGGCAGCGGGCCACGACCACCCCCGAGGGCGAGTGGATCCGCACCACCACCAACTGGCAGGAACTCAACCTGGCCGAGCGGCGCCTGCCCACCGCGGCGGAACTGGACCGGGCCACCGACCGGCACCCGGTCCTGGTCAAGCGCGGCGGCCACAACGACGTCGTCAACACCTACGCGCTGCGCCTGGCGGGCATCACCGAGGACACCCCCGTACCGCCGGGCGGTGTCATCGGCCGCGACGGCGACGGCCACCTCAACGGACGACTTGTCGACAACGCCATGCCCCTGGTGGAGCGCCTGCTCCCCGACCCGGACCGGGCCCGGCGCATCGAGGGACTGCGCCTGGCCGGCGGTCAGTACGCCGCCACCGGCATCGGCACCGTGCGCGACTGCGCGGTCACCCCCGACGACTACGCCGTACTGCTGGCCGCTCGCGAGGCAGGGGCGCTGAGCACCCGGGTGCGGGCCCTGATCTCGGCGCTCGGCCTGACCAGCAAGGCGCAGGTGGAGGACCTGCTCGACGCCATGGAGGACTGGCGCGACGGCTCCGACCCGTGGCTGCGGGTGTGGGGAGTGAAGTTCGGGCTCGACGGCGGCCTGGAGGCCGGGGCCACCGAGGAGCCGTACGCCTGTGACCACGCCTTCTCCGGAACGCTGACCTGGGATCCCGACGCGCTGGTCGAGGCGGTCGAGGCCGTGGTCCGGCGCGGCTGGCGGGTCGGCACCCACGCCTACGGCGACCGTGCGGTCCGCATCCTCCTGGACGTCTACGAACGTGTCCTTCAGCGCAACCCCGGTCTGCCCGCCGGCACGATGGTGATGGAGCACGGCGGGCTGGCCGGTCCCGAACAGCGCGCCCGCGCCGTCGCCCTGGGTGTTCCCGTCACCATCCAGCAGCCGCTGCTGCACGACACCGCCGAGGTGGAGGAGGGTTTCTGGGGCCCGGAACGGGTCGCCCGCCTCTTCCCTGCCCGCGGCTGGCTCGACCTGGGCGCCCAGGTCAGCGCCGGATCCGACTTCCCCGTCGGCCAGTTCGGTGCCATGCGTTCCGTCTGGGGCATGACCACCCGGCAGACCGTGATCGGTGTCAAGGGCCCCGAACATGCCATCACCTACGACGAAGCCCTCACCCTGCACACCACCCAGGCCGTCCGGCTGCTCGGCGAGGAGAGCCTGCGCGGCACCCTCACCCCCGGCCGCCTCGCCGACCTGACCATCTGGGACCTGGACCCCGCCCTCTGCCACGGCGACGCCCTGCGCGACCTCAACCCCACCCACACCTTCGTCGGTGGCCTCCTCGTCACACCCGACGGCATGCGGTAACCCGGTCGCGGTCGTCCTTCCGGCTGCCACGATCGTCTCCGCCGGCCACCCCGGCCTTGTCGACAAGGTTCTCGTCGCCGGCCGCCTGGTCGAGCGCGACGGCGTGCTGGTGGACGTGGATCTCCCCGCGCCTCAGTTGCCGACTCAGTGGTCACAACTGACCCCACAAACGTCCCGGGCCCTTCATGCCGGGCCCGTCCCCGACTCCGTGCCGGAGCGCGATTACCTGGGTGGTAATCGCGCGGTCTGGGTGGGGCGGGGCATGGTGGGGTCATCGGGTTTCGGGCCGGCGCACTCCGGTCCGAAGCCCGGGTCAATTGTCTTGAGTGGTATGCCATTTCACCGGATCGGGAGTCCTGTCATGTCGATCTACGTTGCTGCTGTCACCCGTTACTTCGAGGCGTGGAACGCCGTGGGCGTTGATGCGGTTGCCAAGGCGGTGGCCGTGGCGTGGTCCGAGGACGGTACGTATACGGACCCGTTGGCTGATGTGCGCGGTCATGAGGAGATCGCGGCGGTCATCCGTGCGGCGCAGGAGCAGTTCCCCGGTTTTGAGTTCAGGCTGGTGGGTGAGGTGGACGGCAACCACCACATCGCTCGCTTCGGCTGGGAGCTGGTGTCCACCGCCGACGGCTTGGCGCCGGTCGCGGGCTCGGACGTGGTCACCCTGGCCGAGGACGGCCGGATCACCTCCGTCCTCGGTTTCCTCGACCGGATCCCCGAGGCATGAGCCTTCGCTCCTCCATCAAGTCAGCGCGGCAGGACTGTGATGCCGAGCCCTTGGAGGAAGCGGACGACACTTTCGTAGTAGGTGAGTTCTCCGGCGGTGTCCACGCTGATGGAGGCAAGTGCCTCTCGGGCGACGTCCGCGTCGTGCCATACCAGGGTGAAGGGCGCCCGGAGAAGGTTGCCGCCGCATGGGCACCCCCGCAGCACCGCCCAGCACTGGTTGAAGTGATACCCCGGACCGGCGATGGCCTCGCCCAGGGCGCACTTCAACCCGGGCACGTCGGTCACGTACCGCCCGTCCAGCCGGCACACCGTACCGGGTACCTCCGGTCCCATGTGCGGCTCGGTGAACCGCAGCCACTCGTGCCGCCCGTCGGTCGGGAACCGCGCCCACGCGTTGCCCTCACGTGGACGGCCCTCGTACCAGGCGTCCCAGACCGGCCGGGTCCCCGGCGGCCGTCGGTCTTCCGAGCCGTGCCGGAGGGTCACGTCGATCAGGGTGCCGCCGAGGGCGGAGGGGCGGCACTCGTCGACGCGGAGTTTCAGCTTCTCCTGGGCGAGGATCGGCCGCCCCGTACGGTCCAACGCCCACAGCTCCACGGGGCTGCCGTCTCCACCGTGCCGGGGTCGGACCAGTCGGGCGAGCAGCGGCGGTGAGGGCTCGCAGCCGATGAGATGCAACGGATCGGGGTCGGGGCGTTCCCGGTACAAGCCTTCCACCCGCCGGGCACGCCCGATGAGGTCACCGGAGACCCCGTTGAACGCGCGTACATCGGTGGCGGCGGGTTCGTCTGCACCCGGCCCGTCGTACACCGCGGCCTCGACGACGACGTCGACGAGCGCGTCATCGTCCGACCCGGCTCTGGCGTCGACCACCAGGACATCGGCCAGCGACCACCAGTGGTCGTGGGGCCACTCGTCTACCGTGCCGGCTGCCACGTCCTCGACCATGAGTTCCAGGTCGCCGAGCGGCACGGGGGAGAGCCTGCACTGCTCGACGGCCTTGCGAAGTCGCCCGGTGGGCCTGCACCCGACGATGGTCAGCGTCTCCTTCGCGGGCGGGCCCTCCGCGAACAGTCCCTCAAGGTCGGCGAAGCGGGCCCACAGCGTCTGTTCGCCGTCCCACTCCTCCTCGACCAGCGCGTACCGCAACGGCAGGTCCCGGGCCCAGGTGATCCGACGCAGACTAACCCCCAACAGAACGGCCCCGCACGATGCATGACCTGAACGCATCATAGGCGCGCCCGCGCGCAGCAGTCCCTGTTCACGGCCGGTCCTCTCCCGCTGGGCCCGGCCGTGTCGCAGCCGCCGTCGCAAGCCGGGCCCGCACGAGCGGACGACTGCGCACCGCGCGCGTCCATGTACGACGTCGCCGGGCGCCATCGGCGTGCAGCGACGCGAGGCGCCGCGGCCTCGGTATGCAAGCGGGCCGAGGTCCGGCAGCTGTCGCTGATCACGGTTGGCATTGTGCGAAGTGGCGCCGCCGGCAGCCACCCGGAGGCGACACTCCTCTGTCAGCCGCCGACGATCAGGGCGATCCCGTAGGCGGCGACCGCCAGGCACGCGCAGAAGCACAACACCGCCACCGCGGTGCCGATCGGCCGGTTGGCACGGCGCGTCCGCTCCTCGCCGGTGCCGCCGGGCCAGGCGGCGATGCCGAGCGAGAACAGCACGACCGTGAGCAGCGTGATACCGAGGCTTACGCCGAAGACGCCGCCGAAGGCACTCCAGTCGATGTCCATCCGTCGCCTCCCTCTGCCCGTGAACCGGACGGCCGCCCCGTTCACGCCGCCGGGTTCTCCGCCTGCTGGGGAAGCGGAGTGGGCAGTTCGTTGACGTTGTCAGCAGTCACGGGGCGGCGGCGCGACAAGGCCCAGAACCCGGTCGCCGAGCCGGCGGCCGCGGCCGCCACCAGGGCCACACCGAGAGGGCCGTGATCTGCGATCCAGGCCGCGGCGCCGCCGATGGCCGCCGCTGCGGGCAGCGTCAGCAGCCACGACAGGGCGATGCGCCCGGCTGTGCCCCACCGCACCTGCGCCAGTCTGCGCCCCAGGCCCGCGCCCAGGATGCTGCCGGTGCACACCTGCGTGGTCGACAGGGGAAAGCCCATGTGGGAGGAGGCGAGGATCACGGCCGTGGCGCTGGTCTCGGCCGCGAAGCCCTGTGGCGCCTCGATGTCGGTGAGGCCCTTGCCCATGGTGCGGATGATCCGCCAGCCACCCATGTACGTGCCGAGCGCGATCGTCAGACCAGCGGTGAGCACCACCCACCAGGGCGGCCCGGAGCCGTGCGGCAGTACCCCGGCCGAGATGAGAGCGAGAGTGATGACGCCCATGGTCTTCTGCGCGTCGTTGGTGCCGTGCGCCAGCGCGACCAGCGACGCCGAACCGACCTGCCCCTTGCGGAATCCGTTCCGCACCCGATCAGGCCCCGCCCGCCCGGTGATGACGTACGCGAGGTAGGTCGCCAGCACGGCCACGACGCCGGCGACGATCGGCGAGAGGACGGCAGGGATCACGATCTTCTCCACGAGTACCCCGAACTGCACGGCGGATCCGCCGGCACCGACCCACACGGCGCCGATCAGCCCCCCGAACAAAGCGTGCGACGAACTCGACGGCAGCCCGGCGAGCCAGGTCATCAGGTTCCAGAGGAGTGCGCCGACGAGACCCGCGAAGATCATGACCAGGGACACCTTCGAGTCGTCCACGATGCCACCGGAGATGGTCTTCGCGACGGCCGTGGACAGGAATGCGCCCCCCAGGTTGAGCACACCCGCGACCGCCACCGCGACGCGTGGTCTCAGGGCGCCGGTGGCCACCGACGTCGCCATCGAATTGGCGGTGTCGTGGAAGCCGTTGGTGAAGTCGAAGGCCAGAGCTGTCAGAACCACGACGATGAGAAGGAACGAGACGGTACCCACTGGGAAACCTCACGAGGGAGGGCCGGACCTCGCGCCTGCCGTGCGTGCCCGCCCGGACGCGCCTTGCCTTACACGCTAAGCGGCGTTTCCGGAGCCCGCGACCTCGGGGACCGCTTACGGCCGAGGCACGGCCCGGGCGACGTCATGCGCGAGAAGTCCGCCGACGGCGGATCGGCCGTCAGGGTCCGGCTGCTGCACGGCGCCCGTGCTGCCTGCGGCGGTGGGCGGCACGCCGGCCCACTCCACCGCCGACGGCCACGGGCTTCGCGTCCGGCAGCATCCGCCGACGGTGACGGCGCGGAAACCGGCACCGGACCGCTGCGGCTCCGCAGCCCACCCTGCGGAACGAGTTCTACGACGGGGTGCACGAGCTCAGCTGAAGAGAGGGGGCGGCCATGTCGTGGTGTCGGACCCACGTGACAGGATCCACGGCATGGATCTTGCCGCCGTGCTCGCAGACCTTGACCGGGTTGCCTGGCCGGAACTCGGCCATGCCTATGGCACCGCCGATGATGTGCCCGGTCTGCTGCGCGCGGTGACACGCGCGGACGAGGAGGCTGCGGCAGAGGCCGAGGAGGAACTGTGGAGCAGCATCGTGCATCAGGGCACGGTGTACGAGGCCACGGTGGCGGCCGTCCCCTTCCTGGCTCGCTTCGCGGCGGCGGGGGTGCGCCGTGCGAACCTGCTCGGCATGCTGGGCGCCGTCGCTGAGAGTGCGGACGAGCACGGCCTGGACCAGCCTGGTGCGGCGCGTGCGGCTGTCGTCGCGCAACTGCCGCTGTTGCTGCCCCTGCTATCGGACTCCGGTGCCGAGGTACGGCAGTGCACGGCCTGGGCGGTGGCCCAGTGCGGGTCGGCGGCGGGGTCGGCCGGCTGGGCGGCGTTGCGGCAGCGCTGGGAGGTGGAGGCTGATCCGGTGGTGCGAGCGGACGTGCTCATCGCGTGCGTGCTGGTCGACAGGGACGCATCCGAGGAGCTGTGTACGGCCGGCCTGCGCATGACAGAGCCGCCGCCGGTGCGTGTGGCGGCGCTTCTGGCCTGTGTGGAGACCGGTCGCCCGTGGGACGGGGAGCTGGCCGCTGTCGTGGCGGCGCTGTCGCCGCTGGGGCCGCACACGGCAGGCGGTCAGTGGCAACGGCAGCCGCTGAAGGCCCTCGCCGTTGACCTGTACGAGCGCGGCGATGCGGATGCGGCGATCGAAGTCGTCGTCTCGGCGCTGGATCGCGCGGTGGAGGCTCTGCGCGTTGACGCGGATGCCCGGACGGCGGTGGCGGAGGCGACCCGAGCGGCCGAGTCGCTCGCCCTGCGATCCAGGACAGCCCCGGCGCGGTTGTTGCCGGCGATGCTGCCGCTGCTGAACACACCGGCCACCGCCGGCGATGTCATCACCGCGGTGCGCGACTGGGGCGAGCCCGCCCCAAAGGCGGTCCCCGCGCTGGTCCGCCTCGCCGAGGGGACAGACGAGTTGGCTGACCGCGCCTTGGCGGCACTGGTGGCACTGGGCGCGCCCGAGTCGGCGGATCTCCTCGCGCAACGGCTGGCGGACCGGCCACACGCTCTGAAAGCCGCCTTCCAGCTCACCCTGCAACGTCCCCCGGCTCCGCTGCCGTGCACTCCGGCGCTGCTCGACACGGTCCGCGCACGGCTGGCCGTAGCGACCGCCGACGCCTCAACACCTCGCGAGCGTCAGTCACTGCTGGCCGGCGGCCTCGCGGCCGCCAACGAGCCGGCCCATCTCGCCGGTCTCCTGGCCGGTTGGGGGCCTTCGGCTCGGGCCGCGATACCCGAGTTGACGGCGGCCCTGCCTCATCACGCCGTACCGGTCAGCCGTGCGCTCGCCGCCGTCGCCGATGCGGAGCTCGACCCCGGCGTTGTCACCGCCCTGCGAGCCTGCGCCGGGGCCGGCCCCAGGCCGGACCGCCAGGCGGCCGCGACCGCTCTCCACACCCTGACGAACGACGCCGGACCCTTGATCGCCGTCTTGGGGCCGGCGCTCGGCGAGCAAAGCGGTACGCGCGACCAGTGCGTCCAAGCCGCCGCCTCGGTCGGCGAACAGGCCCGCGCGCTCCTTCCCCAGCTCATGGCACTGCTGTCCGAACCGGCGGAGACCCGAACCACCATCCCCGCCGTCCGAGCGGGGTTGGCAGCGGCCGCTGCAGTATGGGAGCTGACTGGCGATCAGGAACTAGTGCTGCCCATGGTCATCGAGGGCCTGACCTGGGCCACCGATCCCTGGGGCCACCAAACCGCCAACCGCGCGGCCGAGGTCGCCGCCCTCCTCGGGCCCGCCGCGCAGCCGGCCACCTCGCACCTGCTGCCGATGCTCGACCGATCGGACATGACCGCGGTCGCCGCGCACGCACTGGTGGCCGCGCACCCGGGCAGTGACCGCCCCGCGGGTATCGCGCTCACCGACCTTGCCGACCGCATCCTGCGGTCTGTCGAGCCAGGCGCGTCCCTGAACTCCGCGCTGACCGCCCTGGAGGCCCTCGCCGCTCTCGGCCCCACCGCATTCACCCCCACCCAACTCAAACGCGTGCAGACACTTGCCAACGGGGCACGCCGCGTCGTGGGCTCGGGCATCCAGACCGAGATCATGCACAACGACTCGGAGTTCCGCGTCGTCGCCCGGCGCGTGCTGGCGGAACTGGAGCTCTGAACGGCGCGCGCCCGGCCTCGACGACATCCTGATGCGGAGTCCCCTGACACATTCCGGTGACTGAACTCGTTCACGTCTCTACGCGACGGCTTCCTGACCTTCGATGATGGAAGTCAGGCCGTCGAGGAGTGCCTTGAGGCCGAATTCGAAGAGCGCGTCGAGACGCAGGTCGTAGCCCTCCTCGAAGGATCCGACCACCTTGGTGAAGGTCGGGAAGCGGCCGGATTCCACCAGTTCTCGGAGGGCGGGGGCGCGGCTGTCCATCCACTGGTCCTCCGACTGACCCGTGGCGGCTTCGGCGTGCGCTTCCAATTCCAGGTGCACCGCCAGGCCCTGGACATGGCTGTAGAGCAGGACGTGGATGTCGAACAGCGTCGTGGGGTCGAGTCCGTGGCCGTCGAGGGCGCCCAGCACCCACTCGCCGTGGACCATCAGATTGGGTACGAGCAACGGACGCGTGAGGGAGCCGAGCTGAGCCAGCCACGGGTGCTTCTGGTACAGGCTCCACAGGGTCCGGGCACCCATCTCGATGCGAGTACGCCAATCCTCGGGGGCGTCCGCGCGGTAGGACTCCTCGCCGAACGCGGCGTCGGCCATGTGCAGGACGAGGACTTCCTTGCTCGGGACGTACCGGTAGGTCGACATCGCCGCGACGCCGAGCCGGGCCGCGACGCCGCGCATGGAGAGCGCCGAGAGCCCTTCGGCGTCGGCGATCTCGATGGCAGTACGGACGATCCGGTCGAGGTTCAGCTCCTGCTCGGGGTCCGCGGCGGGTGAGGGGCGTCTGCGGGTCGGCACGGCGGGCGCTGTCCCGGCGACGACCGTGCCGATCCGGGGCCGGGCCTCGACAAGTCCCTCCAGACGCAGGGTGGTCAGGGCCTTGGTGGCGGTGGCGAGCGCGACGCCCCATTCCTCGGCGATCTGACGGGTCGAGGGAACCCGGTCCCCGGGGGCGAGTTCACCGTCCGCGATGCGCCGCCGGATCACGGCGACGATGCGCAGATAGGGCGGATCACCGGCTGTCCCTGTGGCCTTTGTCACGCTCTGCCGCCTTCCCCTCCTGTACTAGTGCAGAGGGTAGCAGCGGCGACGTCGAACAGAAGGCCTCTGTCCTAGTGCACGTCTAGCTTTTTGCCAGTTGAGGCGGCTGTGCGTACGACGTACGTTCAGAGTGCGTACACCGTACAAAGCACTGGAGGAGCTTCTCATGCGCACCGTACTCATCTCCGGCGGCGGAATTGCCGGACCCGTCCTCGCCTACTGGCTGCGCCGGCACGGCTTTGTGCCCACCGTCGTCGAACGCGCTCCGGGCCAACGCCCCGGCGGCCAGGCCGTGGACATCCGCGGTGTCGCGCTCGAAGTCGTCGAGCGGATGGGCCTGTTGGAGCAGGCAAGCCGCGTACGGACCAGGATGCGCGGCATGTCGATACTCGACCCCGACGGCCGCGAGGTCGGCCGCTCCACCGAGGCGACCTTCAGCAGCGGCCGGCTCGACAGTGAAGACCTCGAGGTGCTGCGCGAGGACCTGGTGCGGATGGTGTACGAGCACACGCGCGCAGACGTCGAGTACGTATTCGGCGACAGCATCACCGCGCTCGACGAGGACGAGGCCGGTGTGCGCGTCGACTTCGCGCACGGACCGTCCCGCATCTTCGACCTCGTGGTCGGGGCCGACGGCCTCCACTCCACAGTACGGCGCCTGGCCTTCGGTCCGGAGGAGCGTTTCGCCCACCACCTGGGGAGCTACCTCTCGGTGTTCAGCGCGGACAACTTCCTCGGCCTGGACGACTGGCAGATGTGGCTGCGGGACGGCGACGCGGGCTTCGGCATCATGCCCGTACGCGACAACGCCGAACTCAGGATCGCCTTCGGCTTCGAGTCCGCCCCTCTCGCCCACGACCTCCGCGACGGCGGCACTCTGCGGCAGCTCGTCGTGGACAAGCTCGCGTCGATGCGGTGGGAAGGGACCCGCCTGGCCGAGGCCGCCCGGAAGGCGCCCGACTTCTACTGCGACACCATGGCCCAGATCCGCATGGACCAGTGGTCGCGGGGCCGGGTGGCCCTGCTCGGAGACGCCGGCTACTGCCCCTCCCCCCTCTCGGGGCAGGGCACCAGCCTGGCCCTCGTGGGTGCCCATGTGCTGGCCGATTGCCTTGCCCGGGCCGACGGCGACCACCGCACCGCGTATGCCCGCCACGAGCTGCGGATGCGCCACTTCGTCACCCTCAACCAGGCCCTGGCCACCGAGAATCCCGGCGGACCCGCCTCGGAGGAATCCGTCGAGCACGCCAAGAACGCACTCTCGCTGGACAGCTGATCTCCCGCCGGGACGGTACTCGTGCAGGTCCCAAGCGGTGCCCGGACCCGTACGGCGGTGTACGCGTCGAGCAAGGCGCGGGCCTGCCCGTACGACAGCCGGGCGAAGCCGGTGTCCGGGCAGACGTCACGGAGGCTGACGACCAGGCGTCCTTGTGGAGTGACGCGACGACGAATATCGTTCCGATGTATCAAATCGATATATCGGTGCGATACTTGCGGTCGTCCGGCCAACGCGGGGAGAAGCGATGAGATCGATCGACTACGACTCGGAGCAGCATCAGGACTATGCGCGCGGTCGCGCGCTGACCCAGCAGCAACTGGATGTATGGATGGGCGCTTTCGAAGCGGCACTGCCCGAACGGCGTCCGCTGGCGGGGCTGGACGTCGGCTCAGGGACCGGCAGGTTCACCCCCGCGCTGGCACGAGCGTTCGGGCCGGTCATCGGCGTCGAGCCATCGGTTCGCATGCGCGAGGTTGCGCAAGCGCAGTCCCGGCATCCCGGTGTGCGGTATCTCCCAGGCACCGCCGAGGAGATACCCGTGCCGTCCGACAGCGCCGACTACGCTCTCATGGGCTGGTCCTGGCACCACGTCCAGGACAGGCCCCGGGCAGCCCGGGAGCTGGCCAGGGTGCTCAGGACCGGAGGACGGCTGCTCCTGCGCACGAATTTCAGCGACCACCACCCCCGGCCGTGGTGGCTGGAGTACTTCCCCCGCGGTTACGAGGCGGACGCCGCGATATTTCAGCCACTGCACGAAGTCATCGAGACGTTCACGTCGGCCGGCTGGCGCGTTGCCGGCTTCGGCACGGTCACCGAGCCGTCCTCGGGCACCCGCGGCGCCATGCTCGAACGGCTGCGCCTGCGCACCCTCTCGTTCTTCGCGCAGCTCAGCCCCGACGAGCTGGAGGCAGGCTTCCAGCGACTGGAGCAGGCTGTCGCCGCAGATCCGGGCGCACCGGCACCTGTGTTCGCTGAGCCGCTGCTCACACTCGAACTGCGCTGACGCGGCTCTTTCCCTCGTCCGTGACCACTTGCCCAGGCCGGGTTCCAGGGCGGCCAGGCCCGCATCGCTCGACGCGGATGCGGGCCGTCAGCGGCTCGAACCGGGTGCCGTTGAGTGCCGGAGGCGTGCTGACGGGCTGGTACGTCCGTGGAGTCGACGCAGGCGCTGATCAGAAAGGGTCGCCCCATTTCCGGCCTACCCTGCCGTCAGGAGCTCCTTCTCCAGCAGCGTGAAGGACTTGGGCCTCCCGCTCGGCTGCGGCTTGCCCTCCTTGCGGCCCACGGGGCGGTAACCGGCTTTCTGGTAATAGGCGTTGAGCTGTGCATTGCCGGCCAAGCAGTCCAGGCGCACACATGTCCGTCCCACCGCAGCCACTCGGTGTTCCGCCGCGCTCAGCAGCAGCCTCCCCGTGCCGGGCGCGGCGACACCCCTGTCCACCATGAGACGGTGCACGTATCCGGCCACGGGCGGCTGCGGGCCCCAGGCGTCTTCGTCCTCCCACCACAGCTCCCAGGCACCGGCGATGCGCCCGCCGACCTCCGCGAGCCAGACCTCGCCGTGTGCCATGACACGGCGGAAGTGCTCCTCGCCCAACTCTCCGGGCAGCCACTGCCCGGTGATATCGCGGGCGAGCATCCAGCGTGCCGCCTCGTCGCGAAGACGGACGAGGGCAGCCAAGTCGGCTTCGGAGGCGGAGCGGACACGTAGATCATTCACCCAGAGATCTTCGCACGTCCGTCCGACGGTGCTCGTGTGGGCGAGCGAACGAGGATCTCGGTGAACCGGCACAGGGCCTGCGTGCCCTCGGTTTCGACCGACTGCTCCCGTCCGGCTACGACCTGCGTCACGCGCTGCGCCCGATGGTCCTGCCCTGGCTGCAACTAGTACGAGGCCAGGTCCTCGACGTGCTCCGAGAGGAAGCCTGCCACCAGGGCCCTGCCGGAGGACCGCCCCGACGCGACGCGGCCCTCACTCGGTATGCAACGCCCGTGCGATGGTCTGCCGGGCCGCCGCACGCGCTGGTATCACCGCTCCCAGCCCCTCGATCGCCACCCCGGCCAGCGCAGGCAGCGCCACGGTCCACGGATGCCACACGTCCAGCATCCGCGCGGGGAAGGCGAGATGGGAGCTGTGCTCGGTCATCGGGATCACCACACGGTACGCCGCGACACCCAGCGGCAGGCCCAGGATCCCGCCGACCAGCCCCAGCCCGGCCATGGACACCACCATCATCACCGTGACCTGCCGTGGCGTCATGCCGATCGACTTCAGCATGCCCAGATCGCGCCGCCGCTCCCGGGCGCTCAGCACGACCGTGTTGAACACCCCCATCGCGGCGACCACCGTCAGCATCAGGGTGAGCGTGGACGCGGAGCTGATCACCGTCACGACCCCGGCGTTCACCGAGGTCTGCTCGGTCGGGTAGAGCCCGGGATCGGCGGCCCGAACGGCCTTCGTATAGGCGCCGACATCGGCTCCGGGGGCGAGCCGCACCCAGTACTGGTTGGCCTGCGCGTCCGGTGCCAGGGCGGTCACCGTCGCCCAGTCCGCGCGCATCCAGTCCGCCGGTCCGGACATGACCTCGCCGACGAGGGTCACGCGCTCGTGCCGGCCGTTCGCCGCTGCCAGCGTGAAGGACTCACCGATGCGCAGACCGTACTTGGACAGGAACCTGCCGGAGGCCACCACCTCGCCGGGCCTGCGCATCCACCGGCCTCTGGCGTGGTCGTCCTGGAGAACGGACCGGCCCCCGCGTGCCCACTCGATCGACACGTCCTGGCTCTGCCCGAGCAACCGCACGCCGGCGAAGCCCACGCCTGACACGTCCGCCGCGTGCGGCAGCGAGCGCAACAAAGCCTGAGTCGCGGCGTCGCCGTGCTCCGGCACGGTCTGCCCGAACCTGGATTCCCCTCGCCAGACCACCACCTGAGTCCTGCCGACGCCCTCGACCGCGTCGCTGTAGGAGACCATGGTGGCCCACAGACCGGTCGAGAAGGTCACCGTCGCCACCCCGAGCAGGCCGACCGGGGAGGCCCGGCACGCCGCCCCGCCACTGCGGCAGCCGCGGCCCGCACGCCCCCGATCCACCGCGACCTGGCCCCACTGCCCCCCCGTGAACGCGAGGTGCTGGCCCTGATGGGCCGCGGGTTGTCCAACACCGAGCTCGCCGAGGCCCTCACCCTCAGCGAGGCCACCGTGAAGACCCACGTCGCCCGAATCTTCGCCAAGCTCGCGCTCCGTGACCGCGCCCAGGCCGTAGTCCTCGCCTACGAGACGGGCCTGGTCGCTCCCGGCGGCGAATGAACATCTCCGCCTCATCCGCATCCACGCTCCCGGCCGCCTGGAGGCCAACGACGTCCCCTGCCTCAATACTCTCCCCGGGCAGCGACCCCGGGGCCTGCAACAACGGTGATCCGTACGGTCAATCGAGGTGATCGCCCGATCGTGAGTTCCTCCGCCCTCGCACCCGGTCCGGCGGGATGCTCGAAGAAGCGGCGCGTGACCGGCGCCGTCCGGACGTGCTGTGGGTGGGGGTAGCGCATGACGCGAGAAACAGAATCGGGACGGCGCAGGGGCCTGGACGAGCAGGCGGTGCTGCTGGTGGCCGGGCTGGCCGATCTGGCGGTGAGCACGCTGGATTCGGCCATGGGAACGGTGCGGGGCCTGCTGCGCCGCTCGGACGCAGGGGAGCTGGCGGCGCAGGCGGAGCAGGACCTCATGGCGCGTGGGCGCCTGGTGCTGGACCGGTACGCGGCGGTACCCCCGGCCCACCTGGAGATCCTCGCCCGGCACGCCCTGGCACGACGAGCGGCGGACGATGTCTGACCGGTGGGAGGCGGAGGCGTTCAAGACCCGCGTCGACGAGGTGCTGCATCGGTTCGTCGCCCAGGAGGCCGACCAGTTCGCCGCTGTCGACCCGCTGCTGGCCCCGGTGGCAGATCAGCTCGAGGCTACGGTCGCCGACGGCAAACGGTTGCGGGCAGCGTTCTGCTATTGGGGCTGGCGTGCGGTGGGACAGCCGGACAACGACGCGCTGGTGCGGGCGGCGGCGTCCATGGAGCTGGTGCACGCCGCAGCGGTCGTGCACGACGACCTGATCGACGACAGCCCGCTGCGGCACGGGCGCCCCACCGCACACATCGCCCTGCGCGGTGCCGTACGGCACCGTCCGCACGCCGATGGCGCCGCGCGGTCGCTCGCGATGCTGGTGGGAGACCTGCTGACGGCGCTGGCCGGGCAGCTGTTCGCCACCAGCGGTCTGCCGGCCGCCTACCTCGCCAGGGCCCGCCCGTTGTGGGCGGTGATGGCCAGGGAACTGATCGCAGGGGAGTGCCTCGAAATCCTGCGCACCGGCGTCGGCCCGGACACCGAGGTATCCCTGAAGGTGATTCGGTACAAGACCGCCAAGTACACCGTCGAGCAACCCCTGCTGATCGGTGGCGCCCTGGCCGGGGCCGGTGAGCGGCTGCGCGAGGGCTACTCCGCGTACGGGTTGCCGCTGGGCGAGGCATTCCAGCTACGCGACGACCTGCTCGGCCTGTTCGGAGACCCGGAACGCACCGGCAAGGCCAGCGCCGACGACGTACGCGGACACCGGCCCACCGCCCTGCTGGCAGAGACCTGGCGCCTCGCCGACGACAACGACCGTGAACGACTCCGCACCCTGCTGGGCCGACGCGGCCTCGACGTGGCTGCTCTGGACACGGTCCGCGAGGTGATGCGCAGACTGAAGGCACCCGACCGCATCGAGGCCCTGATCAGCGCTCGGGTCGAGGAGGCACTGGACGCTCTGCACGAGCTGGACGTACCGGCGCACGCCGCCGGCGCGCTGACCTCGCTGGCGCAGTCAGCGGCGAACCGCCTGTCCTGACCCTCACACCGACGCCGCCCCCCTCGCCGACCTGAGTCGTCCCCAGCCCCTCCCGCCGCTCGCGGACGATCCCGCGAAAGACAAGGAGCCCCCTCATGACCTACACCGAAGCATCGATGGACGCCCTGCGGAACGTCGGTGACGAACTCGCCGACGCCACCGTCGCCGCGCTCTTCGAACGCGGCGAGGTGGGCACTTTCAACACCCTGATGCGCTACGTCTCCACGGCAGGCGCCCCCCTCCCGGACGGGCTGCCCGACGTGGCCCGGGACTACCTCGAGGCCACTCGTGTCCCGCCGTCCTGGGTGGACTGGGCCGAGATGGAGCAGGCTCGGCTGTTCTTCATCGACAACAACGTGCACATCTCCACCGCCCTGTCCTTCGCCTCCATGCCCGCCTGCTACGTCGTCCCGCACGTGGCGAAGCTGCTGTCCACCACCCACGGGCTGAAGTACCCGGCCAAGCGAATGGCGGAGACGGGCCAGTTCACCGTCTACCTGATGCAGCCCGACGCCTTCGAAGCCGGCAGCCGTTTCATCCCCGCCGCACAGAAGGTCCGCCTCCTGCACGCCTCCATCCGCCACCACCTCAGGCGCGAGAACCGGTGGGACACCGACGTACTCGGCACGCCGATCAACCAGGAGGACATGATCGGCGGGCAGATGTTCTTCTCGCTGCTCGTGCTGGACAGCCTGCACCGCCTCGGCATCCACATGTCACAGGAAGGCGCGGAAGCCTACTACTACGCCTGGCGTGTCGTCGGCGCCATGCTCGGCGTCGACCAGGACGCCGTCCCCAAGTCCCTCGACGAGGCCCGCCACTTCCTCGACCGCTACATGATCCGGCACATGGGCCCCTCCGAGGAGGGCGCCCACCTGACCCGGCAACTCATCGACCTCTACGAAGAGGTGGTACCCGGCACCTTCTTCGACCCGATCGTCTCCGCCCTGATCCGCCACCTCGTCGGCGACACCTGCGCCGACTGGCTGCACGTACCGCACACACCGTGGGACACCGTCGTCAAGGCCGTACCCCATCTCCTCGGCGTCCTGGAGACCATCGAGGACCGCTCCCCGCTCGGCGCCTGGGCCCTGGACCGTCTCGGCCACCTCACCACCGTGCTCGAGCTGTCCTCCCTCACCCGCGGACGCGTCATGCACTACGCCATCCCCGAACAGCTCAAGAAGGACTACGGCATCTCCAGCGCGACGCCCCGCATCCACCGGTGGACCCCACCGGCCGTCACAGTCTCTTGATCATCCCGGCGCTCGCGTGCGTAGGTGAGCAGGGGCGGGACTGCTCGCGAGCCCCGACCGCGTGGGCAGAAGCGAACGCGCCGGCGGGAGCGCACGCGACCAACTGACGCATTCGGCTTCATCGGGGCCCGGCACCACACGCGGTTCCGGGCTTACGACGTCGTGCGAGGCGTTCACGCGCCGTTCACCGCACAACCATCGGCCGTTGCCGCGTGTCTCACAGTCGAATCTCACCCGCGTGCGCTCGCGCCATGCCACCGCTCGCGCTTCAAGGAGGAACCGTGGGCATCCGCAGACCGGCCGTCACAACCGCCGCAGCCGCCGCGCTGATCGGGGCGTTCACGGTGCCGCTCGCCGGGGACACGGCGTTCGCCGGGGAGGGCGCCGCCACCGTGCGCGAGGACTTCAACGGCGACGGCTACCAGGACCTCGCCGTCGCCGCCCCCGCCGCAACGGTGGGCGGCCACTCCTGGGCGGGCTACGTCGCGATCAGCTACGGCTCGGCGAACGGCCTCGGCCCGGCTCGTACCACGGTCATCACCCAGGACACCCCGGGCGTGCCCGGTACCTCCGGCGACAACCACGGCTTCGGCTACGCCCTGATCCCCCGCGACCTGGACGGCGACGGGCTGACCGACCTGGCCGTGGTGACGAACGAGCACCAGCCGGCGAACAACATCAGCGGTTCCGTGATCGTCCTATGGGGCAGCGGTACGGGCATCTCCGGCAAGGGCGCGGCCCGCGTCCCCGCACCCGCGAACGCATTCGTCGGCGAGGACGTCACCGCCGGCGACTTCGACGGCGACGGACACACGGACCTGTTCATGCGCAACGCCGAGGACTTCGACTTCCGCGCGGTGCTCTACGGCCCGTTCGGCCGGAACGGGTCACCCGCGCGCGAGCAGCAGCTGACCGTCTTCAGCACCGACAACACGATCTGCTCCACCGCGGCAGGCGACTTCAACGGCGACGGCATCGACGACCTCGCCACGTTCTACGTCTACGAGGACCACGCCGAGGGCGGCAAGCTGTGGCTCGGCACGCGACAGGGCCTGTCCACCGTCCCGGGGCGGCTGCCCTCCGCGAACACCACCGCCGTCGGCGACTTCGACAAGGACGGCTACGCCGACCTCGCCACCAGGGTCTTCCCGAACGGTGAAACGTATCTGGAGGACGACCCGGGCACGGTCAAGATCTACTACGGCTCGCCGGCCGGGCCCAGCACGACCCGTACGAAGACGATCACGCAGGAGACCGCAGGCGTGCCCGGCGAGAGTGAGAAGGGCGACCAGTTCGGGGCCCGGCTGAGCGCGGCCGACGTGAACGGCGACGGATACGCGGACCTGGCCGTCGGTGACCCGGGCGAGGCGATCGGCTCGGTGGCGAAGGCCGGCTCGGTGGTGCTGCTCAAGGGCGGCAGGGGCGGGCTCACCGGCACCGGCGCGCAGGCGTTCCACCAGAACACACCGGGTGTGCCGGGGAGCGTGGAGAAGGGCGACCTGTTCGGCGGCTCGGTACGGCTGCTGGACGTGACGGGGGACGGGAAGGCGGACCTGGCCGCGGGTGCGCCGGGGGAGGACCTGGGCAGGGTCGCGAACGGCGGTGCGGTGTGGCTGCTGCGCGGCACGGCTTCCGGTCTGACGGCTTCGCGGGCCTTCGCGGAGAACCCGGTGGATCTGGGGGCACCGGCCGCGGGAGCGGAATTCGGAAGGAACCTGGGCGGGGACAACGGGCCGGGGCTGGTGATTCCGTAGGTCCCCTGGTGCCTCTGGTGCCTCTGGTGCTTCGAAGGCAGTGACTCGGATTCGGCGTGTGGGTTCGGCGGCCGATTACTGGTCGACGACGGTTCAGCACGGATTGATGCGGCCCAGCCATGCGTCTTGATCGTCTGCCAGTGGCTGCGTGCATCGGGGGTGTCTCTGATCTGGCTTCTCCCGCTGGGACCTGGGTGCCGGCCTCCGGGACACCGACACGGTCGATAACCTCGCGGTGGTGTGGCACGGCCACACCACCGCGACCGCGGCCAGGCCGAACTGCCGGCCTTACGGGACAGCCGTCAGGGCGTTTCTTTCGGATCACGCCGCTCCATGGCGACGTACCGGCCGATGCCCTCGGGGGTGGGTGCGGCCGCGGGCAGGGGTGCCGCGCCTTCAGGGCGCAGTCCGTGCAGGTAGACCGCCACGTGCCGGACGGCGAGAGCTGCGCCTACTTCACGAGGCAGGTGCGGCATGGGGCGACAGGCCATGGCAGCTGCGGTGATCAAGTCCTCTGCGGTGACGTCATCACGCACCAAGCGCCGCTGGCGCTGCGACGAGCTGGCGTGCCGGCGTCGCTCGTTCACCGAGTCGGTCCCGCCAGTGCCGCCACGTAAGCGGCTAACCACACGATTACGGGCTGCGGCCGGGGCGGCGGTGGCCGATCAGGGCCGCACGGTCGTCCAGGCGGCCCGCGACTATGCGCTCTCCCGGCCGGTCGTTTGCGGCGGCGTTCACCAGTCACGCCCGGGCGGTGCTGCCGGCCCAGCCCGAGCCGGTGCAGGCGCTCGGTATCGACGCGATCCGCCGAGCCGGCCGAGATGGATCCCCGACGAGGTTACCCGGATCTGGCAGACCGCCGTGGACCGTTGGCACGTCGGCTTCGTCGACCTGTCCGGCAAGCAGGGCCTGCTCGGGCAGGTCGAAGGCCGCACCGCCAGGCGGTCAATCGACTGGCTGGCCGACCGCGACCAAGCCTGGCGCGACGCGGTCCAGTACGTCGCGATCGACATGTGCACGATCTTCAAGTCGGCGATCCACCGGGTCCTGCCGCAGACCACCCTGGTCGTGGACCACTTCCACCTGGTGCAGTTGGCGAACCAGACCCTCACCGAGGTCCGCCGCCGGATCACCGTGACCCACCGCGGCCGGCGCGGCCGCAAGGGCAACCGCGAGTGGGAACTACGCAACCGGCTCACCCGCTCCGCCGTCCGGATACGCGGCGAGCACGTCGACGCTCTCCTCGACGAGCTGTCCAACCTGCCCAGGGTGATCGGCGCGCCGATCACCGTTGCGTGGAACGCCAAGGAAGACCTCCCGGACCTGCTTGCCACCGCCCGGACCCGCCTGGACCGGGAACAGGTCCGCGATCTGCTGTACCGGTTCTACCGCCGATGCGCCGACGTCGACCTTCCCGAACTGCAGCGCCTAGCCACAACGGTCGAGACATGGTGGCCAGAGATGCTTGCGTTTCTGCACACTGGGATCACCAACGCCGGCTCCGAAGGCGCCAACCGGGTCATCAAGACCATCGCCCGCGACGCCTACGGCTTCCGCAACCCCGGCAACCAGCCCTTACGCACCCGCTGCGCGACCACCCGTCGAGCCCGTGGACACCTCGATGCCCGCTAATTTCGTTGAGCCCGCACGATGCAATGGTATTGGCTAGCGGCACCGAACTGTCAGTACCGCAGGTCCGCTTGGCTGTAGCAGGGAGTTAAACGTGCAGGACATTGTCGTCGACCCCGTTGGTCACAATCGGGCAGCCTGGGACAAGTATGTCCAAGAGGGCAACGAGTGGTCGAGGCCGGTGAGTGCTGAGGAGGTCGAGCGCGCCCGCATGGGCGACTGGTCGATTGTTCTCATGGGGCGTCAGCCAGTCGACCGCTCCTGGCTGCCGACGGACCTGACCGGCAAGGACGTGTTGTGCCTGGCCTCCGGCGGTGGCCAGCAGGGTCCGATCCTCGCCGCCGCAGGGGCGCGGGTCACCGTATTCGACAACTCACCCCGTCAGCTCGGCCTGGACCAGATGGTGGCGGCGCGCGACGGACTCGAGCTGCGCACCGTCCTGGGCGACATGCGCGACCTCAGCGCCTTCGGTGACGCAACATTCGACGTCGTATTCCATCCGGTCTCTAACGTGTTCGTACCAGACTTGGCACCGGTGTGGCGTGAGTGCTTCCGCGTCCTGCGACCGGGCGGAACTCTGCTCGTGGGCTTCCTCAACCCTGATGTGTACTTGTTCGACCACGAGGCGCTCGACGAGCGCGGCGAGCTGATCGTCGTGCACAAGCTGCCCTACAGCGATGTCACGCAGTACTCCGCCGAGGAACGCGCCACGAAGTTCGGCGCTGATGCCCCTCTTGAATACAGCCACACCCTCACCGACCAGATCGGCGGGCAACTCGCCGCGGGGTTCGTCCTCACCGGCTTCGCGGAAGCGCCGCACCAATCCAACGCATCCGCTCAATACATGTCGAACTACTTTGCGACGCTGGCGGTCAAGCCGGGCTGACCCAGCCGTGGGGCCGGCCGAGACGGCCGTGTCTCCGAATGGCCAAGTGGAGCGCTGTGCCAGCCCGACCCCCACCAACTTCGCTGAGCCGGGTTACGGAGGCGAGATCGAGTACGGTCTTGGCGACGAGGCCGTAGAGGAGGCCGGGCCAGTCGGTCTTGCAGATCCTCTGGAGGCGCTAGGGCCGCACCGGGGACACAGAGCCGTCAGAGCGGGTTGAGGCGGGCCTTGAGCAGGCAGAACTCATTGCCTTCGGGGTCGGCGAGAACGTGCCATTGCTCCTCGCCGGTCTGGCCGATGTCGGCCGGGCGCGCCCCGAGCTTCAAGAGGCGTTCGAGCTCGGCGTCCTGATCGCGGTCGGTGGCGTTGACGTCGATGTGCAGCCGGGACTTCCCCGGCTCCGGCTCGTCCCTGCGGCTGAGGATGATCGTCGGCTGCGGGCCGCCGAACCCTTCGCGCGGCCCGATCTCGATGCAGTCGTCCCCTTCGCGATCGAGCACTACGAAGTCCAGGACCTCGCACCAGAACCGCGCCAGCACCTCGGGGTCGCGGCAACCGAGCACGAGCTCACTGATACGACATGCCATGGACGAAACCTACTCTCAGCGTGGGAACTGCCGGGGCGGCCGCGCGCGGAGCTCTTGGGCTCCCCGCAGTGGGAACGCGCTCGAGACCGTATCGGGGGAGGCGAGCAGGTGCGAAGGGTTTTTGGGGTCCTCGCCTCGCCCGGCCGGCCGCCGGGCGAGGACCGTAGGCCGCGCAGTGGGGCAGCTGACTTCGGATGCGCCCTAGCTAGGGAGCAGCAGGTGCGGGGCACGGATGCCGAGGATGCCGAAGACTTCGTCCTTCGCCGCACCCCGCAGCTCCGTCATGAAGGCCGGGTCCACTCGGCCGGTCCTGGCCCAGATCCCGCCAAGGGACTCCGCGCATTGCTGTGCCAGCACGCTGGTGAAGGCCTCGGCGCGAATGATACGGATCAGGCACGTTTCGACGAGCGGGTCGGAATGGAACTCCAGGTCCATCGCCGCGTCGGACTTCTCGTCCTCGCGCGCCGTCGGGTCGTCGAGGATTGCGACGAGCAGAGCCGCGCGTTCCTCGGGTGAGATCCCCTCCTGGCTCTCCGCCGCGTGTTCGGGCGAGGTCTCATCCGCCGTAAGGGACCGCTCCTTTCTGAACAGCCCTTCCAGCCAGACTTTCAACTGGAACGCCTCCTCGACCCCGCGCACCATGCCCGTGCCGATCCCGCACCCCACCGGCGACCACTTCCACGATCCCATCGACCACGGCATTGTGGACATCGTAGGCGACGGTCGCGATCAGCAGCTCGTCGCCGACGTGCTCGATTGCGACAGAGGCCAAGGCGGGTTCCGATCGCGCAAGTTGAGCGAGTGGCGGTGCCGATCAATAAAATTGACCGCAGCGTGCCAACGAGCGGTGCAATTCTGTCGCACCTGTCGGTCTTCGGAAATCCTGACGCCGTATTTTTACTCCTCAGCATCCGGTAATCGTGACTCACTGAGGTTTTCTCAATGAAATGATCTCGTGAGGTGACTCGGCCCAGGGGATCCCGCGAGCCGCTATGGGCATGCGGTGTCCGGCGGTCGTACTGTCGATCCCGTTACCGAGGAGGACTTCTGATGCGCAGGGTGACCTATTCGATGGGAGTCTCGCTTGACGGCTACATCGTGGGGCCGGACGGTGACTTCGGCTGGACACCGCCCGACGAGGAGGTCTTTCGCTTCGTCACCGACGAGATTCGAGAGGTCGGTGTCTACCTGTTGGGGCGACGGCTGTACGAGACGATGTTGTACTGGGAGACCGCCGACCAGGATCCATCGCTCGACGACTCCATGCTCGAGTGGGCCGCGATCTGGAAGCCGCTGCCCAAGGTGGTGTTCTCCACCACGCTGCCGGCGGTGCAGGGCAATGCCTGCCTGGTCTCCGGCGGCCTGGCGGAGGAGATCGAGCGGTTGCGAGCCGAGCCGGGGGAGGGTGACATCGCGATCGGTGGCGCGACTCTCGCCGCCGAGGCCGCCGCGCTGGGTTTGATCGACGAGTACCGGGCCAGGGTCTACCCGGTGCTGGTCGGCGGTGGTATTCCGTTCTTTCCCCAGCACGAGCGCCGGGTGGATCTCGAACTCGTCGAGACCCGCACCTTCAGCTCGGGAGTCGTCTACCTCCGCTACCGCGTGGTGCGTTAGCCGGCTCGTTCGCCGGGCCCCAAGGGTCGACCCGTAAATGATCTTTGACATGGTCAGGGTCCGTCGTCTTCGTGTTGCCGACGGCGGCCTTGGCGCCGGATTCCGCCCAGGCTTTGCAGTCGTTGCGGTTGATCATCTCGCTGGCGATCGATGTCGCTACGGTCCACGACCTGGAACCAGCGTGCGAAGGACCGCGTCCCGGTCTTCAGGTCACGGTGGCGTGTCAAAGGGGAATCCAGAGTGCAGCGACAGACTCGACGCTATGTCGATGGGGCGGTCCGGACCGTGCCGGCCGCATGTGCAGTCACCTCCGTCACCGGCTGTGTCGCCTGGGGAGGGGGCCACGAGGAGCGTAGACCCGGTGCCGCAGCCACGGAGTTCACCGTGGTTCGCGGAGATCAGCGACGTCATCGACGCATACGAGGCAGATTCCCCGGTTGAGGACGCCGACTCCTGGATTGGCCCTGATACCGACCTTCCCCGCAGCCTGTCCGACACGGCCCGTGTTGCCCTCCTGCCTGACCAGCTGCGTGCAGGGCTGCACGCCAACGACCCCAAAGACGGCGACGGTTACGTTCCCCCCGGCCTCCCGCTACCCGGTGACCAACTGCGCACCGCCTGAGCTAAAGATCATTTACGAGACATCGGCTTCGCCGGCTGAGTCAGGAGACGGCCCAGGCCGCTGATGAGCGCCGACGCGTCCTGTGTCGGCAACGCTGGTACATCACCCTGCACGGTCCCGCCTCATGAGCCAGATTCCTGCGTTTGGCGGCTTTCGCACGGCACCCTCCCACTGTGGACTGCAAGGGCCCGCACCCGGCGGGCGCAGCGTCAAGGAGGGCCGGATCGTGGCTTTCGCCGACTACCAGGACGAGATCTACCTGGACGGGCTGCGGGGCGTGGTGCCGGGGCTGCCCATGACCTGCGACGAGCTGCATTCAACCGGACCGGCTCGTTCTTCGCCACGGCCAGCGGAGGCATCGGCTGGGGCACCCCGGCCGCCGTGGGTGTCGCGCTCGGCGACCGGGACCGGGGCGCGGAGCGGCCGGTGGTCGGTCTGATCGGCGACGGCTCCTTCCAGTACTCCGTGCAGGCCATCTACACGGCGGCCCAGCACAACCTCCCGATCGTCTACGTCGTCATGCGCAACCACGAGTACTCGATCCTCAAGTCGTTCGCGGCGCTGGAGGAGACCCCGGGCGTTCCGGGACTCGACCTGCCCGGACTCGACGTCGCCGCCGTCGCGCGCGGCTTCGGATGCCGAGCCGTCGACGTGGAGACCACCGAGGACCTGGAACGGGAGTTCAAGTCGGCTCTGACCGCCGGCACCACCACCGTCATCGTCGTACCCACACAGCCCCAGACGGCGATGCTGTAGGACACGTGGTCAGCACCCCCTGGCAAGGAACGGAAGTCATGGACTTCGGACTGGAGGGCCGGGTGTACATCGTCACCGGTGGCACCCGCGGACTGGGCAAGGCAGCCGCGCGCGAGCTGGTGGCGGACGGCGCGAGGGTGGTCGTCAGCGGCCGCAGCGAGAAAACGGTGGCCGCTACCGAGGCGGAGCTCGGCGGCCCGGGGCAGGCAGTGGGCGTCGTGGCCGACAACGCCGACCCCGGGGCTGCGGATCGGCTGATCGCCGCGGCCCGCGATGCGTTCAAGCGGCTGGACGGGGTGCTCATCAGCGTCGGCGGGCCTCCGGCAGGTACGTCGGACACCATCGAGGACGACCAGTGGCGCGCCGCCTTCGAGTCGGTCTTCCTCGGTGCGGTGCGGCTCTCCCGCGCCGTCGCCGCGAAGCTGGGCGAGGGGGGTGCCATCGGCTTCGTCCTCTCCAGCTCCGTGTACGAGCCGATCCCCGGCCTCGCGATCTCCAATGCGCTGCGGCCGGGCCTGGCCGGGTACGCGAAGAACCTCGCGAACGAGCTGGGTCCGAGAGGCATCCGCGTCGTCGGCCTCGTGCCCGCCCACATCGAAACCGACCGGGTGCGCGAACTCGACGCGCGCGCCGGCGATCCCGCCGCGGCCCGCGAGCGCGCTATCGCCGGCGTCCCACTGCGCCGCTACGGAGCCCCGGACGAATTCGGCCGCAGCGCAGCCTTCCTGCTGTCGCCCGCCGCGTCGTACCTCACAGGTGTGATGCTGTCGATCGACGGCGGTGTACGCAAAGGCTTCTGACCGAGGCCACGGCGAGCCACACGACGGAGCCTGTGAACTGTCTGCTCAGGGCCCGGCATGCCATCAACCGCGACGCCTCGGACAGTGGAGGCGACGCGACTGGCCGCGGAGCTGTCCTCAACTGTCGCCCGGGTCTCCGGCGTGGACGATGCCGGACCCGGGGCACCTGGGATCTCGGCAGGTGGCGGCCCCTCGCCGTACTTGGCGAAGAAGGGTGCGGGGTCGACGTCGGTGAGCGCGGCCCTGACCCCGCCGACGGGGTCCGCGATGTACTGCTGATGGACGGTCATGTCGTCACGGGTACGGATCCGGCCCATGTGGCCGCCGACGTGGTGCTTCCACGGGTAGACCAGGACCTTGGCCGGGCGGCGATGGAGCTGGGGACGTCCTCGTTGAGATTGAAGCTCTGGAACGGCACCCAGCCCGGCAGGTTGATGTCGACCAGCGTCAGCGTGCCGTGGTCCGGAAAGTGGATGTAGATGTTGTGGGAGAGGGATGACCCGCCGAGGTGGTCGGCGTGGTAGTGCGAGTACACGGCGGGATCTCTTGAAAGCGGCCAAATCTCACCGACAAGCAGCCGACACCGAATGGACAGCCCCGACACACGTCCGGTACCACGGCATTACCGCCCGCTCGGCGTGAGTGGCTTCCGCGGCCGGCGGAGCGAAGGTGCCCAGGCGGTGAGGGGTGAGCGAGGACGGGAAGCAGAGCATCGGTGCGGGACTTGAGCGGCTCACCGGCCCTGCTCGAACATGGTGATCAGGCGCTGGGGCGCGTCATCGCCGAAGAGGAGGTCGTTGAGCTGGACGCCTTCGGCGGCGGCTGCGGCACTGCGGGGGAACATGGCCTGCTCGTATCCGCTCAGCGCGGTCTCGACGTCATCGGGGTGCGCGGCGATGGCCTTGCCGAGTTCGGCGCCGTCGTACATGGCCAGGTTGGCGCCTTCGCCGTTCGGGGCCGCGAGGTGGGCGGCGTCGCCGAGCAGGGTCACTCCCGGCGACCGGTCCCACCGGTGCTCGATCGGCAGGACGTGGAGGGGCCGCAGGACCGGTGTGGTCTCGCTGTCGGTGATCAGTGCGGTGAGCTCCGGTGCCCAGCCGTCGAACTCCCGCGCGATCCGCGCGGTCGCCGCGGCGGAGTCGGTGAAGTCGATGTCGGCGAACCACTCGAGCGGCCTGGAGAGCGCCACATAGGTGTGGAGGGTTCCGCCTCGCTCCCGGTGAGCCTGGATCCCCTTGCCCGGCGCGAGCGCGAACAGCGAGCCGCCGCCGACCGCCTTCGCGGTGGCCGGGTGCCGGGTGTCGCCGTCGAACAGATAGGTCTCGACGAACGACCTGCCGGTGTACTCGGGCGTGGCGTCGCAGAGCAGCGGCCGGACCCGGGACCAAGCACCGTCCGCGCCGACCAGCAGACTCGTGACGACGGTGGCGCCATCGGCGAAGGTCACCTCGTGCCGGCCCTCGCCCAGAGCACGGGCACTGCTGACCTTGTGACCCCACCGGACGGTGCCGGCCGGGAGCGAGTCGAGCAGGATCTGACGCAGCTCGCCGCGCTGCACCTCGGGGCGCTCGCCCGTGCCGTCGTCGGGCACGTCGACCAGAACGGTCCCGTCCGGTGCGAGGAACCGCGTCGCCTCGCGGCCGTCCAGGATCAGACCGCGGAACTCGTCCATCAGGCCCGCCGCCTGGAGAGCCGGCCGGCCGTTGTAGTCGTGGATGTCGAGCATCCCGCCCTGCGCGCGCGCCCTCGGGGAGGACTCCGCCTCATAGACCGTGGCCGGGATTCCGTGGACGTGCAGGACGCGGGCGAGAGTCAGGCCGCCGAGTCCGGCACCGATGATCGTGACGTCATTGCTCATGGTGACTCCTTGCCTGTCGTACGCCTGCCGGACGGGCACCCGGCAGGATCTGATGGAAAGGTGCCGGACCCCGCCGACAAGCCGCCGACACCGGACCGACAGGCCCCCGATACGTGCCGGCCAGGTCATCTCCCCCAACCGACGCCGGACTTCGGCGGCCCGACCTCCTGGGGCCGCTCCAAGCTGTCAACCCGGCAATCGGTCAGCCTGCCGCCCTCCGAATCCGCGGCGATCGGAGCGGGAGTTCAAACCGCAGATGGGGCGCAGCCCAGCTGTGGGAGTCGAAGGATGCGGCACAGCAGCCGCTGCCCAGCAAGGCCCCCGAGCTGATCGGTTGACCGGCGGCTGAAGCTCTCTCGTTCGGCGTCGAGGCCACGGTCGACACATCGGCAGGCTTGCTGTCACCAGGGAGCGCTAGAGCACCCGGTGTGGTGGACCATCAGTTGCAGTGGGTGATGTACCGCGCCGGACTCTCCCGTGGCGCCTGGACACGCTGCCTGAGGGCGTGCCTTGGAGCCACTGATGCCAGGGGCCGCTGGGGGCCAGAAAGCGCGCGGCCTGGTCGGCGCCGAGGTTCAGGTCGATGTACAGCAGCGCACCCAGTGCCACAGGCTGGTCGTAGGCGAGGTCGGGACGACGGAGGTAGCGATCGAGGTGTAGGCGGCCAGCAGGTCAGCGTCATCCGGCGTGCCGAAGGTGGCCAGGGTCACGCAGTACACCAAGCCCGCGCAGCAGACCTCGCTGGCCGGCAGGAGATCTTCCAGGCGCTCGCGGAGCTCGGTTCGGCCCGCTCGCCAACATAAGTGACCAGCGGGCAGGGCCTCTTGAGTGCGCCTCCAGGGCCTCCTCGCTGCAGCCTTCTGCAGAGGTGAACGAGGCGCTCCGCCACAGTAAGCACCTGCCATGTTTCCCCCGGACTCATGCCAAGTAGCTTGCTTCGCAAGTGACAACTGCCATGCCTCGGCACACATGCTCAGCGCCTGCGGGACACGTCAGACGCAGTGAACGAGGTTGCTAGTGCCGCATCAGACAACGTTCGCCCCCTTGTCGCAGATGGAAATCGAGCTGTTGAGGTTGGGGTTGCCGCGTAGCCTGCACGGTTGTGGACAGGGATCGCAGCGCTCGGCAGCTTCGGCTGATCGGCGAGACAGTGGAGATCGCGAAGGCCCTCGGTGTGGAGGTGTGGCTCCGCGGGGGCTGGGCCATGGACTTCTTCATCGGCGAGGTCACGCGTGACCATGTGGACATTGACTGGTTCGCCTGGGCGGATGACGCCTCCGCTCTGGCTGACGGGCTGCTGTGTTCCGGCTATGAACCTCTGTCCGGGGCGCCTTCTGACCAGCAGCTCGATTTCTGCAAGCAGAGGGTGGAGAGTAGTTTCGCCCTCTTGAGTAAGAACCGGTCCGGCGGCGTTGTGGTCGCTGGCGGGCCCTGGGCGGGGGAGGTGTGGCCGGAGGGCATGCTCGATGCTCCTCCTGGCCGTATCGGGGCGCTGCAGTGCCGGATCATCAGTCCCCGCGCCCAGATCGAAATCAAGCAGATGATGCCGGTCTGGGTTCCGGGCCGACCTCGCCGGAGGAAGGACGCCGAGGACGTCACCCGGCTGCAGGAAGCTCTGGGAGAGCAGGACACCCGGCCCGGCATGAGGGCTTGAAGACGCGCAGCAGCTAACGTCTGCGCGTGGCAGAACGGGTGCGTTGACGTGAGAGCGATGGCGATGAGGGCCAGTGGCTGCTGAGAATCGTTCGCCGCGGTTCCGGCTCGGTGGTGACCTGGCGGCGGGCTCAGATGGTGCTGCCGGCGGCCCAGGGCATGCCCGTGGCGAAGATCGTTCGACCTACAAGGAGCAGGGCACCATCATCTGGCGGAACAAGCACGCCGCCGACGAATGCCTTCGCCGGATCATGGACAGGGTGAACATTGCCTGATGCGGCGCTAGTGTCCGACAGTGACCTTGACGGACCTGAGGAACGGCTTTCGGGACGATGATCAGCGGCGGCGCGTCCAAGCGGTGATCCATGATCGCCTTGCGGACGACCGCGAGCCACAGGAGTGCCGCTACCTCATGCGGTTCTGGTGGCAGCTGCGCATGCCGTACCGAGAGGTATCGTGGGAGCAACTCAGCCTGAATGTCGGCAAGCCGAAGCTGGACGTGCTCAAACAGTTGATCAGCGCCATCCGGACGTCCCCTGCCGAGATCGACGCGTGGGTGGCCACCACACAGGACGCCTTCCCGGTGATTCAAGACCGTGGCTTCCGGGCGGTGTCGGGCGGTGAGAGCTAGTGCTGTGACCGGGAACCTTTGCAGGGTTGATCGTTGCGCTGGGTGCCAGTGAAGGCGTTCGACAGGGGGCGGGTATGGCATCACCGGAGACGGCCACCACCCGGCCCACCGCACCTGCGCTGGCGCAACAACAACGCCCGCCACCCCGACGTCCTCGCTGCCCAACGACGCGAACGCGCCCGCATCCGCAGCGAGAAACACATCCGTTGGGGAGGCAGACCCCTTCGGCTTGCGGCCTGACCTGGCCCCCGGGGTCACAGCACCAGATCCTCGGAAGCTGGAAGGGGTTGCCCTCTTCCCCCGAGATACGCTGCTGCGATGTCTCGATCAGTCGAAACCGGATCAGTGTTGTCTCCCGTCACCGCGGACGACGTCGACCTCGCCGTGCGGCTCGCCGTGGGCGTCCTTCGGGACGCACCCCCGGAGGGGTGGGGCGGTAAGGCCGGTTCGCTGGAGTGGGACTGCTGGGAGACCGCCGAGCACCTCGCCAACGACCTGTTCTACTACGCCGTGCAGCTGGGGCCGCAGAGCCCACCGCTGGACACCCATGTGCCCATCGCGTTGAGCCAGAAGAGGCCAGACGGACCCACGGTCTTCCTCTACGCGGACCGTGATGCGGGTCCGGCCGGCCTGGTGCAGGTGCTGGAGGCGTGCGGCGCGCTGCTGGTCGCCATGGTGCGTACCACGCCGCCCCGGGTCCGCGCCCACCACGCCGCCGGGGTGTCGGACCCCGAAGGCTTCGCGGCGCTGGGGCTGCAAGAGACGCTGGTACACATGCACGATCTGGCGGAAGGCTTCGGGCTTGCCTGGACCCCGCCCTCCGCTCTCTGCTCGCGGGTGCTCGCCCGTCTGTTTCCACAGGCTCCGGGCGGCGCGGATCCCTGGCTCACCCTGTTGTGGGCCACCGGCCGCGCCGAACTGCCCGGGCACCCTCGTCTCACCACGTGGCGCTCGGACAGCACACCGCGGTCATAGGAGCGGATCGGCCTCAGCCGGGGCCAGGCTGATGATCGTGCCCCTACCGCGGCGAGAGCACACCGGGCCACCCGTCCCAACCGGCAACCCGGCGAACCTATGCGGTCACGGCACTAGTGCTGTGACCGGAGACGATCACCGAGCTGCTGCCGGCTCATCGCCGAGGTATCGAATCATCATCACCTAGTACTGCAGTGCGACTTCGTGATCCAGCTAGGCGTCGAGGTAGTGGTAGTCCCCTTCCGGGAGGCCGATCACCAGGCCGCCGTTGTGGACCCTCCACTCGCTCATGCCGTCGACGTCGTGGCTGACCAGAAACAGCCCCCGGGGCCTCTCGTCGTACTCGTCATCCTGGTAGGAGGCCGGGATCCGGGCGATCTGACGCAACCTCTCCTCGAACCAGTCGAGGGACACCGCGCGGATGTGGCCCCCGTAGAAAGCCCACCTGACGTCGTTGTACTGCCGAGCGGGGAAGGCCCAGCCCCCGCTGTAGGTGTGCTCCGGATCGTCTGCTTCCACGATCTCCTTGATCTGGGCCAGCTGTCCGTCGTCACACTCCAGCCAGCCCCTGACCGAGACCATGGTTCCCACGGCGGTTGCTCCTCATGCGTGTGGCGCGCTGTCCTGGCGCACGGTTCCTATGCGCTTGCACGCTAGGGGTGACCTGCTCTGTCGCGCAAAGGGATTGACAGGTGGATCAGCCGCCTCGAGCGACCCGCATCGCGGGCCGATTTCGCCGAGTGGAAACCGCGGGCGACGGCAGGGGCGTTCATCCTCGGACTGCTGTCCGGCGTCGAGCGCAAGAACTGCTGGCAGCTGGCCGAAGAGGCTGGCCGTGCCCGCCCCGGTGCGCGGTGTCGTGGGTGAAACCCGGCCAGTCACGATGAGCGCGGCTGCTGCCGGGCAGTTCGAGGAGTTGGCAGAGCAGTATCGGATCGAATGTGCGCAGGCGCAGCCGAAGAGGCCGACGGACCGAGCGCCGGGCGGTGCTCATCCGGAACGCCTTCAACCTCTTCAGCGGCGCCCTACACGACGACTCGGGCAGCATCGCAGCGCGTGTTGAACTCCCGTTCAGGGACGTACGACGTCCGTCTGCCCCTGCTGCTGATCCGGGACCGGGTGGTAGAGGGCGTGGGCGCGTGTCAGGTCGGCAGGTCCGTCCTGGCCGAGGTGGAGGAAGTAGTTCACCTGCCATGCCTGCGTGGTGCGGGCCTGCCGGTTGGTCGTGGTCACCCACGGCGGGTACACGCGGAAGCCGCGCTTCCCGCCGGATCCGTTGCGGGAGACGACGCCGTGTTCGCACAGCACCTCGGCAGGGAACACGAACTGGCCGAAGCCGTCCTCGTGGCGGCTGCTGATGACGAAGAGGTCCACATCGTCGTCGGTGTCGAAGGGGCGGATCGGCCCTTTCTCGGACCGCTGCCACACGGTGACGAACTGGCCCACCTTCGTCGGGGTGGTCTTGGCCACGCGGAACCGGATCGAGCGGCCATCGAGTGTGAACGCGCACGCAGCGTACTCGGCGCTTTCCGGTTCGGGCACGGGCAGCGAGCAAGCGAAACCACTGGCGTCGTACACCAGCGCCTTTGCCGTTTGCAGATCACCGTGAAGCCCGGCCCACGGCAGATTCGTCACCATGCCGCCATCCTGCCACCCTCGTCCGTGTCGCCGTCCCGCCCCACTGAACGGCAGGACCTCACGCAGGTGGTGGTCGTCGGTGGCGGACAGTCTTCGCCGCCGTGGAGACGCTACTGCGGCCGGGGGGAGGGCGCAGGCTCGACACCGATTCACACCACAACGAAGGTTAGGGCCCGCGCCGTCCAACAGGCGCACGCCGAGGACGCGAACGTGCGCGCTGCAACGATCGATCGAGATCTTCGAGCGCGCCGGGGTGGCACAGCCCTGCACGACCAGCCGCCTCGCCCAGGCTGACCGTCGGCTGTCATGAATGCGCTGGCGTTCGTCGAGGTGCGTACGGCCCGCATCCTTGAGGAAGTCGCTGAGCCGGTTCTTTGAGGAAGTCGCTGAGCAGGGCGGTGTCGTCCTCACACATGCCGTCCGTCGGCTCGGCCAGGAGAGTGTCGAACAGCTGGTCCAGCGAACCGCCCCCGTCTCCAGCTGCCCGAGGGGCCTGTTCCCATCGTGCGCGCATGGATGATGCGCCGCATCCCGATGGAGGTGCTTCGCAGCGGCAGGCGAGGGCCGGGCGAACCCGGATCTTCGCGCCGCGGCGCCCCGTGGGCGCGGCTACTGTTGACCTCAGGGAAGGTCACCGGTGCGTGCTCGCCCGGGGTGACGCCGACCGAGTGTGACCGGAGGTCGCGCAATGGATGCCAGTCTGACCGCAGCGGAGATCACGCCATACGTGGTGACCGCGATCGGTGCCTACGGGAGCGCGGTGCTCACCCGGGCCAGGGAGCAGGCGGCGGACGCGACCGTCACGCTCGGGCGGGAGATCCTCCAGCGATTCACACGACGGAACCGGCATCGGCCGGAACTCGAATCCGCTGTCCGCGACTTGGCCGAGGATCCCCAGGACCCCGACTTCCAGGCCGCGTTGCGCGGACAACTGCGCCGTATCCTGGAACAGGATCCGGAGCTGATCGCCGAACTCGGCGCCCTGCTGGCCCGGTCGGGCGCGCGCGTCACGACACTGGGCGAACGGTCCGTGAACGTCGGCCACATGACGGGCGGCACCGTGGTCACTGGCGACAACAACCGGATCACCGGGTGACAGCGGACACGACAGGCTCGGGCGACCGCTGGGTGGCCGCGGAGCACATCGTCGACTCGGTCGTCGTGACAGGTGACGGAAACATCGTCATCTACTACGCCGACGGCCACCACGTGGAACCCGGCCCTCCCGCCTCCCGCGCCGACGCCGAGCGCCTGCTCTTCGGTCCGGAGCGGACCGCCCTGACGGACCGGCCATGGACCTGGCTCGCCCCGGAGGCCGGACTGCACCCTCTGGTGAGCCGCCCCGAGGAGGCACAGCTGGTCGACTGGGCGCGCGACGGCCGTGGCACCGCCCTTCGACTCGTCTGCGCGCCTTCGGGCCAGGGCAAGACCACGCTCGCTCTGCAGGTCTGCGCAAGGCTCCGGGAGCTGGGCTGGACAGCCGGTGTCCTCGACCTCGAGCCCGCTCCCAGCCCGTACGCGGCGGGCGGCGCGGCGCTGACCGGGTCGCTCTCGCGGTCGATCCGACGCTGGGACCGACAGCTGGCGGCTGTCGCGGCTCTGCCACGGCTGTCCGGTCGAGCTCTGCTCGTGGTCGACTCCGCGGAGGTACACCGGTCGCGGATCGAGGAACTGCTCCGCACGGTCACAGAACTGCCCACCGCGCACGGCGTTCCGCCGGTGAAGATCCTCCTGCTCGCCCGCGACACCGGAGAGTGGTGGGAGGAACTCTCCGTGGGCAGCCAACGCCATCACTGGATCGAGCGCCGGGTCACGCGTTTGGCACCCGTCACGGAGGGCATGAGCGCGGCCGGAATCGGCGAGGTGTGGCGGGACGCGACCGCGCGGTTCGCAGCGGCCGCGGAGCAGGCGGGCATGAGTCTTGCCCCAGGAACGGCGCGCTCGATGACCGAGGGTTGCCCCACCGTCGTACCGACCACTCTGCATCTGTATGCCGCGGCACTCCTGCGCGTCCTCGACGCCACGGAGGGACGGGCCGCCCTTCTGGAGCACCGGGACCATCCGATCACGGGGCTGGTCGAACATGAACAGCGTTATGTCGCAGGCGCGTTCAGCGCCGCGGGCCTGTCCCTCAGCCTGGACCGTGCGCGCCTGCTCCTTGCGCTCGTCTGCCTGTACGCCCCGCCGGACGAACAAGCCGTGCTGCGGGCGCTGCAGCGTGTCGAAACGACTGCGACGGACAACGAACTCGCCAGGAAGGGAAGGCAGTTACAAGCTCTGTACCCCGGCGGTGACCGATCGCTGTGGCGGGCCCCCGGGCCGGATCGGCTGGCCGACTCGGTCCTGCACACGCTGGCGGCCGGCAGCCGGTCGGATGCGGAAGCCGAGCGGCTGTTCGGCACCTTGTGCGGAACGGACGACTGGTTCGAGGGCAGGGACTGCGCCCGCGTCCTCATCAGAGCGCTGGGGACGGCGGGGGAGGAATCGGCGGCTTCGGCTACGGTCCCCGAGCGCATCGACGGTGCGTTGCGCACCTTGATCCTCGACCATCCCCGAGGCTATGTGCCGGCCGCGCTGGAAACGGCCACCGACCGGTTCGAGCAGCAGATCAGTGCGGCGGTCGCCGGGCGCGGCGGAGCCGATCCCGCGTCCCGGCTGGGCATCAAGGAACTCGAGGCACTCTCCCACCTGCTCCGCTTCCCGGCAGGCAGCGGCAGCCTGGCCAGAATCGCGGTGGACGTCTACGGCAGACTCGTCCAAGCAGCGCCGCATGCATGGCAGGGCGACGGCCCCTGGCAGGCGAGCGAACGTCTGACGGCACTCGCCCGGTACGCCCGGGGGCTCCAGCGGACCGGCGACCCCCAGCGTGCCTCGACCGTGGCGGGCGACGCGGTGGACCTGGCACACCGGATGGCGGAGTCCGGGGACGCGGCGGTCAACGGCCGTATCGCGCAGGCCATGGCACGAGCGAGCCGCGAACTCGCCGCAGCCGGAATGGACGACGCGGCGCTCGAACTCAGTGCCGTAGCGGTCGAGGGCGCCTGGACGTCCCAATCCTCCCCGGAACCCCTGGACATCGCGGAGCGCGCGGAGATCCTGAACGCGCACTCCCAGCGGCTGCACGCCCTGGGGCAGACGCACGCCGCCGCCGGATGCTCCGCGGAAGCGCTGTCGCTGTACGGCGAGGCAGCGCAACAGCACCCCGGCCGCTACGACTTGGCACTGACCGGCGCACGCGCCGACTACGGCATGAAGCTCTCGGCGGCACATCGTCCACATCAGGCAGAGCCCTATCTCGCCGGGGCCCTGGCCGCGTACCGGAGCCACCTGGCGGCGGACGACCGGCCGGAGATCCGCCATGCCCTGGTGCAGGTACTGCGCGCCTACGGAGTGGTCCTGCACGATCTCGGGCGGACGAGCCAGGCGCTCCCTCACGCGGAGGAAGCGGTCGAACTCCAGCGCACACTGGCCGCGCACGATTCCGACGCCACCCTGGATCTCGCGGGCGCGCTCAACCAGCTGGGGACGACCCTGGCCGCGAGCGGGTCCCCGGAGGGGCGGCGCCATCTGGAGGAGGCCGTCAGCACACTGCGCGGCATGAGCGACGACGCGCGCGCGGCGAAGGAACTGGCGAGCGCACTGTCCAACCTCGGGACCATGTATGGCGAGTACGGCGATCCGGCGCGGGCGGTGAGCGTTCTGGAGGAGGCGCTGGCTCTGAAAGAAGTCCAGGGCGCCCGCCCCGGCGGCATGGAGCTCGCCACCACGGCACACAACCTTGCACAAGCCCTGCGCCAGGCGGGAGACGACGCACGGGCACAGGAGGTGTGTGCCCGGTACATCGATCCCCAATTGCGGGAAGCCTCCCGTTCCCGTGTGCGGACAGCGGCCGAGGTGAAGGCGGAGATCCCTCCGGTGACCGACGAACTCAGAGCCGCGGCACGGCGCATGGCCGGAGGCTATCTCTACGCCATCGACCCCGCCTTCGATCCCCAGGGCGAGGTGCCGGGGTATGGCATCCAGGGCGCGTTCAGCGTCGGTGCCGACGGCGAGATCGCCGGATACCAGGCCAACGAGCACTACCGACCCTCGCCCGTCGCCCTGAACTTCCCGGTGCCCACGGACCCGCTGGACGAGGCCGCCCAGTTGGCCCTGACCGGATACGGGCCCGAGTCGGCGGTGGAGCGTGCACTCAGGTCGATCACGGTCGCGGTGGCTCAGGCACCCCCGTTCACGACGGCGACCCCGGAGCCCCTGGTCTTCAGCTCGCCGAACCATCTTCCCGACGGCATCACGACCACCCGTGTCTCCGGCGCGGACCTGTTGAAGTCGCTCCCTGTGGGGGCGACGATCCACATCAACCCGGCCTCACCGGTCCCCTACCGGTTCACCAGATCAAACCGCCGCACGGACGAGGCAGCGGTACCGGCCCGGCCGCGCGGAAACCCGTCCGTCCGGCCGGCTGCGCCCCCGGAGCCACCGCCTCCGTCTGCACGTCCGCCCGCCCCCGCCGACCCGCCCCTTCCCCCGGAAGACAAGATCGCCGGCCTGTGCGCCCGGTACGTCGGCGGGGAACCCGTTCTCCCTCTACTCGCGGCCGAACTGCGCAGAAGCCGCGTCTGGTACATCACCTCGGGCGGCGACGACCGTCATCTCAGTGTCGCGATGATCTACGACGGGCGTCCTGCCGTCTTCGTCTACACCTCGCGCGCATACGCGTCGACCGACGTCCTGAGCTTCGATTCGGAGGCTCGGTTGACCGAGGCGATGATGGGCGAACTTCTGAAACAGCTGCCCCCGGCGACGTTTGTGGTCGTCAACAACGAAGGCCCGCATCCCGTGCAGCTCCCTGCCTCGGCGCTGCTTGCCTACGGCTGAACTCACGCCGCATGGGCAAGGCCGGGACGCCCTCCGCGCGTCTCAGGGGCAGAGCTGTATTCGCTCCTGAGCTGCTGCCTGCTCCAGTGTGGGGCGGGCGACTTGTGTCGGTGGGGCGGTGGTCATTACCTGGGTGGTAGTCGCGCGGTCTGGGTGGGGCGGGGCATGGTGGGGTCATCGGGTTTCGGGCCGGCGCACTCCGGTCCGAAGCCCGGGTCAATTGTCTTGAGTGGTATGCCATTTCACCGGAACGGGAGTCCTGTCATGTCGATCTACGTTGCTGCTGTCACCCGTTACTTCGAGGCGTGGAACGGTGTGGGCGTTGATGCGGTTGCCAAGGCGGTGGCCGTGGCGTGGTCCGAGGACGGTACGTATACGGACCCGTTGGCTGATGTGCGTGGTCATGAGGAGATTGCGGCGGTCATCCGTGCGGCGCAGGAGCAGTTCCCCGGTTTTGAGTTCAGGCTGGTGGGTGAGGTGGACGGCAACCACCACATCGCTCGCTTCGGCTGGGAGCTGGTGTCCACCGCCGACGGCTTGGCGCCGGTCGCGGGCTCGGACGTGGTCACCCTGGCCGAGGACGGCCGGATCACCTCCGTCCTCGGTTTCCTCGACCGGATCCCCGAGGCATGAGCCTTCGCCCGGGGGACGATCGAATGTCAGCGGTTGCCCGGACAACCTCGTCGGCCAGAAGGCGGCCACCCGGGGGAGCTGGCCCTTGTCCACCGGTATCCCGCTGACCGACGACGAACGCGCCGCCGTCGCCGAAGGCTCTCACGCCCGTCAGGGATAGCCGATCTGGGCCATGTCCTCATCAAGGCTGGCAAGGTCAACATCGGGGTTCAGCGATGACACGACGCTCTGTGTGAGAGGCCGCAAGGCATAGACGTGACGCACGGCCTCGAGGCTCACCGCCACCTCGTAGTACTCCTCCGCGAACTGCTGGTATGCCTCTGGCCGGCCGTCAAGGAGAACATCGAAGAGCCACTCCGCGCCTCCGTCGTCCTCCACTCCCTCCGGCAGAGCCTTGACGGCACCGCACTTCCACCCGGTGTCGGACCGTTCGCGCCAGAAGCACACCGTGGCTCGCGGCGTCCCGTCGACTTCGCTGAAGGCGGGCTCTGTGACCTGAGGGAGGAACACTTCGGGCACTCCGTCGAACAGCCCGGGCCACGGTGCTGGGGTCGCCAACCGATAGGGGCTCATCGGCGACTCGTGATCGAAGCCCCGGCCATAGGCGCCCGCCGGTGCGAAGACGATCGAGTAGTCATTGCCGCAGCCGTCTCGCATGGAGGCCATCTCCTCCGTCGGCGACCACCGGGAGTTGAATGAGTGAACCGGGAATCCCAGGCCGGGCTCATGATGGCATCCACCATGGCCATGGCTCGGGAGCGATCACGAACGACCGAGATCTCGGGCAGCTGGCGGATCACTTCATAGACGGACACAGCCACATCCAAGCCGATCCCACTGACAACACCCGCACCGCACCCACCCCTCCGGAGACACCACCTGCGTTTCCGTTCTCCACGCTGGATGTTGCTGGTGATCCGTCACTGGCAGTGGTGGCCTGCACGCTCCAGCCCATCTGTTCATCCGGGAGGCATGAGCCGGGCGTTGCCGAGTCGGGCGGGCGCCGGCCCGCCGGGGCCTTGAGCCCCGGCGGGTTGCCGCTCACTTCTCCTTGAAGACGATCTCCCTGGCCGGGCGGGTCATCTTCACGGTGTTGTCGGCGGTGACCTCGACGATCTGGTGCAGACCTCTGTGAAGCGTCTCGGAGTCCGGGAGGAGGCGGTACTCGTCGTCCGTGGCCCCGGCCAGGAAGGCTCGGAAACAGGACAGTGACGAGTCGGCGCCCATGAAGTCCAGGTAGTCCTTCAGGCGGCGGAACAGTTTCGGCAGGATCACCGCGCCGGTCGTGTCGTCCGTGAGCGAGGTCATTCCGGTGACCTTCGCCCCGTCGAGGGTCTTGTCGACCTTCCACACACCCTTCGCGGACGCCCTCGCCTTCTCCGAGGCGTCGGTGAGGAGCTCGCGCAGGTACACGGGCAGGCCCGAGTAGAAGGTCGGGTAGGCCAGGCCGAGCAGGAGCAGGTGGTGGTTGGCGGTCCGCTTCAACAGGTCGTCGTCGACGTCGATCCAGTAGCCGCTGTACACCGGCGGGGTGCCCTTGCCGACGAAGGCCACGCAGCGGCCGAAGGTGTCGGCGCCCCGGGTGAGGATCCAGCCGGGCACGGTGTCCGGCGTGGTGGCGACGGTCTCGTCGTCGGCCCGGAGGACGGTGTCGAAGCCGAGGAACTTCAGCAGCTCGTCCGCGGCCTCGTGGGCGAGGCCCCGCGGCTGGTGCTCCACGTGCTGCTTCTCGCCGTAATGGGTCTCCAGGGCGTCGATTCCTTCGAGCCGGATGCTCGCGCGGCCGTCGGCCTTGGGCACGATCTGCCCCTCCCCGGGCACGAGCCTCCAGTCGGCCACGTTGTCCGGGATGAACGGGAGGGTGTCGCCATCGGGTTTGGCGCCCCCCTCAACCTTGAACTTTCCTCTGATCAGCAGCATCGACATGGCGACTCCCTCACAGCATCACCGTCAGTGTTCACTGGTTACGCACAGTACACATGTAGGCGATCGCCGAGGCCATTCCTCACCCGTCAGGCCGGGAGTGTTCAGCAGCAGGGCCACCTCTTGAGCCCGGCAGCGCGCGCCGAGGCGCCTGCGACCGAGTCCTCGAAGGCTGCCGGCTACGGCGATGGGCGCGGCTGCTCGACAAGCGCGCACCAGTTCTGTCGCCCCGAGGAGGGCTGTGGTGCCATGGGACACCCCTTGCGGACTCCTTTGAGGAGCTCGGCGGCGAGTTCCGCCCCGGTGTCGGAGCATCCGAGGTATTGGGACATGGCCTCTCCGGTGGCCTCAAAGGTCTTTGCAGGATGGGGGAGGGCTCTCCGGGGTACCGGCATCAAGTCCCGCCCCGTGAGCGGCCGGACAGGCTTCCGCCGAGTGCGTGAACCGACCCGCCCGAATGCCCGGCTGGAACCGCCGGCTTCCTGTCGTCGTCTTGTGCGCTGATTGTGTACGAAGCGGGGATGTCGGGGGGCGTTGTGACGCGGAACGTGAAGAAGGCCGGTCTCGTGGTGGCGGCCATGGCCATGGTGCTCGGGGCTTCGGCCTGCGGCGGGGAAGCCGGCGCGGCGGCCGGGGGGAGCGGTGGGAAGCTCCCCGTGCACAGGAAGGGGGAGTCCGTGGCGCTCTCCGGGGACGGGGTGTCGTCCGGCTCGGCGGCGACATCTCCCGGCACCGTGGGAAAGTTGTCCGGGAAGGCGCAGACCGGGGTGTCGCCCATCACCCGGCACGTGCCGTGGAACCTGGACATTCTGGACCAGCGGTCGCGGCCGCTGAACGGGAAGCTCACCACCACCGCCACGGGCAAGGGCGTTCACGTCTACGTGATCGACACCGGGATGGACATCGCCCACAAGGAGTTCGGCGGACGCGCCCACCTCGGCGCCGACTTCGTGGGCCCGAAGGACTCCGGTGACTGCTTCAGCGAGGGAGGGATGGGCCACGGCACATTCGTCGCGGGCATCATCGGCGGGGCGAAGTACGGAGTGGCGCCCAAGGCGGAGCTCGTACGGGTCCAGGGCGTCCTGTGCGAGAGCGAGGGCGGTGGCTCCCCGGCGGCGGCCGAGGCGGCCGTGGTGAAGTCGGTCAAGTGGGTCACCGCGCACGCGCAGAAGCCTGCGGTGGTGAACATGTCGCTCAACTTCGACCACCGGTCGGCGGCCGTGGAGTCCGCCGTGAAGAAGATGGTCGACGCGGGGATCCCGACGGTGGTTTCGGCCGGCAACTTCCATGACGACGCCTGCAAGCACTCCCCGGCCGGCGTCCCCGGCACGATCGTCGTGGCGGCCTCCACCTCGAACGACCGTGCGTGGAGCGACACCGACTCCTACGGATCGGGCTACGGACGCTGCGTGGACCTGTACGCCCCCGGCCAGAAGGTGACCGCCGCCCTCGCCGGCGGCGGTACGACCACGGACATCGACGGCGCGACGTCCTGGGCCGCGCCGCATGCGACCGGCGTGATCGCGCTGTACCTGTCGGCACACCCGCACGCCACGGCCAACGAGGTCCACGTCTGGCTCGACCACACGGCCACCCGCGGTGTCGTGCGCGGCGTCCGCTCCGACACTCCCAACCGGCTGCTCAACACCGGGGGCCTCTGACCCGCCCAGGCCGCCCCGGTCGCAGGGCCACCCAAGAGCCGCGCCTCCCCCGACTGGCAGGCGCAAGGCGCGCGGCCACCGCGCCCACACCATGCTGACCGGGTCGTCGCCGGGACGGCCGCCGAGCAGACTCCGGACACGTTCGCCTCCTCCGATCCGGGGGGGGGGGGGCCGCTACCGGCGATCGTCCGTACCTGGCAGACAGTCTGGAGCGAGTTCACCCCTACCTGGCCCCGCCGAGTCCGTGGTGCTCGGCGCCGGCCGGTTCCTGGTCGGCCGGGACCTGATCGACGTGAAGCGGACCGTCGCCCTCGTCTGGCGACCGGGCAGCCGCGCTCTGCCGGAGGTAGAGAGCCGCGTACCCCGCGGCTCCTGCCGGGCCAGGCGACCGCGCCTGGCCTTCCGCCCGGCGCTGGGGACCATGGTCAGTGAGGGCGGCCACCTGCTCGGCCGCAACCCCGACTCCACCGCGCAGAACGCCTAGAACCTCTGGGTGAGCCGGGACGCGACCCTGGCTGTGCTGGAGACGAGCGGGATCGGCGCGGGCCTTCCTCGACAGCGGCTGGATTCCCATGCGAGCGCATAGCGCCTCCGCACAGCCAGTTCCCCGGAACGACTGAACCGTACGATCCCGGTCGGGTCAGCGGCTCAGATTCGGCCACGCCGCTTACCCGAGTCGGGCTGTCATCCGGTCTCTCGGGACCCCTCGGTGTGCTTGGTGTCGTGCTGGACCAGGAGGGAGAGCAGGTCCGCCACGGTCAGGGTCGCCTCGGCCGGGTGGCGCAGGATGGTTCCCGGCTGGATTTGGTAGACGTTGGACCGGCCTTCGCGGTTGTGGGTGAGGTAACCGTCCGCCTCCAGGTCAGAAATGATCTTCTGGACCGCGCGTTCGGTGAGCCGGCAGTGTGCAGCGATGTCGCGGACGCGGGGCCGGCTGTTGCTCGCGATCGCAGCGAGGACCCGGGCGTGGTTGGTGAGGAACGTCCACCCAGTGTGTGGCTCAGGCACTTCTCCCATGGATCCAGGGTAGGACGTACCTTTCACGCATCCAAAAGGGCGAAATAAATTTCCCGTATTCCTTGACAGGCTATGGTCGGCGAGTCGAACCTGAATTCGGAGTCAGTGGGCGCCAGCGGAGGAGGCGGCCAATGTGGGAGCCGAAGATTCCCCGGCAGCGGGCCAGGGGGGTGGAGACGGTGAGCGGATCACCACTGAGGAGCTGCTCCGCCGTGGCCGGTGCAGCACCGCAGGATCTCCTGATCGACGTGTCACCCCACGGCGGGCGTGTCCGTGTGACGATTCGCGGCGAGATCGACATCAGCGTGAAAGCGGCACTCGAAGCCGCGCTGCAGGACGCCGTCAGGCGGAGCACCTACGGTGTGGATCTCGACTTGAAGGGGACAGTGTTCTGCGACTGCTCCGGCTTGAGCTGTTTCCTGGCCGCACGGCACCGCGCCCTGGCGGCGGGTAAGACGGTGACGATTCAGGCTGCCAGCCCCCTGGTGCAGCGCCTGCTGGGCGTCACGGACACCTGGCCGCTGTTCACGCTTCAGCACCGAGTCTCGAGCCATCCGGCATGCACCCCCGACCTGCCGGCCGCAGTATCTGTGGAGGATGCCCCGGTCGGCGACGGTGACCTGCGTGCCGAGCTCGTTCAGCTTCGTCGGGCCGTGCAGACGCGCCCTGTCATCGATCAGGCCATCGGGATCCTGACGGCCAGGTACGGTCTCGGCGCCGAGGACGCGTGGCAGGTGCTGGTCGCGGTCTCCCAGAACACGGACAGCGAACTCGCCGTGGTCGCCGGGGAACTGGTGACTGCGGTTCGGGGCCGGCCGATGTCCGACGCGGTCCAGCAGGAGGTGGGCAGGGCCGTGGCCACTCTTCGCACGGGCCATGCGGGTTCCGATGGGATGCCGAGGCGGCACTCTGTCCAGGAGGACGGTGAAGGGAGCCAAGCAGCGACTTCACCAGACGAGGCGTGAGCACGGAGAGGCGTGTTCGGATTGTGCAGCCTGTCGGCGCCCGGGCCTGCCGGACTGCCGGGGCCGACATCGAAGAGGGATCGGCCGAACAGCTCTTTGCGGGTGCTGCACGCGCGCGAGTCTCGGCGGGTTGTCCACGAACCCGCCGGAGGAGTCAGTGATGGACGACGGCCTCGGAGGTGAGGGTCCTGTGCTTCCTTCGTTCTGCGACCTCTGCCGGGCGTCTATCGCCCCTGGGCAGGCTGTGAACGGGCAGGTGAAGGACTCATCGTTCGCTCACCCGGTCGACCCCCAGCAGGACGGCATCCGCATCGTGACCGCCTGCTGCGCGGATCACCTGGCCGAACTCCAGCGGCAGTACGGCGAGCGCCCCTTCGTCACCGAGGAGCTGTGGGTGGCGATGATCGATCGGGCGATGCAGCAGCACCGCATGGGACTGAGCAATGATCAGCTGGTCCGGGAGACCGGGCTGAACCTGCTGCAACTTGAGGCCGCGGCGCGCTGGTGCCTGGGCGTCGGAGCCAGTGCTGACGGTCGGGGTGTGGAAGAAGCATGAGCAGCGGCAGGGTACTGACCTGTTCGTTTCCACCACAGCCGCGTTGCTGGCCGTGGTAGTCCTCGGGCGCCGCAGCCGTCGCTGTCGGCGGATCGTCGCCCCCGGCTCCGCGGCACCACGGCTCGGGGATGCGCTGACCACTTGAGTTCGTCATCGCTTGCAGGTACTTGAGGGCCCTGGGATCCACGCCGGGAGCGTCCGGTCGGCGGTCAGGTGCATCTCCTCGGGGAGACTCGTCAGCGGGCAGCGAGGAGGCCTTCCACCAGGGCTCGGAGTCCGTCGAGGTAGGTGTTCTCGGCGGTCAGTGGTGCCCAATGCGCGGCGACCTGCGCCAAACGGGGAAGCTCGCTCGGGTCGAGATCGGCGAAGACTCGCTCCCGGTAGGTGGGACGGTCGTCGTTTGCGCGCCTCCGGGCCGCCGTCGTCCGGACCACGATCTCTCCGGCGGTGTAGTACCAGATCGTGCGGTATCCGTGTACGGCCCGCTCGGGGGTCAGTCCGCACCCGACCAGGCCGTCGACGATCTGTTCCACGAACCACAAGGCGGATGTGGACATCAGGTCGTCGGCGGTCAGCACCTCCACGATCCAGGGACAGGCGGCGAGCGCCTCGTGGATCGCGGCAGCGGCGACGACCACCCGCTCGCGAGGCTGGGCAGGCAGTTCCGGGCGGTGCAGCGTCCGCGCGGCGTAGTCGTCCAGCAGCAGGACGAGCAGTTCTTCCTTGTTGCGGACGTGGTGGTAGAGCGCCATCGGCGTGCTGCCGATCTCCGTGGCCAGCCGCCGCATGGTCAGCCGGTCCACGCCTTCCGCGTCCACGATCCGGCGGGCTGTTGTGACGACCTCCTCGCGGGAGATGCGGGGAGGTCGGCCGAGCGTTCTGCGCGGTGCGGGCGGTTGCGGCATGCCCTCATCTTCCCCCAGGTGTCGACAGCGGTGATCCCCCGAGGCTATTTTCTTTACATGTATAAAAACTCGCGAGGGCGGCCCGGAGCGGTTCTGGCGGCAGTGGCCGTTGCACAGTTCACCGTCGCCTTGGACCTGTCAGTGGTCAACGTCGCACTGCCCGCAATGCGCACCGCGTTAGGGTTCGCACCACTCGACCTGTCGTGGGTCGTGCACGCATACGCGCTCGCACTCGGCGGATTTCTGCTGCTGGGGGGCCGCGCATGCGACCTGTACGGCCGGCGTCGGCTGTTCGTGCTGGGCCTGGCCGTCTTCGGGCTGTGCTCGCTGGCGGGTGGGCTGGCCCAGGCTCCCTGGCAACTGATCGCCGCCCGCGCCGGGCAAGGTCTGGGGGCCGCCGCAGCCACCCCGGCCTCGCTGGCGATGCTTACCACTTCGTTCACCGAGGGCCCGCAGCGCGTACGCGCGCTCGGAGTGTGGAGCGGGGTGAACGCCACGGGCGGAGCGCTGGGGGTGCTGGCGGGTGGTCTGCTGACCCAATATGCGGGCTGGCGCTGGGTGATGCTGATCAATCTGCCCATCGTGGTGGTGGCCCTCGCGCTGGTTCTCGCAGGCGTGCCCGCCGATGCACGCCCCGCCCGGCGCGAGAGGCCGGACGTGCTCGGCGCCGTCCTGGCGACCGGTGGAGTCGGGCTGCTGGTACTCGGTGTCGTCCGCACCGACGCCCAAGGGTGGGGCTCGCGTGCCACGTGGGCGATGCTCGTCGCCGCGGCCGTGCTCCTGGCCGCCTTCGTCGTCGCTGAATCCCGGGCTCCCGCACCGCTGTTGCGCCTCGGCCTGCTGCGCAACCGCTGGGTCGCCGGCGCCAATGTGCTGGTGTTCTTTTCCACTGCCGGGCAGTTCGCGGCGTTCTACTTCGTGTCCTTGTACATGCAGCAGGTTCTGGGCATGGGTCCCGCAGCGACCGGCGCCGCGTTCCTGCCCTTCTCCGCGAGCCTGGTCGCGGGCAGCCTCGTCGCGACCCGTGTCACCTCGGCACGCACCCCCCGTGCATCCCTGGTGCCCGGCGCCCTCCTCGCAGCCGCCGGCCTGGCCTGGTTCGCCTTCATCAGCCCCGACGGCGGCTTCCTCACCGACGTGCTCGGCCCGTGCATCATCACCGGTGTCGGCGTCGGACTGGTCATCGCCCCGATCGTCGCCGCCGCGACCACCGGCGTCGCCCCCCGCGAGGCCGGCATGGCCTCCGGCCTCATGAACAGCTCCCGCCAACTGGGCGGCTGCATCGGCCTGGCCGTGTTGGCCACCATCGCCGCGCGCCGCACCGGCACGGCCGCCAACCCTGCCACCCTCAACGACGGCTACGCCCTGGGCCTGGCCATCGCCGCCACCCTCTTCGTGATCGCGGCGGTCGTGGCCATCGGCGTGCTGCCCCGCCGCAGGACCGAGACACCTGCGCTGCGGCGCGCCACCCCCGCAGAGAACCGACTGGAAGGAACGCCGTCATGACGACGACACCCATCTCACCCGTCGACCTGTTCACCTCGGCGCTGCACATGCACCCCGACGGCGGCGTCCAGGCTGCCGAACGGCGGATGACGAGCGACGACTTGGGCGCCTGGCAGATCGCGACGTTCCACGTGGAGACCGACGCCGACGTCCACGCGGACCATTGGGAGATGCACCCGGAGGCCGAAGAGGCGGTGTGCTGCCTGACCGGCGGAATCCGCCTCTACTTCCGCCCCGCCGCGCCCGACGGCGACGAGGACATGGTGCAGTTGCAGGCGGGCACCGCCGTGATCGTCCCGCGCGGTCGCTGGCACCGCCTGGAGCTGCATGCCCCCAGCAACCTGATGTCGATCACCCATCGCCACGGCACCCGCCTCGAAAAACGCACTGGCACTCGCTGAGCGGAATGTGACCCGGCAGATGCGCTGCCGGGCCACCACAACCTCGCCCAGTACGCGCTCAGAGGGGTGCTTGCGCAGCGGACCCGGAGCGCGCCGGCTGCGGCAGAGGGACCGGGAGGACCGGTCTCGCCGCCCAGTGGGGCCGTGGAGCAGGCGGTGCCACACCGGTAGTTGACGACTGCGAGGAGGGAATCGTGCAGGCGGGAAGCGGAGCACTTCTCCGTCGCTGGGATCGCCGCGGCGCTCATGTGCTTCCGGCGCCTCTCGCGGCAGGCGTGAGGCAGCGGCTCTGCCGTTACGGGACGTTCCAGGCGGCGAGGAACGGCTGCCCGTCCTCGGTGGCCAGGAAGCCAAGAGTGCCTGGATGTGGATGGCCGAGCACCCGGCTGGCCGAGGCGTCGAGGCCGAGCCAGCGCACCGTGAGCACGCGCGCCAGATGACCATGCGCGACGACGGCGACATCGCCGTCGTCCAGCAGCGGCCGAATCCGGTCCAGCACCGCGTCCGTGCGCGCTGCCACCTGCAGGAGCTGTTCGCCAGGATGGTCGTCGTCGCCGGGAATGACGCCGTCCCGCCACAGGTCCCAACCCGGCTTCATCTCCTGGATCTGCGCCGCGGTCAGGCCCTCGTAGCCGCCGTAGTCCCACTCCATCAGATCGGGATCGGGCCGGACGCCGGTCAGGCCCGCCAGCTCGGCCGTCCGCATAGCGCGGCTCAGCGGGCTGCTGAACACCGCCACCAGATGGCGTCGGGCCAGCCTCGGAGCGAGTGTCTTGGCCGCGGCCTCGCCCGCGTCGGTCAGCGGAATGTCGGTGCGGCCGGCGTGCTGTCCCGACAAACTCCATTCGGTCTGGCCATGCCTGATCACTATCAGTTCGCCCATGGCCGCGCACGATATCTGACCATGCGACATGGCCGAGCGCTCCTCGCCTTCGTTGCCACCGCCCGCACCTTCATCTGCGACGGCTGACTCACCGACCGGGATGACCACTTGAGGAAGATCCGGCCCGCGGTGATGCGGTCCGCTCCTTCTCCCGGGTCTGCTCACTGATCTGCCGGCGCCGCTTCAGGAAGACCAGTGCGTGATCGCGTCACCTGTCGGAAGGCCGCGGCACAGCGTCGTCAGGGAGGCTGTCGACGATCACCTCGACGGCCTCGGCCGCGCTGTCCACCTCCTGGAGCCGGCCGTCAACGAACCGCACGTGGTAGCGGCCGTCCCCGAACGGCATGACCTGAGGCAGGTCACGGCAGATGGGCGGCGCTGCCCGGCGGCTGAAGCTGACCCAGTGCATACTCCGGCCAGGTGACAGAACCCGAAGCCGTGGCTGCTCGAAGGCCGCCTCCACGAGCTCGTGCAGAGCGGTGTTCTGCATGCGCGCGGCGGCCTCGCGTAGTTGGCGCCATCGCTCTGGCACAGCTTCGCCGCGTTCATGGGCCTCGGCCAGTGTCCAGGGCCGCAGGAAGGGCCACTGCGCCACGAGTTCGCGTACCCGGGGTACTCGCAGCCAGGAGCGCAAAGCTCCGGCCACTTCAGACAAGTCGCCGGTACGGCCGGTGGCCATGCGGACCGCGCCGGCCCAGCAGTCGACGGAGAAGGTGCGCTCCCGCTGTGCCATCAGAACATTCGCTGATCGATCCCCGAGTGCCGCCTCCGCGGCCACGCGACGCCAGCCTGGTGAGGACGTCGACTCGACCGTGAGTCCGCTGGCCGCCCGATCCGCTTCCGCCTGCAGAGCGTTCAGCAGAGACCCCGCCCGCACCACGTCGGGATAGAGAAGCGCGTACTCGTGCATGACATCGTTCGGCGTTGCGCCGGGAACCTGCTCGGATATGTGATCGAGTCTGCCAGGTTTCCACGCCGCCGCAGTCGGACACTGATGTTCCGGTCGGCCTCGGCGGCTTCGACGCGCAGCCGGCCGGCCATCCCGACTGCCGTTGCAGGGCGTGTGCCCGTCGACGCGGCGTCATCTTCGATCCATGCTCCGGCGTTCTCATCGTCCTGGTGGTCGCGAACCCCCGCCACCCCGGCTTCGGGGTGGCGGAGCCCTACTGGTCGGATACTCATGGCAGGTCGTCGCGCCCCAGCCACGCCGGTTTGACGGGCACCCCGTCCGCGTACCGCTCGACCTGTTGCTCCACCGGCTCGGCCGATGCAGCGACAGGCACGGCCGACGCCTCCACCACAGGTTCCGGGACGGTGGGCGCAGCAGAGTCCTCCAGCAGCTCCGCCGCCGTGAACCGGGTGACGAACGACTGCCACGCCCCGTCGATGACGAGCAGGAACCCGTCGTTCTGTCGCAGGAGCCGACGGCGCTGGGGGCTCCTTGGGTGCTCGGGTGAGTAGCTCCGCGCCCGCCGTTCCAGCTCTGCGAGTGCCTCCTCACGCAGTCCGGTGATGTGAGCCACCACGTGTGCCTCGGTGTGCTTGCGTTCCCCAGCACCCACGGTCGTCTCGATGACCAGCCCCCACGTCGTCACGTTCTTCGCCCCTTCACCTCTCGTATCTCTCCCTACCGTAGGAGGAACTGTGAAACCGGCGGAGCCGTATGCAGTCACTTTCATCCGGACTACGGGTCGCAGCAGTAACGGGCGCAGATGTTCGGAGCTCGGCCTATGTGTGAGGCCGAGCAGCGCAGTGGGCGATCGTACAGAGCACGCCACGCCTTCGAGGGCGAGGCGGATCTGACCGGCAGGCAGGGGCCGTGCGCGGCCTTCGGGCTACCCAAGTCCGCAGGCCTGTGCCCAACGTGCACCTGACACCGGCTTACCTTGGAGCTGGTACGGGTGGTGGTCGACCGGGCCGTCACCGTGTGGGCAGACCTGTCGGGCGCGGCCTAGGCGCCCGCCGAACGGCGACTCAGGACGGGCTCGGCCAGCAGTCTCGCCATCCCGCACAGGGTCTGGCCGTGCTGGGCGAAGAGTTCGTCACGCGAGTCGAAGTGGCCGAGGTCCGCCAGGACATAGGCCGAGAGATCGCACGCGGCGCCGGTGGCCGGGCAGACCGTCGCGCCGCCCCAGTCGATCGCTGTCCTGGACAACGCCTCGAAGAGCGTCTCCGCGCCGGCGTTGGTGAAACCACCACAACCGCTGACTGCACGAGCCGCGGCGGCGGCGCAGCACCTCCGACACGGGCCGCTCGTCCTGAACCGAGTACACCGGCTGCACAACTGCGGCGACCCAGCGGTGAGCCTGACGCAGGGCCGCTATCCGGTGGGCGGGATCTGAGGCTTCCCCCGTATCCGCCGGGAGGTCGATCCATCGGAGCAATGAGGAAACATTCGGATGCTGCCAGTCGAGAATCCGCGTTGGGGCCGTGCTCCCCGCAGCCGTTCCCCTGTCGGCCATGCGTGTGCGGACACGGCCTCGCGGCGTGAGAAGCGAGCTCGTCATGACCGTGATCCTCTCGCCCAGCGTCCTCCAGGTGGCAAGACGCATCATGACAGCAAATTTGAACGCGTTCAACTGTGGTCGTTCGAACTCCTCCACCAACAGGCGCCAGTGGGCCAGGTCGGCGCCGGCACTGCCCGGCAGCTCGACCTGCCCCGACCAACCGAGGGACCGCGCTGCTCGGGTGGGGCGGCTTGCAGGACCACGCCGGTCTGGGCGGCGCTCCAGCCGATCTCGTCAAGCAGGTCCGGGTTTTGTTCTTCTGCGGTCACTACGACCTGAGTCGGCGAGGCACCGGCCCCGGTCGAAAGGTAACCGGGGCCGGTGACCGTCACCGCGTACGTCGTGGCCGAGATTCGCTCCACGCGCACCTCACGGTCCGGCAGCAGTGGCAGGAAATCGAGCACGACCACCGGCGAGAGGTGCAGGTCAGCCAGCGAATCCGGCTGGTACCGCACCAGGGCCAGTCGGATCAGCGATGCGTAGCCGTGCCCGGGCGCCACGGGGATGTCGCAGAACCACAGCCCGCGGTCGGCGTCGAAGGCTACGGAGTGACCGGCCACGTCGACGTTCTCCGGCGATCCCTCCAGGTGAAGGTCCGTACCGGTCGCACCCGTCTCTGGGAAGCTTGCCGTGGTCAGGGCCGGGGACAGCGCCCCGGCACCGCGGATCCTCACAACTTGCACGGGCCCTCTCGGCAGCGGTGCGGTGACGGTGCGCAGCGTCGACGCCCCACACCCTCAGGTTCCTGACGACCACCTTTCCACGCGAGCGAGCCCTCCTGACTGTGAGGCAGCCGGTATTCGAGTGCCAGGTACCACGGCGTGCCCATGCCTGGAGACCTCGACGACCCCCGTTCCGACAACCGACTTGGCAGGAATGGGCCGGCGCCCAGCAGCAACGCTCTGGGGACGCGACCGGCCAGGACTCCACATGGGACACCCTGACCGGTCGTGTGCGCTCAGCGGTACTACAGCTGTGGCTGCGGCATCCGCTGCCATCTGAACGGGCCGTAGGTTGTGTCGGTGACGGGGTAGTTGGCGTTCGGGTCTACGGTCAGTTTCAGCCATTCCAGCGGGGTGGTGCTGCCGTGCACGACGATCCGGTGGAAGTTCGGGACGTTGTAGTAAGGGTGCTCGTTCCAGGCGTTGTTGCCCGGGTCGTGGGCGCACACGCCGGCGCCGGTGGCCGGGTCCGTCTCGCTGGTGCACGTCGCCGTCGGCGACAGCGGGTTGTCGGAGCGGTACAGGTGCGAGTCGCCGTTGAGCATCAACACCGGACGGCCGAACTCGGTCGTCTTCGCCGCGACCTCGCTGATGATCGGCTCGAAGTTCGTCAGGTGGTCCTTGGTCTTACCGTCGAGGTCCCACATGTCGGCCTGTGCCGTGATCAGCACGGCCTTGGCGTGCCTGGCACGTGCGTCGTGGAAGGCGGCATCGAGCCAGCGGACGTCGGCCGCGGTTCGGTTGGTTCGCTCGTCGGTCTGCGCCTGAGTCGCGGTCGGCACCTTGTACCAGGGGTCGGCGTCGTTGTTCGAGCCGCCCGGCACGTTGATGGTCACGAAGACGATGTCGTGCTGCGCCCACCTCACGTTCTCGACGTACTGCGCGTCGCCCGGGTGCCTAGGGTCGTAGGCGGTGGCCTGGGACACCACGTTCAGTGTCCCGCTGCCGAGGGTGCGGCCGGGCTGCGCGAAGAAGTCCTGCCGGACCCTGGCGAGGTTGTCGAGCGGGTTGCCGCAGTGGTAGCTGACGCAGTCTGCCGTGTTGGTCGACAGGCCGCTCGTGCCGAGGTAGTTGATGGCACCGGAGGACGCGTCGTAGAAGCCGCCGCCCTGACCGGGCGAGGCGAGACTCGACGCCTTGTGGCAGTCGGCCCATTCGTTGTCGCCCGGCGTGTAGACGAGCGGCTTGGTGAAGGTCTGCCACACGGAGGCGATCGAGGCGTCGTAGGCGTCGGTGCAGAACTCCTTTCCCGAGTGGATGTCGCCTACGTGGACGACGTCGCTGATCGTCGGGTCACTGTTGATGGTGCCGATGAATGCCGGGGTCTGCTGGAACTGCGAGGTGTCCGCGGTCTGCCCCGCGGGCGCGTACGCCGACTTGCCGTACGGCGAGTCGCCGAACACGGCGAGCGTCAGCGGGGTGCCGGCCGCCGATGCCGTGGTGGTCGACATTACGGAAGAGGCAAGGCCGACGGCGACGAGCGTGACAAACCCGCGCTTCAGCATGCGTCTCGACATGCGTCCCTCTTTCAGGTCCGGTTGAGGGGGGGCGCTCCAGTGAACTGGATGCCCAGGGAGCGCGACATGGCATCAATGGCGGCCTGGAGATGACGAACAAGCGAAAATTCAGCTGCGCCCGCAGGCCGGATCGTTCTCTGCCTGACCCAGCCGTCGCGGCGTGCGTCGGCAGCCAGAGAAGGTGCGTTGGTACGTCATGTGGCGCAAAGCAGGTCGTCTGTGTGAAGGGCTGACGCCCGGCACTTCGGCCGCTGGCGCGCCTTCGCCGGTGGCGATGCCGCCGACGGGTTCGGGTGCCGGGAACGGCGGCTTGTCCTGGCAGCAGGTCGTACCGGCCGGCGGGAGGGTGCCGTCGACGAAGTAGCGGCTCTCGTACGCCTGCACACAACTGCTGGGCGACCGGTCGGTGGGCACCGAGGCGAACGCAGGCAGAGGGTAAACGGTCCGACTCGGCTACACTCGCACATTACGGTCGCTTGTCATGCACACCACCCACGTCGTGTGGCTGGGAAAGCACTGGTGACGATCGGTGAAGGCTCGTCGACAGGGGTGGCGATCGCCACGCTCGGCTGGCGGGGCGACACCGACGTCGACGTTCGCACGGTGGGGGCCTCGCACCGAGGCGGCAGTTGCGGGGAAGTGGCGGGACGATGGACGTCGAGGAGACCGAGAACTTGCACGTGGTGGGACCGATTCGCTCGGTCGGGCAAGGCCGTTACGTCCTGCAGGCGCCTCTCGGCGAGGGCGGCATGGCGTCCGTGTACCGCGCCCACGACACGGTGCTGGGACGCACCGTCGCGGTGAAGACGCTGCACGCGGACTTGGCCCGTGACCCCTCCTTCCGCGAGCGTTTCCGCCGTGAGGCCCAGGCGGTCGCGGCGCTCAACCACACCAATGTCGTGGCCGTGCACGACAGCGGTGAGGACACCGGGCCCGACGGAGTCGTGCTGTACATCGTCATGGAGTATGTACAGGGCCGATCGGTGCGCGAGCTCATCCGGGAACGGGCCGCGGACCCCGCCAGTGGCACGGTCCGGCTGGACCGCGCGCTGGCTGTGACCTCGGCCGTGCTGGACGCCCTGGAGTGCAGCCACCAGCAGGGGCTGATCCACCGGGACATCAAGCCCGCCAACGTGATGACGACGGACGACGGCGCGGTAAAGGTGATGGACTTCGGCATCGCCCGTGCGCTGCAGTCGGATGCCACCGCGATGACCCGGACCGGCACCGTGCTCGGCACGCCCCACTACCTCTCGCCCGAGCAGGCGCAGGGCAAGCCCGCCGACGCCCGCTCCGACCTCTACTCGGTCGGCTGCATGCTCTTCGAACTGGTCACCGGCACAACGCCGTTCGACGGCGAGTCGACGATGAGCGTGCTCTACCAGCATGTCCAGCAGCCGCCGCCGGTCCCGTCCTCGCTCAACCCGTCGCTGCCACCGTCCGTCGACGCCGTCGTGGCCCGCGCCCTCAGCAAGGATCCCGCCGGACGCTACCCGAGCGCCCGCGCCATGGCCGATGACATCCGCCGGGTCGCCGCGGGCGAAGCACCCACCCACGCGCTGCACTCCGTTCCCACGTCCACGGCCGAGGACGTCACCGTCGACACCGGTGCAGCCGAGACATTCACGGTCCGCACCGGTGCTGCGGACGCCGACGCGGCCGACGCCCTCGCTGCGACCTTCCGCTTCGTCGCGAGCAGGCAGCGGGCTCGCCGGCGGACCCTGCGCAACGCCAGGATCGTCGCCTGGACCTCGGTTCCCGTCGGCGTGCTCCTGGTGGCCGCGAGCGTGTTCGGCGCGCGGTACGTGTTCCCGGACTTCGCCCACACCCCGGATCCGCGGGCGACCGGAACGTACCTCTCGTGCGATCCGACGCCTTCCTTGGGCGGCGGCTTCAACCCGCCCTCGTTCACGGGCATGTCGCCCGCCGAGGCGCAGACCTGTGCGGAGATCGCCGGACTGAAGATCGACCAGAAGACCACCACCGGGGCCAAGTACGACAAGGACACCGTCACGCGGCAGGAACCGGAGATCTCCCAGTCGGTCAAGCGGGGTAGCACCATCACCATCTGGGTGTCGACGGGCGGTGATCCCAGGGCCAAGGGCGACCTTGCCGACTGCGAGGTCGAGGAGCAGCACGGGAAGGTCTCCACTCCCTGGCTCAAGGGCAGGACCCCGGCCGCCGCCCGGATCTGCGCGGACATCGCCCATCTCAAACTGGAGGAGGCCGGGAAGGTCCAGGACCGGCTCATACCGGCCGGCCAGGTGGCACGACAGGAGCCGGGAACGGAGGACATCGCCGTCGGCGGCACCGTCAAGGTCTGGATCTCCACGGGCGGTGACCCCAGAGCCGTTGGCGAGCTCTCCGGCTGCGACATCGCGACCGATGAACAACCCGAAGCGCCGTCACTCCAGTACATGACCGTGGCGAACGCCCGCATCTGCGCGGACATCGGGCATTTCAAGCTGAAGGTGCAACGCGTCCCGGACAAGGTCTGGCCGAGCGGCGAGGTCGTCAGGCAGGAGCCGAGCAGCTCCAGCCACATCGATCCCGGCGGCACCATCAGGATCTGGGTCTCGTCCGGCGCGCCGTGACAGGGCCTCCCGCCGTGGGCGGGCGCGGGCCGTCCCTTCATCGGTCCGTCGCCCGAGCAGTGGCGCAGCCCACGCCGGCAGGATGCTCCACTCGCTCCAGCAGGTCGCCGCCTCCAATCGGCACTGCTTCGGCCAGGCGCCGCTCGACGGCACGTGACGTCTCGCGCAGCGAGGCGTAGCCCGCGGCGCTGTGCGGGGCCACGGTCGATGAGTCTCGGTGTCACTTCGGCCGCCATGGTCAGGTTGTCAGGCACGGTCTGGGCTGGCTGGGCGGGAGGCGGTGTCGTGGCGGACGACCAGTCGGTGGAGAGAATCCGCTCCCGGACGGCCGCCAGGAAGCCGGCAGGGCACTCGACATAACCGATCGACACCCCGATCTTGATCGGGTTGGCTGGGCCGCATGCCCGAACTGCGTACTGACCGTCTCCTCCTGCGCCGGTGGCGGGAGTCCGACCTCGCACCATGGGCGGCGATGAACGCCGATCCCGAAGTCCGAGAACACCTGGGGGAGTTGCTGACACGTGAGCAAAGCGATGCCACGGTGGCAGAGATGCAGGCCGATTTCGATGAGCGAGGCTTTGGATGGTGGGCGCTGGAAGCACGGGAGTCCGGCGAGTTCATCGGCCGCGTCGGCTTGGACGAGGTGGGCGAGGACATGCCCTTCGCGGGAGTGGACATCGGTTGGCGGCTGGCGCGTTCGGCGTGGGGTCACGGTTACGCCACCGAGGCTGCGCTGGCCTGCCTGGCTTTCGGCTTCGAGGCACTCGGACTACCGGAAGTCGTTGCGTCGACAACCGTCAACAACCTCCGTTCCCAGTCGGTGATGCGCCGCATCGGCATGACCCACGACCCGGCCGACGACTTCGAGGATCCGAGCGTGCCCGAAGGGCCGCTTCGCCAGTGCGTGCTGTACCGGACCCCCGCAGCGATGCGCACGGCCTACACCAGACGGCTGGATGTGATCGGCATTCCGGCCTCCACCGTCGACCAGGCAGCGTCTCGTTCCGCGGCTTGGCGGGCCGGCGAAGGCAGGTGACTTCCGAAGCCGCGCGCATCGCGTAGTCGTCAAGCGCGCGACGCCCGATCTCGCGTCGAAACGACGTCACACTCGCGTACGTACCCAGCCGCCGGACAAGCGGTTTCCGCACCCGGCGAGTGGTCGGTGAGGCACAGCTGACGTGGATGCGCGTGCGGGGCGGGTGAGCTTTGCACAGCGTCGTGCTGCTCGGGGTGAGTGCAGAGGTTAAGGTGGCGCACGAGCACAGCGAGCCTCGGCGTACTACCGCGTCACCGGTGCTGCGGGCGCCATTCGAAGAGCAGGATGGTCACGTCGTCCCGCAATTGGTTGCGCTGGTAATCGAGGATGGCGTGGATGAGCAGCCGCAGCACCTCGGCCGGGCGCTGGCCCTCGGCATTGGAGCGGATGATGAAGTCAGTGAACCGGTCGAGGCCGAACTCCGCACCGTCCGCGTCGCGAGCCTCCACGACACCGTCGGTGTAGAGCAGGACGCAATCGCCCGGTTGCAGAGTCGTCTCATGGACCTGCCGGGCTGCCGGGGCGAGTGGGCCGGCCAGGCCTATCGGCGGCTGTGGGGGGCTGTCCAGCGCCCCGTCGAGCACCCGCTCGCCACGGATCAGCAGCGGTGGGGGATGACCGCAATTGACCCAGCGCAGCACCCCGGTCTCGGCGTCGAGCCGACACAGTACGCCGGTGCAGAAGTGGTCGGGCACCCACCGGGCGAGCGCCCGGTCCACGGCGCCTACGACATCGGCCGGGTCTCCACCGCTGCGGCGGGCGTTGCGCGCCGCAGCCATGGCGATCGACGTGGTCAGGCCTGCGGTCAGATCGTGACCCATGGCGTCGAGGATCATGGTGTGCAGGATGTTCTTGACCACCGAGTGGTCGAAGGCGTCGCCGGCGACGTCGTACGCCGGTTCGAGGACGGCGGTCGAGACGCACCTGCTGCTGCCGATGGTGTGGGGTGGCAGGAAGGCCCGCAGCATCTCGGCGGGCAATTGCATGGTCGCGGTGCGGGTGCGGGCGGCGAGCCAGTCGCTGTAGGCGCGCTTGGAGGTGATCAGCATGGCGAACAGGTGGGCCAGCATGCGGGTGCGGCGCATTAGCACCCCGTCGAGAGAGGCGGTCCGCACCTCGAGCACGCCCAGCCGCTCCGCACCGTCGACCAGAGGCATCCAGACGATCAAGCCGTCGTCGGCCTCGGCCACCCGCGGGGACACCGTTCGGTACGCCCAGCCGGCCGACGAGCCGTCCACCGGCAGTGGCTCCAAGGCCTCGGCGAGTGGGATGAGCAGCCGTTGTTGCAGGTCGACGAGGTAGATCAGCGCGGTGTCCAGGCCGAGGGCCGAGGCGCACCGGTTCGCCAGGGCGGGCAGTTCGACCGGCAGGGCCGTTTGCGCCTCGATGATCAGCTCTTCCAGCCGATGCTCGTCGACGGCGGTGTCGGGACCGGAGGACACGGTGTGCGGCAGGTCCGACACGGGGATCACCCCTTCCGTGCCCAGTCTCACCCCGATCCCGTCCTCTCTCACGTCAGGCAGGCCCGCGGCGAGGGCGAGAGCGGCGGCCAGGGCGGTCAGCGGGGCTCCACCGGACGCACCTCATGCGCCGGCCAGGCGATCAGCCGGTCCGGTATCAAGATCACGGCCGTCATTGACTGCGTCGAGGGTGGGCGGATCGACTCGCTCGGACTCGACGAGAACAGCTCGCCCGTGATCGTCGAGTACATGCGCGGTACCGACGCAGGCCTGATCAACCGGGGCCTCCACTGCATGACGTGGCTGATGGCTCACAAGGACGTCTTCCGGAGCCTGGTCGACGACCGGCTCGGGGGCCCGGCCGCGTCCCAGGTCTTTGTGGAGCGGGCCTCGGCCGGTCTGTGTTGCCCGTGACTTCACCTGCTACGACGTGCACGCCGTCGGCTCTCCGATGGCTCCCGAATCCGTGACTTGGCGGTGATCGACGGCGTGGAGAAGGTCGCCGCCGAGGTGAGGCGGTGCCGCGAGTCCGGGGTGACGGAGGTGGCGTCACCGCGACAGATCTGGGCGGGAAGGCCGACCGAAGCCCCACCTGGAAGCTGCTCGGAGAGCCGGCGAACGGGTGAGGCGCCCCGGCCCGTCCGCCACAGCCGTCGGCGGTTCAGGCCGCCGCCGTTTTCGCAGCGGCAGGCTGCCGGCCCAGCCGGGGCGCGATGTGGTGACGCACATCGTGCAGGATCTGCTCGTAGTCGCCCGGATCGAACTCGTACGGCAGTTCGAGACGCGGCTCCGACAGGAGAAGCTCCTCCTGGAGCACGCCATCAGTTCCGTGATCACTGTGCTCCGCCGGGACACCGATGACGCGAGCCTGCAGAGCCGGAGCCCCGGCGGCACCTGTGTTCGTCCACCCGCGCCTGGACACGGTCGTGGAACCGCTGCCGGCCTTGGCCGACCCGGACGGCTCCTACTTCGAACCCGTGTCAGTGTGGGAGCGGGCCGGTAGCAACGTCGACGAGTACCTGCGGGTGTTTGGCCGCCCCGACAGCTCACGGCCTCGCGGGAGTACCGCCCCCCACGTCGCCGAAGTCAGTGCGTGATCGAGCCGAAGGAGATCCGCTCTTGAGCACATTCCCCTCCGCGCAAGCGGTGCGGACCACACCGGAGGGCCTCCTGTGGGAGCCCAGCGAGCGCTGGGTGCGCGGCCGCAGGGGCGACGTCACCGTCGTCGACAGCCGGCACCCCGTCCTCGTCTGGGAGCCGGGTGCCCCCGTCCCGCTGTATGCGTTCCCCCGCACGGAGGTCCGCGAGGACCTGCTGCGCCCCGCGAAGAGCCCGCCGACAGGTGCCCACACCGGATCGCAGATCTTCTACGACCTCGCAGTCGACGGCGAACTCCTGGAGAACGCCGCCTGGACCTTCCCCTCCGCCGACCTGGCCGACCACATCGCCTTCGAGTGGTTCCGGCGCAGCGGCAAGGGGCTCGACCACTGGTACGAGGAGGAGGAAGAGATCTTCATCCACCCCCGCGACCCGCACAAGCGCGTGGACGCCATCCCCAGCAGCCGCCACGTCCAGGTCGAGATCGACGGTACGGTCGTCGCCGACACACGGCGCCCGGTGCTGCTCTTCGAGACCGGTCTGCCCACGCGGTACTACGTCCCGCGCGAGGACGTACGACTCGACCTGCTCGAACCCAACGACCACCACACCGGCTGCCCCTACAAGGGCACCGCCGAGTACTGGTCGTGGCGCGGCGAGGCCGACATCCCGCCGAACGTCGTCTGGAGCTACCCGGACCCGCTGCCCGCGGTGGGCCCGATCAAGGGGCTTCTCGCCTTCTACAACGAAGCGGTCGACATCACCGTGGACGGCGAACGCCAGGAACGCCCCGTCACCCACTTCACCAAGACGCTCTCGGAGTAGCAGCACGCATGATGAGAGACGACCGACGCATCCGTCTCTGGGCTGCGCCAGTCCATGCTCGGCCACGCCGCGATGGGCCTGTGGCGACGCCTTCGCCGTGTTCCCAGAATCATTCGCAGCCCAACTAGGTGACCGGCGAAAAGAATCCGCCGCGAAGGCGCTGGGGCGCATTCGCATGTCATACAGAGTTGGGAGCGCCCCTTGCCGCTGCGCCGGAACACTCGAAGGCGATGTGGTCGGCCAGGTCGGCTTCGCCGAGTAAAGACGGGCTCTGGTGTGGGCCAAGCTGCATCGCCTGGATCTCCGCGGCGAAAACCGACGATTGTCTGGGACTTGAGCCGCTGGTGCGGGGCATTCAGCCGTGCACCCTACAGGCCGTCCTTCTTCGGGCCGATTCGCTCGTCCCTCAGGTGAGCGCCGCGGACCGCGCATTGTCGGGAGCGCGGCTGGGCGAAGGCGTCGGATCGACACGCGATGCTCCTTCGCGTGCGCCTGTGCGCTGTGCGGGGCGCCTTTCGGGGTGGCTGCAGCGGGTGATGGTCTTCGTCAGGCCGGTTCCCGCACGTTGGACGCGCGGCCTGTCCTTGGGTGGACGACGGGGAAAGGACGCGCTCGATGTCAGCACAGAGGTCATGCACGATTGAGGTTTTGGAGATCGATGTGCCGACCGGATACCACGTCGGGGCGCCGGCGCCGGCCGTGTGCGCGATCAACGACTTCAGTGTGTGGTTCTTCGTGTGGGACGACCGGCACGACCGCGACGCAGTGCATGGGCGGACCGCGGCCTGGTGCGCCTTGCAGCGCGCTCTCGAAGAAACGCTGCGGGCGCCGGACCGTCACAGGGGTCACGACGAGCAGATCGCCGCGTGGACGGATCCGACGGCACCGCCATACGTGCAGGACAGCGTGCCGCAGGACCGCGCCTAGCCGCATGGACAACCGTAAGCGCGGCATCCCACGTCGGCGGCACACCCAGTGAACGATGCATCGAAAGGGCATTTTGACGATGATTGCCGGGCCCTCCCTGACTGACACCGACCCCCGCCCCCGCCCCGCGACGTTGGCCACTGCCCCAGGTGGTCTTCCCCTGCTCGGACATGCCTGGCAACTGCGTTTCCGTCCGCTGCGGTTCCTCGACTCCCTGCGCGGACAGGCCGACCTGGTCGCCCTTCGGCTGGGCCCGATCCAGGGATACCTGGTCAACCAGCCCAGGTTGGTCCACGAGCTGCTCGTCGTACGGCACCAGGAGTTCACCAAGACCGGCAGCCCGCTGTATGAGACCGTGCGCGTCCTGGTGGGCAACGGCCTGGGTACGAGCGAAGGCGAAACGCACATGCGACAGCGCCGCACGCTCCAGCCGCTGTTCCATCCCCACTGCATGGAGCACTACGCCCAGATCATGACCGCTGTCGCCGAGGAACGCAGCACCGCCTGGCGCCACGGCCAACGCCTGCGCATCGACCGGGAGATGTACAGGGTCGCCGCCTCCGCCATGACCCGCTGCCTGTACTCGGCACGCCTGCCCGACAACGCGGTCCACGAGATCACCACGCACCTGCCCATCGCCTTCGCCGGCGTCGGCAAGCGCGCTGCGCTGCCCATCAGCTGGCTCCACGTACTGCCCACCCGCGAAAACCGCGCCTACACCACCGCCGTACGCCGATTGCACGCCCTGGTGGCGCAACTCATCGACGACCGCCGGAACGACCCCACCCCCAGCCCCGACCTGCTGACCGCGCTGCTCGCCGCCCGAGACGAACACACCGGCCAGCCCCTGTCCCAACAGCAGATCCACGACGAGGTCATGACCCTCCTCCTCGCGGGCACCGACACCACCGCTGCTCTCCTCGCCTGGACCCTGCACCTGCTGGGCGCGCACCCCGACGTCGACCAACGCCTCCACACCGAACTCCGCCAAGAACTCGGCGACAAGCCCCCCACCCTGTACGACCTGCCCCGTCTCGGCCTCCTGCGCCGGGTCGTCGCCGAGGCCCTGCGCGTGTACCCACCGGCCTGGCTCACCCCACGCCGGGCCGCGACCGACGCTCAACTCGGGGGACACCGCATCCCGGAGGGCGCCTACGTCTTCTACAGCCCCTACGCCCTCCACCACGCACCCGACCATCACCCCCGCCCGGACGACTTCGATCCGGACCGGCCCGAGGCGGAGCTGTCCTACACCGGTATCGGTTCCGCCTTCCTGCCTTTCGGCGCGGGCCCCCACAAGTGCATCGGCAACGCGTTCAGCCTCGCCGAAGTCCACCTGACCCTGGCTGCCATCCTGCCCCGCTGGCGCCTGTGCCCGGAGCGGTCCCACACCGTCCGTCCACGCGCTTTCACCACGCTCACTCCAGGCCCGCTGCTGATGCACGCCGAACAGCGCACACCGTGAACCCCGTCACCAACCACCCATAGCCGCAGCGCAGTTGTTCTCCCAGCAGCTGGTGTCTTTCCGATCCCGAGCGGTATGCGTGGAACGGGTGTCTCGATCGGGTGGTACTCAACACAGAGACCGGATGAGTCGCACAGATCATCGTCATCGCCGGACTGCTCCAGTCGGCCTCCCGTGGAGACCAACCCAAACCCCTCCCCGTACTGCGCACGCCGGCTGCGGAAGCCGTGGGCCATGCGTGAATGCCGTCGTCCGCCGGTCCCGAGGACAAGGTGAGGGCAGCGGCGGATCTGTCCCGCGAGGACGACGTCGCCGCCGCCATCGCCCCGGACATCCTGCGCCGCCCCACGGTCGTCGCGACCGAGGTGACGACGGGGCTACTGCGCCGCCCGGACGTCGCGTTCAATGAGGAGCCGTTCGAACCGGCGATTCGTCGTCAGCCTCTAGACGATCGATTCCAAGGGGTTCAGTGGTCGTAGGCGGTTAGTCCGCGCATGACCGGCTGGCCGCGCATGAACCTGGCTCCACTCATCAGGCCCCTGGAATCGATCATCCAGGGAACCGGGAGGCGCTCTACCGGCGGACCGCCGAGATCAGTCCGCCGGGCCGCTCCTCGCGCTGCGGCGGGGTGCTGATCGGGCGGCCGTAGGCGGCAGCGCGCTCGCGCAGGGTGTGGCTGTTGGCCTCCCAGCCATGCCCGGCCAGCCAGCCCACCGGGTCGTCGGGCATTTCCGAGACCCACATGGACGCCGCCGATCCCGGCACGGCGTCCGCGCCGAAGCGCTCGATCACGCCGCGCGAGCCCAACGTCAGCCCCATCCGACTGCCTGCCGCCGACTGCGCGGTGATCCGGGCCAGCAGCAGGTCCACCGCATCCTCGGGCAGATAGATCAGCAGTCCTTCGGCGATCCACACGGTCGGCACGGCCGGGTCGTGCCCTGCGGCGGCCAGCGCGCCTGGCCAGTCCTCACGCAGATCCACCGCGACGGTGATCCGCTCGCAGCGTGCGACGGCCCGCTCCTGGCGCAGCACCGAATCCTTGAAGTCCAGTGGCGCGGCGGTGTCGACCTCGAACAGCCGGGTGCCCTCGGGCCAGTCCATCCGGAAGGCCCGGCTGTCCATGCCGGCGCCGAGCAGCACGACCTGCCGGACCCCGGACGCGGAGGCCTGCTGCAACAGGTCGTCGAGGAACTTCGTCCTGATGACGATGGAGAACGACACGGCCAGCCGGCGGCGTCGCGCGGCCTCGTCATCGGACAGCGACGGCGAGGAGGGCCACAGGCCGCCGACGGTGGCGAAGGCCTGTGCCAGTGGGTCGCGGAACAGCGCGTTCTCCCGCTCGGTCTCCAGCGCCCGCACCCTGGCCACCCCCACCGCCGTGGCCCACACTCCCGACGGCTGCACCCGCTCCTGCTCATCAGTCACCGCGCCAGCCTAGATGATCGATTCCAAGGGGGCCTGATGAGTGGAGCCAGGTTCATGCGCGGCCAGCCGGTCATGCGCGCACCGACCGCCTGCGAACACCAAACCCCTTGGAATCGATCATCCACATCGATCGTGTCGGCTCAACGAGTCGTCCACCAGGTCGGGCTTCCTGTGCGTCGAGGCGGGCGACGGAGACGCTGGGCCGACTCGCCAGGTCTTTGCCGGCGGCCAGCAGGTGCGCGCGGACAAGGCCGACCCGCCGGCTTCGACAAGGAGATGTACATGCGTCGCAATGAGGTCGAGCGCACCATCAACCAGCTCAAGCACTCCCGAGCCGCGGCAGCGCGCTACGACAAACACTCCTACGTCTTCACCGGCACCGTCACCGCTGCCTCGATCCGCTTGTGGCTCAGACCGTAAGTCACGCCTATTCCAGCAGGTCGGCCCGCCTCTCCAAGTCCACCGCGATGTCGTCCCAGTCCGGGCCGTGCGCCCAGAGGCTCTGTGCCGCCTCCCGCAACAGCGCCGGCTCATCCGGCCGCTGCAACAGCACGAGCCGATACGCCAGGTTCCGAACCCACACCGGCAGGCAACCGTCGACCAGGTGCGGACAAAGCTCCCGCAGCATGGCCAGGATTGCATCCGCATCGGCAAAGGTCAGCTCCTCCACGAAGTAGAACTCCGCGTGCTCCTTCGCGCACTTTGGCGTGGGTCGGTACTCGTCTCCGTAAAGACACCGGGCGTGCTCCGTCAACGTGCTGTGCATGACCGACAGCCTAAGAGGCCATGATCTGCCGGACAGAACCTAGAGGATTCGTGAGCGGAAGGTGCGGCGGTAGGTGTCCGGGGGGACGCCGAGAGTGCGGTTGAAGTGACGGCGCAGTGTCGTGGCGGTGCCCATGCCGGTGGCCGCTGCGATGGTGTCGATGCTGTCGTCAGTTCTCTCCAGCAGTTCCTGGGCGTGGCGGATCCGTTGGGCCAGCAGCCATTGCAGGGGAGTGGTGCCGGTTGCCGCGCGGAATTGGCGGCCCAGGTGGCGTGAGCTCATCCGGGCCCGGCGGGCCAGGTCCTCCACGGTCAGCGGTTGGTCGAGCCGCTCGACGATCCAGGGGAACAGGGCGGTGAGCGGGTGGTCGTCCTGGGCGGGCACCGGGGCGGTGACGAACTGGGCCTGGCCGCCGGACCGGTGCGGTGGGACGACCAGGCGGCGGGCGACGGCGTTGGCGATCGACGAGCCGTAGTCGAGGCGGACCAGGTGCAGGCACAGGTCCAGCGCGGCGGCCTTGCCGGCGGAGGTGAGCACGCTCCCGTTGTCCACGTAGAGCACGTCCGGGTCAACATCCGCCTCGGGGTAGCGGGCGGCCAGGACGTCGGTGTGCGCCCAGTGGGTGGTGGCGCGCTTCCCGTCCAGCAGGCCGGCTTCGGCCAGGACGAACGCGCCGGTGCACAGGGAGGCCACGCGGGCGCCCGCGTCGTGGGCCGCACGCACCGCGTCGATCAGTTCGGCGGGCGGGTCCACGTCGACGTCGGCCCAGCCGGGGACGATCACGGTGTCGGCGCTCCGGAGGTGGTCGAGGCCGTGGTCGGGCTCGAGGTGGAACCGGCCGAAGGGCACGATGTCCGGCCCGCAGACCGTGAGGTCGTACCAGGGGACGGTGACCGCAGCCGGGGCGGAGCCGAAGACCTCGTGGGCCACGGACAGTTCGAAGTGCAGCATCCCGTCGGTGACGGCCAGCGCGACAGCTCGCATGTCCGAAACTGTACGGCACATGTCGTTCCAGACACTCATGGTTGACAGTTCAATCACGCCAGGATGGTTAGCAGTTGACCAGTTCCGAGCACAGGAGAGAAGTCATGGCAGCGGGGCAGACGGTGACGGTGTACGGCGCATACGGGCACACCGGCCGGTTCGTCGTGGCACACCTTCAGGAGCGCGGATTCGTCCCGGTCCTGGCCGGGCGCGACGTCCACAAGCTGAAGGTGCTGGCGGACGAGTGCCCCGGACTCGACGTCCGTCCTGCGTCGGTCGACGACTCGGTCTCGCTCGACCGCGCGCTGGACGGAGTGGCAGCCGTCATCAACTGTGCGGGGCCCTTCGCCACGACGGCCGCCCCCGTGATCGAAGCAGCCCTGCGCGCTGGAATCCCATACGTCGATGTGGCGGCCGAGATCGAGGCCAACGCCGACACCTTCGCGCACTTTGCGGACCGCGCCCACGACGTGGGCACGGTGATCGTCCCCGCGATGGCCTTCTACGGCGGCCTCGGCGACCTGCTGGCCACCGCCGCGATGGGCGACTGGACCGAGGCCGACGAGGCGCACATCGCGTACGGTCTGAACAGCTGGGAGCCCACGGAGGGCACGCGCGCCGCGGGCAAGGTCTCCGTCGAGCGGCGTGGCGGCCGCCGCGTCCGCTTCACGAACGGGCAGTTGGAGTACCACGACGACGAACTGCCCACCCTGAAGTGGTCCTTCCCCGAACCGATGGGCCCCCGGGCCGTCATCGCCGAGTTCACAATGGCCGACGTCGTCACCATCCCCAGCCACCTGTCCATCCCCGAAGTGCGCACCTACATGACGACCGAAGCGGCCGGCGGTGTCGTGGCCCCGGACGCGCCGACTCCCACCGCGGTCGACGCATACGGGCGCTCCGCACAGACCTTCCTCGTCGACGTCGTCGTGCGCTCCGGCGACACCAGGCGGCGCGCCGTCGCCCGGGGCCAGGACATCTACGCCGTCACCGCACCGCTCGCGGTGGAAGCGGTCGACCGCATCCTCACCGGCCAGGCCAAGACGGTCGGCGTGGCCTCCGCCGGCGAGATCTTCGACGCGCCCGACTTCCTGAGCGCACTGACCCCGCACATCACCCTGGAAATGCACTCATAACGGGCGGCCCGCCCGCACGGCCCCGCGGACGGCGCGCCTTACGGACCGATGACCGGGCCGATCCTCTGCGAACTCGACCACTGGATAGCCGAAGTCGCTCGCGTTGAAGGCGGTTGCGTACGAGGCCGTCAGGCCCGAGGTCGTGCCGCGCAGCACCCACGCCGCCCCGTCGTCGTACCCCCCGGGCACCACGTCCTCGCCGACCGCGCCGATCGCCAGGTCCGCCCTGCCGTTGCCGTTGATGTCGCGCAGCCGCAGCGAGGAGCCGAAGTGGTCGCCGGCCTCGGCGGCGCCCGGTACGCCCGGCGTGGCCTGGTGGAAGGACTGGGCCCCGTTCGTGGTCAGTCCGGCCGAACTGCCCCTGAAGAACACGATGTCGCCGACGCTTCGGTGGCCGTCCACGCCCTCGTACGGGCGCCGACCGCGATGTCCGCGTAGCCGTCGCCGGTCGCGTCGCCCACCGCGACGGCGGCGCCGAAGCTGTCGTAGTCCTCGTCGGCGCCCGGCACACCGGCGCTGTCCTGGGTGTACTTGGTGCCCGTGGCGGGCAGTCCGGCGGCCTTGCCGTACCGTACGGTGAACGACGGGTCGGCGCCCCGCCGATGACGCGCCGGTGCTGAGGAATGGGCCTTCCCGTCGAGGGCGGTTTCGCTGATGTGCACGGTGACGTGCGGCATGGTGGAATCTCCGTTCGAGCCCGCGGCGGCGGGCTGATCGGCTTCCGAGGCGCTGCCGTCCCAGTCGTTGGCGCCCCGCCACCTCTCCTTGCTGTCGTATCTGTTGTTCGACGGACCCATGACCGCCGATGAACTGGCCGCACGTCTGGAGGTAGCCCCCACCACGGCCAGCCTGGCGGTCGGGGACTTGAGCGGGAAGGCCATCCTGGACCGGTACGAGGACCCCTCCGACCGGCGGCGCCGGATCGTGGCCATCGCCCCCGACCAGCACGACGCGATCGCCGCCTGGCTAGCCCCCGGTGCCGCGGCCTGGCGCCGCGTGCTCACCTCGCTGGCTCCGGCACAACGGCGCCTCATCGTCGACACCCTGCGCGCCTACGAGGCGGCGGTAGCAGAGGAACGCGAGCACTGAAATCCGCCGAAGGGGAGAGAGGGTCGTACGTCGACGCATGTCGCTGAGCAGGAACCTCGTAGGGCGCAGGTTGCGACCGTGGCAAGCACGGCCGGAGCAAGTGGCCCCGGCCCGTGTGCCCCACCCGCGGGCCGTTCCCGGCGCTGACGCGGGCCGCCACGCGCAGTGGCCCCCCGGAGAACGCGTGGCGTGCGGCTGATTGATGCTGATGCCGCGGATCCAGTCGCCTTCCGGTAGTACGGCGGTGGCTGAGCTCATGCGGCTCGCCCCCACAAAGCCGTGCCTGGGCGGCCCGCGCGCCTGCTGTTGACGGACGGCACCGTCGCGTGCTCCTCGGCGGCGAGGTCCGCACGGCAGGAGTGCTTGCCGTCGTAGAGGGCCGCGCCGTCGGCGGCCCGCTGGAGCTGCGTCAGGTCACGGGAGCCGATCGCGTACGGCGTCGCGGTGCCGACCGAGGCGGCGCGTCGACGGTGCGGCCGCCGTCCAGGACGACCGGCGTGTGCAGCATGCGGACCAGCTGCGGAAGGCGGTGCGCGCAGCGGCGGCCGGGCAGCCGAAGGACCACGGCGAACTCATCGCCTCCAAGCCGGCCGACGGCGGCGCGAGGCTCGCCCAGGCGGTGAGCCGGGCGCCGAACGCGGCGAGGACGGCGTCACCGGCCGTGTGCCCGAGAGTGTCGTTGATGTCCTCGAAGTGATATTCCCGGACTAACTCAGGTGGCGTGTGGGGGCGTCATGATGGAGACCTCCATGTGACTGGGGGCGGGGTGCGACCTTGCTGTGGTAGCTGGGCCGCACCCCGCGTTCTGGACAGGGACTTCATTGAGTTGTGACGACGGGGGAACGGATGGACATCAATGAGCGCGAGCTGACTGACCCTTGGGAAGGCGTTCTGTTCGCTCCCGCTCGCGGCCGTGACGTCGGCGTTCTGGTCTTGGCGGGATCCAGCGGGCGCATCGAACGTGAGCGGGCGCGCATCCTCGCTCAGCAAGGCTTCACAACCTTGGCGATCCGCTGGTTCGGCGGGCCTCGGCAGTCCCCAGGAATCTGCGAGGTTCCCTTGGAGACCTTCACCGCCGCCGTCGACTTCCTCCGACTGGGCGGAGCGCAACGCATCGGAATCCTCGGCACTTCCAAGGGTGCTGAAGCCGCCTTGCTCACTGCGGTGCATGACTCACGCGTGGACGTGGCCATCGCGCTGTCGCCCACCTCGCGGGTCTGGTGCAACGTCGGCCCTGGCCGCGACGGAGCGCACCATCCCTATCGCTCGTCTTGGACCTGGCGGGAGCGACCCCTGCCTTTTGTCCCGATGGACGATTCCTGGACACCCCTGGAGCCGGACAGCGGCCCCGTCGCCATCCGCGGATGGTACGAACTGAGCGAGCGGACCTTCGCTCACTCGCTTCCGCAGGCGGAGATCCCTGTGGAAGCGGCCAGAGCCGATCTGGTCTTGGTCGCAGGGGGCGACGACGCGATGTGGCCGTCGCTTCCCTTTGCCGAACAGCTGGCTCAGCGTCGGCGTTCGGCCGGGTCGACCGTGCGTCTGATCGTCCGCGACGACGCCGGCCACCGACCACGCCTTCCTGGCGAGAGCCCTGCGGCGGCGTCCCCGCACTTCAAGTACGGGGGCACACCTGAAGCTGACGTGCTCCTGGGCAAGGCTGCCTGGCCCCACATTCTCGACGTGCTCGGCGGCGAAGGTTCACGGGTTGTGGCCGGCTGATCCAGCGACGCCCCGACATGGCCAAGTAGGTCTGCGTCCGCTCCACAGCCGGGGCAGCTTGCCCCGGCCGTGGAGCGGACCTCCATCCGGACGACGGTCTCGGCCACCTCGACCGACACTACGGACGAGGGCCTGCTGGCCGACTACCACGATGTCTACGGCCATCTGGTGCCGATGGCCGCACTCGACCTCCTCGCGCGACTCCGCACCTGGGATCGGTGTGGGTACATGCCCGCAGAGATTCCCCCGCTGCCCGCAAGGCATAAACGGCACTGTTGACCGACCTGCTGCGCGTGCTCGGTCCGGACCACCCTCACCGCCCTCAAAAACCTCGCCTACTGGCGGGGGAAGGCGGGGGACGGACGTCGGTGAACGACTGAAGGCGCTACTGCGCCGGGCGTGTCTACGAGTCTGCTGTCGCTGTGGCTTCCGACGTGCGCGTCGGCCCAGCCCGATGGCCAAGACGGCCGCCCCAGACCTGCCCGTTGTTCGCCCCAATTGGCTGACCCGCTGAAACGCGGCTTGGACAGAGTGAGAGTCCCGCGAAGGAGTGCGGAGTTTCCCGCAGGATCGCGGTACTTCGGTCTGGAGAGCTGTGAATTTGGAGTCTCGGCGTGCGTGGATGGGTCGCTGGGGGCCACGGCGGACCGCTAGCCGCCGCCCGCTAGCATCCTGTCGCATGACGAGGCGGGGATGGCGGCGGGGTGCCGTGGCGGGGGTGGCGGTGCTGGCAGCGATCTGCGCCTCCGGTCCGGAACGCCTGCAGGTCATCCGCACGGCGTCGGACCTCGGCCCCTTGCCGACGGACCGCTACGACTACACGCCGCAGGACCATCAGCGATCGCAGCGGGCATCGGCGTTGCTGATCCGTGCGTGCATGGCGGAGCGTGGCCACCCGGACTTCCCTCTCGATCCTCGCTACCCCAGCGACCCCGTCGTCGCCACCGTGGTCAGCACCGACTACGGCGCCCTGGATCTCGCCACTGCCCGCCGCTGGGGCTACGGCTGGGACCCGGCAAAGGCTCTGGCTCTCCGGCCGAAGGGCCGCCGGATGACCTACGCCGAGTATGCGGACCTGCCGACCTGCAACGCCGAGGCGAGTCGGCGGCTGATGCGCGGCATCGACGTCAGGCGGGACTGGCTTTACGCAAGCACAAGGGCGATCGAGGTCGACAAGGCGGTCAAGCGCGACCCGCGCCTCCGCGCGGCCTGGGATGTGTGGTCCCGCTGTGTGGCAGAACAAGGATTCACCCGCTACCCGGACCCCGTCGCGGCGTACACGGACGACGCCTGGCAGCGGGACGCCGACGGTAACACCCGGCATACGCAGCGGGAGCGGGCCACCGCCGTCGCGGACGTCACTTGCAAGCTCCGCCACCATACGGCCGAGCTGTGGCACGCTGTACGCGCGCAGAAGCAGGCCGTGGACATCACACGGCACCGTGACCGCTACGCCGCCGGGCTGCACGCGCTGCAGACGTACCGGGCCAACGTCTCCGAGGTGCTGCGGAAGCTCGGCTAGGGCCTGTCGTCAAACCTCGGCCAACGACCGTCCAGTATCAGGGCTGGTCGAGCCGTCGCAGCAGCAGTTGCGTCGCGGGTCCCGGGAGGTCTGCAGTCAGAGGGGTATGTCAGAGTCTGCGCATGCTCGAGATCGTGGTGAAGACGGAGAACTGGGAGCGGCACGTCCGTGTGTCCGCCGAGGAGCTGGCAGGGCTGGTCCGGCGGATCGGTGGTGACGGCGACCGGTTCCTGGTGGTCCAGCGGATACCCGACCTGCCTGACGTCTTCGCCCAGGTGTGGCACAAGGCCGGTGGTGACTACACACTGGAGTACCGCGACGGTGCCGCTGACCGGCAGTTCCAGGCAATGGTCGACGGGCCCGAGGTCGTGATTGCGGCGATTACCGGCTGGGCATGCCAGGAGGCCGGATGGGACGGTGGTCTGTCCTGGTCGCTGCTGGACTTGGGTCCCGCCCGCGAGGTGCCGCCGCTCGACCTCGGCGAAGACGAGCGCGATGAGTTGGAGAAGCGCGTCTGTGAGGTGCTGGTTGGCGGCTACGCCTCTCGCGCCGAACTGGCCGAGCTCGCTGAGGAGTATTTGGTCACCAATGACCGCCGGCCCGTCTCGCGCGAGCAGGCACAGTCGCTGGCCGACCGGCTCTGGCTGGAGCGGGTCGCGGAGCAGGCCAAGTGGCAGGGCGAGACGGACCCTGAGCGGCTGACCCGCGCGTTCACCGCCCTGCAGGATGCCGGTATCACGGCCCGCGAGAACTTCACCTGTTGCCGTAGCTGTGGCCAGTCCGAGATCGGTGGTGAAGGCCGGCCCGACGCCCGCGGCTTCGTCTACTTCCACACCCAGTGCACGGACTCAGCCGCAGCCGGTCACGGCCTGATGCTCCTCTACGGCGGCTTCGATGGCTCGTCCGAGACCACTGCAGCCATCGGCCGCGAGGTCGTGGCCGCACTCAAAGCAGTCGGTCTCCATGCCGAGTGGGACCATGACCCCGGCCGGGCCATCACCGTCACCCCCCTGGACTGGCGCCGCCGCCTGGTCGGCTAGGGACCGACCGTCACAAATCAGACCCACATGAGGAGTGAGGCGAGGGTGACGGCTGCCTGGTAGCACTCTGCCGTCTTGTCGTATCGCGTTGCGATGCCGCGCCACTGCTTGAGCCTGTTGAAGCATCGTTCGACGACGTTCCGGCGCTTGTAGAGCTGCTTGTCGAATGACGGCGGGCGGCCGCCGGAACGGCCGCGCCGGAGTCGGTTGGCGATCTGATCCACGCGCTCAGGGATGGTGTGGGCGATGTTGCGTTGCCGTAGCCAGGTGCGGATCGCCTTGGAGCTGTAGCCCTTATCACCGATGACGTGCGTCGGTCGGGTCCGGGGACGTCCCGGGCCCAGCCGGTGTACCCGGATCGTGTCGAGCAGGGTGGTGAACTGGGTGCAGTCGTTGGTGTTCCCGCCGGTGAGGACTACGGCGAGCGGGCGGCCGAGTCCGTCGACCGCCAGGTGGAGCTTGCTAGTCAGCCCGCCGCGCGAGCGGCCGAGTGCCCGGTTTCGGAGCCCCCTTTTCGAGCTCCGGCGGCATGCTGATGGGCGCGGACGATGGTGGAGTCGACCGTGGTGAGCCAGTCGATGGCGTCGGCCGCATCCGCCTTGGCCTGCGCGGTCTGCAACATCTGCTTGAAGGTGCCTTCCTTGGCCCAGCGGCGGAAGCGGGTGTGCAGGGTGGTCCACGACCCGTATCGCTCCGGCACGTCCCGCCAGGCCACACCGGTCCGGAACTTCCACACGATGCCGTTCAGGACCGTGCGGTCGTCCAACCGCGGACGGCCCGTCGAGGACGTCGGCAGTAAGGGCCGCGGCAGATCCCACTGGGTATCGGACAGCTCATGGCGACGTATCACCCCGACCATGATCCACTAGTCAAGATCACTTTGACGACAGGCCCTAGCGGGGCACCGACGCATGGTGCTGTCGAGTTGCGGATCCGCGTTGTCGAGCAAGAACTCAACCGGACGGCGTGACCGAGGACCACACGCCGAACCACTGCTCGGCGCCGTAGGCCTCGAATCGCTCTACCTCGGTGAACCCCAGCTTCGCCGCGAGGCGCATCGAGCGGACGTTGGCGGTCTGGGTGGCGAGCACCACTGGTTCGCCGGGAAGCGCGCCCGCGAACCAGTCGAGTGCCGCTGCGCACGCCTCGGTGGCGTACCCGCATCCCCATGCCTGCGGCAGGAACAGGTAGCCGAGCTCGGCCCTCCCGGCAGCCTGATGAAGGTGCCCCGTTTCTCTGGTGAGTGTGATCTGACCGATCATCGCTCCGTCGAGATCGACTATGAAAAGGCCGGGGCGCCGGTTGGGTGCCCCGGGCATCGCACGTTCCAGCTTGTCACGCGGCTGCGGGCCACCGAGATAGGTACCCACCTCTGGCGAGGCCAACAGCTCGATAACCGCCGCGCGGTCCCGGGCCTCGGGCTCACGGAGCACGAGCCTCTCGGTCCTGATCGGGGCAGGTGGCCAGGCGACGGGTCCGAGCTCAGTCATGCCGGCCAGCTAATCAGCAGGCTCGGCAGCGATCAAGAATCACGGAACGATCAAGCCACCGGCCAGGGTCCCACCCTCACCAACGGGGCCGGGGGCCAGGCACGTCATTCATCTGAGCCGACGCCGCCCGTGGCGGTACCTGCCAGCGCGATCAGCTGGGGATCGGCCAGCAGCACCACACGGTCGGCCGCGGGGTCGAACCCGAGCACCGGGTTCCCGTAGTCGCCTTCGCCGGTCATGACCACCAGCTTGCCCAGCCGGCGGCCGATCGCCCCCAGGAAGCCGCACAGGATGTCCACTCCGTCCTGGCCCTGCAGTTCGCGCAGGTCGACGTCGAAGTCAATCTCATCGGCGGACAGCGGACGGAAGATCGCAAGCACATCCGGGACCGGCCACACCCGCAGATCGGCGTTGTCCGCATCGGTGGGACGCGACAGCACCTCCACGGCAGACGGCAGCGGCCCGGCCACGCCGCCCTCCGAGTACTCCCAGGCCCATCCGCTCGACCGGATCAGGTCGAACACGGCCTCCCAGTCCGCGACCGAGGCACCCGGCACGCACACGTCCGGCAGAGCACCCATCAGGTCAGGATCGAAGAAGTTCCTGACGTGGTCCCACAGCAGATCCGACATCCCGTCATGCTGCCCGCCAACCCGCCCGGACGCAGCCTGTTTTCCTCGGTGAACCTCCTAAAGCCCGCTGTGCCCGTCCTGACGATGTCCGAGGGGGGAGCGTGAAGCTGCGTCGACGTGATGGCGCGTGAGCGATCCTCTCTCCCTGGGGAGTGCAACTGGCCGCCGGTGGGGACCGTGAGCGGGGAACCGCTGGCCGTACGCGGGAAATGCTCTTGGCAGCTGTCACCCACCACGCACTACTGACATCACTGTCCGTGAGTCACCACAAGAAGTGGCCCAGAGCCGCTTGAGACTTACGCAGCCAGGGAGGCGGACCACCGAGTCCGCAGCTGGCCACCGCTGAGTACCCTGACCCTGGCGCCAGTTTCTCAGGTCTGCTCGCCGCCGACGAGAAGCAGCTCAACAAGACCATCGCCCGCTGCAGCCGCGTCGGCCTGCCCTGCACCGACGAACTCGGCTATGCAGCACTCGGCCGTCACGGCGCGGAACTGCTCTGCCAGATCAGGTGGCGATGGGGGTAAGGAAGATCCAAACGTGACCGAAGGGGTCACGGAGCATCGCCTGCCGAGCACCGTAGGACATGTCGGCCGGAGGCGAGAGCAGTTCGGCACCGGCTGTCGCGGCCTGGGCGCTCAGGCTGTCCACGTCTGGCACGTAGACATGCAGAGCAACGGACGCACCGACCACATCAGGAGGCGAGAACGGGGCATCGGCGTCACCGAGCATCAGAGTAGAGCCATGAATGCCGATCTCAGCGTGCACGATGCGTCCATTGTCACCTTCGAACCGGAAGTACTCGGACGCTCCGAACGCGGCGATGTAGAACTTGATCGCCTCGGCAGCTCCGTCGACCATCACGTGCGGGATGACGGCATTCTTGTGGTGTTCAGGGATCTCCATGCGCATCAAGGTAGGGCTGTCTCCATCAAACGGACATCGGGCTAAGATCTCGTCCGCCTCATACGAAAGACGCAGGACCAGGGTCCCTGTGCAGAGGATCATCAACCCGCCGTGGGCGGCGACGACGGGGACGAGGCGCCACGTCAGTGCGGTGGCGAGGGAGTCCAGATCAGGCGTCACACCGGTCGCTGGACGCCCTCGCCTCATGTCGTGCACGTCAGCGAGCCCTTGGCATCGATCGTCTAGGGCCCGGTGCAGCAGCGCTGGGCATTGCGTGGTGCGTGGTGCGTGGTGGGTGATGTGGTGATCGTGATGGCCGTCTCGGGCCGGAGCGGTGTTTGTCCGTGGGGGCGAATGTCTGGTGGCATTGGGGCGGTCGGCATTAGAAGGTGTCGCGTGGCGGGGCAGGTCGTCTTCCGACTGTGAACCACGAGGAGGTCGGATGAGGTGCTTTCGGACCACCGCGCTGGCGACTGGCGCGTTGCTCGCCGCGGCTGTGAGTGTCGCCATGCCGTATGCCTGGGCGGATGACGCACCGTCGGTCACCGCGCGCACTGTCACGCAGCAGCCGGGTACCCACCAATCTGTATCCCGGTCGGGAAGGGACAGCAGCAGCGTACTGTCTGCAAGGAACGACACCCACAGGGGAGGCGCGACGGTGGAGACCGACCCGGTCAGCGCCGTCTACCTCAGCGAATCGGCCCCGGTGGGGAACGGCTGGCAGGTGCGGGCCTACAACAGCACCAACGAGGTGCAGACGCTCCATCCACGGGTGATCTGCACGACGGACACATCGTCACCCACCAGGCCGGACCGGACGTGACCGTTCAGCAAGGGGAGAGCACCGAGTACAGCACCGCGACCTGCGGTTCCCAGTTCACGGTGGGCGGCGGAGGCCAGGCCGGCAGCATGACGTTCCTGAGCATGTTGGACGTCCCCACCGCGCCGATGGTCAGACACTGGCAGGCGCGGGCGAAGTACACGGTGTACGACCCGGACACCCCGCTCTCGTTCGTACGGGCGCTCGTCAGCTGCTCCGACACACAGCCCACCTACGGGTCCAGCGGTACTTTGGAGCTGGCGGCCAGAGCCGTGGGGACGGGCCACGCGGAATGCCCCGCCGGTCAGCTACCGACAGGCGGCGCGGCGCATCCGGCAGCCCTGCGGTCCTCTTCAACGAATCCAGCCCGACGGCGACGGGCTGGACCGTGCGGGCCACGAAAACAGACTTTGCCGAACGCGCCCTCTTCGCCAAGGCGCTCTGCACCGCGCCCTGACCGGCGACCACGACACGAAGCCGCCCTGTTCGACGACGCTGAGGTAGCCCCGGCCGCCGCCCCGTTGTGGAGCGCTGACCCGCGCGCTGGTCGTGATCGAAGCCACTGGCGGAAGAACGGCGGGAAAAGACAGGGACATCGTGTTTCAGAGCCGACTGTACTTTTCGATGTCTTCGGTGAATTCCGTGATTGCCTGTGCGGTCAGCGTTGGCCGGGTGTCGGCGATGGCGGTCATGTAGTCGTCGGTGGTGGCCGGTTGACCGTTTCGACGTGTGACCTCGCGCTCGAAGGCTGCCTGCGCTCCCTTCCGGGCGGCGAATTCTATGTCGGCGGGGGTGAACAGCTCACTGGCTTCGACCAGTTGCGTGAGGTCCACCGAGTCGCCGGCGGCTCTGAGATAGCGGGCCCAGATCGCCGCGCGGGCGGTCGGGTCCGGTGGGCCGATGGGGATGACGTAGTCGAACCGGCCCGGCCTCAGAAAAGCCGGGTCGAGCGAGCGGACGGAGTTGGTGGCACAGGCCAGCAGCCGCGCGTCGTGCTCGCGGAAGACAGGGATCAGTTTGAGCAGCTCATTGGTCACCCCGTGCCCGGGATCGACTGCTTTCCCGGACCGCACGCCGGCGATCTCCTCGACCTCGTCGATGAAGAGCAGCACTGAGTCGAGTTCCGCCAGATCCGCGAAGGCCTCCCGCAGCGCCGCGGCCAGTCCCTCGCTGGTGTCGGCCGCGAGCCGGGACGGGAAGAGCTCCACGAACGGCCAGCCGAGCCGGGAGGCGATCGCTTTGGCAAAGCTGGTCTTCCCGGTGCCGGGCGGCCCGAACAGGATGATCGCCTTGGGAGGGACGACACCATAACGGTCGGCCAGCGCGGGTTCGGTCAGCGGGAGCACGACACGGCGTTCGACGACCTGTTTCTCCTGCTCCATGCCGGCCATGGCCTCCCACAGTTTCTCGGGCAGCATGCGGCCGCCCAGAGCCGCGAGGACGTCGGCGTTGGCGGCCCCAGGCGGTTCGAGTTTCTCGTAGTAGGTCAGGCCGTCGCGGGACCGGTAGCCGGAATTCTCCAGAGCCTTGGTCCCGGCGGCGTGGGCGGGCAGCAGGGCGCTGATGTGGCGCACGCCCAGGGCCCGCAGGCGCCGTTCCAGCTCGACGAGGAGGGCGCTGCCGATTCCGCGTTCTCGCCAGCGGGAGGCGAGCGCCACCAGCAGGATCCACCCCCGCCTGCCGTAGGCCTGGGCCACGGCCATGCCCACCAGTTCGTCGCCGGCCACCGCGACCACCGCCGTCTGGCCGGCCTTGGCCGCGGCCATCACCTCGGAGACCGGAAACACCCGGTCCTCGTCGGCCTGACGGCTCTGGTCCCAGATCTGGATGGCCTGGTCAAGATCGTCCTCGTGATAGTCGCGCAGATGCCATACGGGCATCGCCACCACCTCACCCGGCCCGGGAGTCTCATTCTCTCCCCGGAAGAGCCAGGGCGGCGAACCGAGCAGGCTCTTCTGCCCTAGCTGTATTGATCACGAGCGTTGTTGACGCTTGCCGGGCTTGATCATGGCGAAGACCTCCGGTGTGGTGGAGCTGTCTAGGACTGCACCGCACGGAGG
>NZ_JBITSQ010000010.1:0-172297 GCF_044541035.1 Streptomyces sp. NPDC085866
CCTCCGTGCGGTGAAGATTCGACACCTCCACCACACACGGGGGCCTTCGCCACGATCAAGACCGGCCAGCGTTAACAACGCTCGTGATCAATACACCTAGGGGGTGTCCTTCGGCCGGCGCGACGCCTGGGCCACGAGGAGGAGCAGGAGTCCGCAGGCGGCGACCGTGATCCAGCCCGGCCGGGACGCGTGGGCGAGCCCCGCGGCGCTGGTGCCCGCGGCCAGGCCGCCGGCGATCGCGATGCCGAGCGCGGAGCCGAGCTGGCGGGCGGTGGAGGTGATGGCTCCGGCCACACCGGCCCGGGCGGGCGGCAGTCCGCTCACCGCGGTGTTGGTGATCGGGGCGTTGGCGAAGCCGAATCCGGCGCCGATGAGCGCGTAGGCCGCAAGGAGCAGCGGCAGGCCCGTGTGCCGGTCGAGTCCGAGCATGCCGAGACCGCCCGCGGTGATGAGGCCGCCGGCCAGGAGGAGCGGCAGCCGGGGTCCGGTACGGCCGACCAGGCGCCCGGACAGGGGTGCGCAGACGGTGGCCCCGAGGGCCATGGGCAGGGTCGCGGTGCCGGCGGCCAGGGGTGTCCATCCCCGGGTGTGCTGCAGGTAGAGGGTGTTGAGCAGCAGGGTCACGTTCAGGGCGACGAAGACCGCCACGGCGCCGAGGACCGCACCGCTGAAGGCCGGCCGGCGGAAGAGCCGCAGGTCCATGAGGGGTTCGCGCCGACGGGTCTCGACCCGGACGAAACCGGCTGTCGCGAGGGCCGCGACCGCGTACGCGGCCAGTGCCGCGGGCGAGGTCCAGCCGATGCGCGGACCTTCGATGAGGACGGCGACCGTGACCCCGATGACCACGGTCAGCAGGATCTGACCCGGGACGTCGAGCCGTCGCCCCCCGTGCGCGGCCCGGGACTCCGGTACGAACAGCGTGCTGAGGACGAGGGCGGCCACGATCACCGGTGCGTTGATCCAGAACACCGACCGCCAGCCGAACGCCGCGATGAGTGCGCCGCCCGTGACCGGGCCCGCGGCCATGCTGAGCCCGAAGACCGCTGCCCAGACTCCGATCGCCTGCGCTCGCTCTCTCGGATCCGGCATCGCGTTCACCACGATGGCCAGCGCCACGGGGCTGAGCATCGAGGCGCCCACTCCCTGCAGCGCGCGGGCCCCGACGAGCAGGCCCACCGACGGTGCGAGTGCGCACAGCAGCGAGGCGGTGCCGAAGACGGCGAGGCCCGACTGGAACACCCGGCGGCGGCCCAGCCGGTCCGCCAGCGCGCCGGAGGAGATCAGCAGACTGGCCAGGACGAGCGTGTAGGCGTCCACGGTCCATTCGAGGCTTCGGGTCCCGATGTCGAGACCCTCGCCCACGGCGGGCAGGGCCACGTTGACGATGGTGGTGTCGAGGCCCACCAGGAACATGCTCAGACAGCAGACGGCCAGCACCGTCCAGCGCCTGCGTGTGCTGAGGAGGGGCGGCTGGACAGGGTGCGGCGCGGCTATTGCGGTCACGGCCTACCTCGCGGTTCGGGGAGCGTCTGTCCGGCCATGCTGTGGCCGGACACCGGCCGTGCCCCAGCCCTTTTGCCGAGGCGGCAAAAGACCCGTTTCCCGGCTAGGCGGGATTCTCCGCGTCGTACCGCTCGCGGGCTTCCTGGACCTCCTCGAAGTGGGTCTCCGCCCACGTCTTCACCGCGGTCAGCAGGCCGGCGAGGCTGCGGCCGAGCGGGGTGAGTTCGTAGTCGACCCGGACCGGGACGGACGGGGTGACCGTGCGGGAGACGATGCCGTCGCGCTCCAGGGTGCGCAGGGTCTGGGTGAGCATCTTGGGGCTGACGCCGGCGACCTTGCGGCCGATGTCGCTGTAGCGCATGGGGCCGGGGGACAGGGCGGCGACGACGAGGCCGACCCACTTGTCGCTGAGCCTGCCGAGGAGGTTGTTGGTGGGGCAGGCCGCCAGGAAGGCGTCGTAGTCGATACGGGCCTGCTCGCGCCGCTGGGCTGCGCTCATGGTCGCCATGGCTCTCCTCCGGGTCCCCTACGCACTCTCAGGTAACTACTTACCGAAGGATAGTAGCTCTCCTATGGTTGGTGCTGCGGCCAGGAAATTGCCGCGAAGTACATCAAATACCTTGTGATCGGGGAGAATTGACATGCGTGCTGCTGTGGTGACGACGTTCGGCGGTCCGGAGGTCGTGGAGATCGTGGACGTGGCGGTGCCCGAGCCGGGGGCGCGGCAGGTGCGGATCAAGGTGGCGGCCGGCGCGGTGAACCCCGTGGACCTGGCCCTGCGGGCCGGTGTCTTCGGCGGCGCGGGCGGGACGCTGGGGCTCGGCTGGGACGTGGCCGGGACGGTGGACGCGGTGGGCGAGGCCGCGGCCTGGCAGGTCGGCGACGAGGTGGTGGCCCTCGCGGCGGGCGTGACCGATCCGCTGGGTGCGCACGCCGAGTACGTCGTCGTGCCGGCGGACGCGGTGGCCAAGGCCCCGGCCACGGTCGACGCGGTGCACGCCGGCACCCTGCCGCTGAACGCGCTGACCGCGATCCAGGCCCTCGACCTGCTGGAGCTGGCGCCGGGTGCGTCGCTGCTGGTGACCGGTGCTGCGGGCGCGCTGGGCGGGTTCGCCGTACAGCTGGCCGCGCACCGGGGGATCGCGGTGACCGGGCAGGCCCGGGCGGCCGACGAGGAGCTGGTGCGGTCCTTCGGCGCCACGGAGTTCACGGCCGAGGGGGTCGCCCCGGCGAGCGTGGACGCGGTGCTGGACGCGGCGATGCTCGGTGAGCCGGCGCTGGAGTCGGTGCGCGACGGGGGCGTCTTCGTCAGCGCCCGGCCCGGCGGGCAGCCCGACTCCGTCCGCGGGGTGCGGACCACGGCCGTGATGGTGAGCGCCGACGGGGCCCGGCTTGCGGAGCTGGCCCGGCTCGTGGACGAGGGGGTGCTGAGCCTCCGGGTGGCCGGGACGTACGGCCTGGAGGAGGCCGCGAAGGCGCACGCGCGGCTGGCCGAGGGCGGGGTGCGGGGTCGCCTGGTGCTGGTCCCGTAGTGCGGGTGGGGGCGTGCCCCCTAGGGTGCGGATATGAAGATCATGGAGCTGGAGCCGGGGGACCCGCGGCTCGGGACCGAGGTGCTGCCCGTGCTGCGGGAGCTGCGTCCGCATCTGACCGAGGAGCTGTTCGCCCGGGTGTACGAGGAGGGGAGCGCGCAGGGGCTGCGCTTCTCCGCCGCCTACGACGAGAACGGGGCCTGTGTGGGCGTGGCCGGCTGGCGGGTGCTGGTCAACACGGTGTCGCTGCGCCAGCTGTACGTCGACGACCTGGTGACCGCCCCGGCAGCCCGGTCCGGCGGGGTCGGCCGCGCGCTCCTCGCGCACCTGGAGGAGCGCGGCCGGGCACTCGGCTGTCATGAGCTGAACCTCGACTCGGGCACCCAGCGCACCGACGCGCACCGCTTCTACCTGCGGGAACGGATGGAGATCGGGGCCTTCCACTTCGCGAAGCCGCTGTAGGGAGACGCCGGGAATAGCTCGGACCGGGCCACCGTTCCAGGGGTATAGTTGAACCGTCAACAACCTGGAGGGTGAGCGACCATGCAGTTCGGGATCTTCACGGTCGGCGACGTCACGCCGGACCCCACCACGGGGCGTACGCCGACCGAGCGCGAGCGGATCAAGGCCATGGTCGCCATCGCGCTCAAGGCCGAGGAGGTCGGCCTCGACGTCTTCGCCACCGGCGAGCACCACAACCCGCCCTTCGTGCCGTCCTCGCCGACGACGATGCTCGGCCACATAGCGGCGCGGACGGAGAACCTGATCCTCTCCACCTCCACCACGCTGATCACCACCAACGACCCGGTGAAGATCGCGGAGGACTACGCGATGCTCCAGCACCTGGCCGACGGCCGGGTCGACCTGATGATGGGCCGTGGCAACACCGGGCCGGTCTATCCGTGGTTCGGCCAGGACATCCGTGAGGGCATCAACCTCGCCATCGAGAACTACGCCCTGCTGCGCCGGCTGTGGCGCGAGGACGTCGTCGACTGGGAGGGCAAGTTCCGCACACCGCTGCAGGGCTTCACGTCCACGCCGCGGCCGCTGGACGACGTGCCGCCGTTCGTCTGGCACGGCTCGATCCGCTCCCCGGAGATCGCAGAGCAGGCCGCGTACTACGGCGACGGCTTCTTCCACAACAACATCTTCTGGCCCGCCGACCACACCAAGCGGATGGTCGAGTTCTACCGGAAGCGGTTCGCCCACTACGGGCACGGCACGCCGGAGCAGGCGATCGTCGGGCTGGGCGGTCAGGTGTTCATGCGTCGCAACTCGCAGGACGCGGTGCGCGAGTTCCGGCCGTACTTCGACAACGCGCCGGTGTACGGGCACGGGCCGTCGCTGGAGGACTTCACCGAGCAGACCCCGCTCACGGTGGGCTCCCCGCAGCAGGTGATCGAGAAGACGCTGAGCTTCCGCGAGTACGCCGGTGACTACCAGCGCCAGCTGTTCCTGATGGACCACGCGGGCCTGCCGCTGAAGACCGTGCTCGAGCAGCTCGACATGCTGGGCGAGGAGGTCGTACCGGTGCTGCGCAAGGAGTTCGCGAACGGACGCCCGGCGAACGTGCCGGAGGCTCCCACGCACGCCTCCCTGCTCGCCGCCACCACTGCCTCTTCCGACCCCTCTGCCTCTTCCGGCCCCTCTGCCTCTTCCGACTCCGAAGGAGTGACCACCGAATGAAGCTCGTCGTCGTCTCGGCGGGGCTGAGCGTCCCGTCCTCCACGCGACTGCTGGGCGACCGGCTGGCCGCCGCCGTGGACCGTCACACGCCCGTCGACATCCAGGTGATCGAGCTGCGCGACCTCGCGGTCGAGATCGCGCACAACTTCACCAACGGGTTTCCGGGCCGCGCCCTGGCCGCCGCGCTGGACGCGGTGACCGAGGCGGACGGGCTGATAGTGGTCACGCCCGTGTTCACCGCGTCGTACAGCGGGCTGTTCAAGTCGTTCTTCGACGTGCTGGACAAGGACGCCCTGGCGGGCAAGCCGGTGCTGATCGCGGCGACCGGCGGTACGGCCCGCCACTCCCTGGTGCTGGAGCACGCGCTCCGTCCGCTGTTCGCCTACCTGCGGGCCGTGGTCGTACCCACCGCCGTGTACGCAGCCTCGGAGGACTGGGGCGCGCAGGGCCTGCCCGAGCGGACCGAGCGGGCGGCGGGGGAGCTGGCGGCCCTGATGCAGGGGCTGTCGGCGGCCCGGCCGGCCAAGGACGACCTCCCGGCCGAGGACGACCTCGCGGTCGTGCCGTTCGAGGAGCAGCTGGCCCGGCTCGGCGCATGACGGTGAAAAGACGGTAGGCCTCCGGTCCGGGTTGCTCCCGTGACGGTGAGAGGCGGGTAAAAAGGGTGATCGTAGACCCGCTCGTCCCGGCCGAACCGCCGGAGGCCTTGGCAGACTGGGGATGTGCCCCAGACTGTGCTGCTCGCCGAAGACGACCGTGCCATCCGTCATGCCCTGGAGCGTGCCCTGACCCTGGAGGGGTACGAGGTGACGGCGGTGGCCGACGGCGTGGAAGCGCTGGCGCAGGCCCACAGGACCCCGCCGGACGTCCTCGTGCTCGACGTGATGATGCCGGGCATCGACGGGCTCCAGGTCTGCCGGGTGCTGCGGGCCGAGGGCGACCGCACCCCGATCCTCATGCTCACCGCCCTGGTGGAGACCGCCGACCGTATCGCGGGCCTGGACGCCGGCGCCGACGACTACGTGGTCAAGCCGTTCGACGTGGAAGAGGTCTTCGCACGGCTGCGGGCCCTGCTGCGCCGTACCAGCCCGGTACCCGCGGGCGGTGGCGGCGCCGCGGGCACCGGCGGTGACGGCGGGCGCGACGTCCAGGTCTCCGACCGGCAGGTGGAGGCCGCCGGGATCCGGATGGACCTGCAGGCCCGCCGGGCCTGGCGCGGCCGGCGCGAGCTGGAGCTGACCCGCACCGAGTTCGAGCTGCTGGAGCTGCTGGTCCGCAACGCGGGCATCGTCCTCGACCACTCCACGATCTACGACCGCATCTGGGGCTACGACTTCGGTCCCGGCTCGAAGAACCTCGCCGTGTACGTCGGCTACCTGCGCCGCAAGCTGGACGAGCCCGGCGCTCCCCAGCTGATCCACACCGTCCGGGGCGTGGGTTACGTGCTGCGGGAGGACTAGTGAGCCGCCGCTGGCGGCTGCCGGCCGGGCCCCGGCCCAAGCTCGTGTCCCTGCGCACCACCTTCGCGGTGTCCTTCGCGGCCGTCACCGCCGCCGTGACCATCCTCGTCGGCATCCTGTCCTACGGCTCCGCGGCGCGCCTGGTCCGGGTCGACCAGCAGTCGGTGTTCACGCAGGTCGTGCAGGACGTGCAGGACGAGGTGCGGCAGCACGAGATGGTCCCCGAGGACTTCTCCTCCTCCCGCCCCGGCCATGATCTGGTCCGGCCGGCCCGGACCGACGTACAGGTGCTGGGCGCGCAGGGGCAGATCGTCGACCACGGCAGTCCGGTGCTGCCCGTCACCGCCCGGGACAAGGGTGTGGCCACCGCGCAGGGGGCCGGCAGGGTGGTCCAGCACAAGGACGTCCGGGTCGGCGAGGACCTGTTCCGCATCGCCACCGTCTCCCTCGGGGACGGGAAGGGCGCGGTGCAGGTCGCGCAGGAGTTCAGCGACACCGAGGATCTGCTGCGGGCGCTGCAGCAGCGGACGCTGATCCTGATGGCGGCGGTCGTGGTCGCCGCGGGGCTGTTCGGCTGGTGGCTGGCCCGCCGGATCACCCGGCGCCTGGTGATCCTCACCTCCGCCGCCGAGGACGTGGCCCGCACCCGCCAGCTGGGCATCGAGGTGCCCGTCGCGGGCCTGGACGAGGTGGGCCGGCTCGGCCGTGCCTTCGACCGGATGCTCGGCCGGCTCGCCCAGTCGGAGGAGGACCAGCGCAGGCTGGTCCAGGACGCCGGGCACGAGCTGCGGACACCGCTGACCTCGCTGCGTACGAACATCTCGCTGCTGCGCAGGATCGACGAGCTTCCCCCGGCGACCCGGGAGGAACTCGTCGCCGACCTCACCCAGGAGGCCCGGGAGCTGACCGACCTGGTCAACGAGCTGGTCGATCTCGCGGCCGGGCAGTCCGATTCCGAGCCGCCGCAGCGGGTGGACCTCGCCGACATCGCCGAGGACGTGATGGGGCTGGCCAAGCGGCGTACCGGCCGGGAGATCCTGCTGCGCGCCAGCGGTGACACGCGCACCGACGGGCGGCCCGGGATGCTGCAGCGGGCCCTGTCCAACCTGGTCGAGAACGCGGCGAAGTTCGACCGTGACGGCAAGGCGCCCATCGAGATCAGCATCACCGGGCCCGCGCGGCTCGGGACCGTCCGGGTCGAGGTCCTGGACCGGGGGCCCGGTATCGCCGAGGGCGACCTGATCCGCATCTTCGACCGCTTCTACCGTGCCGCCGACGCGCGGTCCCTGCCGGGGTCGGGGCTCGGCCTGTCCATCGTCCGCGAGGTCGCCATGGCGCATGGCGGTGCACCGTTCGCCTTCCGGCGGGAAGGGGGCGGGGCGGTGATCGGCTTCACGGTGGGCGGGGGGATCGTGGGCCACGGGGGGCACTGAGGGCGTTCGGGGTGGGACGCCTCGGCTTCGCCTTCGGCGGGATTTCGTTCCCACCCGCACCACCCGTGCAGCTTTCGTCGTCGGGTGCGGGTGGCCCCTGTGGGGCGGATTCGCCGTCGGCGGGTGCGGGTGGCGCTTGTGGGGTGGGTTCGTCGTCGGCGGGTGCGGGGGTCGGGTGGGGTGTGCGGCTTTCGTGGTCGGGTGCGGGTGGCCCCTGTGGGGCGGGTTCGTCGTCGGCGGGTGCGGGTGGCGCTTGTGGGGTGGGTTCGTCGTCGGCGGGTGCGGGGTGTGACGGGGGCTGTTCCCGGTGGTCTGGGGGGGTCATGATCGGAGCGGGAGTGGACCTCGGGAGGGGAGTCGCCGTGCTCAGTGATCAGGAGGCTGCCGTTCTCGCGTGTGTCGACGAGGCGGCCGTCGGGCGGATGCTGCTGGAGTTGATCGCGGTTCCCAGCGTGACCGGGAGTGCCGCCGAGTCGGAGATCCAGCATCGGCTGGCGGGGTGGCTGGAGCGGCTCGGACTGGAGGTCGATCTGTGGTCCATGGATCTGCCCGCGCTGCTGGCCGACCCGGAGTTTCCCGGCATGGAGGTGCCGCGCGAGGAGGCGTGGGGCCTGGTGGGGGTCAGCGAGGGGGGTGGGGATGGGCCGACGCTGGTCCTGCAGGGGCATGTGGATGTCGTACCGCCCGGAGTCCTTGCCGCCTGGGACGGGGATCCGTTCGTGCCGAGGGTGACGGGGGACGTCGTGCACGGGCGGGGGGCCTGTGACATGAAGGCGGGGGTTGTCGCTCATCTCGCTGCGCTGGCCGCGATCCGGGCCGCCGGGGTGCGGCTGCGCGGGCGTGTCGCCGTGCACTTCGTTGTCGGTGAGGAGGATGGGGGGATCGGTGCCTTCGGGACTCTGAAGCGGGGGTACGGCGGCGATGCCTGCGTCATCACCGAGCCGACCGGTGGGACCCTCATCACCGCCAACGCCGGGGCGCTGACCTTCCGTCTCGCCGTGCCCGGCCAGGCCGCGCACGCCAGTTCGCGGGACTCGGGCGTCAGTGCGATCGATGCCTATCTGCCGCTCCATGAGGCGCTGGCCCGGCTGGAGGCCGCCCGCAACGCCGGGCCCTCGCCGCTGATGGCCGAGTATCCGATCCCGTACGCCCTTTCCGTCGGGACGCTGCGCTCCGGGGACTGGGCGAGCAGCGTGCCCGATCTGCTGGTCGCGGAGGGGCGGCTCGGGGTGCGGCTGGGGGAGGAGCCGGGCGAGGCGCGGGCGGAGTTCGAGCGGTGTGTGGCCGAGGTGTGCGCCGGTCACCCCTGGTTGCGGGAGCATCCGGCGACGGTGAGCTGGCCGGGCGGGCAGTTCGCGAGCGGGCGGCTTCCGGAGGGGCATCCGCTGCGGGACGAGGTGCGCGACGCCTGCGCCGACGCCAACGGCTGGGCCACCCGGCCCCGGGAGCGCGGGGCGCCGTACGGGAGCGACCTGCGGCTGTACGCGGGGGCCGGGATTCCGACGCTGCAGTACGGGCCGGGGGACATCCGGGTCGCGCACAGTCCCCGGGAGTCCGTGTCCCTCCGTGAGGTGGTGGAGGTGGCACGGACCCTCGTCCTCACCGTGCTGCGGACTACCGGGGTGAAGTGACCTCCGGGCAGCCGGGCTGCCTGCGGCGGGTGAAGGCCGGCAGGGCGGGCGGGGTGAGGAAGCCCTCCGCCCGGGCGCTGGCCAGGCCGATGCGGGGGATGTCGCTGCTCTTCGCGAAGAGGAGGAAGCGGGGTTCCCAGACCGGGCGGTACTTGGCGTTCGCGCGGTACAGGGACTCGATCTGCCACCAGCGGGAGAAGAAGGTGAGGATCGAACGCCAGAGGCGGAGCACGGGCCCGGCGCCGAGACGGGAGCCGCGTTCGAAGACCGAGCGGAACATCGCGAAGTTCAGGGACACCCGGCGGACGCCCAACTCCTCGGCCCGCAGCAGGAGTTCCACGACCATGTACTCCATCAGGCCGTTCTCGCAGGCGCGGTCGCGGCGCATCAGGTCGAGGGAGAGGCCGGCCTCGCCCCAGGGGACGAAGCTGAGCAGGGCCCGGGGCACTCCGTCCGCGTCCCGGCACTCCAGCATGACGCAGCGGCCGTCGCCGGGGTCGCCGAGGCGGCCCAGGGCCATCGAGAAGCCGCGCTCGGTGGCGCCGTCGCGCCAGTGGTCGGCGCGGTCGACGAGCAGGGCCATCTCCTCGTCGGGGATCTCCTCGTGGCGGCGGATGCGGACCGTGTAGCCGGCCCGGCGGACACGGTTGTGGGCCTGGCGCACCACCCGCATGGCCCGGCCTTCGAGGGTGAAGTCGGCCAGGTCGACGATCGCCTCGTCGCCCAGTTCGAGGGCGTCCAGGCCGTGGCGGGAGTAGATGGTGCCCGCCTCCTCGCTCGCGCCCATGACGGCCGGGGTCCAGGCGTGGCGGCGGGCCTCGGCCAGCCAGGCGTCGATGGCGCCGGGCCAGGCCTCGGGGTCGCCGATGGGGTCGCCGGAGGCCAGGCTGACGCCGCCGACGACGCGGTAGGTGACGGCCGCCTTGCCGCTGGGGGAGAAGATGACGGCCTTGTCGCGGCGCAGGGCGAAGTAGCCGAGGGAGTCGCGTTCGCCGTGCCGGTCGAGCAGCGCACGCAGCTTCCGCTCGTCCTCCTCCGCCAGCAGGCACTCGCCGCGCGGGGCGCGGAAGCAGGCGTAGAGGACCAGGAGGAAGGTCGCCGCGACCAGGACGTTGACGATCACGTCCGTCCAGCGGGGCGCGTCGACGGCGGCGACGCGGTCGGCGAGCGGACCGACGCTGATGCCGCGCAGCAGGGTGTAGGCGATCTCGTCCTTGAGGGTGGCCCCGGGCAGCTTGTTGGTCGCGTGCACGAGCAGGGTGCCGAGGGCGGCACTGAGCAGCGTGCCGCCGGTGCCCACGGCGAGCGCCAGGCGCGGGTTGGAGCGGTCGCCGATGGCGTCGAACTCGCGCCGGCCGAGCAGCAGGGCGGCTACGAACAGGCCGGTCAGGGCGGCGGAGAGCCAGTTGAAGAGGTGCTCGCGGTAGGGGTCGCGGGTGAGCGCGAGGACGTAGAGGGAGAAGAGCGGGCCGGCGAGGAGCAGGTTGAAGACCCAGGCCGCTCGCTTGCGGCGGCGCATGACGATCGCGAGGAAGAGGGCGAGGGCCGCCGAGCCCAGGCCGGCGGTGGCCAGGTAGGGCGTGAAGAAGGCGCCCCCGTTGTGCTCGTGCACCTCCTCGCGGAACGGCAGCGAGACGACGGCCGCGACGTTGAGCACCACCTGCAGACGCAGGTACCAGACGGTGGCCGTTGCCGCCCGCTTCCGCAGCCGGCCGTCGCCGGTGGACGGGAAGGGAATGCGGGCACGGCGGTTGCGCTGAGCGGGGACCTGTGGGGTGGTCAGGCTCGACTGTTGTGCGGGCATGGTGGCGGGCACCTTGGGGAGGGGGACGGGGCAACGCTGACCCTACAGCTCGTAGGGTAGCGCGGATGTGTACGGGTGTACACATACCTGCTTCACAGGATCTCATCCTGGACCCTGGCCGCCCCGCCGGGCCGCCGCAAGGGTCCACGCCAGATTGCCTGCGGCCGCCCCGGCCGCCACCGCGGCCACGATCACCCCGCCGGTCGCCAGGCCGTCGCTGAACAGGTGCGGGCGCCGGTCGAGGCTGTGCAGCCCGAAGCCGCACAGCTCGTACACGCCGACGGCGGCGACGAACAGGCTGACGATCAGCAGGGTCAGCGTCGGGGCGAGAGCGCGCATGCAGACCTCCTCCGCCGGGCTCGGTTTCGCTTCCGTGTCCTGCATGGTCTTCCCCCGATGAACAGACGTGTGGCCGATGGCGGTTGGGAACCTACATTACGTAGGGTCGGTTGGGGTCGGAGGCGTGCGGATATACCTGAGCGCGGACATGGAGGGCACACCGGGCTCGTCGACGCCGACGACGTCCAGCCCGGCGGCCGGGACTACGAGCGGGGCCGCTCCATGATGGCCGAGGACGTGAACGCCGCGGTGCGCGGCGCGCTGGCGGCGGGCGCGACGGACGTCCTCGTGAACGACGCCCGCGGGCCGATGCGCAACCTGCTGCCCGAGGCGCTGCACCCGGCCGCCCGCCTGGTCCGCGGCAAGCCCAAGCAGATGCTCGTGCTGGAGGGACTCGGCCCTGAGTACGACGCAGCGCTCTGTGTCGGATACCACTCCAGGGCCGGTGCACTCGGCGTGCTCGGCCACAGCTTCATGAGTCATGAGATCGAGGACATCCGGCTGGACGGCCGCCCCGTCGGGGAGATCGGCCTCGCCCACGCCACCGCGGCGGCCCTGGGCGTCCCGGTGGTGGCCCTCACGGGTGACGACGCCGCGTGCGCGGAGATGACGGCGTGGGACGCGTCGGTCGTCACCGTCCCGCTGAAGTACGCCCACGACCGGTTCGCGGCCGGGCTGCGTCCGGCGGACAAGGCACGCGCGGCCATCGAGGAAGGGGTCGCACGGGCGCTGACCCCCGGGCCGGCGCGCCCCCGGCCTTTGCCGCCGAGGCGAACCTCACGGTGCGCCGGCAGTCCGCCTCGGTCGTCTCGACGCTGCTCGGCATACCCGGGGTCAAGGCCGACGACAGCCGGACGGTCCGGGCGAGCGGCGACCTTCCGTCCCTGTACCGGCTGTTCGGCGTGTGGATGCGCGTGGCGGCCTCGCTCACCGACCAGCAGCCGTACTGCTGGCGCCGGCGCCAGCGCGCCTCAGCCGAAGCGGCCCGCCACATAGTCCGCCGTGCGCTGGTCCGCCGGGGCGTTGAACATCTGCTCGGTCCGGCCGTGTTCGACGATCCCGCCGGGGGTGCCCTGTTCGGCGAGGAAGAAGGCGCACTGGTCGGAGACGCGGGCCGCCTGCTGCATGTTGTGCGTGACGATCACGATCGTGACCTGGCCCGCGAGTTCGTGGATGGTCTCCTCGACCCGGCGGGTGGAGGTCGGGTCGAGCGCCGAGCACGGCTCGTCCATGAGCAGGACCCGGGGCCGTACGGCCAGTGCGCGGGCGATGCACAGGCGCTGCTGCTGGCCGCCGGACAGCGCTCCGCCGGGCCGGCGGAGCCGGTCACGGACCTCCTTCCACAGGCCCGCGCGGGTCAGGGACTCCTCCACCAGCTCGTCCCGCTCACGCCGGCTCGCGCGGGTGCCGGTGAGCTTGAGGCCGGCCACCACGTTGTCGTAGATCGACATCGCGGGGAACGGGTTGGGCTTCTGGAAGACCATGCCGATCCGGCGGCGGGCGTCGGTCAGGCGGCGTTCGGGGGCGTAGATGTCCTCGCCCTCGAAGAGCACCTCGCCGCCGAAGGCCGCGCCGGGGATCAGCTCGTGCATGCGGTTGAGGGTGCGCAGGAAGGTCGACTTGCCGCAGCCGGAGGGGCCGATCAGGGCTGTCACCCGGCCCGCGGGCATGGTCAGCGAGACCCGGCTGAGCACCTGGTGGCCGCCGAACCAGGCCGAGACCGCGCGGGCCTCCAGGGTGGCGGGCGCGGCGCCGGGGACGGGGGCTGCGACGGGCAGTACGGCGGTGTCGGTGACGGCGGTGTCGGTCACTGCGGTCTCGGTCATGGTGGCCACCTCTGGTCGGGCAGGGGTTACAGCAGGTTCGGGAGCAGTTCGGTGGTGCGTGTGGCGACCTGGAGGCCCAGCACGGCGACGACCGGTGCGAAGACGATCCACGTCTGGTGGCGGCCCCAGCGGTGCCACGTCCACACCGCGGCGACGGACGCGAGGAGCAGCGCCTGGAGCCACAGCACCAGCGGCCAGGGCACCCCGGAGGGGCGGGCCAGTGGCTGCTCGGAGTCCGGCAGGGTGCCGGAGCGGATCACGGCCGCCGGGGTCTGGAAGGGCGCGGAGATCAGGTCGGCGTCGACGCGCAGGATGCCGCCGGGCATGAAGCGGGGGCCGGTCGCGGTGACCAGCACCAGGCGGCCCTTGCCCGCGGCCGCGGGGACGGGTGCCGGGTCGCCGGCCCGCCGTACGTCGATGACCTGGTACTCGGCCTTGCCCTGGCCGGTGGTCACGGTGAAGGTGTTGCCCGCGGTGAGGTCGGCCAGGTGCCCGAACGGGGCGCCGTACGCGGCCGCCCGGCCCATCAGCACGCTGGTCCCGGCCTGCCCGGGCATCGGGGTGTCCCGGCGGTGACCGGGGCCGTCGGTCGTGACGGCGGAGTCGGTGCCCTCGAACACGACCTGGTTCAGGCCGAGTTGCGGTACGTCGATGAGCGCGACCGGTGTGCCCGGCGCGAGCAGCTTGCCCTGCTGGTCGGTCTGGGACACGGGGGCCGTGCCCAGGGCGAGCTGCTCGCGCAGCTCGTCGAACGCGGCGTGCTGCGCGCTGTGCTGCTGGATGCCGCTGACGAGCAGCAGCTGGGCGGTGATGCCGAGCAGCAGGGCGGCGAGGCTGAGCAGGCCGCCGCGGGCCAGGTGGCGGACGGCGGTGACACCGCGGACGCGGGTGCGCGGCGCGGCCGGTGCGAGCGTGGTCGGTACGGCGACGGTCACGTCGGCCCGCCTCCTTCGCTGGGGGTGGGGGCTGCCGGGGAGACGGGACTGGTCTCCCCGGCAGCCGGGTGGATCAGGTGGACTTGACGGTGAAGTTGGCGCCGGCCTTGGACGCGACCGTGGTCGAGCCCGCGTAGAAGGCGTGCAGCGTGTGCTTGCCGCGGCTCAGCTTCGGCAGCGTGATCGTCACCTTGCCGCCGCTCAGCTTGCCGGTGGCGAGCACCTTGGTGCCCTCGTAGATGCGCACGGTGCCGCCCGGGGTGGTGCCGGTCGCGGTGACCTTCACGGTCACCTTGGCCTGGGCGGTGTGGCTGATGGAGGCCGGTGCGGTGGAGCTGACCGACGGCGTCGCCTTGGTGATCTTCAGGCCGGCCGTGGTCGAGGACGCGTTGAGATTGCTGTTGCCCGCGTAGGTGACGGACAGCGTGTGCGTGGTGACCTTGAGGTGGTTCGACAGGCCGATGGTGACCTTGCCGGACGCGTCCAGGGTGCCGGTGCCGAGGACCGTGGAGCCCTCCTTCACCGTGACCTTGCCGGTGGGGGCCACACCGTGCGAGCCGGCCACGGTGACGACGACCTTCGGGGTCTTGCCGTACGCGGTGGTCGCGGCGGTCGCCGTCGTGGTGCTCTTGAACTTCACCGAGCCGGACCAGGGGGCCGTGGCACCCGTGCCGTTGAGGTTGGCGCCGGCGACCGTGGCGGTGTAGCTGCCGGTGGCCAGGCCCGTGAAGGTGTACGAGGTGGCGCTCCCCGGAACGTCCTTGACGGCCACGACGGCGCCGTCCGAGTCGGTCAGTGTGACCCGGTAGTCGGTGAGCGGCAGACCGGTGGGCGCCGGCGCGGTCCAGGACAGCTTCAGGGACGCGTCGCCCGGCGTGCCCTTCACCCCGGTCGGGGCGGAGGGCGTCGAGGTGTCGATGCCCGACTCCTCCAGGCCGCCCAGCTTGGCGTGCTTGGCCACGCTGACCGAGCCGTTGTACGGCTCGTTCACGAAGCCGAAGGCGGAGATGACGCCCTCGGCGGAGTCCGAGGCCATCGCGGCTTCGTGGCTGCCCGCCGTCACGAAGACGTCGTAGAGGTCCTTGTCGAAGAAGATGCTGGTCGGGTCGATCGCCCGCGACGGCACGACGTTGTAGACGTCACGGCCGAAGGTGGAGTTCTCGTAGTAGGCGTTGACCGGGGCGAGCTTGCCGTTGACCGTCGTCACCGGGCTGGTGGCACCGGAGTCGCCGGGCAGCTGCACCGCGGCCAGGTGACCGCCCGCGGCCGCCGAGGTCTTGGTGAAGTCGGGGGAGACGCCGTTGTTCTGGGCGATCCAGGAACCGACCGAGAAGGGCACCAGCGCGCCGTCCTCGGTGAGGGCCGCGTCGCCCTGGTTCTCCTGGACCGTCGGGATGTTCGGGGAGAGCGTGGCGTCGGTCAGGCCGATCGCGGACAGGAAGAACTTGCGGGTGCCCGAGCCGCTCTGCGGGATCTTCGGGTGCACGGTCTGGCCGTTCACCTGGGTGAGCGCACCGGAGTAGATGTCGTGCAGCTGGTCCTGCGTCAGGCTGTTCAGCGCCGAGCCCTTCACCGCGACGCCGACCGCGTCCCGGGCGAACGGGATGTAGGTGAGCGCGGTGCCGGAGGTGGACGGACCGCTGGAGGAGCGGGCGAAGTCGACCTGGCCCTTGACGGCGACGCCGGAGGAGTCCGGGTACTTGTCACCGGTCAGCGACTCGCTCAGGGCCAGGCGGCCCTTGCCGGAGCCGTTGGGGCGCAGGAAGGACGGGCCGCCCGAGCGGGTGGTGATGTTCGAGGTGGTGGAGCCGGTGCCGGGCTCGATCGCGTCGTAGGAGGCGATGCCCGCGCCGCCTGCCGACTTCACGGCCGTACCGGCGTAGCTCGTGCCGTTGACGGTGTCACCGGCCAGGGCGTTGAGCACGTCCTGGGTGGTGTCGGAGCCCACGCCGACCAGCTGGCGGAAGGTACCGGCGGGGGTGGGGTCGGCGTACGCGGGGCTGGCCAGAGCCAGGCCGCCGGCCACCACGGCGGCGGCGACGAGCGCCGCCGAAGAGCGCGTTCTGCGCATCGAGAGTCTCCTGACGATAGTGCGTCGGTGCGGGAGAAGGGGATCTGGCAGGGTGGTACGGGCCGTCCGCCCCGACTGCCTTTCGGGGCGGGCGGCCGTCAGTGGGGGAGCCTTTCGGCTCCGGGAGGGGCAACCCCTCAGGGGCGCGGGGCGGTGTCAATCCGCGGCTCCGCCGCGTGGGCGCGACCAGCCACGACGCACCCGCAGTCGAACGAGCGCCTGCCTGGCCGAACTGAGCGTCAGCCGACGGCCACCCGCGAAAGGTGCCCCAAGTCCCGCGACCGCACCGAGCCCGGCCCCGACCGGTACGGCATAGCGGAGCGGATTCGCGGGGTCGGCCGGGGTGTTCCCGGCGGCCGTGGTCTGCACGGCCTTTCCGCCGTCGTAGGAGGCCTGGGCGCTGGGCGTGGCGCTCGCGCCGCCGTCCGCTCCCCTACCGCCGTCGCCGGAGGCACCGCCGGAGGTGGCGCCACCCGCCCCGTCGCCGGTGCCGGCGGAGGTCTGGCCGCCGCTGGTGCCGCCCGAGCCCGAGTCACCGTCGGTGGCTGGCGATCCCTTGTAGCGCAGGAGCGCGTCGGCCGCCTTCAGCGCACGGTCGCGCAGGGTGCGGGAGAGCGGGGCGTACCCCTCGGGCAGCCGGCCCGGGTCGGCGCCGAGGACCTGGCCGGCGCCCGCCGCGTAGCGCAGCAGCGCCGCGTAGTCCGCGCGGGCGTCCGCCTTCAGCCAGCCCGGTCGTGCGGCCGCGTAGACCAGCTGGGCCAGCGGGTAGGCGCCCTTCGCCCTGGCGTTCGCCGGGGTGATCTCGGCGACGTCCTTGCCGGAGGCGCTCTTGGCCGCCTCGGTCAGGGCCGTGGCGGTGGGGGCGACGAACTTGCCCGCCGTGTTGCGCAGCTCGGCCGTCTGCAGGCCGTACCGGACGGCGGAGGCCGCGTCGGTGACGGTGATGACGAACCGCGAGCCGACCGTCTGCGGGCCGGGGCTGCGGTACGCGGGCGGGTTGGACAGCGGGTCCCAGGTCGACTTCCACAGGGTGTCGGCGCGCCGGGTGTGCAGGGCGCCGGCGTGCATGTCGTCGACGTAGGGGTGGAAGTCGGTCATGCACTGCCGGGCGTCCTTGGGAGCGTCGGTGCCGGGCGGCACCGTGCACCAGGGGTCGCTCTTCGGGTACTCGTCGACGTGCGCGGGGGCGAAGGCGAGACCGGAGGGGTTCAGGTCCGCGTTGGTGCTGTAGTACGGGTTGACCCGCATGCCCCAGTCGTCGGAGACGCCGGAGAGGAACTGCCGGGCCTCCTTGTCCGAGAGGATCCACTGCCACACCGCGCGGGCGCTGTCGCTGTGGCCGAGCGAGGTGAGCAGGTCGGTGTCGGTGGCCGGGGTCTCGGCGACCGAGAGGTACGTGAACTCGGGGTTGAGGGCGATGAACTCGGGGTCGCTCGCCAGGCCCGCCGGGTTGTGCTTCGCCCAGCCGTACCCGTGGGCGGCCTTGTCGCCGAGCACCGAACCCCAGGTGGAGTTGCGGTACGACTCGGTGAGCAGCTTGGCGACCAGCCGGGGCGTCAGCCTGATCGATCCGACCTTGGTGCCCGCCTGTCTCCTGATGTTCTCGGGTGCCCCGGCCTTGGGTCTGCGTTCGATCGTGAACCCGATGACGGCTCCGGACAGCGCAACGGGCGCGTAGGTCGTCGTGCCGCCCGGTGCCGACGTGCCGTCGTCGGCGCCCAGGGCGCGGGTGGTGAAGCCGAGGCCGAACGTCTTGTCGGTGCCCAGCCGGGAGCGGGTGTCGGGCTCGCCGAGTTCCGTGTAGCCGTACACCTTGCCGGACGGGCACAGGGCCGCCTGCCAGCTGGTCACGGCGTCGGCGACCAGCTCGCTGCCGGTGGTGGGGCGCTCGTCGCTGCCCAGCGGGCAGTTGCTGCCCACCCGGTTGAAGTGCAGCGGGATCGCGATGCGGTTCTGCCAGTTGGTCGAGGAGACCGGGGAGCCCGCGTTGACCTGGCTGTGGTCCGCGTAGGGCTTTCCGTCGAGGTCGAGGTGGCCCTGCGGGACGATCACCAGCCAGCAGGAGCGCGGCTCGGTGACGCCGTTCCGGGTGACCGGGGAGCCGCAGCCCAGGTGCGGGGCCTCGTTGGCGGTCTGCACCTCGAAGTACTCCTGGCCGGTGCCGCCGGCGCCGGTGCGGGCGAAGTCGACCTCGTTGGTGGTGTTGTGGTTGAAGAACCGGTTGTTCTGGGTGTTGGTGAGGACCGTCTCGCCGGTGACCGACTTGAACGGCACCTCGCCCGGGACGCCGGGGGGCTGGGCGGCGCCGTAGCGGTTGTCCTGGCCGTAGTTGGTGGGGTCGGCGCTGTAGAAGATCTGGCGGGTGTCGTCCAGCTGGTTGCCGGGCCAGTTGCCGCGGTCGGTGGTCGGGGAAGCGCCGTACTGGCACTGGGTGCGGGGCGGTCCGGGGTTGCCCGGGACGCTGCCGTCGTCGTCGCCCCAGCACTGCATGATCTGGACGAAGTCGGTGTTGAACGAGGTGCCCGCGAAGGTGGTCGGGGTGCCGCCGCTCCAGGAGACCTTGATCGCCTGGCTGGTGAGGTGGCTCGTCCGGTCGACGGTGAACTTCATGTCCTTGAACTCGCCCCGCCCGGAGACGGTGACCGCCGAGCCGGCGGGGGCGGCGCTCGCGGAGGGGGCCGCCTGGGCGACCGCGAGGCCCGCGAGGGCGCCCACGGTGGCACCGGCGAGGAGGCGGATCAGGGCGCCGCGGACGCGGCCGGGCCGTCTGCGGATCATCGCCGGTCACCGTCCTTGGCGTTGTCCTGCGACCGGGCGCCGGCCAGGCGGGAGACGACCGAGGGCAGCAGGACCAGGCCGAGCACCAGGAATGCGGCCAGCAGCATCAGCGTCTGGGTGGCGGTCCAGCCGTGGCCGGCGGCGACGGCGACCGGCTGGGCGAGGGCGACGGTGTTGTCGGCGCCCGTACCGGTGCCGCCCGAGCCGCCGCCCGCGCTCGCGCCCGGCACGATGGTCTGCCCGGTGTCCGGGTCGACCGACGGGCCGCCGCTGCCGCCGGTGCCTGCCGTACCGTTTCCGCCGGTGGCGGAGGACCCGCCGTTCGCCGTACCGCCCGCCGCGGATCCGCCACCGGAACCGCCTTCGCCGTCACCGGACTTGGCGCCGCCGCTGCCCGTGGTGCAGGGCGGGGCGCCCTTCTTGTCGCAGGGCTTCGGGTAGGGCGCGGTGTCGGCGAGACGGTTGTGGCCGTCCGGGGTGAACGTCGGGTTGTTGCAGCGCTTGATGTTGATGTTCTGCGCCTGCACGCCCGGGATCCGGCGGATCTGGTCGAAGCCGGCCTTGACCAGGTTGATCGGCAGCGGCGAGTAGCCGAGCTTGGGCGCCTGCTGCTGGCCCTGGCACATGAAGTAGTACGAGAACGCGCCCAGCGTCCGGCCCTTGACCGTGCTGAAGGTGCCCCGCACCTTGAGCGGCAGGATCATGTACGAGTAGCTGGACAGCGGGTAGTTGCGGCTGTCGGAGTCGTTGTAGACGCCGTCGAGCTGCTGGGTGAGGTAGTCCGGGGAGTTCTTGTTCGTGTTGATCCGGGCCTTGAGCAGCGAGACCGCGACGTTCTGCGGGGTCGGCTCGGTGTAGTAGCCCGAGTGGTTCAGGATCTTGGCGACCGGGTAGTGCGCGTTGAGCGCGTAGGAGTAGTTGACGTACCCGATCGCGCCCTCGCCGTAGTTCTGGGCGACGTAGCCGGCCACACCGAGGTCGCCGGACTGGGCGATCATCCCCGGGCTGGTCGGGTAGTTCGAGGTCTGCCCGCAGGAGCCGGAGCGGCCCACCTTGCGGCAGTAGGCCTGCCACAGGGCCTTGTGCTGGTTGGTCATCCACAGCGTGAACTGGGCGGTGGAGCCGGAGCCGTCGGAGCGGACGACCGGGACGACCGTGCGGTGGGGCAGCTGGAGGCCGGGGTTGTCGGCCCGGATGGCCGGGTCGTCCCAGGTCTTGACGACCCCGGTGAAGATCTTCGTGACGACGTCGCCGGACAGGCGCAGGTTGGTGACCCGCTTGCCGTTGACGGTCAGGTGGTACATGAAGACGGTGCCGCCGGCGACGATGGGCATGTAGGCGTACGAGCCCGCCGCCGGGCGTTCGGCCGCGGAGCCGTCCGTCGGGTGGGTCTGGAACGGGATGTCGGAGACGGCGAAGTCGACGGTGCCGGAGAGGAATTGGCGACGGCCGTCGGAGGAACCGGTGCCGGCGTAGCTGATGCGCATGCCGTACTGGTTCACTGCGCGGCGCCATTCATCTACGGCGTTCTCCGCCCAGGTGGAGCCGGCGCCGGAGATGGGGGTGTAGGTGTCGGCGACGGCCGGGGTGGCGGCGGTCGAGGCGAGGATGCCGAGGAGTGCGGCCAGGATGCCCAGCCGTCGTAGGGCGGTGGCGAGTTGGCTGAGCATCAGTGGCTGCCTTCGTTGTCGGGTGCGGGTTCGTGGGCGGGCACCCGGCCTCCGGCCGGGTCCGGGTTCCCACCCGCACCACCCGTGCGGCTTCCGTGGTCGGGTGCGGGTGGCCCCTGTGGGGCTGAGTCGCCGTCGGCGGCTGCGGGGGGTCGGTCCTGCGGCGTCTTGTCGAACAGCGTCAGGCCCGGGGCGTGCAGGTCCGCGAAGCGATCCGCATCGCGCCGCGACGCCCGCGCAGCGCGCCGCGCCTGGCGCTTGCTCTGGTGGCCGGGGCCGCGGCCGCCGATGACGCGGGCGATCGCGAACAGCACCAGGACCAGGGCCATCAGCACCGCCGCCGCGCCGAAACCGCGGGCGATCATCGCCGGCTGGGGCGACTTGACGAAGTTGAAGACGGCGAGGGGCAGGGAGACCATCGGGCCGTTCGTCGGGTCGGCGTTCAGCGCCGCCGTGAACCCGGCGGTGAGCAGCACGGGCGAGGTCTCGCCGATGCCGCGCGCGGTGCCGAGGATGACGGCCGTGGCGAGACCCGAGCGGGCGGTGGGCAGGACCACGTGCCACACCGTGCGCCAGCGCGGTGCGCCCAGGGCCTCCGCCGCCTCGGTCAGGGTGCCCGGCACCAGCCGCAGCACCACGTCCGCCGCCCGGATCACGATCGGCAGCATCATCACGCTGATCGCGAAGCCCGCCGCGAGTCCCGACTTCTGCATGCCGAGCCCGAGGATCCAGGTGGCGTACACCATCAGGCCGGCCACGATCGAGGGCAGCGCGGTCATCGCCTCGACGATGGTGCGGACGAAGCGGGAGAAGCGCCCGGGGATCTGGTTCAGGTACACGGCGCAGGCCAGGCCCAGTGGGACCGTGATCACCAGGGCGATGGTGATCATGATGAGGGTGCCGAGCATGGCGTGCGCGATGCCGCCGTTGGTGAGCGGGTCGAGCGGGCCCGCGGCCTGCATGTCCTGGGTGAAGAAGTTGGCGTGCGGCAGCGCCTCGCGGCCGCGCCAGGCGGTGAAGCCGACGACCAGGGCGAGCGCGACGAACAGCAGGGTGGCCGCGCTCCACAGCACAACGGTCATCACCCGGTCCCGTACCGCCTGTCCGTTCTCCTCCAGGCCGGTGAGTACGGCGTAGATGAGGAGGAAGGCGAGGTAGGCCGTGACGGTGAAGCCCAACGCGCCGGAGAAGGGGGCGAGTTGGCCAAACAGCAGCAGGGCCGTGCAGAGTCCGGAGGCGGCGGCGCCGGTCAGGGACAGCACCCCCGAGCGGGTGGGGCCGCCGATCCGGCGGGGGACGTCCGGGAGTTCGTCGGCCGGCTGCGCGGCGGCGGCGGTCTCCCCGACGCCGCGTACGGTGTTCTCTTCCACGACTGTCATGTCAGGCCTCGCTCTGTGCGCCGGACCGGGAGCGGGCCACGACCGTCGACGCGGTGAAGTTGACCGCCAGGGTGAGCAGGAACAGCGCCAGACCCGCGGCCATCAGTGCCGACATGCCGAAGGTGGAGGCGTCGCCGTAGTGCAGGGCGATCAGGGAGGAGACGGAGTTCGCGCCGGTCTGCAGGATGTGCGGCTGGATGGTGAAGACGGGCGAGATGATCAGGTAGACGGCGATGGTCTCGCCGAGCGCCCGGCCGAGCCCCAGCATGGTGCCGCCGATGATCCCGCCCTTGCCGTACGGCAGCACGACCGAGCGGATCATCCCCCAGCGGGTCGCGCCGAGGGCGTAGGCGCCCTCCCGCTCCCCGGCCGGGGCCTGGGCGAACACCTCGCGCATCACCGAGCACTGGATCGGCGCCACCATGAGGGCCACGACGAGCCCGGCGATGAAGGTCGAGGCGGTGTAGACGCTCTGGGAGGCCAGCGGTTCGCCCGGCTGGGTACCGTCCACCTTGAAGAGCGGGAACCATCCGAACCAGTCGGACAGCCAGCGCGACAGCCCGATCACATGGCCCTGCAGGAAGAACAGCCCCCACAGGCCGTACACCACCGACGGTACGGCCGCCATCAGGTCGACCAGGGTCACGAGCGTGCGCCGCAGGGGGCGCGGTGCCACGTCGGAGATGAACAGCGCGGTGCCCACGGCCAGCGGCACGGAGATGGCGACGGCGACGAGGGCGATGAGCAGTGTCCCGGTGAGGACCGCGGCGATGCCGAACCGGTGGACGTCCGGCTGCCACTCGGCGGTGGTGAGGAAGGCGAACCCCCTGACCTTCAGCGCCTGTCCGGCCCTCAGCAGCAGAAACAGGCCAACGCCTGCCATGACTGCCAGGACGGCGACGCCGGTGGCGGTCAGCTGGTACCGGAAGATCCGGTCCCCGAGACTCCGCGCGGCGAACGCCCTTCGAGGCAAAGGCCGTTCGGGTTTCTCGGGCTCTTCGGATCTGTTGGGCCCGGCTCTGCCGGGCCCCTCTACGGCGGACACCACGTGTGGCCCCCCATGCGACATGAAGCGACATGTACGGGAACGGCGTCCCCGCGCGGGGAGAGTCAATGGCTGGATGCTGTCGCTTCCGGGCGCCGTAGACGGCCCACAGATGAATGGTTCATGTCATCTCAGTGGGGGAGTTGTGTGTAGCGGCCAGGCGTCGGCCGGTTCAGTCCGGCTGTGCGGGCGCGGTGCGGCGGGCGTAGGCGCGGGCCGCGCGGGCGCGGTCGCCGCAGCGGGTGGAGCACCAGTGACGGCGGCCGTGCCGGAGGAGGTAGCGGTTGCACGGGCTGGAGCCGCAGGCGGTGAGGCGCTCGGCGTCGGGGCCGGTGAGCAGTTCGGCGGCGTCGGAGGCGAGGGCCGCCAGGGCGTGCTCGACGATCTGGGTCGTGGGGTGGGAGGCCGCTCGGTACAGGCCGCGCTCGGGGTGCCAGTGCAGCAGGGCGGCCGCGGGGGCGCGGGTGAGCGCGTCGTTGAGCGCGTTCAGTGCGCCGGCGGGGGCGGCGTGCCCGTCGACCCGTGAGGCGAGCAGGGAGCGGATCTGTTCGCGCAGGGAGCGCAGCTGGGCCGCGCAGGTCTCCTGGAGATCCGCGTCGGCCGGGGCCAGGTCGTGCTCCACGAGCCAGCGGCCCGCCGCCGCGGGTGTCCCGAGCAGGTCGATGAACTGGCCGCCGGGCAGTGCGACGGCGCTGTTGGCGAGGTCGAGTGCGGCGTACTGATCCGCGCCCGGCGCGGGGAGCAAGGTCGGCTCGTCGGTCACGGTCCCCTTCATGAGTCTCATGGTACGTCTTGCGCCCATCCGTGAGAGGCGGCTAGCGTTCCTCACGGATAGAAATTCTCTATCCGTGAGATGCGTATCCCCGAGACGACCCCTCCGCGAGGTGCCCCCATGGCTGCAGCCGGCCCGAACCCCGACCCCACGAGCGAGCAGGTGCCCGTCCGGGTCCTCGGCGGCCCGACCGTCCTCATCGAGTACGGCGGCCTCCGCCTCCTCACCGACCCCACCTTCGACGCCCCCGGCGACTACCCCGCGCCCAGCGGCCGGGTCCTGACCAAGACCGCGCCGCCCCGCCTCACCCCGGCCGAACTCGGCCCCGTGGACGTCGTCCTGCTCTCCCACGACCAGCACGCCGACAACCTCGACCACTCCGGCCGCGCCCTGCTCGCCGAGGTGCCCCGCACCCTCACCACGCCGAGCGCCGCCGACCGCCTCGGCGGCACCGCCCGCGCCCTCGCCCCCTGGGAGTCCGTCGAAATGCCCCGCCCCGACGGCGGCACCGTCACCGTCACCGCCGCTCCCGGTCTGCACGGCCCCAAGGGCTCCGAGCCGCTCGTGGGCGAGGTCACCGGCTTCGTCCTGACCTCCGCCGACCTGCCCACCGTCTACGTCAGCGGCGACAACGCCTCGCTCGAACTGGTCCAGGAGGTCGCGGACCGGTACGCCCCCGTCGACACCGCCGTCCTCTTCGCCGGCGCGCCCCGCCTGCCCGTCCTCGACGACGCCCTCCTCGTCCTCGACGGCGCCGGAACCGCGACCGCCGCCCGCCTCCTCGACGCCCGCCGTGTGGTCCCGGCCCACTGCGACAGCTGGGCCCACTTCACCGAGACCAGGGAGGACGTGGTGGCCGCGTTCGTCGAGGCGGGGCTGGTGGAGCGGCTGCAGCTGGACTGACCGGCCGGCGGCGTCGTGGGGCCGTAGTACCGCGGTACCACCCGGGCGGGCCCCGTTCAGCCCCCGGTACCACGGAATCAGGGCGATTCGGACTTTAGCGTTGCGGGTGAGGCGTCAGACGCGACGGGCGCCCGAGTCCGAGAGAGAGCGACGCGCATGATCGACGCACGGCAACTGACCAAGAGATACGGGGAGAAGACGGCCGTCGACGGGCTGGACTTCGTCGTGAAGCCGGGCACGGTGACCGGCTTCCTGGGGCCCAACGGCGCGGGGAAGTCCACCACCATGCGGATGATCGTCGGGCTCGACGCCCCGACGAGCGGCACCGTCACCGTGAACGGACACCACTACGCCCACCACCGGGCACCGCTGCAGGAGGTCGGGGCGCTCCTGGAGGCGAAGTCCGTCCACCCGGGCCGCACGGCCCACCAGCACCTCAGGGCGCTGGCCCTGACCCACGGCATCCCGCGCCGCCGGGTCGACGAGGTCATCGAGCTGGCCGGCCTCGGCAGCGTGGCCCGCAAGCGGGCCGGTGCCTTCTCCCTCGGCATGGGCCAGCGGCTCGGCATCGCGGCGGCGCTGCTCGGCGATCCGCAGACGGTGATGCTGGACGAGCCGGTCAACGGCCTCGACCCGGAGGGCGTGCGCTGGATCCGCACCCTGCTGACCTCGCTGGCGGCCGAGGGACGGACCGTGTTCGTCTCCTCCCATCTGATGAGCGAGGTGGCACTGGTGGCGGACCACCTGATCGTCGTGGGCCGGGGCCGGCTGCTGGCCGACACCACCGTGAGCGACCTGGTCCGCGAGGCGGGCGGCGACACGGTGCGGGTCGCGACCGAGGACCCGGCACGGCTGCGGGACGTGCTGGCCGGGCCCGGCGTCGACATCACCGGCCGCGTCGGCTCCGAGGAACTGCAGGTCACCGGTCTGACCGCCCGTGAGATCGGGCTGAAGGCCGCCGCACACGGCATCCCGCTGTTCGAACTGACCGCGCGGACCGTCTCCCTGGAGGAGGCGTTCATGGACCTGACCCGGGACGCCGTGGAGTACCACGGCTCCACGACCGGCTCCACGACCGGCACCGAGACCCCCGAGACCGTCGGGAGCACCACATGAGCACCCTCACCGCCACCGCCGAGGAACCCCGCACCGCGCCCACCCGCCCCGCCTACCGCGTGACCGGACGGCGCGTGCTGTCCTCCGAGTGGGCCAAACTCTGGTCGCTGCGCTCGACCTGGATCACCCTGGGCCTCGGCCTGCTCTTCCTCGTCGTCTTCGGGCTCATCGCCGCGGCCCGCTACCGGTCGATGGTCGGCACTCCCCGGATGGCCCCGGACTTCGCCCGCGCGACGGCCGTGAGCCTGTCCCTCTTCGGCACCAACTTCGCCCAACTGGCCCTCGGCGTCCTCGGCGTGCTGGTCATGGCGGGGGAGTACTCCACCGGCCTGATCCGCTCGACCCTGGCGGCCGTGCCGCGTCGGCTGCCCGTCCTGTGGTCCAAGGCGGCCGTGTTCGGGCTGGTCGCGCTGATGGTCGGCACCCTCGGCTCGTTCGTCGCCTTCCTGCTCGGCAGCGGCATCGTCTCCGGCACGCCCGCCGCGATGGACCTGACCCACGCGGGGGTCGTACGCAGCCTGCTGGGCGCCGGGCTCTACCTCGGCCTGGTCGGTGTCATCGGCATCGCCCTGGGCGCGCTGCTGCGGTCGGTGGCCGGCGGCATCTCGGTGCTGGTCGCCACCCTCATGCTCATCCCCGGACTGATCTCCCTCCTGCCCAGCTCCTGGCAGGACGACATCAGCCCCTACCTGCCGAGCCACGCCGGCCAGGCGATGTTCGCCGTGACCCAGGACTCCACCACCCTCTCGCCCCTGGCCGGACTGCTGGTCTTCCTCGGCTGGACAGTCCTCGCGCTGGCGGGGGCGGCGTACCGGCTGGCGCGCAGCGACGCCTGAGCGTGGACGCGATGCACACCGCGACGTCGGACAGCGTGGGGCGTGACGCTGCGGCGTCCGACCCTGTGCACCATGGGCTGGTGACCGCCGTGACCGCTTACGACATCAGTGGGATGGGGCCGCTGGTCGCCCGGCTCGGGCGGGTGGGCCAGCGGCTCCGCCAGGCCGACCGGGCCCGGCCTTGGGTGCTGGACACCACGGTGGTGGTGCTGGTCCTTCTGATGTTCTGTCTGCCCGACCTGGTGCACGCGGGCGCCGGGGACGGCGACGGACCGCGCCACGTGCGGCTCAGCTTCACCCGGCCGCCCGTGGCGGCCATGTTCGCCCTGCAGGCGGGTCTGCTGCTGCCACTGCTGTGGCGAAGGCGCAGGCCCCTGGCCGCCTTCGGCGCCGTCTGGGCCGTCTTCGTCCTGCAGTGGTCCCTCGATGTGGCGCTGCGCGCGGACGTGGCCCTCTTCATAGCGCTGTACAGCCTGGCCCTGCACGGGCGGCTGCGGCAGCTGCCCTGGGCCTGCGGGGCCATGGCGGCGGGGATGGCGCTGGTCGCGGTGCGCGTGTCGCCGGCCGTGTCCGTCTGGGACGCGCTGTTCTTCCTGCTGAGCACGGCGACCGCGGCCCTCGCGCTCGGCCTGGTGGTACGCATCCGCCGGGCCCAGCTCGCCGGGCTGCGGGACCGGGCGGCCCGCCTGGAGATCGAGCGCGACCAGCGCAGCAGGCTGGCCGCCGCCACCGAACGGGCCCGGGTGGCCCGCGAGATGCACGACATCGTCGGCCACAACCTGTCCGTCATCATCACGCTCGCCGACGCCGGCGCCTACGCCACCGACACCGCTCCCGAACGCGGCAAGGAGGCCCTGCAGCTCATCGGCGACACCGGCCGCCAGGCGCTCGGCGAACTCCGGCGCGTCCTCGGTGTCCTGCGCGAGGCGACGGACGGCCTGCCGGGCGCGCCCGAACTGAGCCCGCAGCCCGGTATCGCCGACATCGACGCGCTCTGCGAGGGTGTGCGTGCCGCGGGTCTGGACGTCGTCTACCGGACCGCCGGAGACGTCGACGCCCTGGACGACGGGGTGCAGCTGACGGCCTACCGGGTCGCCCAGGAAGCCCTGACGAACACCCTCAAGCACGCGGGCGCCGGCACCCGGGCACGCCTGTCGATCGCCGTCGAGGACACCCGGCTGACCATCCGGGTCCAGGACACCGGCCCGGCCGCCCGGCCCGGACCGCCGAACGAGGAAGGGCAGGGCCTGGTGGGCATGCGGGAGCGAGCGGCACTCTACGGCGGAACGGTCAGTGCGGGCCCGGCGGGCGGCGGCTGGCAGGTGGCGGTCTGCCTGGACCTGGCCTCCGCGGGCGGTGCCGTGTGACCACCGTACTGATCGTCGACGACCAGCCGCTCCAGCGCTACGGCTTCCGCCTCCTGCTGGAGTCCGTCCCCGGGACCGAGGTGGTCGGTGAGGCCGCGCACGGCGCCGAGGCCGTCCGCAGGGCCGCCGAACTGCGCCCCGACGTCGTGCTGATGGACGTACGGATGCCCGGCATGGACGGCATCGAGGCCACCCGCCGTATCGCCGAGTCCGGCGGCCGCTCCCGGGTCCTCGTCCTGACCACCTTCGACCTGGACGAGTACGTCCACGCGGCCCTGCGCGCCGGAGCCAGCGGCTTCCTCCTCAAGGACGCGCGCCCCGAGGAACTCCTGGCCGGCATCCGCGCGGTCGCCGTCGGGGACGCCGTGATCGCGCCCGCGCTCACCCGGCGCCTCCTGGACGAGTTCGCCCAGCTCCTCCCACGGTCCGCCGGTGACCCGGCCGAGGACGCGCGCCTGAACGCCCTCACCGACCGTGAGCGCGAGATCCTCGTCGCCATCGGCAGGGGCTGGACCAACGGCGAGATCGCCGCCCGCTTCGTCCTGTCCGAGTCCACGGTCAAGACCCACGTGGGCCGGGTCCTCGCCAAGATCGGCGCGCGGGACCGCGTGCAGGCGGTGATCTTCGCGTACGACCGCGGGCTCGCCCGGCCGGGCAGCGGCGGTCAGTAGCGCAGCGCCGAGCCGACCACCGCGTGGACCTCGCCGCCCAGCTTGCGGTTGCTGGTGGCCGTGGCCTCGCCGGAGGTGCCTGCGCCCACGTCCTTGACCGTCGCCACGGTCACGTCCAGCAGGTTGCCGCTCTTGTCCGTGAAGTTGACCTGGACGGCGAAGGACTTGGCGGAGTCGGCGGTGTTCTTGGCGGTCACCTTGACCATGGCCTTGCCCGCACTGTCGGGGGTGGGGGCGCCGAGCGTCACGTCGTCCTTGGCCTTCACCCCGTTCTTCACTTCGTTCAGCTTGTTCCTGGCCTGCGCCGAGGCCGAGGCCAGCGCCTCGCCGGCCTGGGAGGCGAGGGACGAGGCGGCGGAGGAGGCCGCCGATGCCGCCTTGCTGGCGGCGCCGGACGTGTTTCCGGAGTTGTTGCCGGAACATCCGGCCGCCGCGCCGGTGACGACCAGGGCCAGTACCGCGCCCGCCGTGCCCCTCGTCCATGTCTTCCGCACTGCCATGCCGCGCCTCCACTGACTGCCGAAAGGTCTGTTCCTCTCACTTCAGTGAAGGGGCCGCCGCCGTGCCCTGCACGCCGGGTGAGGTGTCCGGGTGCCGTCCGGCGGGCCGTCGCTTCCGTCGCCACCGTCGCGAAATTCACCCGAATGCAGTAGTGGCCGTACTCGCCGGGGGCGCCGATCGGAGTACGGACGGATAGTGGTGCCCGGGGAACGGTGTCCCGACGGCTCCCCGGTACAGGAGGCTCCATGCGTGCTTCACGGTCGCTCGCCGCACTCATCGGTGTCGCGTCGCTCGGTATCGCGCTGACCGCCTGCCAGGACCAGGCGTCCGGCACGATCGTGGCGCACACCGGAGCCCGATATGTGGAGACCTTCACGAACCCGCCGATCCGCGGGTGCCACCGTTTCCGCGAGGGCGTGACCCACGTCAAGAACTACACGCTGAGCAGCATGCTCATGTACACGACACCCGACTGCACCGTGCCGCCGGGTGGGTCGAGCATCTACGTGGACATGCAGTCGTCGGACCAGGTGGTCCCGGCCTCCGGCCTGTGGCGCAGCTTCTCCTTCGCCCCCGAGTGAGAGCGGGGCACGGGGTGTCTCAGCCGACGTTGATGTGCTGGTCCATTCCCATCTGCTTGTGACTGTCGATCGGGCAGTACACGTCGTACGTGCCCTTCTTGAGGGTCACCGTCACCGTCCCACTGTGGCCTGCCGGGATGTCCTTGGTCCGGGCGTCCTGCACACCGGGGCCGTCGATGGACAGGGCGTGGGTGGTCTTGCCTGCGTTCTCGGAGACGAAGGTGTAGGTGCCCGGTGTGAACGACGTCCGGGGCAGCTTCAGCGTGAACTCGGTCTCGGTGACCGCCACCCGGGTCCCCGAGCCCGCCTGGGGCGTGCCGGAACTGGCCGAGCTGCTCGCCTGACCGCCGCCTCCGCTCGAACAGGCGGCCAGGAGGAGAGCGGCGCAGAAGGCCCCCGCTGTCGTACGGAGCGCCGTACGGGTCGTATGTGCCGAGATTGCCGGGATCGCCATCTGGCTCATCCCCTTCGATGTCAGGGAAAGGCCCCTATGACGGATACGTTCGAGCGGGTCAGATGGTTCATGGCGGCGGCCACCTGCGGCTCGGCGGCGGGATCCTGCGCTCACACCCGCCTCCCGGGCCCTGTGCGGTGCGCTTAACCCCTGGCGATCCGGCGCAGAGACACCCACGTAATGAGCGGTTCGTACCGTCGTGAGGGGTGAGATCGGACCGAGCACAGCAAGGGAGGCGCCCGTGGCCGCGCCGGGCTCGCGGAGTGAGGGCACGACGACGGTGCGGACGGTCTGTTCCTACTGCGGAGTGGGCTGCGGCATGGTCCTCGACATCGGCAGGGGACCGGACGGGAGGCGCACGGTCCTGAAGGCGACCGGGGACAAGGAGCACCCGGCGAACTTCGGCCGGCTGTGCACCAAGGGCGCGACCACCGCTGACATGCTCGCCGCACCGGGCCGGCTGACCACCGCCCTCGTCCGGACGGACCGCGGCGAGGAGCCGCAGCCCACGACCGTGGCGGCCGCCGTCGTCGAGACCGGCCGTCGGCTGCGCGCGATCGTCGACGAGCACGGCCCCGACGCGGTCGCCCTCTACGTCTCCGGACAGATGAGCCTGGAGGCGCAGTACCTCGCGAACAAGCTGGCCAAGGGCTTCGTCCGGACCAACCAGATCGAGTCGAACTCCAGGCTGTGCATGGCCAGCGCCGGCACCGGTTACAAGCTGTCGCTGGGCGCGGACGGGCCGCCCGGCTCGTACCAGGACCTCGACCGGGCCGACGTCTTCTTCGTCATCGGCTCCAACATGGCCGACTGCCATCCGATCCTCTTCCTGCGGATGATGGACCGGGTGAAGTCGGCGGGCGCCAAGCTGATCGTCGTCGACCCGCGGCGCACCGCCACCGCAGCCAAGGCCGACCTGTTCCTGCAGATCAAGCCGGGCACGGACCTCGCGCTGCTCAACGGGCTGCTGCACCTGCTGCACGCGAACGGCCACACCGACGCCGACTTCGTCGCCGCGCACACCGAGGGCTGGGAGGCGATGCCCGCCTTCCTCGCCGACTACCCGCCCGCCACCGTCGCGGAGATCACCGGCATCCCGGAGGACGACATCCGCGAGGCCGCCCGGCTGATCGGTGAGGCGGGGGAGTGGACGAGCTGCTGGACGATGGGCCTGAACCAGTCCACGCACGGCACCTGGAACACCAACGCCCTGGTCAACCTGCACCTCGCCACCGGCGCGATCTGCCGTCCGGGCTCCGGCCCCTTCTCCCTCACCGGCCAGCCCAACGCCATGGGCGGCCGGGAGATGGGCTACATGGGGCCGGGGCTGCCCGGGCAGCGTTCCGTGCTCGCCGACGCCGACCGGGCCTTCGTCGAGGAGCTGTGGGAGCTGGAGCCGGGCGCCCTGCGCGCCGACGGCGTCGGCCGGGGCACGGTCGAGATGTTCCGGAAGATGGCCGACGGGGACATCAAGGCCTGCTGGATCATCTGCACCAACCCGGTCGCCTCCGTCGCGAACCGCAAGACGGTCATCGAGGGCCTGGAGGCCGCCGAGTTCGTCGTCGCGCAGGACGTGTTCGCCGAGACGGAGACGAACGCGTACGCCGACGTCGTCCTGCCCGGCGCGCTGTGGACCGAGACCGAGGGCGTCCTGATCAACAGCGAGCGCAACCTGACGCTCGCCCGGCAGGCCGCCGATCCGCCCGGCGAGGCGATGGCGGACTGGCGGATCATCGCCGCCGTGGCCCGCGCGATGGGCTACGAGAAGGGCTTCGCGTACGACAGCGCGGAGGAGATCTTCGAGGAGATCAAGCGTGCCTGGAACCCGGCGACCGGCTGGGACCTGCGCGGTGTGAGCTACGAGCGGCTGCGCGAGACGCCCGTGCAGTGGCCGGCGGCGAGCTCCGACGGTCCCGACCGCAACCCGATCCGGTACGTCGACGAGGACGGCTCGCCGACCTTCCCGACCGCGAGCGGCCGAGCGGTGTTCCACGCCCGCCCGCACGTCCCGGCGGCGGAGATGCCCGACGACGACTACCCGTACGTGCTCAACACCGGCCGCCTCCAGCACCAGTGGCACACGCTGACGAAGACGGCCAAGGTCGCCAAGCTGAACAAGCTCGACCCCGGACCCTTCGTGGAGGTGCACCCGCAGGACGCGGCCGAACTGGGCCTCACCGAGGGGGATTCGGTGGAGGTCGCCTCGCGGCGCGGGCGGGCCGTGCTGCCCGCGGTCGTCACCGACCGGGTGCGGCCGGGCTGCTGTTTCGCGCCGTTCCACTGGAACGACCTGTTCGGGGAGTACCTGAGCGTCAACGCGGTGACCAGCGACGCCGTCGACCCGCTGTCGTTCCAGCCCGGGTTCAAGATGTGCGCGGTGTCGCTGACCAAGGTGGCCGCACCGGTGACGGTGCGGGCCCCGGCCCAGGCGTCCACAGAGGTCTCGGTCCCACCGCTCGCCGCCCTTCCCCCTGCGTCCGTTCCCTCTCCCTTCGGGCTGGAGCCCGCGCCGCCGCCGGTCCTGGCCGAACACGAACGCCGGTATCTGACCGGTTTCCTGGCCGGAATTCCGTCGGGCGCCCCGGGCGTCCCGGTGCTGCCGCCGGACGCCCCGTTCAGCCCGGAGCACGCCCTGTGGGTGAACGGCGTACTGGCCGGGATGTACTCCAGGACCTCCGGCGGCGCGGCGACACCTGCCACCGCGTACGGCGTCGGCGGCTCCCCGGGGTCCTCCGCGGGCGCTCCGCCCCGCCAGGTCGTGATCCTCTGGGCGTCGCAGACCGGGAACGCCGAGGAGTTCGCGACCGCCGCGGCCGAACGGCTCACCGTGGACGGCCACCCCGCCTCCCTCCTGCCCATGGAGGAGGCGGACCCCGCCGCGCTGCCGTCCGACGCCGACCTGCTGCTGATCACGAGCACCTTCGGCGACGGCGACGCCCCGGACAACGGCACCGGCTTCTGGGACGCCCTCGCCTCACCCGAAGCCCCGCGCCTGAAGGGCCGGCGCTACGCCGTCCTGGCCTTCGGCGACTCCTCGTACGACGACTTCTGCGGGCACGGCCGGCGTCTCGACCGGCGCATGGAAGAGCTGGACGCGGTACGGCTGGCCCCGCGTACCGACTGCGAACCGGACTACGAGACCGAGGCCGAGGCCTGGCTCGACCAGGTGCGCACCGTGTTGAAGGGCTCCGAGCGACCGGAACCGGCCCTGAGCCCCGCGCCGCCGGCGGCTCCTCGGCCGAGCCGTCCCGCCCCCGCCACCGCCCGCCTCACCGGCAACCGCCTGCTGAGCCTGCCCGGCGCGGGCAAGGAGGTCCGGCGCTTCACCTTCGACACCCGTGACAGCGGCACCCCGCTGGTCTACGAGGCCGGGGACGCCCTCGCGGTGCACCCGGCCAACCAGCCGGACCTCGTGACGGAGTGGCTGGCCGTCACCGGCCTGGACGCGGACGCGGCCGTCCAGGTCAAGAGCGTCGGAGAGGTGCCGTTCGCCGAAGCCCTGCAGCGCCACCTGGACATCAGCCGCGTCACCGGCGACCTGCTGCGCTTCGCCGCCGACCGGACCCGTGACCCCCGCGAGCTGCGCAAGCTGCTGCGCCCGGACAACAAGGGCGAGTTGGCGCGCTGGTCCTGGGGCCGCCAGGCCGTCGACGTGGTCGCCGAGTTCGGCATCCGGGCCGGGGCGCAGGAGTGGGCCGACGTGCTGGGCCGCCTGCAACCCCGCCTGTACTCCATATCGTCCAGCCCGCTGACCGATCCCCATCTGGTGTCCCTGACGGTCTCCGTCGTCCGCTACGAGAACCCGCACGGCCGCCCCCGCCAGGGCGTCTGCTCCCCCTTCCTCGCCGACGCCGAGCCCGGCACCCCGGTGCCGGTCCGCGTCCAGCGGGCCCCGCACTTCCGCCCGCCCGCCGACCCCGCCACACCGGCGGTGATGATCGGCCCCGGCACGGGCATCGCACCCTTCATCGGCTTCCTTGAGGAACGCCGGGCCCGCGGCCACCGCGCCCCGAACTGGCTGTTCTTCGGTGAACAGCACCGGGCGACCGACTTCTACTACGAGGAGGAGCTGGCCGCCCACCTCGCCGAGGGCACGCTCACCCGCCTGGACACCGCCTTCTCCCGCGATCAGCGCGCCAAGGTCTACGTCCAGGACCGGATGCGCGAACACGGTCCGCTGCTGTGGTCCTGGCTCCGCGACGGCGCCCACTTCTATGTCTGCGGCGACGCCTCCCGCATGGCCAAGGACGTCGACCGGGCCCTGCGGGAGATCGCGACCGTCCACGGCGGCCTGGACGACGCGGAGGCGGCGGCGTACGTCAAACAGCTCGCCACCGACAAGCGCTACGTGCGCGACGTGTACTGACCACGGCCGGCCGGAACCGGTGCGCACCCGCCTCATGGGTCAGCGGAAGGCGGCGAGGCCGTCCAGGAGCCGGTCCACGTCATCGGCCGTGTTGTAGGGCGCCAGACCCACCCGCAGGGCGGGGTCCGTGAGCTTCAGCGCGGTGAACGGTTCGTAGGCGTAGAACGACCCGGCGGGTGCCAGCACGCCGCGTGCGGCCAGGTGCACCTGGGCCTCGCGCGCGTCCCGGCCTTCGAGGGTCATCAGGAGTGTCGGGGTGCGGTCGGCGGCCCCTGAGCGGAGGGTGACCAAGTCACCGAGAGCCCCCAGACCTTCCTCCAGTCGCGTACGCAGTTCCTGCTCGTGCTCGTGCAGGGCGCCGAGCGAGTGCGCGAGCCGTTCCCTCCGCGTGCTTCCCGAGCCCGGGTCCATCGCGGCGAGGAAGTCCACGGCTGCGGTGGCGCCCGCCAGGATCTCGTAGGGGAGCGTGCCGAACTCGAAACGCTCGGGCACGGTGTCGGGGGACGGCACGAGCTTGTCCGGGCGCAGGGTTTCGAGGAACTCCGGTGCTGCCGCAAGCACCCCGCAGTGCGGTCCGAGGAACTTGTACGGCGAGCAGACGAACAGGTCGGCTCCGAGAGCGGGTACGTCCACCAGGTGGTGCGCGGCGTAGTGGACGCCGTCCACGTACACCAGGGCGCCGACTTCGTGGGCCCGGTCGGCGATCCGGCGGACGGGCGGCTTGGTGCCCAGCACGTTGGAGGCCGCGGTGACCGCGACCAGCCGGGTGCGTGAGGAGAGGGCTCGCTCGTACGAGTCGAGGTCCGGGTCCGTCGTCTCGGCGTCGATCTCGATCCAGCGGACCGTCACTCCGGCACGCTCGGCCGCCTGGATCCAGGGGCGGACGTTGGCGTCGTGGTCCAGCCGGCTGAGGATGATCTCGTCGCCTGCCTTCCAGCCCTTGGCCAGGTGGCGGGAGAAGTCGTAGGTGAGCTGGGTGGCGCTGCGCCCGTGGACGATGCCGCTCGCCGGCATGCCGAGCAGGTCGGCGTAGGCGGCGCGGGAGTCGGCGACGGCGCGCTCGGCGTTGAGTTCGGACGGGCTGACGGTTCCCCGGTTGGACAGGGGGCCGGTCAGTGTCGAGGCGATGGCGTCGGCGACGGGGCGGGGTGTCTGCGTTCCGCCCGGACCGTCGAAGAAGGCGAGGCCGGTCTCGAGGGAGGGGAAGTGGGCCCGGAGGGCGGTGAGGTCGATGGCCATGGTCCCGGCTTTCTGTCTCGCGGAGTGCCCGGCGTCGGGGTGCCTTTACTCTGGCCTCGACCTCGCGACAGGTAAAGCGATGGATCCCGAAGCGAAAGTTCATGATCCATGAAGTCTCAGCCGGATCTGAAGCTCCTGCCCACCTTCCTCGCCGTGGTGCGCCAGGGCTCGATGGCCGAGGCCGCTGCGGCGCTCGGCTACGTGCCCTCGGCGGTCTCCCAGCACATCGCCGCGCTGGAACGCGACATGGGCATCGAACTGATCGTCCGCCGCCCCGGCAGCCGGCTGATCCTCAGCGCGGCCGGCCGCTCCCTCGCCGAGGCGGCCGAGACGCTCTTCGACGCGACCGCGCGGTTCCAGGACGCCGCCGACGCCGTCGCGAACCGCGAAACCGCCGAACTGCGCGTCGGGACCTACCCCAGCGCGATGACCTACCTGCTCCCGCAGGTCCTGGCCACGCTCAGGGCACGCCGCCCGGGTCCCCGGCTCCGTCTCATCGTCGTGGAGACGGACGAGGGGGTACCGAGGGTGAAGTCCGGGGACCTGGACCTGCTGGTCGCCTACCGCTACCTGCCCGAGGACCCGCCGGCCCGGTCCGAGGCGCTGACGATCACCGTGCTGGGGCGCGAACCGCTGGTCCTGGTCACGGGTGCCGAGCCGGGACGCCGACGCCCGGTGGAGCTGGCCGAATGCCTGGAACGGGAGTGGGTCTCGGGCCACGCGCGCAACCCCGACCGGCGTCTGCTGCACCGCTGGGCCGGGGTGCTCGGGATCGCGCCTCGGGTGACGCTGGAGACCGAGGACCTGCACAGCATGCTCGCCATGATCCGGGCCGGCCTCGCGGTGGGCTTCATCCCCGCAACGCTGCTCGGCGCAGGACCCGACGCCGGAGTCGAGACGGTGACCCTGCCGCCCGGGATCGCACCGCTGCACCGCGAGATCCTCGCCGTCAGCAGACCCGGCGCCCGCCCCCCGATCGCCGACGAGCTGGTAGCGCTCCTGGCCGGTGCCGTGGAGGGCGCGCAGTCGTCGGAGGGGTCTCGGCTCAGGGCCACACCAGGCAGTACGGCTGATGCCCCGCCTCGTGCAGGCGATGGCTGAAGTCCTGCCACTCGTGCAGCAGCTGGTACACGTTGAACGCGTCCCGAGGACCACCTCGGTCGGGCACCGTCGACCAGATGAACGCCGCCGCGCCCACCGCTTCCTCGCCGATGCCGCGCAGGGGGTCGACGACCGTCATGGGGAGCTTGACGACCGCGTAGTCGGGGTGCAGGACGACCAGCTCCAGGGGCGGCACCTTGTGCAGGGGCACGCCCTCGATGCCGGTCAGCACCATCGCGGCCATCGTCTCCGGCTTGATCTTGGTGAACATGCCGTTCATGCCCAGCTCGTCGCCGCCGAGTTCCTCGGGGCGCATCGAGATGGGGACGCGGGCCGCGGTCGCGCCGTCCGGCGCGCCGAAGTATTTGTACGTCACCCCCACCCGACCACCATTCCTGCTCCCCGCCCGGAGGCGGTCGACCCGGTGGTCGAGCCGGCTGTCGAACTGCCGGTCGTGCCGCTCGGGCTCACTCGGTACACCCTGTGCCTGACGTGCGTCAGTCTGTCGTGCTTCGGTAGTTTCCTCCGCGTCGCGCCGGTGCCTTCCCCGCCGGGCACGTCGAGGACCCAGGTCATCAGTCCCCTCGCCCAGTCCGCCACCGCGATGCATATCTCCACCCGACTGCTTTTCTAGGACGCGTGGCCCCCGCCGCGCAACCCGATCATCGTGTCAGTGACCTCCCCCACGGCCGCTCGCCGAAACGTGCGGTGAAACACCAGTCCGCGGGATCTTCAACGGCCCCTTACTACTACGTGCCGTATGAGCTGTGTGTATCAGGTGTCAGTCTCGCAGATGGCGCGGCCGCGATCGCGGTTCCGATCTTGAGGTCTGCCGCTCCTCGGGTGAGCCGCGGCCTACCCTGAGGAGGTCACCACGCAACCGGAGTCCGAGAAGTCGGAGAATTCGCACGTCATGAGCGCCATGAGCGAACTGCCCTATCCCTACGAAGCGCCCGTCTCACAGGCGCTCTTCGACCGTGCGTCCGTCGTCACACCGGGCGGTGTGAACTCGCCGGTGCGCGCCTTTCGTGCCGTGGGCGGCACGCCGCGGTTCATGGTTTCCGGCACGGGGCCGTACCTGACCGACGCCGACGGACGGGAGTACGTCGACCTGGTGTGCTCCTGGGGGCCGATGATTCTGGGGCACTCCCACCCCGAGGTCATCGGCGCCGTCCAGGAGGCGGTCGCGCGCGGTACGTCCTTCGGTACGCCCGGTGAGGGCGAGGTCGCGCTCGCCGAGGAGATCGTCGCCCGGGTGGAGCCCGTCGAGCAGGTGCGGCTCGTCAGCAGCGGCACCGAGGCGACCATGTCGGCGATCCGGCTCGCCCGTGGGTTCACCCGGCGGTCCAAGGTGATCAAGTTCGCCGGGTGCTACCACGGGCACGTGGACTCCCTGCTGGCCGCCGCCGGGTCCGGCGTCGCGACCTTCGCGCTGCCCGACACACCCGGTGTCACCGGCGCCCAGGCCGGCGACACGATCGTGCTGCCGTACAACGACCTCGAAGCCGTGCACGAGGCCTTCCACCGGCACCCGGGCGAGATCGCCTGTGTCATCACCGAGGCCTCGCCCGGCAACATGGGCGTCGTCCCGCCGGACCCCGGGTTCAACCAGGGGCTCAAGGACGCCTGCCAGAAGAACGGCGCCCTCTTCATCTCCGACGAGGTCATGACCGGGTTCCGGACCAGCCGCGCCGGCTGGTACGGGATCGACGGGGTCAAGCCCGACCTCATGACCTTCGGGAAGGTCATGGGCGGCGGGTTCCCCGCCGCGGCCTTCGGCGGTCGCGCCGACGTCATGGCCCACCTCGCTCCCGCCGGGCCCGTCTACCAGGCCGGCACCCTCTCCGGGAACCCCGTCGCCACCGCCGCCGGGCTCGCCCAGCTGCGGCTTCTCGACGACGCCGCGTACGACAAGGTCGACGCCGTCTCCGAGCAGATCCGGTCCCTCGTGACCGAGGCGCTCAGCAAGGAGGGCGTGGCGCACCGGCTGCAGACCGCCTCCAACATGTTCTCCGTGTTCTTCACCGACCGGCAGGTGCGGAACTACGAGGACGCCAAGCGGCAGGAGTCGTACCGCTTCACCGCCTTCTTCCACTCGCTGCTGTCGAACGGCGTCTACCTGCCGCCGTCGTCCTTCGAGTCCTGGTTCGTGTCCACGGCCCACGACGAGCGGGCCATCCAGAAGATCGCCGACGCCCTTCCGGCGGCGGCCCGAGCGGCCGCGGAGGCCACTGCAGCATGAGCAGCAACGCCAGCTACGCCAGCGAAAAGGACATCACCGTCGTCCACCTCATGCGGCACGGCGAGGTCGCCAACCCGGACGGGATCCTCTACGGGCGGCTGCCCGGCTACCACCTGTCCGAGCTGGGCCGGCAGATGGCCGACCGGGTCGCCGACCACCTCTCCTCGCGCGACGTCACCCACGTGGTCGCCTCGCCGCTGGAGCGCGCGCAGGAGACCGCCACCCCGATCGCGAAGGCGCACGGGCTCGACCTCGCCACCGACGAGCGGCTGATCGAGGCCGACAACGTCTTCCAGGGCAAGACCTTCGGGGTCGGGGACGGCGCGCTGCGCAAGCCCGACAACTGGAAGCACCTCGTCAACCCGTTCAAGCCGTCCTGGGGCGAGCCGTACATCGACCAGGTCGTCCGGATGATGGGCGCGCTGAACGCGGCCAAGGACCAGGCCCGCGGGCACGAGGCGGTGCTGGTCAGCCACCAGCTGCCGATCTGGACCGTGCGGTCGTACGTCGAGAAGCGACGGCTGTGGCACGACCCGCGCAAGCGGCAGTGCACCCTGGCCTCCCTGACGACTTTCACATATCTGGGCGACAGGATCGTCTCCGTCGGCTACGCCGAGCCCGCCATCGACCTCGTGCCCGCTCATCTCCGGGCCGGTGTCAAGCCGGTGAAGGGGAAGAGCAAGGCCTTCGGGGCCTGACGCTCCAGCTGAACGCCGCATCCGACGGCCGCTTCTGACGGTCCGTTTGGAACGGCTTAGGGTTCCTTTGCCGGATCCGTTGCGAAAAACATAAATATCAGCGGAACCTCCCCGATCGTCGCGCCCTCTGAATGGGTGACCACCAGCAGGCGCGATGAATCGGGGATTTCCATGCGCACCAACTCCCGGACCCTTTCCCGGAGGGGAATACTCGGCCTCGGCGCGGGCGCGGCGGCTGCCGCCACACTCGTCGGCTGTGGGTCTCTCAAGTCCTCGGACGGCGGTGGGCACGGATCCGGTTCCGGGAACTCGGCCGGGGGAGGCGGAGGCAAGAACGGCGGGGTCAAGGCGCGGCCCATCGGCGACGGCTCCACCTCCTTCACCGGCAAGCAGCCACACCAGCCCGCCAAGCCCGAGCCGCTGGAGCCGGGGCAGACCCCGCCGCAGTTCGTGATCTTCTCCTGGGACGGCGCCGGCGAGGTCGGCAACGGACTCTTCCCGCGCTTCCTGGACCTGGCCAAGGAGCACGGCGCGAGCATGACCTTCTTCCTCTCGGGGCTGTACCTGCTGCCCGAGTCGAAGAAGCGGCTGTACGAGCCGCCGAACAATCCGCGTGGCGCCTCCGACATCGGCTACCTCACCGACGAGCACATCAAGTCGACGCTGGCGGGCGTCCGCCGGGCCTGGCTGGAGGGGCACGAGATCGGCACCCACTTCAACGGGCACTTCTGCTCCGGGACCGGCACGGTCGGCAACTGGACCCCGCAGCAGTGGTCGAGCGAGATCACGCAGGCCAAGGCGTTCGTGAAGGAGTGGCGGACCAACACCGGCTGGACCGATCTGCCCTCGCTGCCCTTCGACTACGACAAGGAACTGGTCGGCGGCCGCACGCCCTGTCTGCTCGGCCAGAACAACCTGCTGCCCACCGCGCAGAAGCTGGGCTGGCGCTACGACGCCTCCTCGCCGGGCGGCCGCCAGGTGTGGCCGGAGAAGAAGCTGGGGATCTGGGACCTGCCGTTGCAGCAGATACCTTTCCCCGGACGTTCCTTCGAGGTCCTGTCCATGGACTACAACATGCTCGCCAACCAGTCGGTCAACTCGACCAAGGCGCCCGCCTACAACTACCCGGGCTGGCGCAAGCAGTCCGCGCAGGCGTACATCGCCGGATTTGAGCGGGCATACAAGACAAACAGGGCGCCGCTCTTCATAGGCAACCACTTCGAGCAGTGGAACGGCGGCATCTACATGGACTCCGTCGAGGAGGCCTTCAAGCACATCGCGCGCGAGAAGGAGAAGGGTGCGGACGTGCGCCTGGTCTCCTTCCGGCAGTTCGTGGACTGGATGGACGTCCAGAAGCCCGAGGTGCTCGCCAAGCTGCGCACCCTGGAGGTCGGGCAGCAGCCGGCCGGGGGCTGGAAGGGCTTCCTGCGGGACGCCAAGGGCGCCAAGTCGGCCTCCTCGGACGCCGCCTGAGGGGCAGCCCGGCAATGCGCCTGAAATGTCCGGAGTAAATACCTCCTGAAATGCGGTTTTCCACCCGCCAGGGGGGTGCGCGAAATCCCCGGAACAGGCATGCGAAACTTTTCACATGAGTACCCGTAGCCGCGCCGTCCTGCTTGGCGCCATGGCCGCCGCGGCGGCCCTGACCCTGTCCGCGTGCGGCAACGGCGGCACCTCCGGCGGGGGCGGCAACACCGGCTTCGTCACCGGCAACAGCGGCATCGACACCGTGCCGCAGGGCAAGCGGGCCACGGCGCCCGACCTGTCCGGCAAGACCATCGACGGCAAGCCCCTGGACGTCGCCGACTACAAGGGCAAGGTCGTCGTGATCAACGTCTGGGGCTCCTGGTGCGGACCGTGCCGGGAGGAGGCCAAGTACTTCTCCAAGGTCTCCCAGGCGTACGAGGGCAAGGGCCTCCAGTTCGTCGGCATCAACACCCGGGACACCAGTACCACCCCCGCGGTCGCCTTCGAGAAGGAGCACGGGATCAGCTACCCGAGCCTGTACGACCCCACGGGCAAGCTGATGCTCCGCTTCAAGAAGGGCACGCTCAACCCGCAGCTGATCCCGTCCACGCTCGTCATCGACAAGGACGGGAAGGTCGCCGCGCGGGCGCTGGAGGCGCTCGACGACACCACCCTGCTGAAGATGGTCAAGCCGGTCCTCGCGGAGAAGTGACATGAGCGGACTCGTCACTCTGGCCGCGCAGAACCAGACCGTTCTTCACGGGGCCCTGCTGGTCGCCCTGCCGATCGCCCTGCTCGGCGGCCTGCTCTCCTTCTTCTCGCCCTGCGTCCTGCCGCTGGTGCCCGGCTACCTCTCCTATGTCACCGGGATCGCCGGAACCGACCTGGCCGAGGCCAGACGCGGGCGCATGGTGGCGGGTGCCTCCCTGTTCGTGCTCGGCTTCAGTGCCGTGTTCATCTCCGGCGGGGCGCTGTTCGGCTCCTTCGGCTGGACCCTGCAGGTCCACAAGGACGTTCTGTCCAAGGTGCTCGGCGTGCTGATGATCGCCATGGGCGTCCTGTTCATGGGGCTGATGCCCTGGCTCACCCAGCGCGAGTTCCGCTTCCACAAGCGCCCGGCGACCGGCCTGGTGGGCGCGCCGATAGTCGGAGCCCTGTTCGGGATCGGCTGGACCCCCTGCATCGGCCCCACCCTCGCGTCGGTGAACGCCCTCGCCATCGAACAGTCGAGCGCCGGGCGCGGCGCCGTGCTGATGGTCGCCTACTGCCTGGGCCTCGGCGTGCCCTTCGTGCTCGCGGCGGTCGCCTTCCGCAAGGCGCTCGGTGCCTTCGGCTGGGTAAAGCGCCACTATGTCTGGGTGATGCGCATCGGCGGCACGATGATGATCGTGACCGGTGTGCTCTTGCTGACCGGGGCCTGGGACCGCCTGGTGCAGGAAATGCAGACCTGGTCCGACGGCTTCACTGTGGGGATCTGATCGATGAGCAAGACCGAAACCGACAACGGCCAGGAGCAGGAGGACCTGGGGGCGGCCGGCTCCCAGCTGTCCACCGCCCCGCAGGAGGAGATCGCCTCCGTGCCCGGCCTCGGCGTCATCGGCTGGGCCCGCTGGTTCTGGCGGCAGCTGACCTCCATGCGGGTCGCGCTGCTGCTGCTCCTGCTGCTGTCGCTCGGTGCGATCCCCGGCTCGCTGATCCCGCAGACCGGCGCCGACGCCGCCAAGGTCGACGACTTCCGCCAGGCGCACAGGACGCTCGCGCCGATCTACGACAAGCTCGGCCTGTTCCACGTCTACAGCTCGGTGTGGTTCTCCGCGATCTACATCCTGCTGTTCGTCTCCCTCATCGGCTGCATCATCCCGCGCACCTGGCAGTTCGTCGGCCAGCTGCGCGGCCGCCCGCCGGGCGCCCCCAAGCGGCTCGACCGGCTGCCCGCCTACACCACCTGGCGCACCACCGCCGAGCCGGAGCAGGTCCGCGAGGCCGCGCTCGCGCTGCTGAAGAAGCGCCGCTTCCGCGCCCACCTCGCCGGTGACGCCGTCGCCGCCGAGAAGGGGTACGTCCGGGAGCTGGGCAACCTGGTCTTCCACGTCGCGCTGATCGTGCTGCTGACCGCCTTCGCCTCGGGCCAGATGTTCAAGTCGGACGGCACCAAGCTGATGGTGGAGGGCGACGGCTTCTCCAACGCGCTGCCGATGTACGACGACTTCAAGTCCGGCAGCCTGTTCAGCACCGACGAGCTGGTGCCGTTCAGCTTCGACCTGAAGGACTTCGAGGGCACCTACGAGCTGACCGGCCCCAATCGCGGCACCCCGCGCACCTTCCAGGCGAAGATCACCTACAGCGAGGGCGCGTACGGCAAGGAGAAGCCGGCCACCGTCAAGGTCAACCAGCCGCTGGAGATCGGCGACTCCAAGGTCTACCTGGTCAGCCACGGCTACGCGCCCGTGATCACCGTCCGCGACGGCAAGGGCACGGTCGTCTACCAGGACGCCGTGCCGCTGCTGCCGCTCGACGGGAACGTCACCTCGCAGGGCGTCATCAAGGTCATGGACGGCTACCGCAACGCCCAGGGGCAGAAGGAGCAGCTCGGAGTCCGGGCCTTCTTCCTGCCGACCTACGGCGGCGGCGCCTCGGTGCTCTCGCAGTTCCCCGCCCTGCTGAACCCGGTGCTGAACCTGGAGCCGTACCACGGCGACCTCGGTGTCAACTCGGGCCTTCCGCAGAGCGTGTACCAGCTCGACAAGAGCCACATGAAGGCGTTCAAGGACGCCAAGGGCCTGCAGCTGCGCGGGAACCTCAAGCCCGGACAGACCCTGCAGCTGCCGAACGGCGCCGGCTCGATCACTCTCGAGAAGGACATCAAGGAGTGGGCCGGCTTCGAGATCGTCCAGGAGCCGGGCAGCGGCTGGGCGCTCGGCGGTGCCCTCGCCGCGATCTTCGGTCTGGCCGCGTCCCTGTTCATCCAGCGCCGCCGCGTGTGGGTGCGGGCGGTGCGCGGCGCCGACGGCGTGACGGTCGTCGAGATGGCCGGGCTCGGCCGCAGCGAGTCGGCCAAGGTGCCCGAGGAGCTGGGCGACCTCGCCGGAACCCTCTACGACCGGGCGCCGGGGGCACCCGACCGCGACTCCAACGAATCCGACGTCGTACCTGCCGAAGGGGCTGAGAAGTGACTCTCGCCGCCGCGACCAACGAACACCTGGCCAGCATCAGCAACACGCTGATCTACTCGTCCATGGCCGTCTACACCCTGGCCTTCTTCGCCTACATCGCCGAGTGGCTCTTCGGCAGCCGCAGCAAGGTGGCCCGTACGGCCGCGGCGCTGACCTCCGCCGGCGAGCAGGAGGCGAGCGGCCCCGCCGTCACCGTCAAGCAGGCCGGGGGCACCGCCGTACTGGAGCGGCCCAAGGTCGTCGTGCGCTCCGCGTCCGGCGCCCGGGACGTGCCGGACGGTCCCGGTGCGCACGGCGGGGACGAGCAGGGCGACCTCTACGGGCGGATCGCCATCTCCCTCACCGTGCTCGCGTTCCTGGTGGAGCTGGGCGGGGTCGTCGCCCGCGCGGCCTCCGTGGAGCGGGCGCCGTGGGGCAACATGTACGAGTTCAACATCACCTTCTCCACGGTCGCGGTCGGGGTGTACCTCGGGCTGCTGGCGCTGAAGAAGAACGTGCGCTGGCTCGGCCTGTTCCTGATCACCACGGTCCTGCTCGACCTCGGTCTGGCCGTCACGGTCCTGTACACCGCGAGCGACCAGCTCGTCCCGGCCCTGCACTCGTACTGGCTCTACATCCACGTCTCCACCGCGATCTTCTGCGGCGCGGTCTTCTACGTCGGTGCGGTCGCCACGATCCTGTACCTGTTCAAGGACTCGTACGAGAACAAGCTGCAGACCGGCGGCAAGCCCGGCTCCTTCGCGACCTCGGTCCTGGAGCGCCTGCCCGCCTCGGCGTCCCTCGACAAGTTCGCCTACCGCGTCAACGCGGCGGTCTTCCCCCTCTGGACCTTCACGATCATCGCGGGCGCGATCTGGGCGGGCGATGCCTGGGGCCGCTACTGGAACTGGGACCCCAAGGAGACCTGGTCCTTCATCACCTGGATCGCCTACGCCTGCTACCTGCACGCCCGTGCCACGGCCGGCTGGAAGGGCCGCAAGGCCGCCTACCTGGCGATGATCGCCTTCGGTTGCTGGCTGTTCAACTACTACGGCGTCAACATCTTCGTGAGCGGCAAGCACTCCTACGCGGGCGTCTGAGCCGCCGGTCGCCCACACTGGTGCCATGAGCGGTTCCATCGCACAGGGCACCAGTCAGACCCACGGGAACACGCACATACTCCACTTCCTGGTGCGGCTCCCGAGGTCCATGGAGCAGGTCTGGCCGGCGGTGGCCACCCGGCAGGGGCTTACGGAGTGGTGCACCGCCGCCGACGTCCTCGAACCCCGGCTCCACGGTCTGGTCACCCTGCGTGACCTGGGTACCGGCCGGGTCACCGCGTGGGACGTGGACCGGGTCGCGGAGTACACCGTGGAGGGCGGCGGCCGCATCCGATTCCACCTGGAGCGGGACGGGGACACCGCGAGCGTGCTGCGCTTCACCCACGAGTTCAAGGGCGAGGGCGAGTCGGAGGCGGGCTGGCGGGCCAGATTCGAACGACTGGTCGATTTTCTCCGGCGCCCCTAGGACGGCGGCAGGCACTCCTTCGTCGGTGGCCTGTCCTCCGGCCAGGCGATCTTCACGAAGCGGGAGCCGCCCTCGGGGGTCAGTTCCACGATCGGGACGGCCTTGTCGTACGGGTTGCCGTGTACGTCCAGGCAGATCCAGCCGCTCGCACCGCTCACCCGGAGCGAGCCCTTGACCTGCGGCCACTGGAGCCCGACGTCCGTGAGGGCCGGGACGTTCCTGCCGTCCGGTACCGCCTCGCGGATGCCGTGGACCGCCAGCTGAAGGGCGTCGTAGCCGATGATCAGCTGGCCGTCGTCCAGGGCGACCGAACCGATCGGCCCGGACGGCCCCCGTTCGGCGGCGGTCAGCAGCCGCTGCAGCACCCCGAAGTCCGCCGCGGAGCCGCCGGTCTTCGCCGGGTCCCTCGTCCAGGCGTCCGGGTGGGCGAGGGAGGTGTAGCGGACGGAGAGGTTGTGGCGCAGAGCGTCGCGGTCCAGGTCCCTCTCGTGGGTCAGGTACGACGCCTCGTCGCCGGTCAGGACGGTGAACTTCCGGTCCTGGCAGCCACGTCCGCCGAGCGCGTTGATGAACTGCCGCAGCTGCGTGTGCCGTCCCGCGAACAGGATCGTGTCGGTCTCCCGGGAGGTGTCGCACACCAGGTGCGTGATCTGCCGGAACGTGTTCGCCGTCGTCCCCTCCTTGCTGCGGTCGGCGGGCGGCGTGAACGGCTGCGGCTCGTACGGCGAGCCCTTGATCAGTGCCGCGAACGACTCCTGCAGCGTCCGGGTGTACGGGTCGCCCGGCTTGTCGTACACCAGCAGCGCCCTGCCCGCGCTCACCTTGGCGAAGGACGCCAGCGCGCGGGCCTCGTCGGTGTTGGTCGGAGACACCCGGGCAAGGCCGGGGTAGGGGTCCGTGCCACCCTGCCCGTTGGCCAGGTCGTCGGCGGTGATCGAGGAGCCGACCACCGGGATCCCGAGCCGGGTCAGCGCCTGGACGGCCTGCTTGTTGTTGTCGGTGCTCTGCCCGATCCCCGCCACGGCCCGCAGCCGGTCCGCGCCCGTCGTCATCCGCTTCAGCCGGTCCACCGTCTGCTGCCAGTGGTCCCCGGTCGCGCCCGGGTTGGCCAGCACCAGCCGGATCGCGGGCGCCTCCCCGTTGGACTCGTGGTTGGCCTGGTACTGCGCCAGGTAGGCGCCCTGCAGCTGGTGCTGGATGTCGTTCAGGTTGGTCGCGGAGGTGGAGCTGTACGGGAGCATCAGCGCCACCGTCACGTAACTGCCGGGCTTGAGTCGGTCGTTCTCCCGGGCGACCGCCCGCACGACGTCCTTCAGCTGTGCGTGCCCGAAGTCGTACGAGCCCGTCGCCACGCCCACGCACTCGTCGCTGTCCTGCGGCCGGGACACCCCGGGCGCACAGGACCGGTCCTCGTGCATGAGCGCCCGGCCCGCGAAAACCAGCCCCGTCACCAGGGTCGCGGTCACCAGCAGCGCCAGATAGCGGCGCAGCGGGATCTCCCACACGCTCTCGCGCACCCACGTGCCCACGCCTCTGCGTGCCATCACGCCTCCCCGCTGCGGTCGTCCGGGCCGTCGTCCGTGTCGTCGGGGTCGTCGGGGTCGGCCATCGGGCGCCCGGCGAGCGCCGCCGCCGGCCAGTCCCGGGACGCCCGCCACAGCAGCGCGTTGGCCGCCGGCCGCAGGTTGGACAGCTGCTCCAGCTCGAAGCGGAGCCGGTCGCACACCTTCGGATCGGGCAGCACCAGCGGATCGCCCAGCTGCCACACCGCGTGCAGCAACCGCCGTGTCCGCAGGTGCAGTACGGCGTCCGCGCCCTCGGGCGGCTCCTGCCCGGCGTCCGTGCGGCCGAGCGCGATGGCGGCCCGCCGGTCGCCGTGGCCGGTGAAGTCGCGGCCGTCGGCGTCGTGCGCGTGGAAGTAGGGCGCCGACGCCACGAAGCGCAGGGTGCGCAGCCAGCTCCGGATGTCCGCGGTGTGGAAGGTGTCACGCAGATGGGCGACTGCCGACTCCGAGCTGCCCAGGGCGAGTTCGTGATGGAGCCGGTAGCGGGCCTGCTCGGGGTCCGGGTAGTGCGCGATCAGCGTCTCGTGCGCCGTACGCCACGACGCGTGGTCGGCGTCCCGCAGATGCAGCCTCAGCAGCAGCAGGGTGCGCACGAAGGGGTCGCCGACGAACCGGCCCGGCTCGGCCGGCAGCCCCTCCTCGGCCAGCCGGGTCCGCAGGGCCCGTACGTCCGCCGGGCCGAAGGTGTCCGGCAGCAGGGCCGCGGCCAGCGCGCAGGCCGAGTCGTGGTCGTGGGCGGCGGCCAGCACGGTCAGCTCGTCCAGGTGCTCGGCGGGCACCAGCCGGTCCAGCAGCGCCCGGTAGGCGGGGGCGGCCTCGTGGTCCTCGTCCAGCCGTACGCCGGTGGTGAGCAACTCGCCCAGCGAGACGGCCCGGTTCTGCGCGGCGGACTCGGCGAGCAGGACGATGCCCAGTGGATTGCCGCCGGTCAACCGGTGTGCCGCGTGCGGTAGTTGGGGCGGGACCGGGGTGTCGTCGCAGACGGCGCCGACGATGTGCAGGGTGTCGTCCGGGCTCAGCGGGGGAAGCGCGACGAGCAGCGCCCGCGAGGAGGGGGCCGCGTCCGGGGTCCAGCCGCTGCGCCGGGCCACCTCGGGCAGCTCCCGCCGGACCGCGCTGCGCAGCTCCTCGCGGCCCTCGCCGCGCCGGGCCGCGACGAACGCCACCTGGTCCGCGATGCCCTCGGCGCGGTCGCGCAGCACGGCCTCCACGAGCCCGGGCCCGGGCGCGGTCTGCGCGTCGTCGATCAGCACCAGGGGCCGCCCGAGCCGCTGCATGCGCGGCAGCACCCCCGCGTACGCCTCCGTCAGGTCGGCCAGCAGCGCCCGCACCAGATACCGCTCGGCGTGCTCCCGGGAGGTGCCGCCCGCCCGGAAGTGCCCGGACAGCAGCATGAGCCCACGCTGGGCGTGCCCGCCCGCGTTCGGGTACGTCCGGTACCAGACCGACGCCTTCTGGTGCCGCCGGCTGGTGAAGCCCTCGGCGACGGACTCCAGGGTCGCCTCGATCGCCCCGGACAGCAGCGGCCCGGTGCCGGTGGCCGCAGCGACCACCTTGGCCGCCACCTTCCCCGCCCAGCGGCCGGCCAGACCGCTGATCCACGAGCCGCTCTCGTTCAGCAGCAGGATCCGCTCGACCTCCCGGCGGATCCGCTCCGAGTCGGCGTCGCCCCAGCCGCTCGCGGCCACCGCCACCAGGCCCGACATCAGCCGCGGAAAGGTGATCCGCCCGGCGCCCGTCACCGGCGCCGCCAACTGCTCGGCGATCACCAGCAGCGCCTGCGCCACCGGCGACCACGACTCGGCGGGCCGCTCCGCGGGCGGCCTCGCGAACTGTTCCTCCGCGCAGTCGATCAGCGCGACCGGCGTGTGGCCCTTGTAGGCGTCCCGTAACTCGGCCAGCACCGCGCTCTTGCCCAGCCCGCGGGCGCCCGTGAGCACCACGAAGGGCAGCTCGCCCGGGTGCTCGAACGGATGACCACGGTGCTGGTGGGGGCGCAGGCCCACGAGCCGGGGCGCGAGACCGGCCGGATCGACGTCGAACAGCGCTCCGCGCCCGTGCAACCGTCTGTGCACCGCATTCCCCCCTCAACAGCAGTGTAGAAAGGGGTAGTTGTCACTGACCAGGGTCAGTGATGTCCGTTGGGTTACGAAATTTGACCGGGTCGCGACGCCGTCGCCGTGACCAGATCCCGCAGCCGCTCGACGTACAGCCGCATGTTCTTGGCCGCCACGTCGGTGTCCGGATAGCGGCTCGCCACCCACAGGCCGTCGTGCAGCCGGGTGACCCACACGCACACCTGGTCGCCGTACGACACCCGCAGCAGCGCGTACGCCTTCTGCTCGGCCCACCGCGCGGCGCCCGGGATGCCGCGGGCGTCCAGGAACGAGACGATCGAGTACAGGTCGGGGGAGGTCGGCCGGAACTCCGCGCCGAGCAGCTTCAGCACCCGGGCGAGCGGCATGCGCGCGAGTGACCGGCCCGCCTGCAGCTCGGCCCGCACGGCCCGTAGCGTGCTGGGCAGATCGGGAGTGCCGGCCACGGGCACCTCGATCGGGGCGCCGCCCACGAACCAGCCCACCGAGTCGCTCCAGCGGGACTTCACCCGGGTGTGGAACGGCACCACCGTCCGGTACACGGACTGCCCGCCGAGTTCGTGGACGATCAGACCGGTGGCCGCCAGCAGGCCGACCAGGCTGCCGCCGTGGGGCCGGCAGTACGCCTCGAACGCGGCGGCCGAGTCCGCGTCCGCGAGCGGCTCGCAGATCATCTTCTGCGGCGGCAGCGGACCGCCGGGTTCGAGGCCGAGGTCGACGGGGAAGCTCGGCAGCGTTCCGTCGCACCGCCGGACGAACTCCCGCCAGCGCGCGACGATCTCGTGGCCGCCGTCGATGCGGTCGGCGTCCGCCCGCTCCAGCTCGCAGAAGTCGACGTAACTCGCGGCCGGCGTCCGCACCACGGGTCCGCGCCCCCGCAGGCCCGCCGCGTACAGCTCGTGGACCTCGGCGGGGATGCCGTGCAGGGAGTAGGCGTCCACGTTGCTGTGGTCGAAGGCCATGTACACGCTGGTCGAGTCGTCCCGGACGACCGCCGTGTAGATGAGGTTCGGCCAGCGCAGGGCGTCCGCGACGGCGTCGAATCGGTCCTGCAGGTGCCGGGCCAGGGCGTCCGCGTCGCCGAAGTCACCGACCGTCTCGCGCCGCAGGGACACGTCACCGGCGTCGAGGGTGAACCGGCCCAACCGGTCGTCCGCCCAGCGGAAGCCGCTGCGCAGCGTCTCGTGCCGCAGCGTCCAGGCCCGCAGGGACTCCTGGAGCACGTCGAGGTCGACCCGGCCCGGCAGGTCGAAGGCCGTACCGATCCAGGTCGGTACGAACAGCCCGCCGTCCCGTACGGACCTGGCGGTTCTGATGTGCGACTCCTGGATGTAGGCCGGCGGCCGGGAGTCCTCCGGCAGCCCCTCCGCCGTGGCGACGGTGGCCGGACTCAGCGTCCACTCGACGAGCCGTCCCGGCCGGACCTCGCAGCGCTGGATGTCAGTGATTCGCACGCGTCTCCGATCGCAGAAGGGGGCCCTGTGATGTGGGCCCCCTTCAAGGGAATGCCGTCGGACGCGGCCGGGACATGCCCGACCGGGGCATTTCAACGGAACGGATGGCGGGCCGAACGCGGAAGTGATTAACCCATGGTGATCGGATGGGGGTTCATTCGACGGCGATCGAGGTCAGCTTCTCCCGCAGGTACACGTGCGAGTCGACGGGCGGGTACGCCACCCGGCCCACCGGCGCCGGCACGGACTCCACCAGCGTGCCCGGGGTGCACTCGCCGAAGTAGACCAGCGACATCAGCTCCTCGCCGGGCGCGTCGGCGGGCGGCGGCAGCACCCGGTGCCGCCCCGACCGCCACCGGTCGCCGGTCCACCGGGCCATCAGGTCACCGATGTTGATGGTGAAGGCCGCCGGATCGTAGGGCGCGTCCTCCCAGCCGCCCTCGTCCGTGTAGACCTGCAGGCCGCCCTTGCCCGCCTGCCGGTCGAGGACGGTGACGGTGCCGAAGTCGGTGTGCGGCCCGATCCGGAACTGCCCGGGCTCGGGCTCGCCGACGACCTCGGTCCCCGGGTACCAGTTGATGTTGAAGCCGTACGTCGGACGGTCCATGTGCCGGGAGAAGAAGTCGGGTTCGAGCCCGAGGGCGTACCCCAGCAGCGACAGCAGTTCCTTCTCCAGCCCGGCCATCCTGGCGAGGTACTCCTCGCACGGCGAGCGAAGCCCGGGGATCTCCGCCGGCCACACGTTCGGCGCGTACCACTCGGCGTTGACGACCGGGTCCTCGAAGGGCTCGTGCGTGGCGAAGGTCAGCGACTCCTTCAGGTCGGGCGGGGTCTCGGTGCCCTCCGCGTACGCGTTGGCCTCGGCGCCCGGACCCAGCCAGCCGCGCCCGCCGACCTTGGCCTCGTACCGCCGCTTGACCTCTTTGGGCAGCAGGAAGAAGTCCCGGGCGGCCGCACGGATCCGCGCGCGCAGCTCCGGCTCGACGCCGTGCCCGGTGACCAGCAGGAACCCGGCGGTCCGGAGGGCCTGGTCGACGGTACGGGCGAGGGCCGCCCGGGCCTCGGCGTCGCCGGACAGCCAGGGGCGGAGATCGATGGTCGGAATCCGCGGTTCACTCACCGATGTCCTCGTTCCACAGAGCGGGGTTGTCCTTGACGAAGGCGCGCATCAGGCCGACGCACTCGGGGTCGTCCAGCAGCACGATCTCCACACCGTGCCCGGCGAGCCAGTCGTGGCCGCCGTGGAAGGTGGCCGCCTCGCCGATCACCACACGCGAGATCCCGAACTGGCGGACCAGGCCGCTGCAGTACCAGCAGGGGGAGAGAGTGGTCACCATGGTCGTGCCGCGGTACGTGCGCTGCCGTCCCGCCGCCCGGAAGGCCGCCGTCTCCGCGTGCATCGAGGGGTCGTCGTCCTGGACGCGGCGGTTGTGGCCACGGCCCAGCAGGGTGCCGTCCGGGCCGTAGAGGGCGGCGCCGATCGGGATGCCGCCCTCGGCGAGTCCGGCGCGGGCCTCGGCGACGGCGGTGGCGAGCCAGGCGCGGGCCTGTTGCTGATCCATGTCCTCACTGTTCCCCGGTGAGGGTGCCCGGGCAACGCGCAGCGCCCGCGTTCGGGTGGCCCGAACCGCCTCTGTACCCTGGCCCGATCACATCGCGCGGGAGGGAACGCCCATGGTCGCTGCCCCGGTTCTGGAGGAGCTGCGGGAGGTCTGCCAGCCGTACGCCAAGCTGGCGAGCCGCAACGGCGAGCACTGGGCGGGCCGGCTGTACATGCGCAGGGTCTCGCTGCGGTTCACCCGACAACTGGTGCGTACCCCGGTCACCCCGGACCAGCTGACCTGGACCATGGTGGTCTGCGGAATCGCCTCCGGCGCAGCCCTCCTGATCCCCGGCCCGACCGGTGCGGTCCTGGCCGTCGTCCTCATGCAACTGTTCCTCCTCTTCGACTGCGTGGACGGCGAGGTCGCCCGCTGGAAGGGGCAGAACAGCGCGACCGGCATCTACGTGGACCGGCTCGGGGCGTACCTCGCGGACGCGGCGCTGATGGTGGGGATCGGGTTCCGGGCGGCGGAGAACGGCCTCGGCGGCTGGCTCTCGCTCGGCATCGCCACCGCACTCGGGGTGGTCCTGCTGAAGGCCTCGACCGACCTGGTGGACGTGGCCCGGGCCCGGCGCGGGCTCGGGGTGGCCGACGACGAGTCGACCCGGCCGCGGTCGCAGGGCGTGGCCACGGTGCGGCGGCTGGCGGCGGCCTTCAAGATCCACCGCGTGACGAACGGCATCGAGGCGTCCCTGGTCCTGCTGGCGGCGGCGGTCGGGGACACACTTACGGGCGGGGTGGAGGTGACCCGCTGGGCGCTGGTCGGCCTGGCCGCGATCACCTGGCTGATGGTCCCGGCCCACCTGCTGTCGATCCTGGCGTCGTCGCGGCTGCGTTAACGCATTGCTGGGGGTGATCGCGTCGGGGTAGCGTGACACCGACCTCAATGATCGATTCGGCATGTCGACCGCTGTCACCCCTCACCCTCGGGTGAGCACAGCGCACTCGCCGCTCACCGGTCTACACCCGCAGGTGAGGCAGCCGTTGCCGCCGGACACGACATTCGACCTGTGAACGGGGAACTCCATGAAGAAGCGTTTGGTGGGCAAGTTCGTCGCGGCGGCATTCCTCGCCCCGGCGTTGGCCTTTGCGGGGACGGGGCAGGCGTTCGCCGCCGACCACGCCGTCACCTGGAAGAGCAAGAGCAACGGCGAGTACCTGGCCTACTTCAACGGCAAGGTCCGTACGACCTCTGCCACCGGGGCGAGCATGAAGTGGGACGAGAACAAGCAGTCCGACGGCTCCTTCACCATGAAGCACCACCTCACCGGGAAGTGCCTCGACAGCAACAGCAACGGCGCCGTCTACGTGGGTGCGTGCAACGGCGGCAACTACCAGAGGTGGTACGAGAGCAACGACGCCTCGGGCTGGCACCTGCAGAACAAGGCGACCGGGCTCACCCTCGGGCTGGCGCCCAGCGGGGCCGTCGTCACCGCTCCCGACGCGGGCGCCCCGCGCCAGCGCTGGAGCTGATCCGCAGCTCGTTGCGTCGAGCAGGTCGGGCCGGTCCGCATCCGTTCGAGACGGGTGCGGGCCGGCCCGGCCTCTTCATGTACGCCTGGACGGCGCTCACTTCGGCTCCGCGCCGACCGACCGCCAGATCCTGTCGGGCAGAATCACCGCCGCCTCGTCGAGGTCGACGTCGTCGATGCCGGAGAGCCAGCGGCGGGAGATGCCGATCACCGGGCCGAGGATCAGCGATTCGAGCAACGCCGGCGGCAACGGGGCGAGTTCGCCGGAGGCGACGTATCTCTGGGCCCAGGCGGCGAGGGGGGACAGGCGGGCCTCCTGGGCGTCGCGCAGGCGCTTGCCGTCGGCCATGCCCGCTCGGTCGGCGTAGGAGGAGTGCAGGAGCAGGGCGGCCTCCCGGTGCTCCTGGACGAAGCGCAGGTAGGCCGTGACCAGCGCCCGGATGCCGGTGTGGGCGGTGCGGGTGCCCTCCAGGGCCTTGACCAGCTCGTCCAGCAGCCGCCCCAGCCAGCGCAGCAGCAGCGCGTTCAGCAGGCCGTCGATGCTGCCGAAGTGGTGGTAGAGGCTGCCCAGGCTGACCCCGCTCGCCCTGGTGACGGCACCGACCGTCAGGCCCTGGTCGCCCGCCTCGGCGTACACGCGCAGCGCGGCGTCCAGCAGCTGCTCCACGGTGGCTTCCCCGCGCTGTTGTTTGCGGCTCATTCTGGAATACTTTTCTAGAAACTTATTTCGGAACAGCTTACTGCCTGGTAGGTAGTGCCTGCCAGGCCTCGGCTCGTGGGCACGCTGAACTCAGGGGGAGAGACTTGAACGGGGAACAGAACGGGGTCGAGCCGCTGGAGGACGACGATCCTCGGCGGATCGGACCGATCCCGCTGCTCGGCCGGCTCGGGGCCGGCGGCATGGGGCGGGTCTACCTGGGCGTGCACGAGGGCCGGTACGCGGCCGTCAAACAGGTACTGCCCTCCGTGGTGGGTGAGGACCAGGACTTCGTACGGCGCTTCGGGCACGAGCTGGACAACCTCTCCCGGCTGCCTGCCGGGGCCACCGCGCCGCTGCTCGCGGGTGACCGGGCCGCCCGGCCGCCGTGGTTCGCCACCGCGTACGTGCCGGGGCTGACCCTGCGCGAGGCCGTGGAGGCGCACGGCGGGCCGTTGCCGCCCGGGGCGCTGTGGCTGCTGCTGCGGGAGGCGGCGGCGGGGCTGGCGGCGGTGCACGAGCTGGACATGGTGCACCGGGACGTCAAGCCGTCGAACGTCATGCTGACCCTGGAGGGGGTCACCCTCATCGACTTCGGTGTGGCCCGGGCCGCCGAGCAGAGTCAGCTGACCCGGACCGGCATGGTGGTGGGGACTCCCGCCTACATGTCTCCCGAACAGGCGTCGGGGGCAAGGCGGTTGACCGGTGCGGTGGACGTGTTCGCGCTGGGATCGGTGATCGCGTTCGCGGCCAGCGGCCGGCCGCCCTTCGGTGACGAGTCCGGGCACGGCGTGCTGTACCGGATCGTGCACGAGCAGCCCGATCTGGCAGAACTGCGGGAAGCCGACGCGGAGTTGGCCGCCGTCGTCGCGTCCTGTCTGGACAAGGATCCCGAGGGCCGGCCCACCGCCGCCGAGCTCGTCGAACTGGCCGCCGGGCGGGGCCCGTCGGAGCCCCCGCTGTGGCCCGGGTCCCTCACCGAACGGCTGACCGCGCGGGCGGCGTTCGCGGCGCAGGTGCCGGAGGTGACGGAGGTGCCGGAGGCGGAGCCGGCATCCGGGCCGGAAGCGGAGGCCGGGTCGGAGCCCGAGGTGGTCGTACGGCCCGGCGCGAAGCAGCGGCCGGCCGAGCGGCCCCGCGAACGGCGTCGTACGCGCATCCTGTTGGCCGTCGTGCCGGCCGTGGTCGTCGTCGGTACGGCGACGCTGGCCTTACAGCTCCTGCCGTACGCCACCGACTCCGGCCGGAAGGACACCGCGGGCACCCCCGAGGCCTCCGTGTCCGCGTCGGCCGATCAGGCGCCCGGCCAGTCCTCCGCGAGCCCGTCGGGCAGCGGGAAGCCGGGCGGGAAGGGGTCGGCTTCTCCCGCGGCCAAGAAGAAGCCGGGCAAGGGAGATTCGGGCGGCGGCAAGGAGGGCTCGGGTGCCTCGGGCGACTCCGGTGGCTCGGGCTCGGCGGGCGGTGGCAGCGGCAGCACCGGCGGTACCTCGGGATCCGGCTCGGGCGGCTCGTCCGGCGGTTCCAGCAGCTCCGGCGGCTCCTCCGGCGGTTCTTCGGGCGGCTCCTCCTCCGGCGGTTCCTCCTCCGGAGGGACCTCCACGACCAGCCCCGGTACGGGCTCCTTCCGGCTCAAGAACGGCGAGAACGGCAAGTGCCTGATCCAGGTCTACGGCTCCACGGGCCTCGGTGACTGCTCGGACTCGTCCGCCAAGTGGACCTTCCGCAGCGCCTCCGGCGGCAGCGTCAAGGTCGTCAACGTGTCGACCGGCGCGTGCCTGAGCGCGAACGGCAACGGCCAGGCCGTCTTCGTCGGCGACTGCTCCCAGAGCAGCAGTGTCCGCCTGTGGAAGACGGGCTCCGGCAACTCCCTGCGCACCGTCTACGACGGCGGCTGCCTCGACCTCGCCTTCGGCGGCGGGACGGCCGAGGCGACCTGCCAGTCGGGGGCCGCCTCCCAGAGCTGGTCGAGGACGTGAGGTGGGGCGCCTAGGCGTTCACGCGGAGCAACAGCTTCCCCGTGCTCGTCCGGGCGCCCATCAGCCGGTGTGCCTCGGCCGCCTCCGCCAGCGGGAACTCGGCCGTGACCGGCAGGGCCACCGTGCCGTCGACCGCCTTGGCGAAGGCCTGTTCGGACAGGCGGCGCAGCTCGGCCGGGGCCGTCCTCGCGAGGGTCAGGATGGAGAAGCCGGAGACCGAGATGCCGAGCGGGTACAGCTCGGGCTGGCCCACGGTCCACGGCTCGGCGGAGCTTGCGTTGCCGAAGGAGACCAGGCGGCCGAAGGGGGCGAGGGAGGCCAGGCCCGCGCGCAGGGTGTCGCCGCCGACGGGGTCCAGGACCAGGTCGACGCCCCGGCCGCCGGTGGCCTGCCGCACCGGGTCCTGGAAGGCGCCGACGAACACCTCGTCGTAGCCGTGCTCCTTGGCGTAGGCCGCCTTCGCCGCCGAGGACACCACGCCGAACACCGTCCCGGCACCCGCTGCCCGGGCCAGTCGGCCGGCCACCGTGCCGACGCCGCCCGCCGCTCCCTGGACGAGGACCGTCTCGCCGGGCTGCAGCCGGCCGACCGTGTGGATCAGGGCGTAGGCCGTCGGCAGGACCGTCGGGAGCGTGGCCGCCGTGCGCAGGTCCATGCCCGCGGGGAGCGGGAAGACGGTGGTCGTGTCGGCCACGGCCACCTCGGCGTACGCCCCGCCCTCGGTCAGCGCCGCCACCTCCTGGCCGACGGCCAGGCCGGTGACGCCCGCGCCGAGTGCGCGGATCCGGCCGGAGACCTCGAGGCCGGGGACGTACGGCAGCCGCGGCACCCGGTAGCCCTCCGCGCGGGCCTTCAGGTCGGCGAAGTTCACGCCCGTGTAGGCCACCTCGATGCTCACCTGGCCGGGGCCGGGCTCGGGCGCCTCGGCCGTCACCGCCTTCAGCACCTCGGGACCGCCGTACTCCTGGAACTCGACCGCGCGCATGCCGTACCTCCGACTCGGGAGAGTGTTCAATGAAAAGCGAACACTCGCGAGTGTATGATTTTCATCGAACACTCGGCAAGCGCACACTCGGCAGGCGTGCGAGCGGGACACGGCAGCGAGGAGGGCGGCATGGCCGCGAGCAGTCACCGGGCCGCCCCGGAGCACACCCACCCGGACGAGGTGCCCGTCCTCACCGCGCTCGCCGCCCTCGCCGATCCCGTACGCCTCGCCCTGGTCAGGGAGTTGGCCGGGTCCGCCGAGTGGTCCCGCAGCTGCGGCAGCTTCGACGTGCCGGTCGGCAAGGCGGCCCTCAGTCACCACTTCGCGGTGCTGCGCGGGGCGGGTCTCGTCGAGCAGCGGGACGAGGGGCCCAAGCGGGTCAACCGGCTGCGCCGGACGGAGTTCGACGCGCGCTTCCCGGGGCTGCTCGACCTCGTCCTGAACACCCCCGACCCGGGTTCCCGACAGGGCTGACCCGAGGCCCTGACAGACCTTCACATTCCTTTTGGTGCCCGTTCGTTGAGCGTTCGGGCCGGAGTCTCCCCGGCTGCGGACGATCCTGCCCCCGCTCACGCAGGAGTACCGGGTGGCCACGCAGAGAACAGAGACCGACAGACCTCGTCGTACCGGTGAGCCCCGCCTGAAGGTCGGCGCTCCGACGGTCTTACCCAGCCCGCGCTCCCGCGTGCGCCGGCTGGCCCCGCGCGCCGTCGCGGCCGCCACGGCGCTCTGCGCGCTCGTGGTGTTCGTCCAGGGGCATGTCACCCTGCCGTTCACGCGCATCGTCACGATCGAGGCCAAGATGGCCTCGAAGGCCGACTACTTCGAGGATCCCGAGGTCCAGCGGCTCCTCGTGCGGCACGGCTTCCGGGTGCACATCACCCGCATGGGCTCGCGCGGCATCGCCGCCCAGAACTACGACAGCTACGACGTGGTCTTCCCCTCCGGGCAGCCCGCCGCCGACCTGATCACCAGACGGCGCGCGGCCGAGGGCCACCCGGCGACGACGTACCGCCCGTTCGTCAGCCCGATCGTGCTCGGCACGTACCGCGAGTACGCCGAGACGCTGCAGGAGGCCGGGATCGCCAACCCGCTGCCGGGCGTGCCCGCCGGGGCGAAGCCGCTCTACTACTCGCTCGACATGCAGAAGTTCCTGCGGACGACCGCCGACGGACGGCGCTGGGACGGCCTCGGTGTCGAGCGGCACGGCATCCACAACGGCAACAAGGTGCTCGCCCAGACCTCCGACATCTGCGAGGCCAACTCGGCGGGCACGTACCTGGGGTTGGTCTCCTACGTGTGGAACCACGACAACATCCCGCAGAACGTGACCGAGGCGACCCGCTTCGCCGAGCGGATCCGGCTGCTGCTCAACGACCAGGGCATGCCGTCCTCGGAGAAGAACGAGACCTACGTCTCCGCCGAGGGCAAGAGCATCTCCCCGATCGCGGTCATCTACGAGCACCAGTTCCTGGCCCACCAGCTCGCCGCCCGGGCGGACTCCGGCCACGTCGACAGCGAGCGCGTCCTGCTCTACCCGTCGGCGCAGACTGTCACCGAACCCCAGCTCATCGCGCTCACCCCGCAGGGCAGCCGGCTCGGCGACCTGATCACCACGGACCCGGCCCTGCAGAAGCGCGCGATGGAACTGGGCTTCCGGGTCCGCGACGCCGCCGGTGCCGCCTCCACCAGTGACGCGCTGAGCCGGTTCCTGCGCGCCCGCCACATCCAGGCACCCGTCCTCTCGGCCGACGACACCAAGGCCGTACTGCCCCGCCTCGAACTGCTGGAGCGGATGATCGAGGTGGTCGGGGACTGTGCCCCGGTCGCGCAGTCGGCGGCCGGCGGGGAGGCGCCGTGACCGCACGCCAAGCGGGCGCCCGGCCCCTCGGCCTCGCCCTCTGCCTGATCCTCCTCGCCGCCCTGGTCTCCTGCTCCGGCGGCGGCAGCGGCCCCGACACCACCCTGCGCGTGCTGGCCAGCGACGAACTCGCCGACATGAAACCCCTGTTGGACCAGCTGCGCGAGGACACCGGGGTCCGCCTGGACATGGACTACAGGCCGACCAACGACGCCGGCGACACCCTGCTGACCGGCCGCCACTCCTACGACCTGGCCTGGCTCTCCTCCGACCGCTACCTCCGGCTCCGGGCGAAGCAGGCCCCCGCCGGGGCCACCCCGGCCACCGGCGTGCAGCGCACCTCGATCATGCGCTCGCCGGTCGTGGTCGGCCTGACCCAGGACGTGGCACGGCGGCTGCGCCCCGAGGTGCCCGGCGGACGCCTGTCCTGGGCGGACATCGCCGACGCCGCCGCCACCGGCACTGTCCGCTTCGGCATGGCCGACCCCCGGCACAGCAACAGCGGCCTCGCCGCGCTCGTCGGCGTCGCCACCGCCGCGGCCGGCACCGGCGGAGCGCTGCGCCCCGAGGACGTCAGCTGCGACCGGCTGCGCGGCTTCCGCTCCGGCCAGAGCCTCACCGCCGAGACCTCCCACGACCTGCTCGACGCCTTCGCCGGCCACCCCGGCCGCACCAACGCCCTGATCACCTACGAGTCCGAGCTGCTGACCCTGAACGCCTCCGGGCGGCTCGGGCAGCCGCTCGACATCGTCCACCCCGCCGACGGCATGGTCCTGTCCGACTACCCCCTGCTCCTGCTCGACCCCGCCCGCCGGGACGCCTACGACCGGGTGGTGGAGTGGCTGACGGACGCCGGCCACCAGCGGGACATCATGCGGCGCACCCTGCGCCGCCCGGTCAACACCGCCGTCCACCGCGACGAACGGCTCAGGGCGCCCCTGGACAACGCGCTCTACTTCCCCGACGACCCGGCCGTCCTGGACCGGCTCCTGGACGACTACGGCGACCCCCGGCGCCGCGTCGCCGACCAGGTGATCTTCCTGCTCGACTTCTCCGACTCCATGCGCGGCGCCCGTACGACCGCGCTGCGCACCGCGTTCGCGGGCCTGAGCGGGGCGGACTCCTCGGCCGTGGCCAAGTTCGTCCGCTTCTACCAGGGCGAGCGGCTGACCGCGGTCCGCTTCGGCGGCCGGCCCCTGGACGAGCGCACGGTCACCGTCCACGGCGCGGCCGACCTCACCCGGCTGGAGGACTTCGTCGCCGGCGGCGGCTACGACGGCTCCACGGCGATCTGGTCCGCCCTGGACCACGGCTACGCCACTGCCGAGCGGGCCGTGCGCGAGGACCCCGGGCGGGCGGTGTCCATCGTGCTGATGACCGACGGCGAGAACAACGCGGGCATCGGCCGCGCCACGTTCGTCAGCCGCTACAAGGCCCGCCCCGCCGACGTCCGCGCGGTGCGCACCTATCCCGTCCACTTCGGGGACGCCGACACGGCGGAGCTGCGGCAGGTCGCCTCGGTGACCGGCGGCCGCATGGTCGACGCCCACGACTCGTCCCTGTCCACCGCGTTCAAGGAGATCCGTGGCTGTTCTTGACGGCACCTGGTGGAGCGCCTGGTGGGGCGCGATGACATGGTGGCTGGCGGCCTTCGCCGGCCTGCTCGTGCTGGCCGTGCTCGTCGTACGGCAGGCCCTCCGGAGGGCCAGGAAGGCACCCGAGGACCCCAACTACCTTCCGCTGTACCTGGACAACGACGCCGTCATGGGCCTGTTCAAGATGGGCAACTACCGGTCGGCGCTGCGCCGGGAGGTCGAGGAGCGGCGGGTCCGCAACACCGGCTGTCTGGCGGTGATTCCGCTGGTGTCCCTGCTGTTCCAGCTGACCGGTGGCAGAACCACCGAGGTGGTCGCCAAGTACGTCGAGAACAGCGAGCCGATCTCGGTGATCGGCCTGCTGCTGTCCGTCCTGCAGCGGGGGGACGCGCTCGTCCGGGTACGGCTGCGGCGGGAGTCCGGAACGGTCACGCCGAACCGCGCACTGCTCGCGCACGCGGCCGACGACGAGGTGGTGCTCAGCGAGATCGGCGAGTTCGTCATGATCACCGGCCGGTTCGAGGCGCAGGGCACCCAGGGGGAGACGCTGGTGATGCGGGCCCCCTACGGAGACGGTGAGCAGGCCGCGCACCTGCGGGTCGTCCTGCGCGTCGAGGGGCTGCGCACCCCGGACCGGCAGCTGCCCGAGGGCGAGTTCCAGGCCCACTGCCTGGGCAAGGTGACGAGCTGGCGCTCCGGCACCCGCGAGGTCGTGCTCCAGTACCCGGTGGCCGTCTTCCAGTGAGGGCGTGCGACCTGCGCCCATCGGCACCTCCGATGCCCCCATCGGCAGGACGCCCCACCAGCGCGTGGACCGGCACCGGCGGCCGCTCGTAGCTTCGACGGCATGACCTCAGAGCACAAGGGCACGGCCCAGCTGACCACCGCGATGATGCTGTCCGGCACCCTCGGCGTCTTCGTCGTCGAATCGGGCGCCTCGCCCTTCGACGTCGTCTTCTTCCGCGTCCTGTTCGGCGCTCTCGCCCTCGGCGGCTACGTCGTCGCACGCGGCTGGCTGCGCGACCACGGCTTCACCCCGCGAACCCTCGGACTCGCCGTCCTGGGCGGGGTGTTCATCGTCTTCAACTGGGTGCTGCTGTTCCAGTCGTACGAGAACACGTCCATCTCCGTGGCCACCGTGGTCTACCACACGCAGCCCTTCTACGTGGTCCTCCTCGGCGCCCTCCTCTTCCGTGAACGGCTCACCGCCGCCCGCGTCGGCTGGATCGCCGTCGCCTTCGCGGGCCTGATCCTGGTCTCCGGCGTGACCCCCGCCGACTTCACCGGCGGCGGTGCCTACCTCACCGGCATCGGCCAGGCGTTGCTCGCCGCCCTCCTCTACGGCCTGTCCACCCTGGTCACCAAGCGGATCACCGGGGTACGCCCGCATCTGATCGCCCTCGTCCAGGTCCTGGTCGGCATCCCGCTGCTGCTCCCGTTCGCCGACTTCGGCGCGATGCGCGGGACGGGCTGGGACTGGGGCTGGCTGCTCGGGCTCGGCTTCATCCACACCGGCGTGATGTACGTCCTCATGTACGCCGCCTACGCCCAGCTGCCCACCGCGAAGATCGCCGTACTCGCCTTCGTCTACCCGGCCGTGGCGATGGTGATGGACTGGGCGGTGTACGGCCACCACATCGGCCTCGTCCAGGCCCTGGGCGTCCCGCTGATCGTGACGGCGAGCCTGAAGGTCACCCTTGCTCGGCCACGAGCCGCCGCGCCTGCTCCACGAACAGCCGCGCATGAGCGGGAAGCCGCTTCCCGGACCGCCACGCCAGCTGCGTGCGAAGCGTGAACGGAGGCTCCCAGTCGAGCCGTACCAGCAAGCCCTCCGCGAGTTCGGCGGCGACCGTCACCTCGGGCAGCAGCGCCGTCCCGAGGCCGGTCGCCGCCGCGCGCTTGGTGGCCTCGATCGTGCCGAACTCCATGAACTCCACCGGCTTCAGCGCCGTCAGCTCCCGCTCGAACAGGTCCCGGTAGGCACAGCCGGGCTCGGTGGCCAGCAGAGCCTGCCCGGTCAGGTCGGCCGTAGTGACCGGCCCTCCGGCCAGCGGGTGTCCGGGCGCCGCGACCAGCGTCAGCGGCTCCACCGCCAGCACCGCGCTCTCCAGACCCGGATGCTCGGTCTCCTCCTCCATCAGGAAACCGACGTCGTACGTCCCCTGCCGCAGCGCCTGCCGGGTCTCGTCGCCGATGGTGGTGCGCAGGGCGAGCCGCACCTTCGGGTGGCGGTGGTGGAAGTACTCCAGCAGCGGGGGCAGCCGGTAGGAGGTCAGGGACTCCATGGTGCCGACGGTGAGGGTGCCGGACGGCTCCTCGGGTCCGGTGACGGCCGCCCGGGCCTCCTCGGCCAGCTCGATGATCTGCCGGGCGTAGGGCAGCAGCCGCTCGCCCCCCTCGGTGAGCCGGATGCGGCTGCCGAGCCGGTCGAACAGCTCGACGCCCAGGTCGGACTCCAGGGTGCGGATCTGGCTCGTCACACTGGACTGCGCGTACGACAGTTCGGCCGCCGCACGGGTGAAGCTCAGGACCGTGGCGACCTTCTCGAAGGTGACGAGCAGCCGGAGTTCCATGTGTCAGTCGCTCTTCGGGTCGTCCTTGTCGAGGGACTTGAGGAACTCGGGGTTGTCGTCGGGGGCGACCCAGGTGGTGGCGGTGTCGCGGCGTCCCGTGGAGAACGGAGTGGGCGCGGAGCCCGTCTCGGGGGCGCGCCGCGCCTTGCCGGTGACCAGCCAGGCGACCGGGCCCACCAGCACCTCGCCGAAGAGCAGGATGATGATCACCCACACCACCTTCGGCAGGTGCCGCACCTCTTCCTCGGGGGTGTTCAGGCAGTCCACGAAGGCGTAGATCCACAACGCCAGGACCAGCAGGAACGGCAGATACCTGAGCATCGGTGTGCGCTCTTTCCGAGATGTGAGTGGGCCCCGGTGACGGGCCCAGGGTAGCGGGTGACAGATACTGGGACACATGGCTTACGACGATCTTCGCTCCCTGCTCAGGGCGCTGGAGCGCGAGGGAGACCTCAAGCGCATCAAGGCCGAGGTCGACCCGTATCTGGAGGTCGGGGAGATCGTCGACCGGGTGCAGAAGTCCGGGGGACCGGCGCTGCTCTTCGAGAACGTGAAGGGCTCGGCGATGCCCCTCGCGATGAACGTCTTCGGGACCGACCGGCGGCTGCTGAAGGCACTGGGCCTGAAGTCGTACGGCGAGATCTCCGAGAAGATCGGCGGGCTGCTGCGGCCCGAGCTGCCGCACGGGTTCGTGGGCGTGCGCGAGGCGTTCGGGAAGCTGGGCGCGATGGCGCACGTGCCGCCGAAGAAGGTGAAGGAAGCGCCCGTGGAGGAAGTCGTCCTGCACGGCGACGACGTGGACCTCGACCGGCTCCCGGCCCTGTTCACCTGGCCGAAGGACGGCGGCTCCTTCTTCAACCTGGGGCTCACCCACACCAAGGACCCGGAGACCGGGATCCGCAACCTCGGGCTCTACCGCCTCCAGCGGCACGACAAGCGCACCATCGGCATGCACTGGCAGATCCACAAGGACAGCCGGAACCACTACCAGGTGGCGGCCCGGCGCGGTGAACGCCTCCCGGTGGCGATCGCCTTCGGCTGCCCCCCGGCCGTCACCTACGCCTCCACCGCGCCCCTCCCCGGCGACATCGACGAGTACCTCTTCGCGGGGTTCATCGCCGGCAAGCGCATCGAGATGGTCGACTGCAAGACCGTCCCGCTCCAGGTCCCCGCGAACGCCGAGGTCGTCCTGGAGGGCTGGCTGGAGCCCGGCGAGATGCTCCCGGAGGGCCCCTTCGGCGACCACACCGGCTTCTACACGCCGCAGGAGCCGTTCCCGGCGCTGAAGATCGACTGCGTGACGATGCGGAAGCGCCCGCTGCTCCAGTCGATCGTGGTGGGCAGGCCCCCGACGGAGGACGGCCCGCTCGGCCGCGCCACGGAACGCTTCTTCCTCCCCCTGCTGAAGATCATCGTCCCGGACATCGTGGACTACCACCTGCCCGAGGCCGGCGGCTTCCACAACTGCGCGATCGTCTCGATCGACAAGAAGTACCCGAAGCACGCACAGAAGGTCATGCACGCGATCTGGGGGGCCCACATGATGTCCCTCACCAAGCTGATCGTGGTCGTCGACTCCGACTGCGACGTGCACGACCTGCACGAGGTCGCCTGGCGGGCCCTCGGCAACACGGACTACGCCCGCGACCTGACCGTCGTGGAAGGCCCCGTCGACCACCTCGACCATGCCTCCTACCAGCAGTTCTGGGGCGGCAAGGCGGGCATCGACGCGACGAAGAAGTGGCCCGAGGAGGGCTACACGCGCGACGGCGGATGGCCGGACATGGTGGAGTCCGACCCGGATACGGCGGCCCTGGTGGACCGCCGCTGGAAGGAGTACGGCCTGTGAGCAGCGCCTCCGCGGCACTCCCGCAGCCGGGACGCACCAAGGCGTTCCTGCGTCTGGTGATGATCGAGCACTCGGTCTTCGCGCTCCCCTTCGCCTACATCGCCGCCCTGACCGCGATGTACCAGTGGGACAAGAACATCCACTGGGGACGGCTCCTCCTCGTCACCGTCTGCATGGTCGGCCTGCGCACCTTCGCCATGGCGGTCAACCGGATCATCGACCGCGAGATCGACGCCCGGAACCCCCGGACGGCCCACCGCGAGCTCGTGACCGGCGCGATGTCGGTGAAGCACGCCTGGACCGGCGCCCTGATCGCCCTGGTGATCTTCCTGGGCGCGGCGGCCCTCCTGAACCCGCTCTGCCTGGCCCTGGCCCCCATCGCGGTGATCCCGATGGTGGTCTACCCGTACGGGAAACGCTTCACGAACTTCCCCCAGGCCATCCTCGGCCTCGCCCAGGCGATGGGCCCGGTCGGCGGCTGGCTCGCGATCACCGGCGAGTGGTCCTGGGACGCGGTGATCCTGGGCCTCGCCGTCGGCATCTGGATCGGCGGCTTCGACCTGATCTACGCCTGCCAGGACGTCGAGACCGACCGCGAGATCGGCGTCATGTCGGTCCCGGCCCGCTTCGGCGTCCCGACGGCGATCTGGGGCGCACGGGCGTGCCACGCCGTCACCACGGCCCTGTTCGTCTGGTACGCCCTGACCACCCACGCCGGCGCCTTCTTCTGGCTGGGCCTGGTGATCGTCGCGGCCGCCTTCGGCTACGAGCACCGCATCGTCCGCCCGCATGACCTGTCCCGTCTGAACAGGGCATTCTTCAGCGTCAACGGTTTCATCGGCATTGCCCTGTTCGTGTGCGCGCTGCTGGATCTTCTGGTTCGAGGGCTGACTGTCTGAGTACGGTGCGGTGCCGCGGGTGGCCCGGCCTGAGCACCTTTTCGTCCGCCGGTACGCTCAAGGTGTGAACGCAGGAGAAACGCAGCGCGCGCCTTGGATCGTGGGGGTGTCCGGAGCTTCCGGGACGCCGTATGCGGCTGCCGTGCTGCGGGCGCTGCTGGACGCCGGGGAGGCCGTCGACCTGGTGGTCAGCCGGGCCTCGCGGCTGACGCTGCTGGACGAGACGGGGATCTCGTTCCGGGACGCGCACTGGCAGGAGGACCTGCGGGAATGGCTGGCCCGGGGCGCCGACGGCAAGCCCGGGACCTTCGACGTGGACGTCAGCGCGGTGCGGTACTGGAGCGCGGGGGATCTCGCGGCGGGGCCGTCCTCGGGGTCGTACCCGGCGAAGGGGATGCTGATCGTGCCCGCCTCGACCGCCTGTGTGGCCGGTGTCGCCCTCGGGCTGTCCAAGGATCTGCTGCAGCGCACGGCGAGCGTCACACTGAAGGAGCGCCGGCCGCTGGTCGTCGCCGTACGGGAGACCCCGTTGAACGGTCAGACCCTGCGGCACCTGGTCGCACTCGACGACGCGGGGGCGAGCGTGGTGCCGGCCTCGCCCGCCTTCTACGCGGGCGCGACCCACATCCAGGATCTGGTGGACTTCGTCGCCGGGCGGGTGCTGGACGCGGCGGGCGTCGGGCACGGTCTGTACCGGCGCTGGAAGGGCGAACTGGGCGGCGGCGCAGCGGTCCGGTAGTCGAGCAAGTCGCAGTACCTCTCATCACTTCAGGAACGTTCAGAACTTTTCCAGGGGAAGGCTTCGATCGCATGGACGCGGTGGACAGGCAGCTCATCCAGGCCCTGAGGGAGAACGGCCGGGCCTCCTACGCGGAGCTGGGACGCCTCGTCGGCCTGTCGGGACCCAGCGTCACCGACCGCATCAACCGGCTGGAGGCCGCCGGTGTCATCACCGGTTACCGGGCCACCGTGAACGCGGCCACCCTCGGCCTCGGCGTGACCGCCCTGATCGGCATCTCGCTGTCCGACGCCGCCGACCACGAGGACGTGGCCCAGCGGCTGAAGGAGCTCCCCGAGATCGAGGACTGCTGGTTCATCGCCGGCGACGACTCCTACATGCTCAAGGTGCGGGCGGCCGACGTGGACGGGCTGGAGAGGATCATCCGGCGGCTCAGCGGGACCAAGGGCGTGTCCCGCACCCGTACCACGATCGTGCTGTCCACGAAGTGGGAGAACCGGGTCGGCGAGCTGCCCGAGGAGGTCTAGGCGCGAGGGCGCCCGGGGGCGCCGTTCGCCCTGGAGGCGGGGGAGTACGGTTGGTCGAGCTGTCGAGGAAAGGTGTTGGCATGGACGTCGGGCTCAAGCGCGAGCTGGAGGAGAAGGTCCGCTCCGGTGAGCGGCTGACCCGCGAGGACGGCATCGCGCTGTACGAGTCGGACGACCTGGCCTGGCTCGGCGGTCTCGCACACGAGGTGCGGACGAGGAAGAACGGCGACGTCGTCCACTTCAACGTCAACCGGCACCTCAACATGACCAACGTGTGCACGGCCTCCTGCGCCTACTGCTCCTTCCAGCGCAAGCCGGGCGAGAAGGACGCGTACACGATGCGCATCGAGGAGGCCGTCAAGCTCGCCAAGGCGATGGAGTCGGAGAACCTCACCGAGCTGCACATCGTCAACGGCCTGCACCCGAACCTGCCGTGGCGCTACTACCCGCGCTCGCTGCGGGAGCTGAAGGCCGCCCTGCCGAACGTCTCGCTGAAGGCGTTCACGGCGACGGAGATCCACCACTTCGAGACCATCTCCGGGCTGTCCGCCTCCGAGATCCTCGACGAGCTGATCGACGCCGGTCTGGAGTCCCTCACCGGCGGCGGCGCGGAGATCTTCGACTGGGAGGTCCGCCGGCACATCGTGGACCACCGGACCCACTGGGAGGACTGGTCCCGCATCCACCGCCTGGCGCACGAGAAGGGTCTGAAGACCCCGTGCACCATGCTGTACGGCCACATCGAGGAGCCCCGCCACCGGGTCGACCACGTGCTGCGCCTGCGTGAGCTGCAGGACGAGACGAACGGCTTCCAGGTCTTCATCCCGCTGCGCTACCAGCACGACTTCGTGGACATGAAGGACGGCAAGGTACGCAACCGGCTGCAGGCCCGGACGCAGATGGCGACCGGTGCCGAGGCCCTGAAGACCTTCGCCGTCTCCCGGCTGCTCTTCGACAACGTGCCGCACGTCAAGGTCTTCTGGGTCATGCACGGCGTCCAGACCGCCCAGCTCGCCCTCCAGCACGGCGCCGACGACATGGACGGCTCGGTGGTCGAGTACAAGATCACGCACGACGCGGACAACTACGGCACCCCGAACAAGCTGACCCGCGAGGACCTGCTGGACCTGATCCGCGACGCCGGCTTCCGTCCCGTGGAGCGCAACACGCGGTACGAGATCATCCGCGAGTACGACGGCCCGGACCCGCTGCGCCGGGAGTCGCCGCAGCCGATGCGGGTGTGAGCCGGTGACGCTGTCGTTCGAGCTGGACCCGGCGGTCTCGCCCGCTCTCAGGGACGAGGTGCTCACGCTGTGGGCGGACGTGTCGAACGCGGGCGGCTCGGTGGGCTTCGTGCCGCCGGTGGCCATGGACGAGATACGCCCCGAGCTGGTCAGGCACCTCGTCGCGATGGCCGAGGGCCGCACCCGGCTGCTGGTGGGCCGGGACGGGACCGGTGCGGTCGTGGCGACCGCGTTCCTCACCCACAACACGCACCGGCTGATGCGGCACTGGGTGTGGCTGTACACGGTGATGGTCCACCCCCGGCACCAGGGCAGGGGCTACGGCCGCGACCTCCTCGAGGCCGCCGCCGACGCCGCCCGCGGCCTCGACGGCATCGAGGCCATCCGGCTCACCTGCCGGGGCGGCCTCGGTCTGGAGCGGTTCTACGGCTCCTGCGGCTACAAGGAGGTCGGCCGTATACCGGGCGCGATCCGGGTCGCGCCCGGTGACGACCGGGACGACATCTTCATGCTGCTGCCGCTGCCCTGACCCCGCTGCAAGATCGGGTCCGCACCGTGCTTCACTGGACGGTGCCCCTTTTTGGAATCGGAAGAGTGGATTGAGATGCTCCGCTACACGCTGATGCGCCTCGGCATCTTCGCCGGCTGCTTCGTGGTCGTCTGGGGAGCCGTCTACTCCGGGCTCTTCCCGCGCGGCTTCGGCGACTCCAACTTCCTGTGGGTCATGCTGCTCGCTCTGGTGCTCTCGGCGCCGATCAGCTTCGTGGTGCTGCGCAGGGAGCGGGACCGGGCCTCCGTGCAGATCGTGCACCGGGTCGACCGGATGAAGGCCAACCTGGACGCCAACCGCAGCCAGGAGGACGTGGCGGACGACTCCGCGCGGGCGCAGGGCGGGGCTGCCGCGCCCAACTAGTCTGGCCCTCATGGGTGCCGTGAAGACCAAACGGATGCCGAGGGCGGTTCGGGAGCAGCAGATGCTCGATGCCGCCGTGCGGATCTTCGGCCAACGCGGCTACATGGCCGCCTCGATGGACGAGATAGCCGAGCTCGCGGGCGTGTCCAAGCCGCTGGTCTATCTGTACCTGAACTCGAAGGAAGACCTCTTCACCGCCTGCATCCGCCGCGAGGCCGGTGCCCTCACCCAGGCCGTGCGTGCCGGGGTCCGCGCGGGGCTGCCCGCCGACCGCCAGTTGTGGGACGGGCTCCAGGCCTTCTTCGCGCACACCGCGGACCACCCCGACGGCTGGTCCGTGCTGCACCTCCAGGCCCGCACCCACGGCGAGAGCTTCGCCGCCGAGGTCAGCGCGATGCGCGAGGAGATCGTCGCGTTCGTGACCCAGCTGATCGCGGAGGCGGCCCGTGCGGCCCACCGGGACCCCGACCTCCCCGAGCGCGAGGTCGCAGGCCTGGCCGAGGCCCTGGTCGGCGCCGCCGAGTCCCTCGCCGCCTGGGCGAACGCCACGGATGGGGTCACCGCCAGGGAGGCCGCGTCCACCCTGATGAACTTCGCCTGGTCGGGTTTGGGCAACCTGATGCAGGGGCGTCCCTGGGTTCCGCCGCAGGGCTAGGCGCCGTCGGGGGTCCTCACTGTTGCCGGGGGTGGGGGGTTGTTCGCGCAGTTCCCCGCGCCCCTCAGGTGGACAGGCGGCAGCTTGCTCGAAGGGGCGCGAGGAACTGCGCGAACAACCCCCCACGCACCCGCACCCGCACCCGGCAATGGCGATGCACCCGTACGGCGCCTAGCTCACCTCCCCGGTCAGGTGCAGGCGGCCCCCGGCGCCCCGCAGCTCGAAACGGCCCTCGCCATCCGCGCCGTACCTCACCGTCCCCGGCAGCAGTACCGGCGCCCGGAACTCGGCCCGAACCACGGTGGAGCCGCTCGTGCCGTGGGCGGCCAGGCTGCGGGCGACCGTCCACATGCCGTGCGCGATGGCCCGCGGGAAGCCGAAGAGGCGGGCAGCGAGGGGGTGCAGGTGGATGGGGTTGCGGTCACCGGAGACGGCGCCGTAGCGGCGGCCGACGTCCCCGGCGAGCCGCCACTCGGCCAGCACGGGCAGCGGGGCCGGGTGCTCGTCCCGGGATCCGTCGGGCCGGCCGGGCGTCCGGTGCCGGGCGAGGTAGGTGCTCCGCGACTCCCACACGGTGTGCCCGCCGGCCGCCAGCGCGGTGACCACCGTGGCCTGCGTGCCGCGCCGGTGCGGGGTCAAGCCCCTGATGTGGACGGCTAGTTCGTACTCCCCGGTGGCCGGCAGGGCGGTGCGGCGGACGATCTCGATCGAGGTGTGGACCAGGCCGAGCAGCGGCAGCGGGAAGTCCCGGCCGCTCATCAGGCGCATGGCCAGCGGGAAGCCCAGGACGTGCGGATAGGTGACGGGCAGCGCGTCCGTGCCGTCGGCCGAGCCGGTCGCGAAGCCGCACACCCGCTCATAGGCGGCCAGTCGGGCCAGGTCGACGCGCAGACCGGGCAGCACCAGCCGGGTGCGCGGAAAGTCCGCTTCCGGGGACGGGCGTTTGAAGGGGGAGCTCAGGGCGCCCCGGGCCAGCAGGGGGCCCAGCGCGGGGGTGGCGGCCAGGGTGACGGCGGTCATCACGCCCCCAGCAGGCTCTGGCCGCAGACGCGGACCAGCCGGCCGTTGACCGCGCCGGCGGCCGGGTGGGCGAGCCGGGTGGTGGTCTCGGCGACGTCGACGGGCAGCCCGCCCTGCGCGAGGGAGTTCATCCGGCGGCCGGCCTCCCGGACGGGGAAGCGGCCCGGTGCCGTGCCGGTGAGGCTCAGGTAGCGGTCGGCCATGTGCAACTCCCGCGCGACTCGGTCCGAAGTTCTTACTCTGGAGTAAGGTTACCGGAGGTAAGCTTACGTCGCGGGCGAGGAGCAGGTCGATCCGAACAACGGCCGGCCGGGGCGTGACGGCGATCCTGGAACGAACGTGAGTACCCCTCACATACCCCCCGAGGCTGCACACCCCCGGCTCCGGACCACCGCCGAACCCGCACAAGCCCCCCACAGGGGCCTCGTACGATCACCTGCCTAACCAGCGGTAACCCCTGTTCGAGGGCCGCCGGTGAACACCTCGCCGCACGAGGTACGTACGTCATGCAGCAAGCAGTTCGCCGCTGCACGCCCGAGGAGCCGCCCGTGTCCACGCCGTACCCGAACACCCCCGTCTCCTCCGGCGTCACCGTCTCGGCCACCGACTACGACGGCCTCCCGGTCCTGGTGGAACCCGAGACCCGGCGGCTGGACGGTGCCGTACGGGAGGCGTACGTCCCGCCGTTCGCGCCGTCGGTGAAGCACGGCTCGCTCGCGGACCTGCCGTTCGACAACGCCGAGGCGGCCCCCGGCGCGATCGTGCTCAGCCGCAGGTTCGCCGACGGCAGTTGGACGGACGTGACCGCGGCGGAGTTCGCCGGGCAGGTGCTCGCGGTGGCGAAGGGACTGATCGCGGAGGGACTGGTGCCGGGCGACCGGATCGCCGTGATGGCCCGCACCACGTACGAGTGGACGCTGCTCGACTTCGCCGCCTGGGCGGCCGGTCTGGTCACCGTCCCCGTCTACCCCACCTCCTCCGTCTTCCAGACCCGCTGGATCCTGCACGACTCCGGCGCGAAGGCCCTGGTCACGGAGAGCGCAGGGCAGGCCGCCGCCATCGCCCCCGAGCTGGAGCGCATACCGGACCTGCGACACCTGTGGGTGATCGAGAAGGGGCACGTGGAGCGGCTGGCGGAGCTGGGCGCCCAGGTGCCGGACGGTGAAGTGGGCGTCCGCAGAGGGATGCTGGGGCCCGCCACGCTCGCCACGCTCATCTACACGTCCGGCACCACCGGCCGGCCCAAGGGCTGTGCCCTCTCGCACGGCAACTTCTTCGCCGAGGTCGACAACGCCGTCGAACTCCTCTACCCGATCTTCAAGGCGAAGTCGGGTGAGGAGGTGTCGGTGCTGCTGTTCCTGCCGATGTCCCATGTCTTCGGGCGGATGGTGGCGATCGCCTGCGTCCGGGCCCGGGTGCGGCTCGGGCACGCGCCCAGCCTGAAGGCCGAGGACCTGCTGCCGGACCTGGCCGCCTTCCGGCCGACCTGTCTGCTGACCATCCCGTACATGCTGGAGAAGATCTACAACTCCGCGCGGGCCAAGGCGGAGACGGGCGGCCGGGTGACCACCTTCGACCGCGCGTCCGCGGTGGCGGTGCGCTACGGGGAGGCGCTGGAGGCCCGCCAGACCGGCACCGGCGGCGGCCCCAACCGGGCCCTGAGGACGGCCCGTTCCTTCTACGACCCGCTCGTCTACCGGCGCATCCGCAACGCCATGGGTGGCAAGGTCAAGTACGCCATCTGCGGCGGCTCACCCCTCGGCCGCCGCCTGGCCGCCTTCTACGCCGGGGCCGGCATCGAGATCTTCGAGGGCTACGGCCTCACCGAGACCACCGGCGCCTCGACGGTGACCCCGCCGCTCAAGCCCCGCCTGGGCACGGTCGGCTGGCCGCTGCCCGGTACCCGGGTGCGGATCGCGGCGGACGGCGAGATCCTGATCGCGGGCGACCACGTCCTGCGCGGCTACTGGGACCCGCAGGCGGGCGGAGTCGTCCCCGCGACCCGGGACGGTTGGCTGCCCACCGGCGACCTCGGCGAGCTGGACGACGAGGGCTATCTGACCATCACCGGCCGCAAGAAGGAGCTGCTGATCACGGCCGGGGGCAAGTCGGTGGCACCGGCACCGCTGGAGAACTGGCTGCGCCAGCACCCGCTGATCTCCCAGTGCATGCTCGTCGGCGACGCCCGCCCCTACGTCGCCGCCCTCATCACCCTGGATCCCGACGGCATCACGCACTGGCGCCAGATGAACGGCAAGCACCCGGTGCCGCCGGAACTCCTGGTCGGCGACCCGGAGTTGGAAGCCGTCCTGCAGCGGGCGCTGGACGAGGCCAACAAACTGGTGTCCCGGCCCGAGTCGATCCGCAGGTTCGCCGTGCTGCCCGTGGACTTCACCGAGGTGGCGGGCCATCTGACCCCCTCGATGAAGCTGCGGCGGCAGCAGATCATGCAGGACTTCGCGGCCGAGGTGGAGAGCCTCTACGTACGCTGAAACGGTCGGCACCCGCTCCCGCCGGCCCCGCCTCGGTCCGGACTCGGCGAGGAGCGTGGAGCGGGTTGCCGCCTGGGTCGGTCGCGGCCCGGCATCGATCCTCGTACGGCCGCCGGAGCCAGTCAATCCTAAGGTTTTCTCCGTAAACCCCAGTGTTAGCTTGGGTGTTGTGACCCTCGACGATCTTCGTGCGTTCGTGGCGGTGTGCCGGGCCGGGAGCCTCAGCGCCGTCGCACGGGAGCTGGGCTGCACCCAGTCCGCCGTCAGCCAGCACGTCAAACGCCTGGAGCGGGAGACCGGAGTGGCCCTGCTGGAGCGGCAGCCGCGCGGGGTCGTGCCCACCCGGGCCGGCCGGATCCTCGAAGCGGCGGCCGCCGAGGGGATCTCGGGCCTCGACCTGGCGGTCCGGCAGCTGCGTGACCTGCTCGACGGGCACAGCGGACACGTCCGCGTGGCCACCGGTGCCACCACCGTCCGGCACTTCATGTCCGACGCCGTCGTCACCTTCCGGCGCCGCCACCCGCAGGTCAACCTGGAGTTCCGAACGGTCAGTTCCGGCCGCGGCAGCTTCGACGCGCTCACCGACGGCACCCTGGACCTGGCCTGGATCACCCTCGGCCCTGCGGTGCGCGGCATCGAGCAGCGCGCCGTGGTCGAGCTGCCCTGGGTGCTCGCCGTCCCCGCCGACGACCCGCTGGCCACGCGCACCCGCCTGGATCCGGCAGATCTGGCCGACGTACGGCTCATCCGGCTGCCGCCGAATTCCGCCTCCGCCGCCCATCTGGAGGACGCCTGCGCCGAGTGGGGCGTCCGGCTCGGCCACGACACCAGCGTCGCCGACTGGGACACCGCGCTGCTGCTGGCCGAGCTGGGGGCGGGACGGGCGGTCGTCCCCGCCGTACCGGGGCTGCCGGTGCCCGGCGAGGGCGCGCTCCGACTCGTGCCGCTGCCGGGTCTGCGCCCCCTGCCGGTCGGCTGGGCGGTCCGCCGCTGGGACGCGCTCAGCCCGCCCGTGAGAGCTTTCGCGGACACGGTCGTCGAACTTTGCGGCCCACCGGCTGTGCCCTGAAACGGCCGGACAGCGCAGTAAACCGGCTGTTCTGTTTTTGCCGTGAATCCGCCCCCGGCAAGTGCCGAGGAGCGGGTAGCGTAGGAGGGATGCACGCGTGTCCATGGTGTGTCGTCAACTGGTCAACCACACAGAAGAAGTGAGCGCCTTGGGCCCACGCACCACCTCGGGAACCGGCCGGGATCGGATCGGTAACGCCCGCTCGTAGCCTGCCTTTCCACCCTCGCCGACTCCGTCACCACGAGCAGAGGCATGAAAGAAGACAACGACGTCCGCCGGATCTTCCTGCTGAACCCTGACCAGCGCCTCGTCCGCGAGGCCGCGCACGCGGGTGTCCAAGTGCGCTCGATCCGGGTCGACGCAACGGACGAGGCGGCCCTGCGCGCACCGCTCGCGGAGGCCGCCGAGGCCGGGCTGTGCGTCAACCCGGCCCGCGCCCTCAGGGTGCTCTCGGACCCGGCGGCCGTACAGCGCCTGGTCCGCGACAACCGGCTCTCACCCGGGGGCACCGAGGTCGCGCCCGGCGATCTGCGGCTGACCGTGGAGACGCTGAGCGTGCACGGCATGCACCAGGCCGTCGGGATCACCGCCAGCACCCCCTACGGCCTGCTCCACCCCGCCCCGCTCACCGACGACACCGCCGCCGAGGTGCGCGCGGTGGTGACCGCGCTGCTGGACCTGACCGGGTACCAGTACGGGCCGGCCCACATCAGCGTCGCCCTCACCCCGCGCGGGCCGGTGATCACCGGCTGCCGGGCGGGACTCGGGGACGACCCGGTGCCCGAACTGGTCAAGGTGGCCGGCGGGTTCGACCTGGCGGCCGGCGCCATCGAGGTGCTCGCCGGGCGGCTGGTGGACGCGGTGCGGCCGAACCGGTTCGCGGCCGCGGCCCTGCTGAGCCCGCCGTGGCGGCTGGAGACCACCGAGGTCGGGATACTGCCGCACGTCCGGCACGTCTCGCCGCCCGAGGCACTGCGCCCCGGACACCTCGTCGTGCACGCCGAATCGCCCGAGCTGGCGGCCCGCCGGGTCGCCTCCCTCACCGCCCTGGTCGTCGGCGACGGCGGCTGACCGGCGACCGGGAACGGATCGGGAACGATCCGGTACGGGCCGACCGCACTGTTGATACGTCGCCGGAAGAAGGACGACGACGCCAGCGACGTCAACGGGAGGCGGAGTCAGGATGCTGAAGTTCTCGATCCTCGGGGCACTGCAGATCCGTACCGTGTCCGGCCCGGCGGAGATCTCCGGCGACCTGCAGCGCACCCTGGTGCAGACCCTGCTGATCAGCGAGGGCCAGTCGGTGTCCGGGGAGAGCCTGGTCGAGGAGATGTGGGGGGACGCCGTCCCCGACAACCAGGCCAACGCCCTCCAGGCCCATGTCAGCAGGCTGCGCCGCAGACTGCGCAGCCTGGAGCCCGGCCGGTCCGGATCCCGGGTGACCATCCACCCCTCCGGCTACCGGCTCCTGGTGACCGAGGGCGAGCTGGACGCCGCGGAGTTCGTGCGCACGGTACGGCAGGCCGAGTCGGCCTCCCCGCAGGACGCGGAGCGCACCGCGCGGCTGCTCGGCGGCGCCCTCGCCCAGTGGCGCGGCCCCGTCTTCGGCGGGTTCGCCGGCGGGACGCTGTGCCAGCTGGCCGGTGCCCGCTACGAGGAGTACCGGATGCGGGCCATGGAGCTGCGCTTCGACGCCGAGCTGCGGCTGGGCCGGCATGCCGCCGTGCTCGCGGAGCTGACCGAGGCGCACACCAACCATCCCCTGCGGGAACGCTTCTGCGAGCAGCTGATGATCGCCCTGTACGGCTCGGGAAGGCAGGCCGACGCCCTGGACGTCTTCCGCCGGATGCGCCGCCACCTCGACGACGAACTCGGCATCCAGCCATCCCCCGCCCTGCGTCAGGTGGAGAGCGCGATTCTCTGCCATGACCCGGCTTTGGCCGGTGATGCGCGATCCACTCTCCTTCAACTTGCGTAAAGGGTTAGCTTTTGACTGAGCCGAGACGTGTCGCACGGTAACGTGAAGTCGCCTTCCAGCGTGGCCCGTTCGGGTACAACCTAGGATTGTCCCGAACATCTCGGGCCGGGCAACGCGATGGGGCGGGGGGGACGGGTTCGTGGAGTCGGCGGTATCCGCTCGACCTGTCGTGCGCTTCAACATCCTCGGGTCGTTGGAGGGCTGGCACGGCCAGCGCCGACTGAGACTCGGCAGCCCGACCCAGGAACGCGTTCTGGTCACGCTCTTACTGGAGCCGGGTCGCATGGTGCCGGTGCCCCGGCTGGTCGCCGCGGCCTGGGACGACGAGCCGCCGCAGACCGCCGGCCACCAGATCCGCAAGGCCGTCGCGGCGCTGCGCACCCGGATCCCGGGCGGTGCCGGACTGATCGTCACCGACGGCGCCGGATACCGGGCCGTCATCGGCGAGGACCAGCTCGACCTGCATGAGTTCGGCCGCCGCGCGGCCGAGGCCCGGCAGGCGGTGGCCGCCGGGCAGCCCGCCGAGGCCGTCGGGCATCTGCGGGCCTGTCTGGATCTGTGGCGGGGCCCGGTCATGGCCGGAACGGGCGGTTCGGTGATCTCCGCGGCCTCCGCCGCGCTCGAGGAACGGCACATGGCGGTCGCCGAGCAGTACTTCGAACTACAGCTGGAACTCGGCCAGTCGGCCGAACTAATCGGACCTCTACGCGAGTTGGTGACCGCGCACCCGCTGCGGGAGACCCTGCGCGGCCGGCTGATGCTCGCCCTGTACCGGGGCGGCCGGCAGGCCGAGGCGCTGGAGGAGTTCGGCCGGGTACGCGAACTGCTCGTCGAGGAGCTGGGCATCGACCCGGGCGCCGAACTGACAAGGCTGTACGAAGCCATTCTGCGCGACAGCCCCGAGGTGGCGCCCCGGGTACCGCAGTCCGTGGCCGACCGCGCCGCCCACCTCGTACCGGCTCCCCTCGACGGGCCCACCGGATCCGAGCCGGCGCCCTGCACCCTGCCCTACGACCTGCCCGACTTCACCGGCCGCGACGAGGAGCTGGCCCGGCTGCTGGCGGTGGGCCGGGCCCCGGCCGGCGGGTGCGCCCGGATCGTCGGTGTGGACGGCATGGGCGGCAGCGGCAAGACCACCCTGGCCGTGCACGCCGCCCATCTGCTCGCGCCGGACTACCCCGACGGGCAGCTCTTCGTCGACCTGCGCGGATTCAGCCCCGGCGAGAAGGCGCAGGAGCCGGGCGCGGTCCTGCACTCCCTGCTGCGCACCGTCGGCATCCCGGACGACCGGATACCGGACGACCTGGAGCGACGCACCACCCTGTGGAGAACCGTTTCCGCCCAGCGGAAGCTCCTGCTCCTCCTCGACAACGCCGCCGACGCCGCCCAGGTACGGCCGCTGCTGCCCACCTCCGAGGACTGCCTGGCCATCCTCACCGGCCGGGTCCGCATGCTCGAACTCGACGGCGCCGAGTGGCTCCCGCTCGGCCTGCTCTCGGCCGACGACAGCACCACCCTGCTCACTCGGATGCTCGGCGCCGACCGCACCGCCGCCGAACCCCAGGCCGTCGACCAGCTCGCCCGGCTCTGCTGCGGCCTGCCCCTCGCCCTGCGCATCACCACCGCCCGGCTGCGCAACCGCCCCCGCTGGACCGTCCAGTACCTGGTCGACCGGCTCGCCGACGAGACCCGGCGGCTGCGCGAGATGAGCGCCGGGGAACGCAGCGTCGAGGCCACGCTCCGGCTGTCGTACCAGGCGATGGAGGAGGACCGGCGCGTCGCGTTCCGACTGCTCGGCCTGCACCCCGGCAGCGCGATCGACGTCCATTCGGCGGCCGCGCTGCTCGGCACCGACGTCCACGAAGCCGAGGACATCCTGGAGCACCTGCTCGACGCGCATCTGCTGGAACAGCACGAGGCGGGGCTGTACGGGTTCCATGATCTGGTGCGGACGTATGCGATGAGTGTGCGGGAGGCGGAGGACGACGAGGGGGCAGCCCTCGGGCGCTTGGTGTCGTACTACGCGCTTGCCACCGAAGTTGCTTGCGAGACGCTCTTTCCCGGCCGCAGCCGCTTCGACGACCCGCCGGAGCGGGGCAGGCTCGAACTGCCGCCGCTGGACGGTGACGAGGGGGTGCTGCGCTGGTTCGATCACGAGTACGAGGCGCTGCTCTCGGTCGTCGCCCAGGCGGGCACTCAGGGCCTGCATCGCCTGGCTGCGATGCTGGCGCGCAATGTCCTGTTCTATCTGGACCTGCGCGGCCACTACGAGGAGTTCCGGATCGTGGGCCGGATCGCGGTCGACGCCTGCCGTCAGTTGGGCGACCCGGTTCTGCTGGGCCTGAGTCTGACCAACCTGGCCGTGGCGCACTGGTGGCTCGGCGATTTCCAGGACGGCATCACCACCGCGCAGGAGGTCATGGGGCTGAACTGCGACGACGGGGGCTTTACCAAGGCGTTCACCCTCGACGTGCTCGGGCTGCTGTACGGGGCGGTCGGCGAGTTCGAAGAAGCCCGTGCTCATCTGGCCGAAGGCATCGCCCTCCACCGTGAGTTGGGCGAGGCTCGAATGGAGGCACAGGCGCTCGCCAACCTCAGCACGGTGCAGATCTGGGCGGGCCACTTCGCCGAGGGCGCCCGGTACGCGGCCCAGGCCACCGAGCTGAACCGGCGCATCGGCGCGCGAAGCAACGAGATCCACTCGCTGACCTGGCTGGCGCTGGCCCACCTCGGCACCGGCGAGGACGAGCGGGCGCGGGCCTGTCTCGCCCAGGCGCTCGAACTGTGTGACGAGTCCCGGAAGCCCGCGAACGTGGCCCTCGTGCTCGCTCACTGGGCGCGGGTCTGCCAGCGACTCGGCGAAGCCCGCTCGGCCGCCGAACACGCCGAGCGCGCCCTGGACCTGGTCACTGCCGAGGGCCCGGCCCTGCGCCAGGCGACCGTGGTGAACGTGGTGGGTCTGGTCCACCTGCGCCGCGAGGCACCCGAGCGCGCCATGGAACTGCACCGCCATGCTTACGAGGTGGCCTCGCGTCTCGGCTATCGCATCGAGATCGCCCGGGCCCTGCACGGTATGGCGGAGGCGGCGCAAGCCTTGGGCGACGAACCGGCGGCGCGCCGGTATCTGAGGGAAGCAGAGGCGCTGTACGACGCCATGGGGGTGACGGAGGCCGGGCGCTGCTTGTGAAGGCGGAGCGGCACCGGCAGGGCGTGAAGCCGGCCGGTGCCGTCGAGGTTGCGGTGCGGTCAGGAGTGGATGAGACGGGGGTTCTGGTCGTCCGCCAGCGCCGGCCCGACCTGCCCCTGGTGCCCCGACAGGTCGGACGCGATGCGCACCATGGCGTCCTGCACGCCGGTCGCCGGGACGGCCGCCGCGGTGCCGAGTGCCAGGACGCCTGCGCCGGTGAGCGCGGTCAGAACCGTCTTCGTACGCAGTGCGATGGTGCGCATAGGTCGAACCCCCAGGAAGAGACGGATCGTGATCCGGTCGCCGGGCCTCTCCCCGACGCCGCAACCGATGCTCGGGGCGAGCGATCCCCATGCCGTCCCCGCCGGTTCCCGGCACGGGGCGGGCTCCCGGTACTCCTGGTTTCAACCGCCCCTAGGCGGGCTTCCGGGCGAACAGGAAGGCCTGGGGGACCGGTTCGCCGAGGCCGGTGTCGGGTTCGCGGACCGTGCGGGAACCGAGCGCGAAACCGGCGTCCGTGAGCAGGTCCGCCAGGTGCTCGGGGCGGCGCCGGTGGAAGTCCAGCGCCACCGGATGGCCCCAGGGGCGGTCGTGGCGGCGGGTGTGCTCCCCGGCCTGGAAGGCGAGCAGGAGGTGGCCGCCGGGGGACAGGACGCGGTGGAACTCGGCGAACAGGGCGGGGAGTTCGTCCACCGGCGTGTGGATGGTCGAGTACCAGGAGACGACACCGGCCAGCGCCCCGTCCCCGAGGGGGAGGTCCAGCATGGAGCCCTGCTCGAAGCGCAGCCCGGGGTTCTCGCGGCGGGCGATCGCGAGCATGGACTCGGACAGGTCGAGCCCGAAGACGTCCAGGCCGAGGGCGGCGAGGTGCCCGGTGACCCACCCGGGGCCACAGCCGAGGTCGGCCACCGGCCCGCCGGAGCCGACGAGTTCGGCGTATGCGGCGAGCAGGGCCCGGTCCAGGGGTCTGCCCGAGTAACCGTCCCGGAAGCGCTCGGCGTAGTCGTCGGCGATGGCGTCGTAGAACGTGCGGGTGGCGGTGAGGAAGTCGTGGGAGTCGGTCATGGGGAGGGACCGTAGCCAGGGCCACTGACAGTCGGGGCTTCTCACGGCCCCGGCCTACGCCACCCCCGCCAGCCGCAGCAGCGCCGTTGTCGCCGCCGCGCCCAGGACCACCACCGCGAACGGCGCCCTTTGCCACGCCAGGACACCACCGAGCAGTACCCCGGCCGGCCGGGCCCAGCCCGCGAAGCCGCCGCCCTCGGTCAGGGCGCCCGTGGCCAGCAGGGCGACGAGCAGGACGATCGCGCCCGCCGACGCCAGCTCCTGTACGCGGGCCGGGACCGTCACCCGGCCGTGCAGCAGCGGGCCCACCAGGCGGAAGGCGTACGTGCCGACGGCCAGGGCCAGGATCACGGCGACCGTGGCGTTCATGCGGCGGCTCCGGCGGGGCGGCGGTGCAGCAACAGCCCGGCCAGCGCGAGCAGTACCGGCACCCCGGCCGGTACCGCGGGCGTCGCGGCCAGGGCCAGGGCGGCGCCGAGCAGGGCGCAGCGCCGTACCGTGGCGTCGGCGCGCAGGGTCGGCAGGACCAGGGCCACCAGGACGGCGGGGAAGGCCGCGTCCAGGCCGTAGCGAGCGGTGTCGCCCAGGGCGCGGCCGGCGAGGGCCCCCGCCAGCACACCGGTGTTCCACACGGCGAACAGGCCGAGCCCGGAGATCCAGAACGCCCGGCGGCGCCGCCGCGGGTCGGGTTGGGCGAGGGCGAAGGCGACCGTCTCGTCGGTTACGAGATGCGCACCGAGGAAACGGGTCGCGCGACCGGTACCGATGGTCTCGGCCACCGCCAGGCTGAAGGCGGCCGTACGCGTGTTGAGCAGCAGGCCGGTGGCCGCGGCGGCCACCGGGCCGCCCCCGGCGAGGAGTACCCCGACGGCGCTGAACTGGGCCGATCCCGCGTACACCACCAGCGACATCAGCACCGGGACCCATACCGGCAGCCCGCCGGCGACGGAGACGGCGCCGAAGGAGACACCGACGATGCCGCTGGCCAGCCAGACGAGGGAACTGTCCCGGACCAGTGAGCCGGTCTCCGGTGCGCCGAGTCCTGTTCGGCGGAGTGAGCGTGTTCGGAGAAGCGAACGCATGTTTTCTACAATGAACAGTGAATGCCCTGTCCGTCAAGGTGAACGATCGTACCGATGGAGCGAACGACATGTCCGTGGCACCGTCCGGGCCGCCCGCCCGGCTCCCGATGGCGTGGATCGCCGCGTCCCTCCGGCGCGAGCGCACCCGCACCGGGCTGTCCCTGTCCGAGCTGGCCAAGCGTGCCGGGATCGCGAAGTCCACGCTGTCCCAACTGGAGGCGGCGAGCGGGAATCCGAGCATGGAGACGATCTGGGTGCTGGCCGTGGCCCTCGGGGTGCCCTTCAGTGCCCTCGTGGAGCCGCCCGCGCCCGCGGTCCAGGTGATCCGGGCCGGCGCGGGACCCGCCGTGCACTCCGAGCAGTCCAGCTATCTGGCGACGCTGTTGTCGGCGAGCCCGCCGGGTGCGCGCAGGGATATCTATTACGTCTGGCTGGAGCCCGGGACCGTACGGGATTCCGAACCGCACATTCCCGGGACGACGGAGCACATCGTGGTCACAGAGGGAGGTGTCAAGGCGGGGCCGCGCGGGGAGACGGTCGAACTGGCGCCCGGGGACTACATGTCCTACCGGGGTGATGTGCCGCACTCTTACGAAGCGCTCACCGCCGGGACGAAGTTCGTACTGATCATGCAGCACATGTGAACCGGAAATGAACGGGAAAAGGCAGGAGCCCCGTCGCCTTGCGGCGCGGGGCTCCTTGGGTACTGCACTCAGGTTCTGCGATCAGGCAGTGATCAGACGGGGGTGACGTTCTCCGCCTGCGGACCCTTCGGACCCTGCGTCACGTCGAAGCTCACCTGCTGGTTCTCCTCGAGGGAGCGGAAGCCGGAGGCGTTGATCGCGGAGTAGTGAACGAAGACGTCGGGGCCGCCGCCCTCCTGGGCGATGAAGCCAAAGCCCTTTTCGGCGTTGAACCACTTCACGGTTCCGGTAGCCATAAGCCCTCCTTGGGCTCAAAAGGGTTGCCCTGCTCCAGAACCTGCAAGTGCGAAACTGTGCTGCACAACGCATACGTCTGAAAACGACGAGAGCCCGCGGTCACATGCTCCGCAGGCTCTGTACTGCAAGGGAAACCAAACTGCAACTTGCGGCGAGCCTAGCACGCGGGCAGCCGAAAGCAATAGAGGTCAAGATCACGTCACCCGAATGTTTGAACCGCCGGACGGGTGGGTTGACGGTGGGGCCGGTCTCAGCACGGTACAGCACGGGGTCTAGTCTCGCGATGTGGACAATTCTCGCACCCGGCCGCGCGTCGGCCACATCCAGTTCCTGAACTGCCTGCCCCTCTACTGGGGGCTCGCGAGAACCGGCACGCTCCTCGACTTCGAGCTGACCAAGGACACCCCGGAGAAGCTCAGCGAGCAGCTCGTGCGCGGCGATCTCGACATCGGGCCCGTCACCCTCGTCGAGTTCCTGCGCAACGCCGACGATCTGGTCGCCTTCCCGGACATCGCCGTCGGCTGCGACGGCCCGGTGATGTCCTGCGTGATCGTCTCGCAGGTCCCGCTCGACCGGCTGGACGGCGCCCGGGTCGCCCTCGGCTCGACCTCCCGCACCTCGGTCCGCCTCGCCCAACTCCTGCTGGCCGAGCGGTACGGCGTGCGGCCCGAGTACTACACCTGCCCGCCCGACCTCGGCCTGATGATGCAGGAGGCGGAGGCCGCCGTCCTCATCGGCGACGCGGCCCTGCGCGCCAACCTGCACTACGGGCCCAAGCTCGGCCTGGACGTGCACGACCTCGGGGCCATGTGGAAGGAGTGGACCGGCCTGCCGTTCGTCTTCGCGGTCTGGGCGGCCCGGCGCGACTACCTGGAGCGTGAGCCCGCCCTCACCCGCCAGGTCCACGAGGCCTTCCTCGCCTCCCGCAACCTCTCCCTGGAGGAGGTCGGCAAGGTCGCCGAACAGGCCTCGCGCTGGGAGGCCTTCGACGAGGCGACCCTGGAGCAGTACTTCACCACCCTCGACTTCAGCTTCGGCGGGCCGCAGCTGGCCGCGGTCACCGAGTTCGCCCGCCGGGTGGGCCCGACGACCGGCTTCCCGGCGGACGTGAAGGTGGACCTGCTTCAGCCGTGATCGCCCCGGCACTACGCTGCGGGCAGTGAGGCGTACCGGGGGAGAGGCGGGACGCCCCGGGGGAAGAGGGGGACGCCATGCAGCCGCTCGCAGCGGACGAACCGGCCGCCGTCGGGCCCTACCGGCTGCTCGGCCGGCTCGGCTCCGGCGGCATGGGCCGGGTCTACCTGGGCCGCAGCACGGGCGGTCGTACGGTCGCCGTGAAGATCGTGCATCCGCACTTCGCGCTGGACGAGGAGTTCCGGGCCCGCTTCCGGCGCGAGGTGGAAGCCGCCCGCCGGGTCGGCGGCGCCTGGACCGCGCCCGTGCTCGACGCCGACCCGGAGGCCGCCGTGCCCTGGGTCGCCACCGCCTACGCGGCCGGTCCGTCCCTCGCTGCGGCCGTCCGGGACGGCGGCGCGCTGCCCGCGCACACCGTACGGGCGCTGGGCGCGGGCCTCGCCGAGGCGCTGGCGGCGGTGCACGAACTGGGCCTCGTCCACCGGGACGTGAAGCCCTCCAACGTCCTGCTGACCCTGGACGGCCCGCTGCTGATCGACTTCGGCATCGCGCGCGCCACCGACGGCACGGCGTCCCTGACCTCGACCGGCGTCTCCGTCGGCTCGCCGGGCTACATGTCCCCCGAGCAGATCCTCGGCAAGGGGGTCACGGGCGCGGCGGACGTCTTCTCCCTCGGCGCGGTCCTGGCGTACGCGGCGACCGGCGAGCCGCCCTTTCCCGGCGACTCCTCGGCCGCGCTGCTCTACAAGGTCGTCCACGAGGAGCCGGAACTCGGTGACCTGACCGGTGAGTTGCGGGAGGCCGCGGCCGCCTGCCTGGCGAAGGACCCGACCGCCCGCCCGAACCCGGCCGAACTGGCCCGCCGGCTCGCCCCCGAGGGCACCGCCCGCCTGGTCGCCGGCGGCTGGCTGCCGGGCGCGCTGGTGGAACAGGTCAGCCGCAGCGCCGTACACCTGCTGAATCTGGAGACGGCGGAGGCGCCGTCGGGGCCGGTGCGGTTCAGCAGCCCTTCGGTGGGCGGGGAATCCGGTGCGGTCCCGCGCGAGCCGGCTCTGGTCGCGGGGGAGTTCGGACCGGCTCCGGTGATGACTCCTCCCGCGCCGACCGAAGCTCCGGCTGTGCCGTCGGGGGCTCAGCCGCAGGACGCGGTGCCGGCTCCCGGGAAGGTCAGCGTCAGCGTGGCGGCGGCCTCCGGGCCGGGGGAGAGCGGGCGCGGGCGGCGGGTGAGCTGCACCGTCGCGCTGGCCGTGGCGGGGGCACTGGCCGCGACCGCCGTGGGGCTCGGAGCGCTGCTGCGGCCGTGGGCCGAAGGGGAGAACGACACGGCGGGCGGTGCCCCGGTCCCCTCCGGCTCCTCCTCGGCGTCGTCACCCGCCGACGGCTACTCGCAGGAGCCGAGTGCCGCGCCGGGCGCGATCCCGGCCCGTTACCTCGGCACCTGGGAGGGCCGGGCCACCGGACTCGGCGGCAGCCTGGACATGGGCACCTTCCGGCTCACCGTCCACCAGGCGGCCGTCGGCAAGGAGTTGGGCCGGCTCAGGCAGACCGACCAGATCGGCGGCGTCTGCACCGACATCCTCACGCTCGAGCAGGTGACGAAGACCCGGATCGTGGCGACCTCGGTGGGCGCCAAGGGCAACCACGCCGGCTGCGATCCCGCGCCGCACCCCGTGGAGTTGACGCCGGTCGGCGACGACCTGCGGTACACCGCGGAGAGCGCGGCCGAGGGCGACCCGGTGTCGCGGATGTCGAGGGTGGACTAGGGCCTGTCGTGGCCCGGCACCGCGCCGCACCCCCGTCGGTCCGCCCGCCCCGGCTGTCATTAGTGTGTCTGCGTTGGCGAACGCCAACGGCGCGCCACCGCACCGGCCTTGGTCCGGACAACGCGTCACAACGCGCAGCACAGCGGTGCAAAGCATCGCAACGGGGAAGGACGGGGAACGCCCGCCATGGAGACACTGCAGCCGGACGACCCGCGGGAGTTGGGCAGCTACCGCATGCTGCGCCGGCTCGGAGCCGGCGGCATGGGCCGGGTCTACCTGGCCCGTTCACCGGGCGGCCGCACCGTGGCCGTGAAGGTCGTACGCCCCGACCTCGCCGCCGACGCCGACTTCCGCCGGCGCTTCCGGCACGAGGTGGAGATCGCCCAGGCGGTCTCCGGCCCCTACACCGCCTCCGTCGTGGACGCCGACCCGGACGCACCGCTGCCGTGGCTGGCGACCTCGTACGTGCTCGGCCCGGACCTGACCGACGTCGTCGACGCGCACGGCGCGCTGCCCGAGCACACCGTGCGCGCGCTGGGTGCCGGGCTCGCGGCCGCCCTCCAGGAGATCCACGCGGCCGGGCTCATCCACCGCGATCTCAAGCCCTCGAACGTCCTCCTGGCCGCCGACGGCCCCCGCGTCATCGACTTCGGCATCGCGCGGGCGGTGGACGGCAACCGGATGACCCAGACCGGCGTCGTGGTCGGCTCGCCCGGCTACATGCCCCCGGAGCAGGCCCTGGGCCAGGACGTCGGCCCGGCCGGCGACGTCTTCTCGCTGGGCGCCGTCCTCGCCTTCGCCGCCACCGGCCGCAACGTCTTCGGCGACGGTGCCGCCTCGCACGCCGCGATGCTCTATCAGGTCGTCCACGGCGAACCGGATCTGACGGACCTACCGCAGTCCCTGCTCGGCCTGGTGCGGGCCTGTCTGCTGAAGGACCCGGCCGCCCGGCCCGGCCCCGCCGAGATCGTGGCGGCGCTGGCTCCGCAGGGCGTCGAGGGCGTGCTCAGCGACTGGCTGCCCTCGGCGGTGGCGTCCACCATCGCCACCCACGCGGCCGGGATCCTGGACCTCGACCTGGAGGCACCGGACCAGCCGGCCGCACCGGCCGCCGCACCGTCCTTCGGCCCGGCCCCGACGATGCCGGCCGCCGCGGTGCCGCCGTCGGGCACGCCGGCGGCGGGATACGGCTATCCGCCGGCCGGCACGCCGGCGGCGGGATACGGCTATCCGCCGGCCGGCACGCCCGCGCCCGCCTACGGCACGCCCGCCCCCGGCCACGACACCCCGCAGCCCGGCACCGTCCGGCTCGGCGCCACGGACGCCCCCTCCCCGGCCCCCACCCGCCGCCGCGCCCTCTCCTACGCCCTCGGCGGGGCCGCCGCCGTCGCCGTCGTCGGCGGGGGCACGGCCTGGTGGCTGACCCGCAAGGACGGCGGCACCGGCACGTCCGACGGCCAGGGCGGCCACGGCAGTTCCGGCGAGCCGGCCGCCGAGACCTTCACCACCCCGCCTCCCGGGGTGGCCCCGCAGCCGCTGTGGCACAAGAGCGCCGCCGAGGACAGCACCGCGACCTCCGTACCGCTCCTCACCTACGACGGACTGCTCCTGGTCAGCGGCGACCCGCTGGTGGCGTACGACGTGAGGACCGGCAAGCCGCGCTGGTCCAAGAAGGGCATCTGCCGCTCGGGAGCGCCGCTCCTCTTCCACGACGGCAAGGTGTTCCTGGCCGACGGCGACTTCGACGGCGTCCTGGTCGCCTACGACGTACGGACCGGCGACGAGGCCTGGCGCAGCCGGCTCGGCAAGAAGCTGAACATCGAGCGGACGATCGCCGTCGACGACAGGAACGTCTACGTCACGCTGACCGACTACGGCCAGGCGAAGAGCGCCACCAAGTACCGCACGGCCGTCGCCGCGGTCAGCCACACCACGGGCCGGACCACGTGGCTGCAGCGGCGCGACTGGGGCACCAAGGACTACGACGTCGAGGGCACCGTCTCCGGCAAGTACCTCGTCTACGCCGACTCCAACTACAACCTCACCGTGCGCGACACCGCCACGGGCGGGCAGCTGTGGTCCAAGAAGATCGGCGACGACTGGAGCTGGCAGCCCACGGCCGCGAACGGTCTGGTGTTCCTGCCGGGCGAGGAGCTGACCGCCGTGGACATCGAGACCGGCAGGACACGCTGGACGCTGTCGTCGAACGGCCGCCGCGGCTTCAACAACCCCACCGTCATCGACGGCGTCCTCTACGCCACCGACTACGACCGCGGCATCTGGGCCGTCGACGTCAAGGACGCCAAGCGGATCTGGCTCTGCGAGGCGGGCAACCGTGTGCCCAGGGAGACGTTCCTGAAGGCCGGGACGACGCTGTACGCGGCCGCCGGCGCGCTGGGCGGCGGCATCATCTCCCTGGACGCCAGGACCGGCAAGGTCCGCTGGACCTGGGTCGACAACACCGATGCCACCGACTACTGGCAGATCACCCGGTCGGGCAACCGGCTGCTGGTCACCGGCGGTCAGGAGGTCTACGCGATGCCGGCTGTCTGAGACCGGCCTCCCCGATCGGCCGCACTCCCTAGGATCTCCCCGTGAGCATGGGCGCGTTGGTCCTCGTCGCGGCGCTGTGGGGCGCGGTGGCGGGCGCGCTGCTGCCCCGGGCCGCCTACCGGTTCGCCGCCCCGGACGAGGAGCCGTGGCGGGAGCGGTGCCCGGACGGCCACCCGATCCGCGGGTGGCTCGGCCGGGCACGGTGCGGCGAGTGCGCGCGGACGCCGGACGACGCGTCCGCCGCCCTGGCCACCGTCACCGCCCTCACCTGCGCCGCCCTCGCCGCCGCCACCGGCACCCGGCCCGAGTTGGGGGTCTGGCTGCTGCTCGCGCCGGTGTGGGTGCTGCTGGCCGCCGTCGACCTGCGGGTGCGGCGGCTGCCCGACCCGCTGACCCTGCCGCTCGCGGCCGCCGGGCTCGCCCTGCTCGGCCTCGTCGCGCTGCTGCCCGAGCACGCAGGTCACTGGCTCACCGCGCTGTACGGCGCCCTCGCGCTCGGCGGCGGCTACTACGTGCTGTACCTGATCAACCCGGCCGGCATGGGCTTCGGTGATGTGAAACTGGCCCTCGGCACGGGCGCCGTCCTCGGCTGGTACGGCTGGCCGACGGTCCTGCTCGGCACCTTCGCCGGCTTCCTGCTCGGGGCGTTGTACGGCGGCGCCCTCGTCGTCGTGCGACGGGCGGGCCGCAGGACGGCGATCCCGTTCGGGCCCTTCCTCCTCGCCGGAGCCTTCGCCGGACTGCTGATCGGCGCGTACGCGGCCTGAGCGCAGACGGCCGAAACGCCTGGCGTAGGCTGGATCAGTCCGCCCACCCGTCTCCCACCACCGCCCTGAACGAGCGCTTCGCGCACTGCCCATGATTGAAACCCTTGACGAAAGGGACCTCTGGTGACCGAGAAGGCCGACCTCCAGTCTGTCCTCGACCGTGCCGCTGCCGGTGGGCGGATCACCCCGGAAGAGGCGCTCGTCCTCTACCGCGACGCCCCGCTGCACGCGCTGGGCGCCGCCGCCGACGCCGTGCGCCGCCGCAAGTACGCGGGCATCGAGCACATCGCGACGTACATCATCGAGCGCAACATCAACTACACGAACGTGTGTGTCACGGCGTGCAAGTTCTGCGCCTTCTACGCGGCTCCGAAGGACACCGCCAAGGGCTGGACCCGCGACCTCGACGACATCCTGCGCAGGTGCGCGGAGACCGTGGAGCTGGGCGGCACCCAGATCATGTTCCAGGGCGGCCACCACCCGGACTACGGCGTCGAGTACTACGAGAAGCACTTCAAGGCCATCAAGGACGCCTTCCCGCAGCTGGTGATCCACTCGCTGGGCGCCTCCGAGGTCGAGCACATGGCCCGGATCTCCGGGGTGTCGGTCGAGGAGGCCATCACCCGGATCCACGAGGCGGGTCTCGACTCCTTCGCGGGTGCCGGCGCCGAACTGCTGCCCGCCCGCCCCCGCAAGGCCATCGCGCCCCTCAAGGAGAGCGGCGAGCGCTGGCTGGAGATCATGGAGGCCGCGCACCGGCTGGGCGTGGAGTCCACGTCCACCATGCTCATGGGCACGGGCGAGACGAACGCCGAGCGCATCGAGCACCTGCGCATGATCCGGGACGTGCAGGACCGCACGGGCGGCTTCCGCGCCTTCATCCCGTACACCTACCAGCCCGAGAACAACCACCTGAAGGGCCGCACCCAGGCCACGCTCTTCGAGTACCTGCGGATGATCGCGATCGCCCGCCTCTTCCTGGACAACGTCCAGCACATCCAGGGCTCGTGGCTGACCACCGGCAAGGAGGTCGGCCAGCTGTCCCTGCACTACGGCGCGGACGACCTCGGCTCGATCATGCTGGAGGAGAACGTGGTCTCCTCGGCCGGTGCCAAGCACCGCTCCAACCGGCTCGAGATCATCGACCTCATCCGCAGGGCGGGCCGCGTCCCGGCCCAGCGCGCCACGACCTACGAGCACCTCGTCGTGCACGACGACCCGGCGAACGACCCCGTCGACGAGCGGGTGATGTCGCACATCTCGTCCACGGCGATCGAGGGCGGCACGGCTCACCCCGAGCTGAAGCTGCTGGCGTCCAACTAGAGCCGATCAGGGGTTCCGTGCTGACACTTCACGTCGCCGAGCAGTCGCCCGAGGCGGCGGTCGTGGTCGACGGGGCGTCCGTCGCCGCCGTCGGCCCGTACCAGGAACTGGCCGCCGCCCACCCGCGGGCGAGGGTGCGGCGCTGGCCCGGCATCCTGACGCCGGGGCTGATGAACCCGTACGGCCCGGAGCTGCTGGAGGCCACGTACCATCCCGACCCGCGCGAGGCCGATGCCCTCGGTACCGAGCCCATCGGCGGGGAACGGGCGCGGGAGCTCCTCCGTACCGACCCCGCTCGCCTCGGCGCGAGCGCGCGGCGCGGGGTGCAGCGGATGCTGGCGCACGGCACGGTGGCGGTGGCCGGGGAGCTGCGGTCGCGGGCCGTGCTCGACGCGGTGCGCAGAGCCGGGCTCGCGACGGGACAGCGGCCGGACCGTCTTCCCGGCCCGGCGGCGCTGTCCCCGACCCCGCTCATCCTGCTGCCGAGGCTGGTGCCGGGCGGTCCCGCCCGGTTCGCCGTGTTCGATGTCGCGGACCGCGCCGAACTGGTCCGGCGTGGCGCCGGGACCTGCGTGGCGACCGTGATCGGAGGGCGGCTGGTGTACCGCGGCCGCTGATCACGGCTCGTATCGGGGAACGCCGGTTCAGCCCGCGAACGCCTGCGCGAACGCCCCCCGGACCCTGATTCACCCCGCTGCAGTCGGTCGCCGAGGCTCGCCCCCGTCCCGGTGCTGCTGCTGTCCCTCACCCCGGTCCTGGTGTCGAACTTCCTCTGGCCGGGCCCGGACAACCGCTTCGGCAGCGCCCTGTGGGACCTGTCGACGTACCTCTTCTGCTGGATCCTCGGCTTCGCACACCGCGACGGGGTGCTGCAGCGCCTGAAGCCCCTCGCGGTGGTCGTCCGCTCGCTCGCCGCGCTCGGGTACGGCGGCTGGTACGCCTTCTCGCACCAGGCGGGCTTCGGCACGTACGACCTCGACGAGAACCCGCTCGCGCAGGCCTTCTGGTCGGCCGGCTTCGTGCTGCTGCTGATGTGGACAGAGGCGTACTTCCGGATCGACTTCGCCAGGCTCACCCGACTCCGGCGGACCGACCGGCTCGTGACGACTGGAGAGCCAGTGGTTCATGTTCGGCATCGGCTGGGTCCTGATCGCCGGCTTCGTCCTGGCGTGCGGCTGGGGGGGAGGACGTGGCCGCGAAGAAGAAGCCGCGACTGATCCCGGGAGGCCGTGCTGCAAGAATGGGCGGGTGACCCGCGCTTCCCTGAACAAGCAGCCGCACGAAGTCGCCTCGATGTTCGACGACGTGGCGGAACGGTACGACCTGACGAACGACGTGCTGTCGCTCGGCCAGGACCGGCGCTGGCGCAAGGAGGTGGCGAAGGCGGTCGACGCGCGTCCCGCGCAGAAGGTCCTCGACCTCGCGGCCGGTACGGCGACCTCCTCGCTGCCCTTCGCGCAGACGGGCGCGTACGTGGTCCCCTGCGACTTCTCGCTGGGGATGCTCCAGGTCGGCAAGAAGAAGCACACCTGGCTGCCGTTCACGGCGGGCGACGCGACGAGGCTGCCGTTCAAGGACGACACCTTCGACGCCGTCACGATCTCCTTCGGGCTGCGCAACGTGCAGGACACGGACGCGGCGCTGCGCGAGATGTACCGGGTGACCCGGCCCGGCGGCCGGGTGGTGATCTGCGAGTTCTCGCACCCGACGTGGGCGCCGTTCCGGACCGTCTACACCGAGTACCTGATGCGGGCCCTGCCGTCGGTCGCGCGCGCGGTGTCCTCGAGCCCGGACGCGTACGTCTACCTCGCCGAGTCCATCCGCGCCTGGCCCGACCAGCCCGCGCTCGCCGAGCGGCTGCGCAAGGCGGGCTGGTCGAAGGTGGCCTGGCGCAACCTGACCGGCGGTGTGGTCACGCTGCACCGGGGCTTCAAGGAGAGCTGAGCCCCGGCGGGGGGTGCCGGCGTCTCACCGGTCGATCATCTCGAAGGCGTCGCCGGGCTCGCCCAGTTCGCGCTGCATTCCGCCTCTGGGTGGCCGTGGGATGCGTGGCTCGCGCACGCCTCCGCCGCCCTCGCCCTCACCGAAGTCGAACCACACGTACACCATGGAGTCCCGCGGCACCTCGGCGCCGGGCTGCGGGTACTGCCGTACGACGTAGTCGACGACCGTGAGGTGGAAGTCCGGGCGGTCCGGCGCGTTCAGGAACAGACCCCGCGCCTGGGCCGTCTCGCGCGCGTCCACGGCCATGAGGCCGACCAGACGAGGAACGCGCACTTCGGGTGTTTTGGGTGTTATGTGCACAGATGTCACCCCCAGCGGTACTGGCAGGGTAACTCGGTCACGTGCCACCCGGAAGCGTCATGTGGCTTTCTGTAACACTTGATTACTCTGGGTCACAGATCAAGTCGGTAGCAGCGTCCCTCGCGTTTCGAGGACGGGGTCACGAACGTCTCCGCGAGCCGCATGCCCAGGCGCCGGGTGACCGCGATGGAGCGCTCGTTGCGTGCGTCGACCATCGCCACCACATGCGGCACCCCCAGCGTCCGCAGCCGCTCCAGGGTCGCCTCGGCGGCCGCAGAGGCGTATCCCCGGCCCCAGTGCGTCCGGCCGAGCCGCCAGCCGATCTCGATCTCGCCCGACGGCCCCCACTCGTGCGGCCACGGCTGGGCCCCCGTGAAACCGACGACGTCACCGGAGTCGTCCAGCACCGACCACAGACAGAACCCCCGCTCCGCGTCGTGCCGGCGCTGGCGGGCGGTCAGCTCCTCGTAGACCGAGAGTTCGGCGGACCTGCCGCCGTGGAACTCCATGACCTCGGGGTCGTCGAAGGCCCGGTGCCAGGCGAACGCGTCCTCGTCGGTGGGCACTCGCAGCTGTACTGCGGGTAGAGCTCGGTTCACGGGGCAGCCCTTCAGCCGGGTGATCAATTCTGCTGAATAGACTGCCCATGTCCAGTGCCGGTCGGCACGCAGATTTCGAACCTTGGGGAGATCCCGCCGTGACCGAGCCCCTCTCCGACAACACCGCCGATGTGATCGTCGTGGGCGCGGGGCCAGCCGGCTCCACCACCGCGTACCACCTCGCCAAGGCCGGACTCGACGTTCTCCTGCTGGAGAAGACCGAGTTCCCCCGGGAGAAGGTCTGCGGTGACGGCCTCACCCCGCGCGCGGTCAAGCAACTCGTGGCCATGGGCATCGACATCTCCGAGGAGGCCGGCTGGCTGCGCAACAAGGGCCTGCGCATCATCGGCGGCGGCTCGCGCCTCCAGCTGGACTGGCCGGATCTCGCCGCCTACCCGAACTACGGTCTCGTCCGCAAGCGCGACGACTTCGACGAGCAACTCGCCCGCCAGGCCCAGAAGGCGGGAGCGCGGCTCTTCGAGCTGTGCAACGTCAGCGGTCCGATCATCGACGACCGCACGGGCCGCATCACTGGCGTGACCGCCAAGCTCGGCGAGGAGAAGCGCGAGGTCACCTTCCGTGCGCCGCTCGTCGTCGCCGCCGACGGCAACTCCACCCGCCTGTCCCTGGCGATGGGCCTGCACCGCCGCGAGGACCGCCCGATGGGCGTCGCGGTGCGCACGTACTTCACCTCGCCGCGCCACGACGACGACTACCTGGAGTCCTGGCTGGAACTGTGGGACCGCCGCGGCTCCCAGGACCGGCTGCTGCCCGGCTACGGCTGGATCTTCGGCATGGGCGACGGCACCTCCAACGTGGGCCTCGGCGTGCTCAACACCTCCGCCTCCTTCAAGGAGCTGGACTGGCGCGAGATCCTCAAGGCCTGGTGCGCGTCCATGCCGGAGGAGTGGGGCTACACCCCCGAGAACATGACCGGCCCGATCCGCGGCGCCGCCCTCCCCATGGCCTTCAACCGCCAGCCGCACTACACCAAGGGCCTGCTGCTCGTCGGCGACGCCGGCGGCCTGGTGAACCCCTTCAACGGCGAGGGCATCGCCTACGCCATGGAGTCCGGCCAGATCGCCGCCGACGTCATCGTCCAGGCCCACGCCCGGGCCACGCCCGCCCAGCGCGAGATCGCCCTGCAGCGCTACCCGCGCGTCCTCAAGGACACCTACGGCGGCTACTACACCCTCGGCCGCGCCTTCGTGAAGCTCATCGGCAACCCGAAGGTCATGCAGATCGCCGCCCAGCGCGGTCTCACCCACCCGCAGTTGATGAAGTTCACCCTGAAGCTCCTCGCGAACCTCACCGACCCGACGGGCGGCGACGCGATGGACCGCATCATCAACGGCCTGAGCAAGGTGGCCCCGAAGTCGTGATCAGGCGCTGAGAGCCGCCGCGTTGGCGGTCCGGCGGGCGTACACCTCGTCCCGCCGGTCCGCCATCTGCCGCAGCGCGTCCTTTTTCTCCCGCTTGGAGAGTCGATCCAGGTAGATGTACCCGTTGGTGTGGTCGGTCTCGTGGGCGAGGCAGCGCGCGAAGTACCCCGTGCCCTCGATGACCACGGCTTCGCCGTCCTTGTCCTGCCCGCGCACGACGGCCCGGTCCGGCCGCGGTACGGCCATGACGGCGCCCGGCACCGACAGGCATCCCTCGCCCTCGTCCAGCAGCCGCCGGCCGCTCAGGGGCGTCTCGAGCACGGGGTTGACGATGTGGCCGACATGTCGGATTCCGTCGTCATCGGGGCAGTCGTACACGAACAGGCGCAGATCGACCCCGACCTGATTCGCCGCCAGTCCCGCCCCCTCGGCGACATACATGGTGAGGAACATGTCGTCGATGAGCGCGGCGAGGTCGGGCCCGAACTCCGTGACATCCCGGCAGGGCTTGTGCAGCACCTCCTCCCCGACCTCGGTGATACGCCGCACCGCCCCGCGCCCGGCTTCGGGGGCGTGACGCGGGTAGTGGCCGACGGGGCTGCCCTGGACGAACACGCGTGGCATCGCTGTGTCTCCCTGTGTTTGTGAGGATGCTGTGGGTGGCAGGGCAGCGGGCTTCCGGCCTCCGGCGCCCCTTCCTGCCCTCCGGGACTCATGACAGCAGAACACGCGCAGCAGTCACAGGGGTGCGCCGGACACGTGCGGTCGCTCCCGGAGGCGCTTCCTGACGGCGGCCGGGGGAGCGGTCGCCGGGGGTGCGGTCGCCGGGGGTGCGGTCGGTGCCGCCTCAGGGACGGCCGCGACGGCGGCCGCGGCGACCCCGGCGGCCGGCAAGCGGGTCGCCGTCCTCGGCGGCGGAGCCTCCGGCCTCAGCGCCGCCCACGAACTCGCCGAACGCGGCTACGCCGTCACCGTCTACGAGTACTTACGACCACCTCGGCGGCAAGGCCCGCTCGATGGACGTCCCCGGCACGGGCACCGGCGGCCGCAGACCGCCCCCGGGCGAACACGGCTTCCGCCTCTTCCCCGGTTTCTACCGGACCTGCCGGACACGATGCGCCGCATCCCCGCCCCCGGCAACGCGAACGGCGTCCACGACAACCTCCGCAGCGGCACGGAGGCCCTGTTCGCCCGTGGCTCCGGCCGCCCGGACCTGCACTTCCCCCTGAGACGGGTCACCACCCCGCCCGCACCCGGGGACATCACCCCGTCCTGGCTCCGCGACCAGATCCTCTCCGTCCTGGATCTCGGCAGCCGTCTGCCGGCCCATGCGGCCGCCTACTTCGCCGACCGCCTCCTGGTCCGTCTCACCAGCTGTGACGCCCGCCGCGAGGACCAGTGGGAGAAGACGGCGTGGTGGGACCTCATCCGGGCCGGCGAGATGAGCAGGGAGAACCAGGTTCTCCTCGGTATCGGCCAGACCCGCAACCTGGTGGCCACCCGCGCCGAGATCGCGTCCACCCTTCCCCAAGCTCTCGGATTCGCTCGAGCAGGGAGGTGCCCCCATCGTCGGCCGCGTCATCATCGAGGCCCTGCTCCTGTGGGGCCTGCTCGGCCGCGGCATGGACGGCGACGCCGACCGTGTCCTCAACGCCCCCACGAGTGAGGCCTGGATCGACCCCTGGGAGAAGCACCTGCGCTCCTTCGGCGTCGAGTTCGTGCTCGGGACCCAGGTGCGGGAGGTGGTGTACGACGGCGGTCGAGTGAGCGGCATCCGCGTCTCGGCCCGGGACGGCGGCCAGGAGCGCACGGTCACCGCCGACCACTACGTCTCCGCGCTGCCCGTCGAACACGCCCGCGCGACCTGGGGCCGGGCCCTGCGCGCCGCCGACCCTCGGCTCGGCCGCTGCGACGCGCTGAAGACCGTGGATGGCCGGCGTCCAGTTCCGCGCGAGTACGGGGACGGACAGGCCCACGACTGCCTGTCCGCGATCATCTCCGAATGGGACAAGCCCGGCATCCTGTACGGCAAGACGGCCCGCGCCTGCACCAAGGACGATGGAGGGTTCCAACGAGTCCGCGCGCCGGGCTGTCAACGCTCTTCCGGACGCGGACAATTCGGACGCCGAGCGCTGGCGGATCCGGAAACTGTTCCGCCCGCCCGAGATGGAAGCCCTCAAGCGCGTCGACGAGCTGCGCTACCGGCTCGGTCTACCCAACACCTTCGACCTGGGATGAGCCCAATGGGGCGAATATGCCCGGATCGCACTGGAGATGAGAGGGCGAGATGAGCCCGAAGGGCCGCTGCCCCCGAGCGGCTGCGGCCCTACGCGCGTGAGTGGTGTGCCGAGTGCTCAGAGCACCCGCACGGCGCCGGTCGGCGGGTCGTACGACAGCGGCTTCTCCACGATGCCCGTGGACGGGTTCTGCGCACCGACGAACATGCCGTCGCCGGCGTAGATCGCCACATGGTACGCGCTGCCCGCGCTGCCCCAGTACAGGATGTCGCCCGGCTGCAGGTTGCTCAGCGAGACCTGGGTGCCCTGGGTCGACTGGTCCTGGGAGACCCGCGGCAGGCTGATGCCGACCTGCTTGAAGGCGGCCTGCACGAGGCTGGAGCAGTCCCACGCGTTGGGGCCGGAGGCGCCCAGAACGTAGCTCTTGCCGATCTGCGCCTTGGCGAAGGCGAGGACCGCCGCGGCCGAACCGGTGGCCGTGGACGTGCTGGTGGAGGTGCTCGCCGTGGTGGAGAGCGTCGTCCGCTCCGCGCTGCGCGAGGCACGCTCGGCGGCGGCCTTGCGGGCAGCCTCCTGAGCCTTCTTCTTGGCCTCCGCCGCCTTCTGCTTCGCGTCCGCGAGGTCCGACTTGGCCTGCTTCGCGGCGTTTGCGGCGGCCTGATCACGCTCGGCCTGCAGCTGGTAGTTCGCGGCGGCCTGCTGCGTGGCGTCCGCGGACTGGGCGACCTGATCGGCCAGGTCGGCCGTCAGGGTGGGCAGTTCGAGGGTCTGCGTCACCGGCTCGGCCGCGTTCGCCGAACCGGACGCCCCGGCGACTGCCAGGGTGCTGAGGACGCCACCGGCAACTCCGGCCCGCACGGCGATGGTCGACGCGCTGCTGCGGCGGGGCTTCCGGTGGCTGCGTATGTGAGCGGTGTGGGACATGGGAATAACCGGTACCAGGGGCTCCTTCATATCTTCAAGAAACGTGTGCTGCGCCACAGTTGTTCAATCGAGACCTCGAAGCCCGGGCGTGTCGCTCTTTATTGACGCCGTAACGGACATTGCGGACGACCGTGATCAAGCCCTTGATCACGGTCTTTGATCATTACGTCCGAATTGCCCCGCACCTACCACTGGTTCGGGTGGATGGCCAAGCCCGGTTCTCAGACCGCTCTCATGAATGTGGCGGAGGTCACGGAACGGTTACCGGAAGGGCGGCGTCACGCGCGGGCGGGAGCTCGTGAACGTGTGCACGCATTCGCCGCGCGTCCACATCTCGCCTCGGAGCTCCCTCTGATGTGTGAACGCGGTCCTCTATCAGGACGCCGGGCCCAGCACCAATTTGCATGCAGCGGAACTCTCTTGATATTGAGACGACCCCTCCGGCCTGCAATGACGAGCGAAAATGTCACTTCTGGTGATCACCTGAACGCTTCGCGTACGAAGATCACCCATCATCCGACTTCATGATCCTTCGTCAGGTGGTGGAGATCACAAAGCTTGTGTAATACCCCGTGTCGCAGATCACAGAGTGGCGGGCATAAGATGCGAGGCAGTTGGGCTTGTGACCTGCTTCACATGTTCTCGATCTTCGCCCGGGACGAGCGGGGCTCGTGGGACCGGTGAGGCGGGTGTGAGCCCAGTGCAACCGCCACCAGTCAGTGCCGACTGAGAGGAGCGAGGAGCGGTGAACGCGTATGCGCCCATCCTCGTACTGGGAGCCCTCGGGGCAGGCTTTGCGATCTTCTCCGTGGTCATGGCCACGCTGATCGGTCCGAAGCGGTACAACCGCGCCAAGCTCGAGGCCTACGAGTGCGGTATCGAGCCGACCCCCACGCCGGCCGGCGGCGGGCGCTTCCCCATCAAGTACTACCTGACGGCGATGCTCTTCATCGTCTTCGACATCGAGATCGTCTTCCTCTACCCCTGGGCCGTCACCTTCGACGCCCTGGGGATCTTCGGGCTCGTGGAGATGCTGCTCTTCGTGCTCACCGTCTTCGTCGCGTACGCGTACGTATGGCGGCGCGGCGGCCTGGAATGGGACTGAGGGGCCTTTAGAGACATGGGACTCGAAGAAAAGCTGCCGAGCGGCTTCCTGCTGACCACCGTCGAGCAGGCCGCGGGCTGGGTGCGCAAGGCGTCCGTCTTCCCCGCCACCTTCGGCCTGGCGTGCTGCGCCATCGAGATGATGACCACCGGCGCCGGCCGCTACGACCTCGCGCGCTTCGGCATGGAGGTCTTCCGCGGCTCGCCGCGCCAGGCGGACCTGATGATCGTCGCCGGCCGGGTCAGCCAGAAGATGGCGCCGGTGCTCAGGCAGGTCTATGACCAGATGCCCAACCCCAAGTGGGTGATCTCCATGGGCGTCTGCGCCTCCTCGGGCGGCATGTTCAACAACTATGCGATCGTCCAGGGCGTCGACCACATCGTCCCCGTCGACATCTATCTCCCCGGCTGTCCGCCGCGGCCCGAGATGCTGATGGACGCGATCCTCAAGCTCCATCACAAGATCCAGACCTCCAAGCTCGGCGTGAACGCCGAGGAGGCGGCCCGCGAGGCGGAGGAGGCGGCGCTCAAGGCCCTGCCCACGATCGAGATGAAGGGGCTGCTGCGGTGAGCGACGCGAACGGCACCAACGGCGCGAACGGGTCCGCGAACGGGGTGAACCCCGAGAAGGACCTCGCCGCCTCCAACCTCCCCGGCCAGCGCGGCCAGGGCGGCGAGGAGATCCGCGTCCAGCGCGGCATGTTCGGCGCCGACAACGGCGGCGACACCTCCGGCTACGGAGGCCTGGTCCGCTCCGTCCGACTCCCGGGACCGGCGAACCGGCCCTACGGCGGCTGGTTCGACGAGGTCGCCGACGAGTTGGAGGGCGCCCTGGAGGAGCAGGGCCTCCTCCCGGAGAACGCCATCGAGAAGACGGTCGTCGACCGGGACGAGCTCACCTTCCACATCGAACGCGAGCACCTGGTCCGCGTCGCCCGCACCCTGCGCGACGACCCGGCCCTGCGCTTCGAGCTGTGCACGGGCGTCAGCGGCGTCCACTACCTGAGCGACAAGGGACGCGAGCTGCACGCCGTGTACCACCTGCGCTCGATCACCCACAACCGGCTCGTCCGCCTCGAGGTCAGCGCCCCCGACAGCGACCGGCACATTCCGTCCCTGGTCTCCGTCTATCCGACCAACGACTGGCACGAGCGCGAGACCTACGACTTCTTCGGGATCGTCTTCGACGGTCACCCGGCCCTGACGCGGATCATGATGCCGGACGACTGGCAGGGCCATCCGCAGCGCAAGGACTACCCGCTCGGCGGCATCCCCGTCGAGTACAAGGGCGCCCAGATCCCGGCTCCGGACCAGCGGAGGTCGTACTCGTGAGCACGCAGTCAGCATCCGCGGCCTCCGCCGCTTCGGCGCGCGAGACCACCGAGGGCACCGTGTACACGGTCACCGGTGGCGACTGGGACGAGGTCGTCCAGTCCGCGGCCCGCGCCGACGACGAGCGCATCGTCGTCAACATGGGTCCCCAGCACCCGTCCACCCATGGAGTGCTCCGTCTGATCCTGGAGATCGAGGGCGAGACGGTCACCGAGGCCCGCTGCGGCATCGGCTACCTCCACACGGGCATCGAGAAGAACCTCGAGTACCGCACGTGGACGCAGGGCACCACGTTCGTGACGCGCATGGACTACCTGACGTCCTTCTTCAACGAGACCGCCTACTGCCTCGCGGTCGAGAAGCTCCTCGGCATCGAGGACCAGATCACCGAGCGAGCCAAGATCATCCGGGTGCTCCTGATGGAGCTGAACCGGATGTCCTCCCACCTGGTGTGCATCGCCACCGGCGGCATGGAGCTGGGCGCCACCACGATCATGATCTACGGATTCCGTGATCGTGAAATGATTCTCGACATCTACGAGCTCATCACGGGCCTGCGCATGAACCACGCGTACATCAGGCCCGGCGGACTCGCCCAGGACCTGCCGCCCGGCGCGGTGGACCAGATCCGCGAGTTCGTGAAGAAGATGAAGAAGAACCTCCCGGAGTACGACAAGCTCGCCACCGGGAACCCCATCTTCAAGGCGCGTATGCAGGACATCGGCTACCTCGACCTGGCCGGCTGCATGGCCCTCGGCGCCACCGGCCCGATCCTGCGCTCCGCCGGCCTGCCGCACGACCTGCGCAAGGCCCAGCCGTACTGCGACTACGAGACGTACGACTTCGACGTCCCGACCGCCGACAGCTGCGACGCCTACGGCCGCTTCCTGGTCCGCCTGGAGGAGATGCGCCAGTCGCTCAGGATCGTCGAGCAGTGCCTGGACCGGCTCCAGCCCGGCCCGGTCATGGTCGCCGACAAGAAGATCGCCTGGCCCGCCCAGCTCGCCCTGGGACCGGACGGACTCGGCAACTCCCTCGACCACATCAAGAAGATCATGGGCACCTCCATGGAGGCCCTGATCCACCACTTCAAGCTGGTCACCGAGGGCTTCCGCGTCCCGCCCGGACAGGCGTACGCGGCCGTCGAGTCGCCCAAGGGCGAACTCGGGGTGCACGCCGTCTCCGACGGAGGCACCCGCCCCTACCGGGTCCACTTCCGCGACCCGTCCTTCACCAACCTGCAGGCCATGGCGGCGATGTGCGAGGGCGGCCAGGTCGCCGACGTCATCGTCGCCGTGGCGTCCATCGACCCCGTGATGGGAGGCGTCGACCGGTGACCACCAGTTCCTCGGAGCGGGGCGTCAGCCTGGGCATGCCCGAACTGCCCGCACCCGCGTACCCGGACGACGTCCGAGCCCGGCTGGAGACGGACGCGCGCGAGGTGATCGCGCGCTACCCGGACTCCCGGTCCGCCCTGCTGCCGCTGCTCCACCTCGTGCAGTCGGAGGAAGGGCATGTCACGCGCACCGGAATGCAGTTCTGCGCGGACATGCTGAACCTGACCACGGCGGAGGTCACCGCCGTCGCCACCTTCTACACCATGTACCGGCGCAGGCCGTCCGGTGACTACCAGGTGGGCGTGTGCACCAACACGCTGTGCGCGGTGATGGGCGGCGACGCGATCTTCGAGACCCTCCAGGAGCACCTGGGCGTCGGCAACGGCGAGACCACCGACGACGGCAAGGTCACCCTGGAGCACATCGAGTGCAACGCGGCCTGCGACTTCGCGCCGGTCGTGATGGTCAACTGGGAGTTCTTCGACAACCAGACCCCCGGCAGCGCCAAGCGTCTGGTCGACGACCTGCGCGCCGGACGGCCCGTGCAGCCCACGCGCGGGGCGCGGCTGTGCACCTTCAAGGAGACCGCGCGGATCCTGGCCGGCTTCCCCGACGAGCGGCCAGGGGCCGTCGAGGAGAGCGGCGGTGCGGGACCCGCCTCGCTGGTGGGCCTTCGCCTGGCAAGGGGAGAGGCCGCACCCGCGCGCGTGGTCCATCCGCGCGGCCAGGAACCACAGGACGCTCCGTCCGCGGGCCGGGCCGAGGAGGAGGGGGAGTGATGACCGTGACCGAACTCAAGGACACCAGCCCCGAGAAGCTGCTCGCACCCGTGCTGTCGGCCTTCTGGGACGAGGACCGGTCCTGGACTCTGGACGTCTACCGGAGGCACGAGGGGTACGAGGGGCTCCGCAAGGCGCTCGCCATGTCGCCGGACGACCTGATCGCGTACGTCAAGGACTCAGGTCTGCGCGGGCGCGGCGGCGCGGGATTCCCGACCGGAATGAAGTGGCAGTTCATTCCCCAGGGTGATGGAAAACCGCACTATCTAGTTGTCAACGCCGACGAGTCGGAGCCCGGGACCTGCAAGGACATCCCGCTCCTCTTCGCGAACCCGCACAGCCTCATCGAGGGCATTGTGATCGCGTGCTATGCCATCAGGTCGTCGCATGCCTTCATCTATCTGCGTGGTGAAGTCGTCCCCGTTCTGCGGCGGTTGCACGAGGCCGTGCGCGAGGCCTACGCGGCGGGATACCTCGGCGAGAACATCCTGGGCAGCGGACTCGACCTCGAACTCACCGTGCACGCCGGCGCCGGCGCGTACATCTGCGGTGAGGAGACCGCGCTGCTCGACTCGCTCGAAGGCCGCCGTGGTCAACCGCGGCTGCGTCCCCCTTTCCCTGCGGTCGAAGGGCTCTATGCCTGCCCGACTGTTGTGAACAACGTCGAGTCGATCGCGTCGGTTCCCGCCATTCTGAAAAACGGCAAGGAATGGTTCAGGTCGATGGGGAGCGAGAAGTCGCCCGGCTTCACGCTCTACTCGCTCAGCGGTCACGTCGCGAGCCCCGGCCAGTACGAGGCGCCGCTCGGCATCACGCTCCGCCAGCTCCTCGACATGAGCGGCGGCATGCGGCCCGGGCATCGCCTCAAGTTCTGGACGCCGGGCGGCTCCTCGACACCGATGTTCACCGACGAGCACCTCGACGTCCCGCTCGACTACGAGGGAGTGGGCGCCGCGGGTTCCATGCTCGGCACCAAGGCCCTGCAGTGCTTCGACGAGACGACCTGCGTGGTGCGGGCGGTGACCCGCTGGACCGAGTTCTACGCCCACGAGTCCTGCGGCAAGTGCACACCGTGCCGTGAAGGGACGTACTGGCTGGTGCAGTTGCTGCGGGACATCGAGGCCGGCAAGGGCGTCATGTCCGACCTCGACAAGCTGAACGACATCGCCGACAACATCAACGGCAAGTCCTTCTGCGCCCTCGGTGACGGCGCGGCCTCACCGATCTTCTCCTCGCTGAAGTACTTCCGCGAGGAGTACGAGCAGCACATCACGGGCCGGGGCTGCCCCTTCGACCCGGCAAAGTCGACGGCCTGGGCCGACCGCCCGGAGGTGAACGCATGACTGTGACCACCAGCGCTCCCTCCGGAGGGGGAGAGGCGGCGGTCCCGCCTGAGGACCTCGTCACGCTGACGATCGACGGCGTGGAGATCAGCGTGCCCAAGGGCACCCTGGTCATTCGCGCCGCCGAGCAGCTCGGCATCGAGATCCCCCGCTTCTGCGACCACCCCCTCCTGGACCCGGCCGGTGCCTGCCGTCAGTGCATCGTCGAGGTCGAGGGCCAGCGCAAGCCGATGGCGTCCTGCACGATCACGTGTACGGACGGGATGGTGGTGAAGACTCACCTCACGTCCCCGGTCGCCGAGAAGGCGCAGCACGGTGTGATGGAGCTGCTGCTCATCAACCACCCGCTGGACTGCCCGGTCTGCGACAAGGGCGGCGAGTGCCCGCTGCAGAACCAGGCCATGTCGCACGGCAACGCGGAGTCCCGCTTCGAAGGCCGCAAGCGGACGTACGAGAAGCCCGTCCCGATCTCCACCCAGGTGCTGCTCGACCGTGAGCGGTGCGTGCTGTGCGCCCGCTGCACCCGCTTCTCCAACCAGGTCGCGGGCGACCCGATGATCGAGCTGCTCGAGCGGGGCGCGCTCCAGCAGGTCGGCACCGGCGAAGGCGATCCCTTCGAGTCGTACTTCTCCGGGAACACCATCCAGATCTGCCCGGTCGGCGCGCTCACCTCCGCGGCCTATCGTTTCCGCTCGCGTCCCTTCGACCTCGTCTCCTCGCCCTCGGTGTGCGAACACTGCTCCGGCGGCTGCGCGACCCGTACCGACCACCGGCGAGGCAAGGTCATGCGACGGCTCGCCGCCAACGACCCCGAGGTCAACGAGGAGTGGATCTGCGACAAGGGACGCTTCGCGTTCCGGTACGCGCAGCTCAAGGACCGCCTCGACACCCCGCTCGTACGCAATGCCGACGGTGTCCTGGAGCCCGCCTCCTGGCCTGAGGCGCTGGAAGCGGCCGCGCGCGGGCTGACCGCCGCACGCTCCCGGGCCGGTGTCCTCGTCGGCGGCCGCCTGACCGTCGAGGACGCCTACGCGTACAGCAAGTTCGCGCGCGTGGCGCTCGACACGAACGACATCGACTTCCGCGCGCGCGTGCACAGCGGCGAGGAGGCCGACTTCCTGGCGGCCCGGGTGGCCGGCCGCGGCCGTGACCTCGACGGTACGGGTGTCACGTACACCTCCCTGGAGAAGGCGCCCGCCGTCCTGCTCGTCGGGTTCGAGTCGGAGGAGGAGGCGCCCGGCGTCTTCCTGCGGCTGCGCAAGGCCTGGCGCAAGCACAAGCAGCAGGTGTTCTCGCTGGCCACACATGCCACCCGCGGCCTGGAGAAGGCGGGCGGCACGCTGCTGCCGGCCGCTCCCGGCACCGAGACCGAGTGGCTGGACGCCCTCGCGAGCGGTGTCGGCCTGGAGGAGCCCGGCACGAAGGCCGCCGAGGCCCTGCGCGCCGAGGGCGCGGTGATCGTCGTGGGAGAGCGGCTCGCCGCGGTGGCCGGCGCACTCACCGCCGCCGTACGCACCGCCTCCGCGACCGGCGCACAGCTGGTGTGGATCCCGCGGCGGGCGGGCGAGCGCGGCGCCGTCGAGGTGGGCGCGCTGCCGTCGCTGCTGCCGGGCGGCCGCCCGGCGACCGACCCGCGCGCGCGGGAGGAGGTCGCCGCCGTCTGGGGGCTCTCCGAACTGCCCCTGCGCTACGGCCGCGACACCCACCAGATCATCGAGGCCGCCGCCACCGGCGAACTGTCGGCCCTGGTGGTCGCCGGTGTCGAGGCAGCCGACCTGCCCGAACCGGCACGCGTGCGTGAGGCGCTCGACAGCGTGGGCTTCCTGGTGTCGCTGGAGCTGCGGCCCAGCGAGGTCACCGAGCGCGCCGACGTGGTCCTGCCGGTCGCCGCGGTCGCCGAGAAGGCCGGCACCTTCCTCAACTGGGAAGGCAGGGTCCGCCTCTTCGAGGCCGCGCTCAAGCCCGACCAGATGACCCGCCGCCTCGCCCCGACCGACGGGCGCGTGCTGCAGATGCTGGCCGACGCCATGGACGTCCACCTGGGCCTGCCGGACCTGCGCACCGCGCGCGCGGAGATCGACCGGCTCGGCGCCTGGGACGGCCCGCGCGCCTCCGAGCCCATGGAGACCGCGGCCGTGCTGCCCCGCCCCGCCGCGGGTGAGGCCGTACTCGCCGGACATCGGCTGCTGCTCGACCACGGTGTCCTGCAGGAGGGCGACGAGGCGCTCGCCGGCACCCGGCACGCCGCACGCGCGCGCGTGTCGTCGGCGACCGCCGCCGAGGCCGGCGTCAGGGACGGCGATCTCCTCGCCGTCACCGGGTCGGCCGGCACGGTCGAACTCCCCCTCCAGGTCACCGAGATGCCCGACCGGGTGGTCTGGCTCCCGCTGAACTCCGTCGGCTCGGGCGTCGCCTCCGACACCGGCGCGCAGCCCGGCTCCCTCGTCCGCATCGGCCCGGCGGCACGTGCCGACGCGGCCCCCAAGGAGGTGGAGGCATGAGCCCGTACCTCGCCGCTGATGACCTCTCGATGTTCGGCCGCGACCCCTGGTGGCTGGTCGTCATCAAGGCGGTGTTCTGCTTCGCCTTCCTGATGGTGACCGTGCTGTTCTCCATCGTCTGGGAGCGCAAGGTCGTCGCCTGGATGCAACTGCGCATCGGCCCGAACCGGCACGGCCCCTGGGGCATGCTCCAGTCGCTCGCCGACGGCATCAAGCTGATGTTGAAGGAAGACATCATCGTCAAGCGCGCGGACAAGGTGGTCTACATCCTCGCGCCGATCGTCGCGGCCATCCCGGCCTTCATGGCGATCGCGGTGATCCCCTTCGGTCCGGCCGACGACGAGATCTCGATCTTCGGGCACCGCACCACGATGCAGCTGACCGACCTGCCGATCGCGATGCTCTACATCCTCGCGGTCGCCTCTGTCGGCATCTACGGCATCGTCCTCGCGGGTTGGAGTTCCGGATCCACGTACCCGCTGCTCGGCGGCCTGCGCTCCTGCGCGCAGATGATCTCCTACGAGATCGCCATGGGCGCCGCGTTCGCCTCCGTGTTCCTCTACTCCGGGTCGATGTCGACGTCGACGATCGTCGAACAGCAGCAGGACCGCTGGTACATCCTGCTGCTGCCGGTCTCCTTCATCCTCTACATCGTCACGATGGTCGGCGAGACCAACCGCGCCCCCTTCGACATGCCGGAGTCCGAGGGCGACCTGGTCGGCGGCTTCAACACCGAGTACTCCTCGATCAAGTTCGCGATGTTCATGCTCGCCGAGTACGTGAACATGGTGACGGTCTCGGCCGTGGCGACCACCCTGTTCCTCGGCGGCTGGCGCGCCCCGTGGCCGATCAGCACCTTCTGGGAGGGCGCGAACCACGGCTGGTGGCCGCTGCTCTGGTTCGTCATCAAGGTCCAGCTGCTGCTGTTCTTCTTCATCTGGCTGCGCGGCACGCTCCCGCGCGTGCGCTACGACCAGCTGATGAAGCTCGGCTGGAAGGTCCTCATCCCGGTCTCGGTGACCTGGCTCATGCTCGTCGCGACCGTGCGGGCGCTGCGCAACGAGAACTACGACTTCGCCGACATCGCCCTCTACGTCGGCGGCGGGATCCTGGCCCTGCTGCTGATCTCCTTCATCGCCGACATGTTCCGCGAGAAGGCGAAGACGGCCGAGCAGCCCGCCGCCCAGCAGCCCGGGTTCGACCCGATGGCGGGCGGATTCCCCGTACCGCCGCTGCCCGGACAGGAACTGCCGCCGGTGCCGAGGCGCCGCTCGCGCGGGGACCGGGAGCTGATTGTCAGTGGCGGGTCGGACACTGTCAGTGACGGATCTTCGGATGGAAAGGAGGCGTCCGATGGCTGAGGAGCCCAAGGAGACCAAGCCCGGTTTCCAGAACCCCGTGGCCGGCTTCGGCGTGACCTTCAAGGCCATGTTCAAGAAGCGGCTGACGGAGCAGTACCCGGAGCAGCAGAAGACCACGGCTCCGCGGTTCCACGGACGGCACCAGCTCAACCGCCATCCGGACGGCCTGGAGAAGTGCGTCGGCTGCGAGCTGTGCGCCTGGGCCTGCCCCGCCGACGCCATCTATGTGGAGGGCGCCGACAACACCGACGAGGAGCGCTACTCCCCGGGCGAGCGGTACGGCCGCGTCTACCAGATCAACTACGCCCGCTGCATCCTGTGCGGGCTGTGCATCGAGGCGTGCCCCACGCGCGCGCTGACGATGACCAACGAGTTCGAACTGGCCGACTCCAGCCGCGCGAACCTCATCTACACCAAGGAGCAGCTGCTCGCCGGCCTCGAAGAGGGCATGGTCGACACGCCCCACGCGATCTTTCCCGGGACCGACGAACAGGACTACTACCGGGGCCTGGTGACAGAGGCCGCGCCGGGGACCGTACGGCAGGTGGCCGACTCCAAGGGAGAGAAGCCCGAAGACCAGGAGGTGGACGCATGAGCCCGCAGCTCGCGGCCTACACCACCTCCACCGGTGAGGCCTTCCAGTTCTGGGTCCTCGGCACGATCGCGGTGATCGGCGCCCTGGGCACCGTCTTCATGAAGAAGGCCGTGCACAGCGCGCTCAGCCTCGCCGGGACCATGATCATCCTGGCGATCTTCTACCTCGCCAACGGCGCCTACTTCCTCGGGATCGTGCAGATCGTCGTCTACACCGGCGCGATCATGATGCTGTTCCTCTTCGTGGTGATGCTCGTCGGCGTCACGGCCGCGGACTCGCTGAAGGAGACCATCAAGGGCCAGCGCTGGCTGGCCCTCCTGTGCGGGGTCGGCTTCGGCGTCCTGCTGTTCGCCGGCATCGGGAACGCCTCCCTGAAGGAGTTCAACGGCACCGGCCAGGCGAACGCGCACGGCAACGTGGAGGGCCTCGCCGCCCTCATCTTCACCAAGTACGTCTTCGCCTTCGAAATCACCGGCGCCCTGCTGATCACGGCCGCCGTCGGCGCCATGGTGCTCACTCACCGCGAGCGCACCGAGCGCGCCAGGACGCAGCGCGAGCTGGCCGAGCAGCGCGTCCGCGAGGGCAAGCACCTGCCGCCGCTGCCCGCCCCCGGTGTCTACGCCCGGCACAACGCCGTGGACATCGCGGGCCTGCTGCCCGACGGCACCCCCTCCGAGCTGACCGTCAACAAGACGCTGCGTGAGCGCGGCCAGATCCGTGACGTGTCGGCGGAGGCGCTGGGCGACCTGCGGGCCCTGGAACAGCGCGCCGAGGAGCGCCTGGAGCGGACCGAGATCGAGCCGACGACGTTCAAGCGGTCCGAGGAGACGTCGAAGTGAACCCAGTCAACTACCTCTACCTCGCCGCTCTTCTGTTCACCATCGGCGCGACCGGGGTGCTGATCCGGCGCAACGCGATCGTCGTGTTCATGTGCATCGAGCTGATGCTCAACGCCTGCAACCTCGCGTTCGTCGTCTTCTCCCGGATGCACGACAACCTCGACGGCCAGATCATCGCCTTCTTCACGATGGTCGTCGCCGCCGCGGAGGTCGTGGTGGGCCTCGCGATCATCGTGTCGCTGTTCCGTACCCGCCACTCGGCCTCGGTCGACGACGCCAGCCTGATGAAGCTGTAAGGGGTCGGAAGAATCGTGGAGAACCTGATCGCGCTGCTCATCGCGGCGCCCCTGCTCGGAGCGGCCGTCCTCCTGGTCGGCGGCCGGCGGCTGGACGCCGTCGGCCACTGGATCGGCACGCTCCTGTCGGCCGCCTCCTTCGTGTTCGGCCTGATCCTCTTCGTCGACCTGCTCGGCAAGGGCGCCGAACACCGCACCCTGACCCAGCACCTGTGGACGTGGATCTCGGTCGGCAGCTTCCAGGCGGACGTCACCTTCCGCCTCGACCAGCTGTCGATGACCTTCGTCCTGCTGATCACCGGCGTCGGCTCGCTGATCCACCTGTACTCGGTCGGGTACATGGAGCACGACGAGCGGCGCCGCCGCTTCTTCGGCTACCTGAACCTGTTCCTCGCGGCGATGCTGCTGCTCGTCCTCGCCGACAACTACCTGCTGCTGTACGTCGGCTGGGAGGGCGTCGGCCTCGCGTCCTACCTGCTGATCGGCTTCTGGCAGCACAAGCCCAGCGCGGCCACGGCGGCGAAGAAGGCCTTCCTGGTCAACCGCGTCGGCGACATGGGCCTGTCGATCGCGATCATGCTGATGTTCACCACCTTCGGCAGCTTCGCCTTCGGCCCGGTCTTCAGCCACGCCGGTGACGCCTCCGAGGGCAGGCTCACCGCGATCGGCCTGGTGCTGCTGCTCGCCGCCTGCGGCAAGTCGGCCCAGGTGCCGCTGCAGTCCTGGCTCGGGGACGCCATGGAGGGCCCGACCCCGGTGTCGGCCCTGATCCACGCCGCGACGATGGTGACCGCGGGTGTGTACCTGATCGTCCGCTCCGCGGCCATCTTCAACCTGGCTCCGGACGCCCAGCTCGCCGTCACGGTCGTCGGTGCGGTCACGCTCCTCTTCGGTGCGATCGTCGGTTGTGCGAAGGACGACATCAAGAAGGCGCTGGCCGGCTCGACCATGTCGCAGATCGGCTACATGATCCTCGCCGCCGGCCTCGGCCCCATCGGCTACGTCTTCGCGATCATGCACCTGGTGACGCACGGCTTCTTCAAGGCCGGGCTGTTCCTCGGCGCCGGTTCCGTCATGCACGGCATGAACGACGAGGTCGACATGCGCAGGTACGGCGGCCTCAGGAAGTACATGCCGGTCACCTTCATCACTTTTGGTCTCGGCTACCTCGCCATCATCGGCTTCCCGTTCCTGTCGGGCTTCTTCTCCAAGGACGCGATCATCGAGGCGGCCTTCGCGAAGGGCGGCACCCAGGGCTGGATCCTCGGCGGCGCGGCCCTGCTGGGCGCGGCCATCACCGCGTTCTACATGACGCGCGTGATGCTGATGACGTTCTTCGGTGAGAAGCGCTGGCAGCCGGACGAGAACGGCGACGAGCCGCACCCGCACGAGTCGCCCAAGGTCATGACGATCCCGATGGTCCTGCTCGCGTTCGGGTCGGTCTTCGCCGGTGGGCTGTTCAGCATCGGCGACCGCTTCCTGCACTGGCTGGAGCCGGTCACCGGCCACAGCGAGGGCCACTCGCCGGTCAGCGCGGCCACGGTCACCGGCGCGACGATGGTGTGCCTGGTCATCGGCGTCGGCATCGCCTGGGCCCAGTACGGCCGCAAGCCCGTGCCGGCCGTCGCCCCGCGCGGATCGCTGCTCACCCGGGCCGCCCGGCGCGACCTGCTCCAGGACGACTTCAACCACGTCGTCCTGGTGCGCGGCGGCGAGCACCTCACGCGCTCCCTGGTGTACGTCGACCACACCCTGGTCGACGGCGTCGTCAACGGCACGGCGGCCGGCTTCGGCGGCCTGTCGGGCCGGCTCCGCCGGGTCCAGAACGGCTTCGTCCGTTCCTACGCGGTCTCGATGTTCGGCGGTGCGGCACTCCTGGTCGCCGTGACCCTGCTGATGAGGGCGGTCTGATACCGATGTCCTTTCCTCTGCTGACAGCGACGGCGGCGCTCCCGGCCATCGGGGCCGTCGCCACGGCCGCCGTACCGGCCGCACAGCGCACCGCCGCGAAGTGGCTGGCGCTGCTGGTCTCGCTCGCCACGCTCGCCCTGGCGATCACCGTCCTGGTCCGCTTCGAACCGGACGGCGCCCGCTACCAGCTCACCGAATCGCACGCCTGGATCGCGGACTTCGGGGTCCGCTACGAGCTGGGCGTCGACGGCATCGCGGTGGCGCTCATCGCGCTGACCACGCTGCTGATCCCGTTCGTGATCCTCGCCGGCTGGCACGACGCCGACCCGCTGGAGACCGGCAGCCGCCGCTGGCGGCCCACCCAGGGCTTCTTCGCGCTGATCCTGGCGGTCGAGGCGATGGTGGTCATCTCCTTCGAGGCCACCGACGTCTTCCTCTTCTACATCTTCTTCGAAGCCATGCTCATCCCGATGTACTTCCTCATCGGCGGCTTCGGGGACCGTGCCCACGAGCACGGCGAGGAGGCGGCCTCCACCCAGCGGTCCTACGCGGCGGTGAAGTTCCTGCTCTACAACCTGGTCGGCGGCCTGATCATGCTGGCCGCGGTGATCGGCCTCTACGTGGTCGCCGGGAACTTCAGCCTCCAGGAGATCGTGCAGGCACGCGCCAACGGCTCGCTGCACATGGCGACGAACACCGAACGCTGGCTGTTCCTCGGCTTCTTCTTCGCCTTCGCGGTGAAGGCGCCGCTGTGGCCGCTGCACACCTGGCTGCCCAACGCCATGCAGGAGGCCACCGCCCCGGTCGCCGTCCTCATCACCGCGGTCGTCGACAAGGTGGGCACCTTCGCGATGCTCCGCTTCTGCCTCCAGCTGTTCCCGGAGGCCAGCAAGTGGGCGACGCCCGTCATCCTCGTACTGGCGCTCATCAGCATCGTCTACGGCGCCCTGCTCGCCGTCGGGCAGCGGGACATCAAGCGGCTGGTCGCCTACGCGTCGATCTCGCACTTCGGCTTCATCATCATGGGCATCTTCGCGATGACCACCCAGGGCCAGTCCGGCGCCACGCTCTACATGGTCAACCACGGCATCTCCACGGCCGCGCTGATGCTGGTCGCCGGATTCCTGATCTCCCGGCGCGGCTCGCGCCTCATCGCCGACTACGGCGGTGTGCAGAAGGTCGCCCCGGTGCTCGCAGGCACCTTCCTCATCGGCGGCCTCGCCACTCTCTCGCTGCCCGGACTCGCGCCGTTCGTGAGCGAGTTCCTGGTCCTGGTCGGCACGTTCACGCGGTACCCGGCGATCGGCATCATCGCCACCTTCGGCATCGTGCTCGCCGCGCTCTACACCCTCGTGCTGTACCAGCGCACGATGACGGGCCCGGTCAAGCCCGAGGTCTCGGCGATGCCCGACCTCCGCGCGCGCGAGCTGGTGGTCGTCGCCCCGCTGATCGTGCTGCTGATCTTCCTGGGCGTCTACCCGAAGCCCGTCACGGACATCGTCAACCCGGCGGTCAAGCAGACCATGTCCGACGTACACAAGACCGATCCCAAGCCCTCGGTGGAGGCGGCCAAGTGAGCGCAACAGCCGTCCACAGCCTGTGGACAAACGCGGCCGAGCCGATCTCGAAGATCCCCACGCCGAAGATCGAGTACGGGCAATTGTCGCCGACCTTGATCGTCGTCGGTGCGGCACTGGTCGGCGTGCTGATCGAGGCGTTCGTCCCGCGCAGGTCCCGCTACTACGCCCAGGTGTTCGTGTCCGTCGTGGCCCTCTGTGCCGCGTTCGCCGCGGTGGTCGCCCTGGCGGCCGACGGCTACGGCACCACCAAGGCGCACGTCGCGGCCATGGGAGCGATCGCGGTCGACGGTCCGGCCCTGTTCCTGCAGGGCACGATCCTGCTGGCCGGTCTGGTCGCCCTGTTCACCTTCGCCGAACGGCGTCTGGACCCGGCGGCGCACGGCAACCGGGTCGACTCGTTCGCGGCGCAGGCCGCGTCCGTGCCGGGAAGCGACAGCGAGAAGGCCGCCGTGAAGGCCGGGTTCACCACCACCGAGGTCTTCCCGCTGCTGCTCTTCGCGATCGCCGGCATGTTGATCTTCCCCTCGGCCAACGACCTGCTGACGCTGTTCGTGGCCCTGGAGGTCTTCTCCCTGCCGCTGTACCTGCTGTGCGCGCTGGCCCGCCGCAAGCGGCTCATGTCGCAGGAGGCCGCGGTCAAGTACTTCCTGCTCGGCGCGTTCGCCTCGGCGTTCACGCTGTTCGGCATCGCCCTGCTGTACGGCTACGCGGGCTCGGTGTCGTACGCGCGCATCGCGCAGGTCGTCGACGGCACGGTCACCAACGTCGACCCGGCGCTCGCGGGCACCATGGGCAACGACGCGCTGCTGCTGCTCGGCAGCGCCCTGATCGTGATGGGCCTGCTCTTCAAGGTGGGCGCGGTGCCGTTCCACATGTGGACGCCCGACGTCTACCAGGGCGCGCCGACCCCGGTGACCGGCTTCATGGCGGCGGCGACGAAGGTGGCGGCGTTCGGCGCGCTGCTGCGCCTGCTGTACGTCGTCCTGCCCGGCATGCGCTGGGACTGGCGGCCGGTCATGTGGGCGGTGGCGGTCGTCACCATGCTGGGCGGCGCGATCATCGCGATCACGCAGACCGACATCAAGCGGCTGCTGGCGTACTCGTCGATCGCGCACGCCGGATTCATCCTCGCGGGTGTCATCGCGACCTCGAAGGACGGCGTGTCGTCCGTGCTGTTCTACCTGGCCGGGTACTCGTTCGTGACGATCGGTGCCTTCGCGGTGGTCACGCTGGTGCGCGACGCGGGCGGCGAGGCGACGCACCTGTCCAAGTGGGCCGGGCTCGGACGCCGGTCGCCGCTGGTGGCGGCCGTGTTCGCGGTGTTCCTGCTGGCCTTCGCCGGTATCCCGCTGACCTCCGGTTTCGCCGGGAAGTTCGCCGTGTTCAAGGCGGCGGCGGACGGCGGTGCGGCCCCGCTGGTCGTGATCGGTGTGATCTCCTCGGCGATTGCCGCCTTCTTCTACATCCGGGTGATCGTGCTGATGTTCTTCAGTGAGCCGAGGCCCGAGGGTCCGACCGTGGCCGTGCCGTCACCGCTGACCATGGCGGCGATCGGGGTGGGTGTGGCGGTCACGGTGGTGCTCGGTGTGGCGCCGCAGTACTTCCTGAACCTGGCGAGCCAGGCGGGAGTGTTCGTGCGCTGAGGCCCGCGCCACGCCCCTGCGGCCCCGGTTCCTCCGAGCGAGGAGCCGGGGCCGTCGTCTGTCAGTGGCCCGGCATTTTCGACATGCCCGGTGTTGCCGACGAAGGGCACTTCACGGTCGGGTTCCACTGGGAGAAGAGACCGCGGGGGTTCTTCTTGTAGAGCCACACGTGCAGGTCGTAGTGGGTGGGCATGCCCGGGTAGTGGCCGGCCATCGGGCCCTGGAAGTCCTGCCCGAACAGGCGGGGCCGCTTCATGTTCTTGCCGGTGACCGGGACCACCCACTCCACACCCACGAGCCGGCGCCCGCCGTTGGCGTTCTCGTAGAGCAGGCCGGCCGGCTTCTCCGGGTCGAGGGAGCCGAAGCGGGACTCGTTGAAGTAGTGGAAGCCCATGGCGCCCTCGGCGCGGGCGAGACACACGTGCGGCTCGTAGCCGGCGGCGGTCGCGAACGGCTCGTAGCGGTACAGCGCCGTCGCCGTGTACGCCGCGGTCAGCTGCGGGTCGGTGAAAGTGTCCTGGTCGGCGGCGTGGGCGGGCACGGAGGCGGGCACGGCGAGGGCCGAGACAAGGGCGAGCGCGGTTCCGGCGAGGCGAGCGATCATGAGGCGGGGCTCCTAGGGGCAGACGCGGGTGTACCGGGTGGGAAGCGTGATCCGGCGGCGAGCGGGCCTCCCCGGCCCGCTCCAGCAGCCTGTCCTCGGGCGAGGGGAGCGGCCATCCAGAGGCGCCCAATGGGTTGAGCGGTGGCCTTTCGGCGGTATCCGGCGCACCCGATGGGGTGCGGGATCGGCTGTCCGGAAACAGTCGGTGGGTTGATATGACAAGTCACTCGCACCTGTGGACAACTTCCGACGCTGCCGGCGCGGGCGCCTATCGTGGACGCAGTGGTCGAGGGACGACGCACGGGGGACGGACTCGGGGGACAGGACGATGGGCGCGACGGGCGGGATCAGCGAGATGCCAAGGACGACCGAGGGGCCGGGCGCGGCCGCGAGCGAGGCGCTGGCCACGCTGCACCGGGTCTTCGGATACGAGGCCTTCCGCGGTGAGCAGGAAGCGATCATCGAGCATGTGGTGGCGGGCGGAGACGCCCTCGTCCTCATGCCGACCGGCGGCGGCAAGTCGCTGTGCTACCAGATCCCGGCCCTGGTCAGACCCGGTACGGGCGTGGTGATTTCGCCGCTGATCGCGCTGATGCAGGACCAGGTGGACGCCCTGCGAGCCCTCGGCGTGCGGGCCGGCTTCATCAACTCCACGCAGGACTTCGACGAGCGGCGCGTGGTCGAGGCCGAGTTCCTCGCCGGTGAACTGGACCTGCTGTACCTGGCCCCGGAGCGGTTGCGGGTCGAGGCCACACGCGACCTGCTCTCCCGCGGCAAGATCTCCGTCTTCGCCATCGACGAGGCGCACTGTGTGTCCCAGTGGGGCCACGACTTCCGCCCCGACTACCTGGCCCTCTCCCTGCTCGGCGAGCGCTGGCCGGACGTCCCGCGGATCGCCCTCACCGCCACGGCCACACGCGCCACCCACCAGGAGATCACCCAGCGGCTGGACCTGCCGAGGGCCCGGCACTTCGTCGCCAGCTTCGACCGGCCCAACATCCAGTACCGGATCGTGCCCAAGGCCGACCCCAGGAAGCAGCTGCTCGCCTTCCTCAGGGAGGAGCACGCGGGCGACGCCGGCATCGTGTACTGCCTCTCCCGCAACTCGGTGGAGCGGACGGCCGAGTTCCTGAGCAGCAACGGCATCGAGGCGGTGCCCTACCACGCGGGCCTGGACGCGGGCATGCGCGCGGCCCACCAGTCCCGGTTCCTGCGCGAGGAGGGCCTGGTCGTGGTCGCGACCATCGCCTTCGGCATGGGCATCGACAAGCCGGACGTGCGCTTCGTCGCCCACCTGGACCTGCCCAAGTCGATCGAGGGCTACTACCAGGAGACGGGCCGTGCGGGCCGCGACGGACTGTCCTCCACCGCCTGGATGGCCTACGGCCTCAACGACGTCATCCAGCAGCGCAAACTGATCCAGTCCGGCGAGGGCGACGAGGCGTTCCGCCGCCGGGCCTCCGCTCACCTCGACGCCATGCTCGCCCTGTGCGAGACCGCCCAGTGCCGGCGCGGCCAGCTGCTGGCCTACTTCGGCCAGGAGCCCTCCGCCACGGGGTGCGGCAACTGCGACACCTGCCTGTTCCCGCCGGAGACCTGGGACGGCACGATCGCCGCGCAGAAGGTGCTGTCGACGGTGGTGCGGCTGCAGCGGGAGCGTGGGCAGAAGTTCGGCGCGGTCCAGATCGTCGACATCCTGCTCGGCAAGCGCACCGGCAAGGTGATCCAGTTCGACCACGACCAGCTGTCCGTGTTCGGCATCGGCCAGGACCTCGCCGAGGCCGAGTGGCGGGGTGTCGTCCGGCAGCTGCTGGCGCAGGGGCTGCTCGCGGTCGAGGGGGAGTACGGCACGCTGGTGCTCACCGAGGCGAGCGGTTCGGTGCTGCGACGGGACCGGGAGGTGCCGCTGCGCAAGGAGCCGAAGAAGCCGGCCACGTCGCGGTCGGGTTCGGGCGCCTCCTCCGGCCGGGGCGACCGCAAGGCCAAGGCCGCCGCGGTCGAGCTGCCCGACTCGCTGCTCCCCGCCTTCGAGGCCCTGCGCGCCTGGCGCGCCGAACAGGCCCGCGAGCAGGGCGTCCCGGCGTACGTCATCTTCCACGACGCCACCCTCCGGGAGATCGTCATCTCTTGGCCCGGCTCGGTGCGGGAGTTGGGCACGGTGAGCGGGGTCGGCGAGAAGAAGCTGGCGACGTACGGGGAAGGAGTGCTCGAGGTGCTGAACTCCCTGGACGCACCGGGCACGGCTGCCGGTGGCACGGCCGCGGGCGGTGCCACCCCTGCGAGCGGCGCTTCGCCGGCGCCCGGCGACTCCCCGGACGACTACTGGCCCGAGCCGGGGGACGAGCCGGAACCGGACGACTGGATATAGCGCGCCGGATGCCCTGGGAGGCCGTCCTTCTCTTCGGTACTGCCTCTTCGGAACTGCGCCCGAGACGAAGCCAGGGATTCACAACCCCCGTGCCGCGTACGCCCTGACATCCGCGTCCGAATCGGTCGTGGCGGTGGCCAGAGCCGCGCGGGCCTGCTCGGTGGCGTTGTGCCGGGTCAGGGCCAGGACCGCCGCCTTGCGCACATCGGGGTTCGGGTCGGCCAGGGCCTTGGCGAGGGCGGGGACAGCGGAGTCGGCGGGTGCGACCGACAGCGCGGTGGCGGCACCGGAGCGGACCTGCCAGGCCGGGTCGGAAAGGGCGGCCACGGCACGTGCGACGAGCGGCGCCGGGCAGCCAGGAGTGGCCAGCGCACCCAGCGCGGCACCGCGCACCAGCGGGTCGGCGTCCTCGGTGAGCCGGTCCAGGGCGCCGGTGAGCAACTCCCGGGCCTGCCGGTCCAAGGGCGCCGGGCTGACGGCGGCCAGCGCCTTGGCCACGGTCACGCGGACCTCCCGGGAGGGATCGTTCGCGGCGCCCGCCAGTGGTTCGGCCGCGTCGACCGAGACGAGGGCACGCACGGCCTCGATACGGACCGGGATGTCGGGGTCGTCCAGCGCGGCGGCGAACACGGCGGCTTCGCCCAGCCTCAGGGCGCGCAGGACATCGAGGGCTGCGGCGCGGACCACGGGGTCCGCCTCGGCGAGCGCGCCGATGAGGGCGGTGCCGAGGGCGGGTTCGGACGGCAGGGTCTCGACGAGTTCGCGCATCGAGGCCGCGGCGGCCGCACGGACCTCGGCGTCGGGGTCGGCGAGGGCACCGGCCAGGGCCTGCCCGGTACCGGTCGGCACGGTCTCGGTGAGGACGGAGACGGCCGTACGCCGGACCGCGCGATCGGGGTCGGACAAGTAGGGCTCCAGGGAAGCGAGTTCGGGCCCTTCCTCGGCCAGCCGCAGCAGCTCCAGGAGCCGGGGCGAGGCGGTGGCGGGGGCGCCGCTCGGGTCCGCTGACCCGGTGGCGCGGGTGGACGCCGGTCCGGTGGCGACCGGTGCTGCATCGCGCGGTCCGGCCGTGGCGATGTCCTCGGGCCGGACCTCGCCCAGATGCCGGGAGGGGCCGCCGACCGGGGCGAAACCCTCGACCGGGACCAGATACGGAGCCACGGGTCGGGCCGTGAACTCCATCGCACCAGAGGGGGACTTGTGCAGATCGAGGTGGTGGAACCAGGAGGCGTCGTCGCGCCGGGGGTGGTCGATCCGGTCGTGATAGAGCCCCCAGCGGGACTCGGTACGGGCGAGGGAGGCGCGGGCGGCCATCTCCGCGCAGTCGCGGATGAAGGCGACCTCGGCGCAGCGCATCAGCTCGTGCGGGGTGCGGGCGCCCAACGCGGCGATGTCGGCGCGCATCCGCTCGAAGGCGTCCAGGGCGAGGGAGAGGCGGACGCCGGACTTGGGCGGTGCCACGTAGTCGTTCACGAAGCGGCGCAGCTTGTACTCGACCTGGGTCTGCGGCGGGCCGTCCGGGTTGCGCAGCGGGCGGTAGATCAGCTCGTGCGCCTCGCGGACCTGGTCCGCGGGAAGCTCTCCCGCGTACGCCGTGTACTGGGCGGCGTCCGCACCCGCGAGGTCGCCGAAGACGAAAGCGCCGATCATGTAGTTGTGCGGGACGCAGGCGAGGTCGCCCGCGGCGTACAGGCGGGGGACGGTCGTACGGGCGTGGTCGTCGACGCGGACGCCGGAGGCGGAGTGGCCGCCGCACAGGCCGATCTCGGAGATGTGCATCTCGACGTCGTGGGTGCGGTAGTCGTGCCCGCGCCCGGCGTGGAAGGTGCCGCGGGTGGGCCGCTCGGTGGAGTGCAGGATGGACTCCAGGGCGGAGATCGACTCCTCGGGCAGATGGCTCAGCTTCAGGTAGACCGGGCCGCGATCACTGGCGACCTCCGCCGCGAACTCGGCCATCATCTGCCCCGACCAGTAGTCGGAGTCGACGAACCGCTCGCCGTGCCGGTTGACCTGGTAGCCGCCGAAGGGGTTGGCGACGTAGGCGCAGGCCGGACCGTTGTAGTCCTTGATCAGCGGGTTGATCTGGAAGCACTCGATCCCGGTCAGCTCGGCGCCCGCGTGGTAGGCCATGGCGTAGCCGTCGCCGGCGTTGGTGGGGTTCTCGTAGGTGCCGTAGAGGTAGCCGGAGGCGGGCAGACCGAGACGGCCGCAGGCGCCGGTGGCGAGGATCACCGCGCCCGCGCGGACGGTGACGAAGGCACCGGTGCGGGTGTGGAAGCCGACGGCGCCGATGGCCCGCCCGTCGTCCGGCGCGGTCAGCACACGGACCGGCATCAACCGGTTCTCGATGCGGATCCGCTCCCGCATCTCCCGCCGTCGCAACTGCCGGTACAGGACCTTCTTGACGTCCTTGCCCTCCGGCATCGGCAGCACGTACGAGCCCGAGCGGTGAACCTGCCGGACCGCGTAGTCCCCGTGCTCGTCCTTCTCGAACTTGACTCCGTACGACTCCAGCCGCTGGACCATCGCGAAGCCGCGGGTGGCGGTCTGGCGGACGCTGGACTGGTCGACGATGCCGTCGTTGGCGCGGGTGATCTCGGCGACGTAGTCGTCGGGCTCGGCGCGGCCGGGGACGACCGCGTTGTTGACGCCGTCCATGCCCATGGCGAGCGCGCCGGAGTGGCGGACGTGGGCCTTCTCCAGGAGCAGGACGTCCGCGCCGCGCTCGGCGGCGGTCAGGGCGGCCATGGTGCCGGCGGTGCCGCCGCCGATGACGAGGACATCGCAGGTCAGCTCCTCGGCGTCGGTGACGGCGGGGATCTCCATGGGGGTCTGCGCGGGGGCGTTGGCGGGGGTGGTCACCGGGGTGCCTTTCAGGTGCCGAGCGAGGAGAGGACGGCGCGGCGCAGGATCGCGCGGGCCGGGTCGTCGAGGGCGCCGCGGTCGCGCGGATGCGGCACGTCGCGTACGGAGGCCGCGCGACCGGCCCCGAGGAGGGCGACGCGGTCGCCGAGGAAGAGCGCCTCGTCCACGTCGTGCGTGACGAAGACGACGGTCGCACCCGTGCCGCGCAAGACCTCCACCAGCAGGTCCTGCATGCCCGAGCGGTTCTGGGCGTCGAGGGCTCCGAAGGGTTCGTCCATGAGGACCGCGCGCGGGCTGTCGGCCAGGGCGCGGGCCAACTGGGCACGCTGGCGCTGCCCGCCGGAGACGCGGTGCGGCAACTGCCCCGCCTGTGCGCTGAGTCCGACGCGTCCGAGCCAGGACTCGGCCCGGGAACGGCGCTCGGTGCGCGGTACGCCGCTGATGGCGAGGGGGAGTTCGACGTTTCCACGCAGGGTGCGCCAGGGCAGCAGCGCGTCCTCCTGGAAGACCAGTGCACGGTCGGCGGACGGCCCGGTGAGCGGGCTGCCGTCCTGCTCCACCGCCCCGGCCAGCGGTGACAGCAGCCCGGCGAGCGTGCGCAGCAGCGTCGACTTGCCGCAGCCGGAGGGGCCGACGACGGTGAGGATCTCGCCTGGCGCGACGTCCAGGTCGACGTCGTGCAGGACCGGGGCATCCGGTCGGCCGAGGACGGCGGCACGGAAGGTGAGCCGGGTGCCGCGTATGGCCTCCCGTGAGGTCGCCGCAGGAGCGGCGCCGGTCACGACCGTCTCAGACGAGGTGCTCATCGCGCGCCCCCTGCTCGCGTTCGTCGTGGCCCTGGTGCTGGGCCTCGGGCTGGTTCTCGGGGTTGCCCTCTGCCTTCACTGCGACCGGGGCGGCGAAGCGGGGCACCGGAGTGCGGGCCCGGCCGCCGGGGACGTACGAGGTGCGGGGCAGCCAGCGGGTCAGGCGCCGGCCCAGGAGTTCCACGGCCGTGGAGGTGACCCAGCCGAGGAGGCCGATCGTGACCATGCCGACGAAGACGCCCGGGTAGTTCACGACCGTGTAGTCCTGCCAGGTGCGGTAACCGACGCCGTACTGGCCGGAGATCATCTCGGCGGAGATCACGCAGATCCACGAGACGCCGATGCCGACCGACAGGCCGCCGAAGATGCCGGGCAGCGCGCCTGGCAGCACGACCGAGCCGAGGATCCGCAGCCGGCCGCCGCCGAGGGTGCGCACCGCCTCCTCCCAGACGGGGGTGAGCGCACGGACCGCGTGCCGGGTGGAGACCAGCACAGGGAAGAAGGCGGCGGTGCACGTGATGAAGACGATTCCCTGTTCGTTCGAGGGGAAGAGGAGGATCGCGACGGGGACGAGAGCGATGGCCGGGATCGGGCGGACGACTTCCAGGACCGGGCCGAGCAGGTCCTCGGCGAGGCGCGAGCGGGCCACGAGCACGCCCGTCGCCACGCCCAGGACGGCTGCCAGCGCGAAGCCGGTGAGGATGCGGGTGAGGCTGTCGGTGAGATCGGTCCAGTAGTCGGCGCCGGAGACCCGGTCGGCGAAGGCCCGGGCCACGTCGGTGACTGTCGGGAACTGCGAGAAGCGCAGCCACAGGTCGACGTCCAGGCTGGTCAGCAGCTGCCAGAGCCCGAGGGCGGAGGCCAGGGACACCGCCCGCAACGCATAGCGGGCGAGCGGCCGCCGGGTCATGAGGACCGTCCGAGTGCGGCGGTGTACGAGACGGTACGGGCGCCGCCGTGAGCCGTGATGTACGCCTGCGCTGTCGCCGGGGCCACGAACGGCAGCAGCTGGTCACCGTCGGCCACCCAGACCGCCTTGTCGGCGAACCAGAGGGTGCCGGTGGTGGCGTCGGGGACGTAGGCAGCGCGGATGCCGTCCCGATGCCCGGCCACGTAGGCCAGCAGCTCCTTCGGTGACTTGAAGGAGACGGTCTTCTCGCTGCCCTTGGGCCATGCCTCGCTCGCGGCCGGTGCGGGTGTGGCGGCGAGCCGCTCGGCGTAGGAGGCGCCGAGTGCCTTCTTCACGTACCGGTCGTCGATGAAGGAGTCCACGTCTATGTCGCCGGTGAGCTTGGCGGCCTTGAGGACGGAGACGTCCTGCTTCAGCGCGGAGACGAGCTGGGGTTTGACGGCCGGATCGAAGGTGGCGATGCCGTGGGCGCCGTTGTAGAGGTAGACGACCTCGGCGGGCAGACCGGTGGCTCCGGCGACATTCTCCGCGGCGGTCACCGGGTGGTCGTCGAGATAGTCCGAGGCCTGTGCCTGGGCCCTCAGAAAGGCCTCCAGAACGGCCGGGTGCTGTTTGGCGAAGTCCTCGCGGGCGGTGACACCGTGGAAGGTCGGGAGGTTCAGCTCGGCGCCGTCGTACAGGGCCTTCGCCTTGCCCTGGTAGGTGAGCAGGCCCGGCCATGCGACGAACTGTGACAGTGCGTCCACGCTGCCGGCGGAGAGGGCCGACGCGCCTACGGCGGGCTGCTGGTTGAGCTTCGAGACACCGGTGTTCGGATCGATGCCTGCGCGCTGCAGGGCCCGTACGAGGGTGCCGTCGGCCGCGGAGCCGACGCTCGTGGAGACCTTCTTGCCCCTGAGGTCCTTCAGGGAGGCGAGCTTGGAGTCCGGGGCGGTGACCACGGTGTTGAGGCCGCCGCGCAGGTTGTAGCCGGTGACCGACACCAGGTGTGTGGGGCGGCCGAGCTGCTTGCCGCGGGCCGCGTTGAGCAGCAGGGGGAAGTCGCCCATCGACCCGATGTCGATCTTCCCGGCGGTCATCTGGGCGGTGATCGGGGCGCCGGTGGCGTAGTCCTGCCAGTCGACCTTGTAGGTGTGGCCGTCGTGCAGGGCGTTCAGCTGCTTCTCGAAGTAGCCGAGGGAGCGGAGCAGGGTCCCTGCGGTGACGGTGTTGATGGTCTTGGACTGGTAGCCGACGGTCACGGTGATCGTGGAGCCGCTGCCCGCTTCGGCGCTGCCGGCACATCCGGACAGGGGCAGGAGGAGCACGACGGCTGACAGGGCGACTGCCTTGCGTTTCATGGTTGTTCGGCCTCTCGCCGGAGCGGGTCGGAAGGGTCAGCGGAGCAGGTAGGGCATGTTGACCGTGACGGCTCCGGTGGGGCAGCGGGCCGCGCACGGGCCGCAGTACCAGCACTCGTCGACGTGCATGTACGCCTTGCCGTTGCTCTCGTCGATGGCGAGGGAGTCCAGCGGGCACATGTCCACGCAGAGCGTGCAGCCGTCGATGCACTTCGACTCGTCGATGGTCACGGGCACGTCGGCCCGCTGGGGCGCCAAGGGCATGGCTGTCTCCAGGGAACGGGTCAGGCAGGGTGGTTACAGCGACCGGTGGAGCAGGCCGCTCATGGTGATGCGGTCGCCGCGGAAGCGGATGAACTCCAGGTCGACGGGGCGGCCGTCGGCGAGGTGCGTGAGGCGTTCCAGCATCAGCACGGCTGCGCCGCGCGGGGCCTGGAGCACGGCGGCGGAGTGGGCGTCCGCGTTCACCGCCTCCAGGGTGATCTCGGCGTGGCCGAGGCGCTGGCCGGTGATGGCTTCCAGCAGGCGGAAGACATCGGTGTTCTCCAGGTCGGCGCCGAGCAGGGCGGTTCCGATGTCGAGCGGGATGTAGGTGAGGTCGAGGGAGAGAGGGAGGCCGTTCAAACGGCGGAGGCGTTCGATGTAGAGGACGTCGGCGCCGGCCGGGACACGGAGGCGTTCGGCCACCGGGGCGGGCGCGGGGGCGGGGCCCAGGGTGCGGACCTCGTTGGTGACGCGGCCGTGTTCGCGCAGGGTTTCCGCGAGGCCCATCAGGCGGTCGAGGCCGTGCGGGTACTTCTCGGCGACGACGACGGTGCCGACCCCGGGCAACCGCTCCACCAGGCCTTCCGCCCGAAGCAGGTCCAGGGCCTGGCGGACGGTGTTGCGGGAGGCGCGGTAGTCGGTGGCGAGGGTGGACTCGTGGGGGAGGGTGCCGTCCTCGAAGGCGCCGGTGAGGAGCTGGTGGCGCAGGAGGTCGGCGAGCTGCCGGGCCCGGTCCGCGCGCAGCCGGCGACGCACGCGGTGGGCGGCGACGGTGGTCGCGGCGCCCTGACCGGTGTGGTCTCGGGAGCGGTCGGTGGGTGGCATGGCTGGAACCATACCGAGGGGGTAGGGAATGAGGTGTTTCTGGAGTGTTGCGCCAGGTGAGGACGCGTCGGATGGGCCGCTGAGCTGCGGTTTTCCGAGTAGACGGGCCAGAACTGCCACTCGGCTGCTCTTCGGTTCACGTTGACCAGGGCCGGGTGGGGCGCACCCCCGCACCGGCGGGGGGGCTCGCCGGATGTATGACGGTCCAGGGGTGGAAGCCGAAAGCCCCCAGTGGGGTCAGGACAGTGCCGTGAGCCCCGGTGCGAACATGATCAGCAGCGGCAGCAGCGGGACCAGTGCCGCGACCGTCGTCGTCAGGGCCCGGTGTCGGCGGAGCAGGCGCGGCGGGGGCTCCAGGAGGCGGTCCACGCGTTCGCCCAGGAGACGGCGGCTGGAGGCGCAGGACAGGACGCCGCGGTGCTGGTTCAGCTCGATCAGGGCCAGGGCGGTGGTGAGGTGGCCGCAGCGGCGGGATGCCGTGTCGTCGGCGGCCAGTTCGACCAGCCGGTGCGTCTGGTCGCAGAAGTGGGCGAAGAGCGGGACGTGCGGAAAGCCGGTGGCGAGCGCGGTGGACAGGTGGAGCAGCCAGTCGTGGTGGGCTCGGGCGTGGCCGCGCTCGTGGGTGAGGACCGCGTCCAGCTGATGGTCGGTCAGGCGGTGCAGCGCCCCGGTGGTCACGACCAGCTGGGGCGGATGGCCCGGCATCCACCAGGCGTCCGGGTACTCGTCCTCCAGCACCAGCATCGGTCCGCGTGCCGCCGGTAGTCCCGCGGGCAGGTCGGGGGCGCGTTCGCGCAGGTGCGCCCGGGTCTGGCCGCGGCGGCGGCGGGCCTCGGCGATCTCCCGGCCGAGCATCGCGGTCGTCCAAGCGGCCCCGCAGGCCAGCAGCAGGGTGAGGGCGACGGCCCAGACCGGGGCGGTGGAGAGGTCGTACGCGGCGGTGACGGCGGGCGGCGCGGGGGCGAAGACATGGTCGCGGACGGTGTGGAAGACGGCCGCCGCGCCCAGCACGAGCGCGGTCAGACAACACAGCAGGACCGTGGCGACCAGGCACTGCCACACCCACAACGCGACCACGGGTTCCCGCTCGGGCCAGGCGGCCCGGGTCAGCGCGCGCGGCGCCGGTACGGCGGCCGTCAGGGCGACGACGCTCAGCAGGAGCAGGCAGACGGTCATGCCGGGGCTCCGGTTCCTGGTCGGAGACGGGTGCGGGTGCCGGGTGGTGCGGGGCGGTGCACGGGAGCGCATCGCCGGGTGCGTGTCCCGTCAGTATGACGGGACAGGCGGCACGAGTGTCAGGGTCGAGCAGCGATCGTCTCTTCCCCGGCGCTAGTGGCGTGCTCCCGCCGGGCCTTTTCCCGGCCCCCGAACGCACCTCCTACTCCCGGAACGCCGCCCGGACCGCCGCGGTCACCTGCTCCTCCGTCGCCCCGAGCGCCCGCGCCTGTCCCACGAACCCACGGGCCAGTGCTGCGAGTTCGGCTGCCGGGTCCGGGCGGTCGGCCCGGGCCGGCACCGGGGCCACGCGGGTGCCCGCGCCGCGCCGTGTCCGGATCAGGGAGGCCGCCTCCAGCTCGCGGTAGGCGCGGGCCACCGTCCCCGCCGCCAGGCCCAGGTCGGCCGCCAGCTGCCGTACCGTCGGCAGCCGTTCGCCCTCGGGCAGGCGGCCGGCGGTGATCAGGGCGGCGAGCTGGGCGCGGATCTGTTCGTACGGCGGGACGGGACTGGTGGTGTCGACCCGCACGACCGCGCCGCTCACCGGCGTTCACCCGAGGCCGGCCGGCGAACCGCCCACCGGCGGTCGCCGGAGGCGGACCGGCGCCCCCACGACGCCCGCGGCGAGCACACGGTGACCAGCGTCCACGGCACGATCACGAGCGCGAGCGCGGCCAGTGGCCACAGCACCGCGTCGGCCACCGTCCCGGCGGTCCCGTCGCAGCTGATGTCCATCAGCGCGCCGGACGCCGTCGAGGCCGCGCCCAGCAGGGAGGCAGACACGACCAGCCCCCAGACGGCGACGACGGCCAGGCTGCGGTCGCGGCGGGACTGCTCGTCGCCGGGCCGTGCCGCGATCCGCCGCAGGGACCAGCCGCAGGCGGCGGTGGCGACGGCCAGGGAGGCCAGCATCGGCAGGCCGTAATGGAAGCCGGGCCAGGGTGTGGCCGACTGGGTCTCGCCCCGGCAGGTGGCGGTGAGGGCGCGCCCCGCATGCCCCAGGTCGTCCGGTGAGGCGATCGCGCCCGCCACCACGAGCAGCACCTCCAGCGCTCCCGCGAGGGCCAGGAGCAGCCAGGTCATGCGCGGTGGCACGTAGGCCCGGACGCGGCGCGGAGCGAGCCCCGCCGTGCGGACGGCGCCCTGCGCCGGTGGGGTCAGCGCGTCGCCCGCCAGGACGCCGGCCACCGCGCACAGCCCGAACGCCGGGATGGCGTACAGGATCCCGTCGCCGTGGTCGAGCGAGGACACCCAGCGTCCGGCGAGCGCGCCGATGATCAGGCCCGTCCAGCGGGCGTAGCGGTCGACGGGCGCGCGGGACGCCGGAGCGGTCCTATCAAGGTCCGTGTCAGCCATGACAAACCCCCGTGAAAAGCGAGCATCTTGTACTCACCGCTTGTATCAAGCGGTGAGTACAAGATGGCGTCACGGCGGGCTTGTGTCAAATGCTTGCTACAAGCCTGGACCTGTCCGACGCAAGGCTCAGCCCGACACGACGCGCCCGCTGACCTCCCCCAGTCCCACTCGGCCCCCGTCCGCGCCCGGCGCCCACGCCGACAGCGTCACGACGTCGCCGTCCTCCAGGAACGTCCGCTTGCCGTCCGGGAGTTCGAGCGGGTCGCGGCCGTTCCAGGTCAGCTCCAGCAGTGAGCCGCGCTGGTTCTCCGCGGGGCCGCTCACCGTGCCCGAGCCGTACAGGTCGCCGGTGCGCAGGGAGGCCCCGTTCACCGTCATGTGGGCGAGTTGCTGGGCCGCGGTCCAGTACATGCTGGAGAACGGCGGCTCGGACACCACATGGCCGTTGATCGCGACGGAGATCCGCAGGTCGTAGCCGCCGGGCTCGATGTCCGGCGCGGAGTCGTCCAGGTAGGGCAGCAGCGGGTGCGTGCGCTCCGGAGGGGCCACGCGCGCGTGCTCCAGCGCCTCCAGCGGGGTGATCCACGCCGACACCGAGGTCGCGAAGGACTTGCCGAGGAACGGGCCGAGCGGGACGTACTCCCAGGCCTGGACGTCCCGCGCCGACCAGTCGTTCAGCAGGCACAGTCCGAAGACGTGCTCCCGGAAGTCGCCGAGCGCGACCGGCCTGCCCAGCTCGGAGGGCACACCCACCACGAAGCCGACCTCGGCCTCGATGTCCAGCCGGATCGAGGGGCCGAAGACGGGTGCCGGGTCGGCGGGGCCCTTGCGCTGCCCGGACGGACGTACGACGTCCGTGTCCGACACCACCACCGTGCCGGAGCGGCCGTGGTAGCCGATCGGCAGGTGCTTCCAGTTGGGGGTCAGGGAGTCCTCGGCGTCCGGGCGGAAGATCTGGCCGACGTTCCGGGCGTGGTTCTCGGAGGCGTAGAAGTCGACGTAGTCCGCGACCTCGAAGGGCAGGTGGAGGGTCACCGACGACAGGGGGTGGAACAGCGGTTCGATCGTGGACCGGTGCGAGGGCACGGTCACCCACGCCGTCAGCGCGCGCCGCACGTCCGACCAGGCCGTGCGCCCGGCCGCCAGCAGGGGGGTGAGGGTGGGCTGCGCGAGCAGGGAGACATACGGCGAGCCGAGGGCGGCGGCCGCGGCGCCCGCGTCGAGGACGTGGTCACCGAGCCGGACGCCGACCCTCCGCTCCGTGCTGCCGGAGGGCGAAAACACGCCATAGGGAAGGTTGTGCGGACCGAAGGGGTCGCCCTCGGGGACGTCGAAGGGGGGCATGGGGTACTGCCTCGCTCTCATCCGGGCCATGCATGGCGGTGCGTTCCATGTGGTCGCGGCACACGTTACGGCTGAGTCGCGCGTCTTGGGCAGTGCCCCATGCGTTGCTCGAAAGGTTGCTCGGACAGTGTCTAAAGAGTTCGTAATGCCCGAAAAGGTCTTGTGGGAGGGGGCAATTCCGGCTTAGCGTCCTTTGGGGGACACGGACGGGGTGGGTCCGGTCCGTAGGGGGGACACGTGGGGGGACCCGTGGCCAGAAGCACCGTCGGCGTGCCTTTCGACGCGGACCGTGACGTGCCGGGACTGATCGTCAAGTTCGGCGACTACCCGCTGCACCACGGCGGTGTCGGCGCGATCCGCAGCCTGGGCCGCCTCGGCGTCCCGATGTATGCGATCACCGAGGACGCCTACACGCCCGCGTCCGCGTCTCGCTATCTCAAACGGGCGTTCGTGTGGCCGACGACCGGCGCCGAGGACCCGGGCCGGCTGGTCGAGGGCCTGCTGCGCATCGGCCGCCGGATCGGCCGTCCGACCGTCCTGGTTCCGACGGACGAGGAGGCCGCCGTCCTGATCGCCGAGCACCAGGACGATCTGGCCGGTCCTTTTCTCTTCCCACGCGTCGACCCCGCGCTGCCGCGCCGGCTGGCCAGCAAGCAGGGCCTGCACGAGCTGTGCGTGGAACACGGCATCGCGAGCCCGTCGGCCGCGTTCCCGGAGTCGTACGACGAGATCGTCGCCTTCGCCGACACGGCCCGCTTCCCGGTGGTGGCCAAGAACCGCGAGGCGTTCGTACGGCGCAGCCACCCCGCCGTCAACGGCACCACGAGGATCGCCACCCGCGAGGGCCTGCTCGCCCTCGCCCGGGACTGGGGCGAGCAGCCCGGCGTGATCCTCCAGGAGTACCTGCCGAGGGAGGAGGCCGAGGACTGGATCGTGCACGCCTGCTTCGACGCCGACTCCAACCCGCTCGCGCTCTTCACCGGCGTCAAGGTCCGCTCCTGGCCGCCGCACGCGGGCATGACGGCGAACGCGTACGTCGTGGACAACCCGGAGCTCGCCGACCTCGCCGCGCGCTTCGTCAAACAGATCGGCTTCACCGGCATCATCGACCTCGACCTGCGCTTCGACCGGCGCGACGGACAGTACAAGCTCCTCGACTTCAACCCGCGCATGGGCGCCCAGTTCCGGCTCTTCGAGAACGAGTCGGGCGTGGACGTCGTACGCGCGATGCACCTGAATCTGACCGGCCGTGCCGTACCGGAGGGGGAACAGCGCGCCGGTCACCGTCTCGTCGTGGAGAACATCGACCTGCCCGCCCTCCTCGCCTACCGCCGCAGCGGCTACACGACGCCGCACGTGCCGGCGAAGGCGAGCGGGACGGAGCTGGCCTGGCTCGCGGGTGACGACCCGATGCCGTTCCTCACGATGCTCGCCCGCTTCGTGCGCCCGGGCGCGAAGCACCTGTATCAGCTGTGGCGCACCAATCGCCGCGGCAGCAGCACCACTCCCACCACGAAGTAGGCAAGGCCACGAAGGTGGCGCACCGCGTCCTGGGGAGGGACTTCGTGATTCGACCGGTTGCAGTCATCGGGGCCGGGCCGTACGGCCTGTCCACCGCCGCCCACCTGCGGGCGCGCGGCATCCCCGTCCGCGTCTTCGGCGACCCCATGGTCAGCTGGCGCGCCCACATGCCCGAGGGCATGCTCCTCAAGTCGACCCCCGCCGCCTCCAACCTCGACTGCCCGCAGCCCGGCCACACCCTCGCCGACTACTGCGATGCGGCCGGTGTCCGCCGGCTGGTGACCGACGAGGACATCGTCCCGGTGGAGACCTTCATCGCCTACGGCGAGTGGTTCCAGGAGAAGCTGCTGCCCGACCTGGAGCAGGTCCGGGTGGTCTCCGTGGACCGCGACAAGAGCGGCGGGTTCGAACTCAAGCTGGACTCGGGGGAGATGTTCACCGCCCGCGCGGTCGTGGTCGCCACCGGCCTGTCCGGGCTCGCCCACCTCCCGGCGGAGCTGGCGCCGGCGGCGGCCGACGGCCCGGCGCCCACGGGTCCGGTCTCCCACAGCTCCCAGCACCACGACCTCACCCGCTTCGCCGGCAAGGAGCTGATCGTCGTCGGCGCCGGCCAGTCCGCGCTGGAGACGGCCGCCCTCGCGGCCGAGGCCGGCGCCCAGGTGCGTGTGGTCTCGCGCGGCCGCGGCCGGGTCGCCTTCGGCGCCCCGCCCTGGGGCCAGCCGAGGCTGCGCCCCGAGTCGCCCTTCGGCCGTGCCTGGTCCCTGTGGGCGCTCAGCCACTACCCCCACCCGTACCGCTTCCTGCCCGCCCGCACCCGCCACTACCTGGTCCGCCGGGTCCTCGGCCCGCTCGGTGCCTGGTGGCTGCGTGACCGCTTCGAGGGCAAGGTGCAGGTCCAGGAGGTCGAGCGGGTGGTGGGCGCCGAGGCCCCGGACGGCAGCCCGGTCCTCACCGTCAGCACCCACGGCAAGCGCACCGAGCGGTTCTCGGCCGACCACGTCATCGCGGCCACCGGCTACCGCGTGAACATCGCCGCGATGGACTTCCTCGGTCATGAGCTGCGCACCCGGCTGGCGGTGAGCCGGGGCACGCCCAGGCTCGGACCGGGGTACGTCTCCTCCGTCCCCGGCCTGTACTTCACCGGCCTCCCGGCGGCGTCCTCGTACGGCCCGGTGATGCGCTTCGTCTGCGGCACGGAGTTCGCCTCGCCGCGCCTGGCCGGGCACCTGGCGGCGGCACACGGCTGAGCCGTGCAGGACGCCGTCTCGCTCACCGGCATGTCCGATCACGTCGACGCCACCACCATCAGGTGGCCCGCAGGCGCCAATTGGAGTCGAGGAGCACACAAGTCCGGCAACTTCAGGGTGAGTCGGCGGGGCGTGCGATCCGTATTCTCTGATCATGGCCGCACCCCCCGCATACTCACTGATCGCCACCGACCTGGACGGGACGCTGCTGCGCGGCGACGACACCGTCTCCGACCGGTCGCGCGCCGCGCTCGAGCGGGTGGCGCGGGCCGGCGCCCGGCACCTGGTGGTGACGGGCCGCCCGGCTCCTCGGGTACGGCCCCTCCTGGAGGGCCTCGGCAGCACGGGGCTCGCGGTGTGCGGGCAGGGCGCGCAGGTCTACGACGCCGGCGCCGACCGTCTGCTGTGGTCGGTCCGGCTGGACCGGGAACTGGCCGAGACCGCGCTCGGCAAGATCGAGGCCGAGGTGGGGCAGGTCTACGCGGCCGTCGACCAGGACGGTGTGGAAGGGCTCACCCTGATCGAACCCGGGTATCTGATGCCGCACCCGACCCTGCCCGCCGTGCAGGTCGGCCGCCGCGACGACCTGTGGTGCGAGCCCATCAGCAAGGTGCTGCTGCGCCACCACACGCTGTCCGACGACGAGTTGGCGGCGATCGCTCGCTCGGCGGTGGGCTCGCTGGCGACGGTCACGATGTCGGGGCCCGGGACCGTGGAACTGCAGCCGTGCGGGGTCACCAAGGCGACGGGGCTGGCGCTGGCCGCCGAGTACCTGGGGATCGCCGCCGACCGGGCGCTCGCCTTCGGCGACATGCCCAACGACATCCCCATGTTCGACTGGGCCGGACGGGGTGTCGCCATGGCCAACGCCCACCCCGAACTCAAGGCCGTCGCCGATGAGATCACCACGTCGAACGAGGACGACGGCATCGCCGTCGTCCTCGAAAGACTGTTCCCGACCGACTGACCGGGATATCAGTAGTGGCCCGCCGTGGGCGCCGGTCAGTAGGCGCCGAAGACGTTGTCGATCGACCCGTAGCGCGCGGCCGCGTAGTTGCAGGCGGCCGTGATGTTCGCGACCGGGTCGTAGATGTCGTAGGACGTTCCGGCCACGTGGTACGCGTTGAACGTCGGGTCGATGACCTGGAGCAGGCCCTTGGACGGGATGCCCTTGGCCGCGTTGGAGTCCCAGAGGTTGATGGCCGCCGGGTTGCCCGACGACTCGCGGATGACGTTGCGGTAGATGCCGTTGTACGTCCCCGGGATGCCCTTCTGAGCCATGATCGCGAGCGACTCACGGATCCAGCCGTCGAGGTTGTTCGGGTACCCGGCGAGCGTGGTGGACGCCGTGGCGGCCGTGGGGGTGGCGGCGGAGGCGCTGGTCGCGCCGATGAGCGGAAGGGCGAGCACGGCGGCGCCGGTGCCGATGACGGCGAACTTGCGGACGAGGCGGTTGGTGCGGGTGCGGCGGGGCTGAGCGGCAACAGGCATGGGGACGTTCCTCTCCGTCGCCTGCGAGGTGAGCTGTCGGGTTCGGGCGGGGAGGTGCCCGGCCGTTCCTCTGGGGGGAGGCACGACTTCACCCCTAGCCGTCCCGGCGCGACGTGCGTCGTCCGGTCAGGCGGCTTACCTGGGTCCCCCGCTCCTGCCGTACGAATGAGTTCGTCGATGGGTGGTGTCAGACGCGGCAGGATTCGGCGTTCGTCTGACTGGCCCGGAAGCTATGCGACAGCACATGTCAGGAACAAGTACTGGATTCACCCAAAGAGGCATTTGACCTTGATCTGTTCCGAATGGGGCACTTGATCCTTTGCGGTTGCCAACGCTCAACTGGCCAATGCGGCAAGGGGAGAACGGGGGTGGTGCCGAGTGGCCGATTCATGGGCGCGCGTGACCCAATTCACGAAATGGCAAAGAGTATCAAATCAGACATGGGGGATTCGGGAGATTCGCCGGGTGTGGCGCAAAAGGAGTACCTCGCCCGCCGCGCGGTTCGCGACAAATCGGGCGAGATCCTGTTAAGTCGTTGTGTACCCACACTTATCAGATGATCAAAAACATACCGGCCGTGATCCGATACCGCCCGGGCTGGACCGGTGGGCGCTATCGGTGATCGAAACAGGACCGGATACGCTGACTTGAGTGATGGCAACGACCTATCGACAAACCGTGTAATCGCCAGCAGACACCAGCAGACAGGAGACCCCTCGTGACCGTCGTCGGGCCGTTCGGGCTGAGCGTGCGGGACCAGGCTCTGGAAGCCGATGTCCAGGCCGGATTGGCGGCTGTCGAGGAAGGCTTGCTCGAAGCCACCAAGAGCGAGGTCCCGTTCATCACGGAGGCCGCGCAGCACCTCGTACGGGCCGGTGGGAAGCGGTTCAGGCCGCTGCTCGTGATGCTCGCGGCGCAGTTCGGCGATCCGTACGCGCCGGGCGTCGTGCCGTCGGCCGTCGTCGTGGAGCTGACCCACCTCGCCACGCTGTACCACGACGACGTCATGGACGAGGCGTCCGTGCGGCGCGGCGTGGACAGCGCCAACACCCGCTGGGGCAACTCGGTCGCGGTCCTCACCGGCGACTTCCTCTTCGCCCGCGCCTCCCAGATCCTCGCCGACCTCGGCCCCGAGGCGGTCCGGGTCCAGGCCCTCGCGTTCGAGCGGCTGGTCACCGGGCAGATCCTGGAGACCGCGGGCCCCTCGGACGGCCGTGACCCGGTCGACCACTACCTGGACGTGCTCGGCGGCAAGACGGGCTCCCTGGTGGCCGTGTCGTGCCGGTTCGGCGCGATGATGTCCGGCGCCGACGAGACGGTCGTCGACGTCCTCACCCAGTACGGCGAACGGCTCGGAGTCGCCTTCCAGCTCGCGGACGACGTCCTGGACATCGCCTCCGACTCGCACGAGTCCGGCAAGACCCCGGGCACCGACCTGCGTGAGGGCATCCCGACGCTGCCCGTGCTCCGGCTGCGCGAGCGGGCCGCCCGCCTCGGCCTGGCCGAGGACATCGCGCTGTGCGAGCTGCTGGACTCCGACCTCAGCGACGACGCCCGGCACGCCGAGGCGCTGACCGCGCTGCGCGCGCACCCCGCGCTGGAGCAGGCCCGCCGGGACACCGTCCGGTACGCGGAGGAGGCGCGGGCGGCGCTGGCCCCGCTGCCGGACTGCGACGCCAAGGCGGCGCTGCTCGAGCTGTGCGACGCGGTGGTGCACCGGGCCGGCTGACCCGTCGCGCACCTGGCTCGACGGCGGTGTCTCCCGCACGACCCCTACGGGTCGGGGGAGGCACCGCCCTCGTGTGTCATACCGCAGGCGTACACGGAGTTGGCTCCGTGGTCTGACGCTTCCTCACGGCCGATTTGGTCAGATGGAAACCACGGAAATCACCACTCCTCACCGATTCGGGTGAGAATGGCGGCTCAGGTGGACCAGTGTGGGGACAGCCGCCGCCGACGACGGAGGTAAGGCACAGATGGCACCGTACGAATCCGACGAGGCAATGGGCGCCGGGCAGGGCGAGGACCTGCCCAACGGGCGCCGCAAAGCCGCCCGGTACGTGGTCCCGGTCGCGGTGGTGGGGGTGGCGGCGGCCACGATCGGGCTGGTCCCGGCTCTCGCCGACTCCGGTTCCCCCGATCTGCCGAAGATCACCGCGCAGCAGCTCATCGAGAAGATCGCCAAGTCGGACGTGCAGCAGCTGTCCGGCACGGTGAAGGTCAGCACCGACCTCGGCCTGCCGAACCTCGGCGGCCTGGAGAGCAGCCTGGCGTCCGGGGCGGCCCGGGGCGGCGACGGCTCCTCCGCCGACCCGAAGTCCAAGCTCACCGAGCTGGTCTCCGGGACGCACACCCTGCGTGTGGCGACCGACGGCCCGGACCGGCAGAAGCTGTCGCTGCTGGAGAGCGGTGCCGAGTACAGCCTCATCCACGAAGGCAAGGACGTCTGGGGCTACGACAGCAAGAGCAACGAGGTCTTCCACGGCACCGCCGCCGACTCCGGCAAGGGGCACCGGGCCGAGCCGCCGGCCACGCCCAAGGACTTCGCCGACGAGGCCCTGAAGTCGGTCGACGACACCACGTCCGTGACCGTCGACGGCACCGCGCAGGTCGCCGGACGCGATGCCTACAAGCTGGTGATCAAGCCCAAGCAGTCCGGCACCACGGTCGGCGCGATCAGCATCGCCGTGGACGCGAAGACGGGTATGCCGCTCAAGTTCACGCTCACCCCGAAGAGCGGCGGCGCCGCCGTGCTCGACGCGGGCTTCACCCAGGTCTCCTTCGCCAAGCCGGCCCCCTCCACCTTCGACTTCACCCCGCCCAAGGGCGCGAAGGTCACCGAGGAGAAGAAGGAGTCCAAGGCACCCGAGCACGCCCCGAAGTCCGGTGAGGACTTCGCCCAGGGCCTGAAGGGGGCCAACGTGCTGGGCAAGGGCTGGACGTCCGTCGCCACCTTCGACACCGGCGCCAAGGGCGGCATGCCGTCCGGCTCCGAGGGCGGCGCCTTCGGCGGCTTCCTCGGCTCGCTCGGCGACCATGTCTCCGGGAAGTTCGGCAAGGGCACGGTCTTCTCCACCCGCCTGGTCAACGCCCTGATCACCGACGACGGCAAGGTGTACGCCGGAGCGGTCACCAAGGACACGCTGGTCAAGGCGGCCAACGAAGGGAAGTAACCCTTCCGGGGTACGGGACACGACGAATCGAGGGAGCCGATGGACGAACCGTCCGCCACGGAGCAGGACTCGGGGGACGCGCCGGCGCACGTCATCGCGACGCGCGGCCTCACCAAGCGCTACCGCGGCGGACAGCTCGCCGTCGACGGTCTCGACCTGACCGTCCCGGCGGGCAGCGTCTTCGGCTTCCTCGGCCCCAACGGCTCGGGCAAGACCACCACCATCCGCATGCTGATGGGCCTGATCGAGCCGACCTCGGGCACGGCCCGCGTCCTGGGCCGCCCCATGCCCCGCGCCGGCCGAGCCGTCCTCCCGCAGGTCGGCGCGCTGATCGAGGGCCCCGCCCTGTACGGCTTCCTCTCCGGCCGGGACAACCTGCTGCGCTACGACGCCGCCGACCCCACCGCCGACCCGCGCACCCGGCGGACCCGTGTCGCGGGCGCCCTGGACCGGGTGGGCCTCACGGCCGCCGCGGGCAAGAAGGCCAGGGCGTACTCGCTCGGCATGAAGCAGCGCCTGGGCCTGGCCGCGGCCCTGCTCCAGCCGCGCAAGCTGCTCGTCCTGGACGAGCCCACCAACGGCCTCGACCCGCAGGGCATGCGGGAAATCCGCGCCCTGATCCGGGAGTTGGCGTCCGACGGCACGACCGTCTTCCTCTCCTCCCACCTCCTCGACGAGATCGAGCAGGTGTGCACGCACGCGGCGGTGATGGCACAGGGGCGCCTGATCACGCAGGGCGCGGTGGCCGACCTGGCGGCCGGGGCGCGCGGCCGGCTGGTGGTGACCACACCGGACGCCGGCGAGGCGGCCCGGCTGCTGAAGGAGCAGGGCGTCGGGGACGTCACCGTGGACGGCGACCGGGTGACCGGCGAGCCGCCCGAGCGGGACCTCGCCGAGGTCAACGCCGCACTGGTCACGGCGGGCGTCCGGGTCCGGGGCTTCACACTCGAACGGGCCTCCTTGGAGGACGCGTTCGTGGCACTGACGGGAGAGGGATTCGATGTCGCGGGCTGAGGCCGAGGCACTCCAGGCACCGGCCGCCGCGGCCGGCCCCGGCCGCCCGAACCCCCTGTGGACCTTCGGGCTGCTGCGCAGCGAGCTGGTCACCACCGTCCGCCGCTGGCGCACTCTCGCGCTGCTCGGGGTGCTGGCGGCGGTGCCGGTGCTGGTCGGGATCGCGGTGCGGATCGAGACGCGAGGCGGCTCGACGGCGGGCCCGGGCGGCGGCAACGGGCCGGCGTTCATCGCGCAGATCACCAACAACGGCCTGTTCCTGGTGTTCACGGCACTGGCCGCGACCCTGCCGTTCTTCCTGCCGATGGCGGTCGGCGTGATCGCGGGCGACGCGATAGCCGGCGAGGCGGGCGGCGGCACCCTGCGCTATCTGCTGGTCGCCCCGGCCGGCCGCACCCGACTGCTGCTCACCAAGTACACGACGGTCATGGCCTTCTGTGTGCTGGCCACCCTGGTCGTGGCCGTCTCCGCACTGATCGTCGGCGCGCTGCTGTTCCCGCTCGGTGACCTCACCACCATCTCCGGCACCCGGATCGGCTTCGCCGAGGGCCTCGGCCGGGCGCTGCTGATAGCCCTGGTCGTGGCCGCCTCGCTGGTCGGCGTCGCAGCCCTCGGCCTGTTCGTGTCGACGCTGACCAGCAGTGGCATCGCGGCGATGGCGACCACCGTGGGCCTGCTCATCACGGTCCAGATCCTCGATCAGATACCTCAGCTGCACGCGCTGCAGCCGTACTTCTTCTCCCACTACTGGCTGTCCTTCGCCGACCTGATGCGCGACCCCGTCTACTGGGACGACCTGGTCAGGAACCTCGGCCTCCAGGCGCTGTACGCGGCCGTGTTCGGCTCGGCGGCCTGGGCACGGTTCACGACGAAGGACATCAACACGTAGGCGCAGTGAGCCGCGCGGGACGGCTCAGGCGTCCTGGTGCGGGAAGCGGGCGAGGGGCGCCTCCTGCGCGAAGAACGTCTTGGCGCGCGTCAGCGCGTCGGTGTCCTTCCGTACGTCCCCGGGCGCGCTGCCGTTGCCGAGCAGCACCCCGCCGAAGTGCATCTTCAGATACGCGGCCGAGTTGTTGAGGGTGCCGACGAGGGGTTCGGCGACCGACGGCTCCAGGTCGGCGAGCGCCGCGACACCCCACAGCGTGCGCCCGGCCATGGCCGCCCTGAAGTCGATGCCCGGGGTGCGCAGCCAGCCCGACCAGTAGTCCAGGTACCGCTTGGTGAGACCGGAGACCGAGTACCAGTACAGCGGCGAGGCGATCACGATGTCCGTGGCCGCGAGCGTGGCGTCCAGCAGCAGGCCGGTCTCGGTGTCCGCGGGCGGTCGTACGTGGTCGCTGTCGTGCCGCACGTCCACGAAGTCGGGCAGCGGGTGCTCGGCCAGGCGGATCCACCGCTGCTCGACGTCTCCGGGCAGCTGCGCGGCGGCCTCGCGGGCCAGCAGTTCGGTGTTGCCGTCGAGGCGGGCACTGCCCAGGACGAACAGGAAGCGGCGGCTCATGGGTCCCCCAAAGCGAGATGTCAATCCGCGAATACCAGCGCCTGCATTATATGCATGCGCAAGCAGTCGGCTTCAAGGGGCGTCAGGGCTGCGGCTGGTGCGAGGCTGTGACGTCGCGGTGACGCGGGAACCGAGCTGAGCCGACAGACTGGTTGGTAGGACGCGTACGACCGGGGTGCGACGCCGGGGGAGTGAGGGAACCGATGTCTCGACTCAGCTTCGAGAAGAAGCGGGTGCAGCAGCCCGTGGCACACCCTGCGGTGGTGCAGGTCCGGGTGTCCGGCGCGGGCAGTGCCTCGGTGGGCGGGGCGCCGGTCGCCGCGGCACCGGGCGAGGAGATCCAGCACGCGGTGCTGAACCACCTCCAGCGCCTGGCCATCAGCCTGGGCACCCCCATACGAGCGATGATCCACGACGACCGCGCCGGCTGCGTGGTCCCCCTCGAGGTCTCGGCGGACGGCTCCAGCAGGGTGGCGGGAGACCCGGTCCGGGTCGCTCCGCGGGGCCCGCAGCCGGTTTCCGCGCAGCCGGTCTCCCGGGCCGCGTCGGGTGCGGTCCAGGCGCCCACCGGACAGTTCGGCCCGCCGCCGGTCATGGACGCGCCCTCGGCCCGCGTCGCCGTACCGGACGCCGTGGATGAGCTCCCCGTCCGGGCCGTCGTACCGGACACCGTGGACACACCCCCCGCCTCCGTCGCCGTACCCGAGAGCGCCTCCGCTCCGAAGTCCGACCTCGTGTCCGCGCCCGCTCCGAAGTCCGACCTCGTGTCCGCCCCCGCCCTGAAGCCCGCCCCCGTGACCGCGCTCACTCCTGCCGCCGTCCCGCTGCTCGACCCCGAGCCCGCCCCGGTCGCGTCCCCGACCCCAACCCCCGCCCGCGGCTTCGACGCCGTGGCCGAGGAGGTGCTCGGGGACGAGCCCGTGACCGAGACCGCGGAGGGAGCCGAGTTGCTGACCGAACCGATGGCGCGGATCAACGAGGCTGTCCGGAGCGGCCGTATCGAGGTCGCGGCGGAACTCGCCGACCGCACGGTCGTCGAGGCCTCCGGGGTGCTGGGCCCCCGCCACCCCGAGGTGCTGCACCTGCGCGAACTGACCGCCTACATCGCCTATCTGGCGGGCGACCCGGTCCGCTCCTTCGACCTCTCCCTGCACCTCGCCCGGATGCGCCGGCAGGCCGCGGACGCCGAGGGCGCCTACGGCAACGTGCGGAGCGCGGCCACCGCCTGGCGGGCCGTGCGGGACCCGGAGGAGGGCCTGCGCATGGGCCGCGACCTGATCGACCTGTGGACGGACCTCACGGCGGAGCCGGGCCCCGCGGCCGAGGACCCGCAGCCCCTGGAGTCGGCCCGCGCCCGCATGGTCCGCCTGACCGACCGCGCGGCCAAGGCGGCGCAGGCGCAGGCGTAACCGGCCGGCGCGCCCCCTGCTCGCACGCCCCCGGGCTACTGCATGCAGAACTCGTTGCCCTCCGGGTCCGCCATCACCGTCCACGCGCCGGCGGGCTCCTGTACCTCGCGAAGGACCTGTGCGCCGAGGGCCGTCAGTCGCGCCACCTCGTCCGCGCGCCGCTCGGTGCCGGGGTGCAGGTCGAGGTGGAGCCGGTTCTTGCCGGTCTTCGCCTCCGGGACGCGCTGGAACAGCAGCCGCCGCCCCAGCCCGGTGCCGGAGTCCGGGTCGTAGGGGTCGTCGGGGTGTCGTACCGCGATCAGGTCACGGAAGGCGGCGCGGCCGTGGTACTCGACGGTGGCCTCCTCGGGCAGCGCGCCGAGCGACAACAGCCGTTCGACGAGCGCGCTGTTGTCCTCGGCCGTGTAGTGCAGCGCGGCGGCCCAGAAGTCGGCCTGTGCGTGCGGGTCGGCCGCGTCGATGACGAGCTTCCAGTGCAGTGGTGCGGGCGTCTGCGTCGACATGGGCACCACTTATAGCGCCCGCCACTGACAGCCGGCCCCTGCGTCAGGCGTCCACCGCGGCGGAGCTGGGCTTCTCGGCGCGAGGCGGCACGACCATCGCCCGCGGCCTCCTCGCGGCACGCAGCGCGTCCGTGGTGAGCAGGATCAGCGCCAGCCAGACCAGCGCGAAGCCGGCCCAGCGCGCAACCGGCATCTCCTCGTGGAAGTAGAGGACGCCGAGCAGGAACTGGAAGACGGGGGCCAGGTACTGCAGCAGCCCCAGCGTGGACAGGGGCACGCGGATCGCCGCCGCGCCGAAGCAGACCAGCGGCAGCGCGGTGACGATGCCGGTCGAGGCGAGCAGGGCCGTGTGCCCCGCTCCCTCGCTCGCGAAGGTGGACCGGCCGTGCGCGGTCAGCCAGAGCAGAAAGGCGAGCGCGGGCAGGAACTGGATCGCGGTCTCGGCGGCCAGCGACTCGATGCCGCCGAGGGCGACCTTCTTCTTCACCAGTCCGTAGGTGGCGAACGAGAAGGCGAGACAGAGGGAGATCCACGGCGGACGGCCATAGCCGACCGTCAGGACGACCACGGCGGCGACGCCGACCCCGACCGCGGCCCACTGCACGGGCCGCAGCCGCTCCTTCAGGATCAGCACGCCCATCGCTATGGTCACCAGCGGGTTGATGAAGTACCCGAGGGATGTCTCGACCACATGGCCGGCGTTCACGGCCCAGATGTAGACGCCCCAGTTCACGGTGATGACGGCAGCGGCGAGCGCGATGAGGCCGAGACGGCGCGGCTGCCGCAGCAGTTCCCCGGCCCAGGCCCAGCGCCGTACGACGAGCAGGGCGACGGCGACGAAGACGAGGGACCACACCATCCGGTGAGCCAGGATCTCCAGGGCTCCGGCGGGCTTCATCAGCGGCCAGAACAGGGGGACCAGCCCCCACATGCCGTACGCGGCGAAGCCGTTCAGCAGGCCTGCCCGGTGTTCTCCCTTGGACGTCCCGGCCACGGGCCCCTCCTTCTCGCCTCACTCACGCACGCGAGAACGAAGGTAGCGCCGAGCACCCCCGTCTGTCATGCCCGTATCGGCATACGGTCATGACAGGCGCGGGTGCGGGTCGGGCTCCTGAGCCGTCAGCCCTTGAGTGCGGCGGCGACCGCCTCGGCGAGCGGGGTGCTCGGGCGGCCGGCCAGGCGGGACAGATCGCCGGTGGAGACGACGAGTTCGCCCTTCTCGATGGACGCGTCGACGCCGACGAGGATCCCGACGAACGGCGCGGGCACCCCGGCGCCCGCCAGGATGCCCTTCAGGACCTCACCGGTGACGGCGTTGTAGGCGATCTCCTTGCCGGTCTGCCGGCTCAGCTCGGCCGCGTACTCGGCGAAGCTCCACGCCACGTCGCCGCCCAGCTCGTACGTCGTGTTCTCGTGGCCCTCGCCGGTCAGTACGGCGACCGCGGCGGCCGCGTAGTCGGCGCGGGAGGCCGAGGAGACCCGGCCCTCGCCGGCCGCCGAGACGACCGCGTCGTGCTCCAGCACCGGTGCCAGGTTCTCGGTGTAGTTCTCGTGGTACCAGCCGTTGCGCAGCAGGCTGTAGGGCAGGCCGGAGGCGAGCAGGGCCTCCTCGGTGGCCCGGTGGTCGTCGGCGAGCGCGGCCTTGAGGCTGCCCGGGGCGCTGGTGTACGCGAGCAGCGCCACGCCGGCCGCCTTGGCGGCGTCGATGACGACCTGGTGCTGCCGGACCCGGCCCTTGTCGAACTCGTTGCCGGAGATCAGCAGGACCTTGTCACCGGCCGCGAACAGGCTGTCGAAGGTCTCGGGCGCGTTGTAGTCGGCGACCGCGAGCTTCACCCCGCGGGCCGCGAAGTCGGCGGCCTTCGCCCTGTCGCGGACGACGGCGGTGATCTGCTCCGCCGGAACCTTCTCCAGCAGCTGCTCCACGACGTGACGGCCGAGGTGTCCGGTGGCTCCGGTGACGACGATGCTCATGGTTCACAAACTCCTTGTGGGGTGGCTATGGCACTCACCCTAGGAGGTGCACTAACCAAGCGAAAGTACCAACTTTGAAGTAAGGTACTGGCATGGCAGTAAGTAACACGCGTGCGCGCACCGGAGCCGAGGCCGAGGCCATGTGCCCCTACCGGCTCGTCCTGGAGCACGTCACCAGCCGCTGGGGCGTGCTCGTCCTGATCGAGCTGATGGAGGGCTCGCGGCGGTTCAGCGAGCTGCGGCGGGCGATCGACCAGGTGGGCCGCATCAGCGAGAAGATGCTCACCCAGACCCTGCAGACCCTGGAGCGCGACGGCCTGGTCCACCGGGACGCCAAGCCGGTCATCCCGCCCCGCGTCGACTACTCGCTCACCGGCCTCGGCCGGGAGGCGGCGGAGCAGGTGCGGTCCCTGGCGCAGTGGACGCACGACCGCATGGGCGAGGTGGAGAAGGCCCGCCGGACGTACGACGAGGCCCGGGAACTCCGCTCCCGGGCCTCGTGATCACAGAGCGGCGAGATCAGCCGACGACCGTCCAGGTGTCCCCGCCGGCCAGCAGCGCGGCCAGGTCGCCCTTCCCGTGCTGCTCGATGGCCGTGTCCAGCTGCTCGGACATCTGGACGTCGTACACCGGCCGCTCGACGGAGCGGAACACACCGATCGGCGTGTGGTGCAGCGTGTCGGGGTCGGCCAGCCGGGAGAGGGCGAAGGCGGTGGTGGGGGACGCGGACTTCGCGTCGTGCACCAGGATGTCCGCCTCGTTCTCCGGAGTCACCGTCACCACCCTCAGGTCGCCGGTCTGCCGGTCCCGTACGACACCACGCGTGCCGTCGGTGCCGAACCGGATCGGCTGCCCGTGCTCCAGGCGGATCAGCGCCTCGTCCGCCTGCTGCTTGTCCTTGAGGGCGTCGAAGGCACCGTCGTTGAAGATGTTGCAGTTCTGGTAGATCTCGATCAGGGCCGTGCCCGGGTGGTCGGCGGCCGCGCGCAGCACCTCGGTCAGGTGCTTGCGGTCGGAGTCGATCGTGCGCGCGACGAAGGACGCCTCCGCGCCGATCGCCAGCGACACCGGGTTGAACGGCGCGTCCAGCGAGCCCATCGGGGTCGACTTGGTGATCTTGCCGACCTCGGAGGTCGGGCTGTACTGGCCCTTGGTCAGGCCGTAGATACGGTTGTTGAACAGCAGGATCTTGAGATTGACGTTGCGGCGCAGGGCGTGGATCAGATGGTTGCCGCCGATGGACAGGGCGTCGCCGTCACCGGTGACCACCCACACGCTCAGGTCCCGGCGGGAGGACGCCAGGCCCGTCGCGATGGCCGGGGCGCGGCCGTGGATGGAGTGCATCCCGTAGGTGTTCATGTAGTACGGGAAACGGGACGAGCAGCCGATGCCCGAGACGAAGACGATGTTCTCCTTCGCCAGGCCCAGCTCCGGCATGAACCCCTGGACGGCGGCCAGGATCGCGTAGTCACCGCAGCCCGGGCACCATCGCACCTCCTGGTCGGACTTGAAGTCCTTCATGGACTGCTTGGCCTCGGCCTTGGGGACCAGCTGCAGCAGCGAGTGGGTGGCGTCAGTCATCGATGGCCTCCTTCAGCGCGGCGGCGAGCTGTTCCGCCTTGAACGGCATGCCGTTGACCTGGTTGTGCGAGTGTGCGTCGACCAGGTACTTCGCCCGGATCAAGGTGGCGAGCTGCCCGAGGTTCATCTCGGGGATCACCACCTTGTCGTACGAGGTGACCACCGCTCCGAGATTGCGCGGGAACGGGTTGAGATGGCGCAGATGGGCCTGTGCGATCGACTCGCCGGCCTTGCGCAGCCGCCGTACCGCGGCCGTGATCGGCCCGTACGTCGAGCCCCAGCCCAGGACCAGCGTCTTCGCCCCGTGCGGGTCGTCGACCTCGATGTCCGGCACGTCGATGCCGTCGATCTTGGCCTGGCGGGTGCGGACCATGAATTCGTGGTTGGCCGGGTCGTAGGAGATGTTGCCCGTGCCGTCCTGCTTCTCGATGCCGCCGATGCGGTGCTCCAGGCCCGGTGTGCCCGGGATCGCCCACGGGCGGGCCAGGGACTGCGGGTCGCGCTTGTACGGCCAGAAGACCTCGGTGCCGTCCTCCAGCGTGTGGTTCGGGCCGGACGCGAACTGCACCCGCAGGTCCGGCAGCTCGTCCAGGTCCGGGATCCGCCACGGCTCGGAGCCGTTGGCCAGATAGCCGTCGGAGAGCAGGAACACCGGGGTGCGGTAGGTCAGCGCGATCCGGGCGGCCTCCAGGGCCGCGTCGAAGCAGTCGCCCGGGGTCTTCGGGGCGACGACCGGGACGGGGGCCTCGCCGTTGCGGCCGAACATCGCCTGCAGCAGGTCCGCCTGCTCGGTCTTGGTCGGCAGACCGGTCGAGGGGCCGCCGCGCTGGATGTCCACGATCAGCAGCGGCAGCTCCAGGGAGACCGCAAGGCCGATCGTCTCGCTCTTGAGCGACACACCGGGACCGCTCGTCGTCGTCACCGCGAGCGAGCCGCCGAAGGCCGCCCCCAGCGACGCGCCGATGCCGGCGATCTCGTCCTCCGCCTGGAAGGTCCGCACGCCGAAGTTCTTGTGCCGGCTCAGCTCGTGCAGGATGTCCGACGCCGGTGTGATCGGGTACGAGCCCAGGAACAGCGGCAGATCAGCCTGCTGCGACGCCGTGATCAGGCCGTAGGCCAGGGCCAGGTTGCCGGAGATGTTGCGGTAGGTGCCGACCGGGAAGGCCTCGGTGGCCGGGGCGACCTCGTAGGAGACCGCGAAGTCCTCGGTCGTCTCGCCGAAGTTCACGCCCGCCCGGAACGCGGCGATGTTGGCGGCCGCGATGTCGGGCTTCTTGGCGAACTTGGTCCGCAGGAACTTCTCGGTGCCCTCGGTGGGCCGGTGGTACATCCAGCTCAGCAGGCCGAGGGCGAACATGTTCTTGCTGCGTTCGGCCTCCTTGCGGGAGAGGTCGAACTCCTTCAGCGCCTCGACGGTGAGGGTGGTCAGCGGCACGGGGTGCAGGCTGTAGCCGTCCAGCGAGCCGTCCTCCAGCGGGGAGGCGGTGTAGCCGACCTTCTGCAGGGCACGCTTGGTGAACTCGTCCGTGTTGACGATGATCTCGGCGCCGCGCGGCAGGTCGCCGATGTTGGCCTTCAGCGCGGCCGGGTTCATCGCGACCAGCACGTTCGGCGCGTCACCCGGAGTGAGGATGTCGTGGTCGGCGAAGTGGAGCTGGAACGAGGAGACGCCGGGCAGGGTGCCGGCGGGGGCGCGGATCTCGGCGGGGAAGTTCGGCAGGGTGGAGAGGTCGTTACCGAAGGACGCGGTCTCCGAGGTGAACCGGTCACCGGTGAGCTGCATGCCGTCACCCGAGTCCCCCGCGAACCGGATGATCACCCGATCCAGGCGCCGCACGTCCTTGGCTCCGCCCGGTTTGCGCTGCTCTCCCACGACGGTTCCGTCGGCCTGCTCCGCTGGGCTGCTGACCTGGCTGGTCACTGAACTGGACCTCCTTCGAGGCGGCTGTCCGGGGATGGTCGTCCCAGGGACCATCCCGGTATCAACCCTACGTCGGTTAGGGTCGCCTTCCCGTGGCCATCCGCGGACGGGTGGCTTTTCGAGACGGCTGGTCGCGCTGACTTCTCATGATTTCCCGCATCGCTGGAGCATCGATCAAGACGCTTCCCGCGTGTTTCCCGGTTGTCTCCTGCGGCCTCCCACCCGGACGTCCGGTCTCCACAGAAGCCGGACGGACTGACACGCTGCTGACACAGTGTCAGCCCGTTACGAGTTCAGGTAGGTGAGAACGGCCAGAACACGCCGGTGATCGCCATCACTCTGGGAGAGCCCGAGCTTCAGGAAGATGTTGCTGACGTGCTTCTCCACGGCCCCGTCGCTGACCACCAGCTGCCGGGCGATCGCCGAGTTCGTCCGGCCCTCCGCCATCAGCCCCAGCACCTCGCGCTCACGCGGGGTGAGCCCCGCCAGCACGTCCTGCTTGCGGCTGCGCCCGAGCAGCTGCGCGACCACCTCCGGGTCCAGCGCCGTACCGCCCTCGGCCACCCGCACCACGGCGTCCACGAACTCCCGCACCTCGGCGACCCGGTCCTTGAGCAGATAGCCCACGCCCCGGCTGGAACCGGCCAGCAGTTCGGTGGCGTAGCGCTCCTCCACGTACTGCGACAGCACCAGCACCCCGAGCCCCGGGTGCGCCTTGCGCAGCCGTACGGCCGCCCGCACGCCCTCGTCGGTGTGCGTCGGCGGCATCCGTACGTCCGCCACCACCACATCGGGCAGCGTGCCCTGCGCGTCCAGGTCGGCGATGGTCTTGACCAACGCCTCCGCGTCCCCGACGCCCGCCACGACATCGTGCCCGCGGTCGGTCAGCAACCGGGTCAGGCCCTCCCTGAGCAGCACCGAGTCCTCGGCGATGACGACCCGCACCCTGTCCTCCACGATCTCCCGGCCCCCCACAGCCCGACCTTCCGACGGTGTCCTGTACGAAGGTCCAGCATTCCAGCATTCGGGCCGTCGTGCCCAGGAGCCGGGGAATCACAGGGGGTGTCGCAGGAGGCCGTACCGCGGTCGATGTGCGCCTTTCAGGCCCGCCAGGGCAGCTCGGCGATCACCCGGGTGGGGCCGCCGGCCGGTGAGTCCACCACCAGGACTCCGTCCACCGCGTCCAGGCGGCCGGCCAGGCCCGCCAGGCCCGAGCCGCGGGTCGCGTCCGCGCCGCCCACCCCGTCGTCCATGACCTGGAGCATCAGCCGGTCCTCCGCGTGCCAAACGTCGACCGAGGCGGAGCGCGCCTGGCTGTGCTTGCTGATGTTCTGCAGCAGTTCGGAGACGGTGAAGTAGGCGATGCCCTCGATGGCGGGGGCCGGCCGGGCCGGCAGGTCGACCTCCACCCGCACCGGGACTGTGCAGCGGGAGGCGACCGAGGAGAGGGCCGCGTCCAGGCCCCGGTCGGTCAGCACGGCCGGATGGATGCCCCGCGCGAGGTCGCGCAGCTCCTGCAGGGCAGTCTTCACCTCGCCGTGGGCCTCCGCCACCATCCGGGCCGCCGCCTGCGGGTCCTCCCGCAGCTTCTCCTTGGCCAGGCCGAGGCCCATGGCCAGGTTCACCAGCCGGGCCTGCGCCCCGTCGTGCAGGTCCCGCTCGATGCGGCGCAGATCGGCGGCCGCGGTGTCCACCACGACCCCGCGGTCCGACTCCAGCTCCACGACCCGCGCCGACAGCCGCGACGGCCCGAGCAGCCCGCGCACCAGCAGCCCGTCCACCGTGGTCAGGCCCCGCACGATCCAGGGCGTGGCCAGGGTGAACAGCAGGCCGACCAGCGCGGTCACGGTGATCTCGAAGGGGTTGTCCAGATAGACGCTGTGCTGCGCGTCGCCGTACAGCTGCAGGCCGCCCTGGCCGCCGTACATCGGGAACACCCAGAACCACAGCGGGTACGTCAGCAGCGCCCAGCCGTACGCCCAGAAGTTCACCGCCACGACGAACGAAAACAGCGACCAGGGGAACTGCAGCAGCGCGTACAACAGATGCCGCCACGACGTGCCGCTCTTCAGCACCGCACCCATCCACGCGAACGCGCCCGGCCGGCGTGCCCGCAGCGGCTCCGGGTCGGCCACCTCCAGGCGCAGCAGCGCACGCGCGCGCGTGCGCTCCAGCGCGCCGAAGCCGCGGCAGCTCGCGAGTGCTGCCGCCAGCACGGGGATCCCGAGGAAGGTCACCAGCAGGCCCGCGCCGAGCGCCACCATGGTGACCGTCCAGCTGAACAGCACGATCGCGATCGGCAGGCTCAGCAGCACGTAGCCGAACTCGCGCCAGCTGCGCGCCTCGAACGGCGCCCGCAGCGCGGCGGGCAGCAGGTGGCGCCGCTCCCCGTCGGGGGCGGGGAAGCCGGATCCGGCCGGGTGCCCGTGTCCCTGCCCGTACTCCTGTCCGTACTCCGTGGCCATGGGTGTCGTCCCGTTCTCCTCGTCCTGGCGGCGTGCTGCCGTGTCTCCCAGCCTGGTGCGCGGCGCCTTCCCGGGCCATGGAGGCCGTCGGCCTCTTGGGCCGGGGGTTTTCCCCACCCTCCGAGGGCGTGCGGGGTGCGCCGGGGGTGCGGCTACTCCTTGCGGTCCCGCCAGGGCAGCTCCGCCGTGACGACCGTCGGGCCGCCGACCGGCGAGTCGACCACGAACAGGCCGTCCACCGCGCCCAGCCGCTCCGCCAGCCCCCGCATCCCGCTGCCGCCCTCCAGGCCGGCGCCGCCGCGGCCGTCGTCCCGGACCTGGATGAGCAGCCGGTCGTCCGAGCGCCACACCTCCACCGAGGCGGAGCGCGCCTGGCTGTGCTTGCTGATGTTCTGCAGCAGTTCGGAGACGGTGAAGTAGGCGATGCCCTCGATGGCGGGGGCCGGCCGGGCCGGCAGGTCCGCCGTCACCTTCACCGGGACCGTGCAGCGGGAGGCGACCGAGGAGAGGGCCGCGTCCAGGCCCCGGTCGGTCAGCACGGCCGGATGGATGCCCCGGGCGAGATCCCGCAGCTCCTGCAGCGCGAGCTTCACCTCGCCGTGCGCCTCCGCCACCATCGCGGCGACGTACTCGTCGGCCTGGCCCTCCAGCAGCTTCTCCTTGGCCAGGCCGAGGCCCATGGCCAGGTTCACCAGCCGGGCCTGCGCCCCGTCGTGCAGGTCCCGCTCGATGCGGCGCAGATCGGCGGCCGCCGTGTCGACCACGACCCCGCGGTCCGACTCCAGCTCGGCGATGCGGCGTTCCAGCTCGTCGGAGGGCGACAGCAGCCCGCGCACCATCGCCCGGTCCACGTTGGAAAGTCCTCGCGTGATGAACGGCAGCACCGGCCACAGCACGAACAGCGAGGTGAGCACGAGGGCGAAGGTGAGGATCCCCCAGGGCAGCCGGATCAGGTCGTACAGCAGCGTCCGCCAGCCCACCGGGTCCTTCAGCGCCAGCCACAGCCGCTGCATCGGCCCCCCGCCCCTGGCGATCGGCAGCGGCGTCGGTTCCTCGACCCGCACCCCGAGCAGCGCCCGGGACCGGATCCGCTCCAGCTTGCCCAGTTGCCGGGCGCCCAGCAGGCAGACGGCCAGCAGCGGGAGCCCGATCACCGTGAGGGTGAGGACTCCGCTGACGAACACCACGGTGAACACGTAGGTGAAGCCGAGCAGCGCCACCGGCAGGTTCAGCAGGAGATGCGCGATCTCCTTCCAGGTGCAAGCGTCGAGGGCGAACCGGGCCGGAGGCAGACGGTCGGAGCCGTCGGTCCGGTCGGCGGCGGAGGCGGGAGCGGTCATACCGGCCAGCCTGCCGTGCCCGGCACCCCTTGCGCCATGCGGTCCACCGCCCCTGTTCCCGGGGGAAAACCCCACCCTCCGCACGGTCCCCACATCTCACGGTGTGACGGGCTGCTTACCGCGTCTTTATCAGGGCCTAGACTCCGGTGCGTACAGATCCTCGAATCACGTTGCATCACAGGGTTCACCAAGTCACGAGGTCAGGGAGCGAGGGCGGACGGTGCGGGAGACGTTGGGGCACTCGACGATCGCCGCGGCGGACGTCGCGGCCGGCTACTTCCGGTCCTACTCGGTCGTGGGACTGCTCGCCCTCATCGGCGTGCTCTTCGTCGCGGTCGCGTTCGGCGCCGGCCGGCTGCTGCGCCCGGTCGTGCCCACTCCCGAGAAACTCCTGACCTACGAGTGCGGCGTCGACCCCGTCGGCGAGGGCTGGGCCCACACCCAGGTCCGCTACTACGTCTACGCCTTCCTCTACGTGATCTTCGCGGTCGACTCGATCTTCCTGTTCCCCTGGGCGACGGTCTTCGCCGCCCCCGGCTACGGCGCGACGACCCTGGTGGAGATGTTCATCTTCCTCGGCTTCCTCGCCGTGGGCCTGCTGTACGCCTACAAGAAGGGGGTCCTGACATGGGCGTGAACCCGTCCGGTGACGTGAACCCGTCCGGTGCGGAGCCTCTCCTGCTTCCCGAGCCGAAGCGGCTGGGCGCGCTCGCCCGGCTGGCGCCCGAGCCCATGAAGGTGGTCCTGAACTGGGGCCGCCGCTACTCGCTGTGGGTGTTCAACTTCGGCCTCGCCTGCTGTGCGATCGAGTTCATCGCCGCGTCGATGGCCCGCCACGACTTCATCCGTCTCGGCGTCATCCCCTTCGCGCCGGGCCCCCGCCAGGCCGACCTGATGGTCGTCTCCGGCACGGTCACGGACAAGATGGCCCCGGCCGTGAAGCGCCTGTACGAGCAGATGCCGGAACCCAAGTACGTCATCTCCTTCGGCGCCTGCTCCAACTGCGGCGGCCCGTACTGGGACTCCTACTCCGTCACCAAGGGCGTCGACCAGATCATCCCGGTGGACGTGTACGTCCCCGGCTGCCCGCCGCGGCCCGAGGCGCTGCTCCAGGGCATCCTCAAGCTCCAGGAGAAGATCGCCCGCGAGTCGCTGGAGGAGCGGTACGCCTCCCACCGGCCGTCCGTCGCCGCTCTGCAGAGCGGCCTGGTGAAGCCTCCGGCGCCCGCCTCGGCTTCGGCCTCGGCCTCGCCCGAGGAGGACGCGCGATGAGCACGGCCGGCTGGCTGCCCGCCCCCGCCGAGGAACTCTTCGGTCCGCAGGCCACGGCCGAGGAGTCGTACGAGGTCCTGACGGTGGACGTCCCGCCGTCCTCCTGGCTCACCGCCCTGGAGACGGCCCGTACGACCCTGTCCTGCACCTACTTCGACTGGCTGAGCGCCGTCGACGAACCGGGCACGGGCTTCCGTGTCTGCGCCCACGTCGTCGCCCTCGCGCCGGTCCGCCGGCTGCTCCTGCGGACGACGGTCCCGCACGAGGCGCCGAAGCTGCCTTCCGCCGTCGGTGTCTATGCGGGCGCGGCCTGGCACGAGCGCGAGACCCACGAGATGTTCGGGGTCGACTTCGAGGACCACCCGGGCCTGGAGCACCTCCTCCTCCCGGAGAACTTCGAAGGCCACCCCCTGCGCAAGGACTTCGTCCTCGCCGCCCGCGTGGCCAAGGCCTGGCCCGGCGCCAAGGAGCCGGGCGAGTCCGAGCACGGCGGCCCCAAGCGCCGCCAGATGCTGCCGCCGGGCGTCCCGGACCCGAACGAATGGGGCCCGCTGAAGGGCCAGCTGCCCCCTGCCCCGGCCCGTCCGGCCCGTCCGGCCCGCGCGGCGGGGGAGCGGCCGGCGCGTGCCGCCGGGGAGCGCGCCGCGGCCGGCGAGCGTCCGGTACGGCGGACGCGTACTGCGGCGGAGGGCTCGGCCAGCCAGGCGGCCGGCCAGGCCGAGGAGACTGCGGCTGGAGCGGCTGGAGCGGCTGGAGCGGCTGGAGCGGCTGGAGCGGCTGGAGCGGCTGGAGCGGCTGGAGCGACCGGGGCGGCTGGAGCGGCCGGGACCGGCGGTGCTGCCGCGCGGCCGCGTCGGACGAGGAGTGCGAGCGAGGGCTCGGTGAGCCAGGCGGCTGCCGGGGGCGCGGCGGAGGCACCCGCAGGTCCGCGCCGCGCGCGCAGCGCCTCGGAAGGCTCGGCCTCCCAGCGCGCCCCGCGCAGCTCGGACGCCCCCTGGCACCACGCGCGCCCGGCGTTCGAGGAGCAACAGAAGCCGGAGCAGGCACCGGAGCGAGAGCAGGTGTCGGAGCCGCAGCAGACCCCGCAGCCGGAGCAGGCCCCGCAGCCGGAGCAGGCCCCGCAGCCGCAGCAGGCGGCGGAGCGCGAGCAGGCACCGGAGGAAAACCGGGCGCCCGAGCCGCAAGCCGAAGCACCCGAGGCACCTGAAGCACCCCAGGCCCCCGAAGCCCCCAAGGCGCCCGAGGACCAGAGCACCTCCGACAGTCCTGACAGCCCTGACAGCCCCGACAGCCCCGACAGCCCCGACAGCCCCGACGACCCCACAGGAGGCCCGCAGTGAACGACGCGCTGGACGTCGGCCTGCGACTCGTGGCCGTGTTCGTCGTCTTCCTGACCTTCCCCCTCATCGTCGGTCAGACCGAGCACAAGGTGATGGCCCACATGCAGGGCCGCCTCGGCCCGATGTACGCGGGCGGCTTCCACGGCTGGGCCCAGCTCATCGCCGACGGCGTGAAGTTCGCGCAGAAGGAGGACGTGGTCCCGGCGGGCGCCGACCGCCGCGTCTTCCAGCTGGCCCCCGCCGTGGCCCTGCTGCCGTACCTGCTCGTGCTGCTCGTCATCCCGATCGGGCCGAGCGAGGGAGCGGTCGGCCAGGTCCTGGACGCGGGCGTCTTCTTCGTGCTCGCGGTGATGGGCGTGGGTGTCCTCGGCTCGCTCATGGCCGGCTGGGCCAGCGCGAACAAGTTCTCCCTGCTCGGCGGCCTGCGCACGGCCGCCCAGCTGCTCGCCTACGAACTCCCGATGCTGCTCGCCGCGGCCTCCGTGGCCATGGCGGCCGGCACCGTCTCCCTGCCGGGCATCCTGCACGCCTTCCACTGGTGGTGGCTGCCCTGGCAGATCGTGGGCGCCGTGGTGTTCTTCGTGGCCGGCCTCGCCGAACTGCAGCGCCCGCCCTTCGACATGCCCGTCGCCGACTCGGAGATCATCTTCGGCGCGTACACCGAGTACACCGGCCTGCGCTTCGCGCTGTTCCTGCTCGCCGAGTACGCCGGAATCATCGTCCTGTGCGGTCTGACCACCGTCCTCTTCCTGGGCGGCTGGCACGGCCCCTGGGGCGCCGACGGCCTGGGCTGGCTGTGGACCCTGTTGAAGACCGCGATCCTCGCCTTCGTCGTCATCTGGCTCCGCGTCACCTACCCCCGCCTGCGCGAGGACCAGCTCCAGAAGCTCTCCTGGACCCTCCTCGTCCCCCTCTCCCTCGCCCAGATCGCCCTCACCGGCATCGTCAAGGTGGTGATCTCGTAATGTCCCGCCCGTCGCCCGACCACCGCCCCGCAACGACGCCCTCCGGGCGGCCCCGCCTGTCGATCCCTGGCTCCGGCCTCGCCAAGGGCCTGGCCGTCACCCTCCGCACGATGACGAGGAAGTCGGTCACCGAGCAGTACCCGGACGCCCTGCCCGAGCTGCCGCCCCGCACCCGCGGCGTGATCGGCCTGTTCGAGGAGAACTGCACGGTCTGCATGCTGTGCGCCCGTGAGTGCCCGGACTGGTGCATCTACATCGACTCCCACAAGGAGACGGTCCCGCCGGCCGCCCCCGGTGGCCGCGAGCGCAGCCGCAACGTCCTCGACCGGTTCGCCATCGACTTCTCCCTGTGCATGTACTGCGGCATCTGCATCGAGGTCTGTCCCTTCGACGCGCTGTTCTGGTCCCCGGAGTTCGAGTACGCCGAGACCGACATCCGCGAACTCACCCACGAGCGCGACAAGCTCCGCGAGTGGATGTGGACCGTCCCGGCCCCGCCCGCCCTGGACGCAGGCGCGGAGGAGCCGAAGGAGATCGCCGCCGCCCGCAAGACCGCCGAGAAGCTCGCCGCCGCGCAGGCCGAGCCGCAGGAGGGGGAGTCGTGAGCCTCGCCGCAGCCCAGCACGGCTTCCTGTCCCCGACCGGTGTCGAGATCGCCTTCCTGCTCGTCGGCCTGGTCACCTTCGGCGCGGCCCTCGTCACCGTCACCACCCGGCAACTGGTGCACGCCGCCCTGTGGCTGGTGGTCACGCTCGGCGGCCTCGCCGTCGAGTACCTCCTGCTCACCGCCGAGTTCATCGCCTGGGTGCAGGTCCTCATCTACGTCGGCTCCGTCGTCGTCCTCCTCCTGTTCGGTCTGATGCTCACCAAGGCCCCCATCGGCCGCTCCCCGGATGCCGACTCCGGCAACCGCTGGATCGCCCTCGCCGTCGCGGTGGCCGCCGCCGGCGCCCTGGTGTGGGTGGTCGTCGACGCGTTCCGCACGACCTGGATCGACCTGACCGGCCCGGCCGCCGGCACCACCCGGGTCACCGGCGAGAGCCTCTTCCAGAACTGGGTCCTGCCCTTCGAGGCCCTCTCCGTCCTCCTCCTCGCGGCCCTGGTCGGCGCGATCGTCCTGTCCCGCAAGGCGACGGCGGACGCGGCCTCCGGCACGGCGGACAAGGCCTCCGGCGCACCGGACACGGCCTCCGGCACCCCGGCCACCCCCGTGACCGTCCCCGGCGAGAAGGAAGGCGCCCGCTGATGCACCTCGTCTACCCCGCCGTCCTGTCCGCCCTCCTCTTCTGCACCGGCCTGTACGGCGTCCTCGCCCGCCGCAACGCGATCCTGGTCCTGATGTCGGTCGAGCTGATGCTCAACGCCGTCAACCTCAACCTGGTCGCCTTCGACGTCTGGCTCAGCCGGGCCGCCGAGGAGACCCTGCACTCCGGTCAGGCGCTGACCCTGTTCACCATCGCCATCGCCGCAGCCGAGATCGGCATCGGCCTGGCGATCGTGCTTGCCGTGTACCGCAACCGCGGCACCTCCGACATCGACAAGCTCCGCGACACCGCCGAGGGCCACGGCGACGACACCGACGGCCCCGGCACCGACACCCCCGCGGCCGAGAAGGCTGAGGCCACCGCGTGACCACGACCACCCTCGCCGTCCTCGTCCCCCTCCTGCCGTTCCTGGGCGCCGCGGCCGGCCTGCTGCTGGGCCGCACCGCCCCCGGTTTCGTCCGCCCGCTCGCCGTACTGCCGGCCCTGGCCGCGCTCGTGCTGGCCGCGCTGGTCGCCGTACGCCAGGGCGGCGGCCAGCCCATCGTGGCCCACACCGAGCTGACCCCGACCGGTTCGGTGCCGATCGAGCTGTCCCTGGACATCGACGGCTTCGCCGCGCTCGTCGCCGTCCTGGTCGCCTTCGTCGCGACCTGCGTGCAGATCTACTCGACGGGTTACCTGCGCGACGACCCGCGCTACCCCTCGTACGCGGCCCTCGTCTCCCTGTTCACCTCCGCGATGCTCGTGGTCGTCTACTCCGGCGACCTGATCGTGCTGCTGGTCGGCTGGGAAGTCATGGGCATCTGCTCCTACTTCCTGGTCGGCCACTACTGGGAGACCCCCGAGGCCCGCGCCGCCTCCCTGAAGGCCTTCCTGGTCACCAAGCTCGGTGACGTGCCGTTCCTCATCGGCCTGTTCGCCCTGGGCACGGACGCCGGCTCGTTCCAGATCACCCGCGTCCTGGGCGTCGCGGCGAGCGGTGGCATCGACCACCCGACCCTGATCGCCCTGCTGCTGCTCGCGGGGGTGGCCGGCAAGTCGGCCCAGTTCCCGCTGCACACCTGGCTCCCCGACGCGATGGCGGGCCCGACGCCCGTCTCGGCGCTGATCCACGCCGCGACGATGGTCGCCGCCGGTGTCTACTTCGTCGCCCGTCTCCTCCCGGTGTTCGAGGCGTCCCAGGCCGCGATGGTGGTCCTCGCCGTCATGGCCGCCGTCACGATGACCGGCTCCGGCCTCGCCGCTCTCGCCCAGGACGACATCAAGCGCGTCCTCGCCTACTCGACGATCGGCCAGCTCGGCTACATGACCGGTGCCCTGGCCGTCGGCGACCGCGGTGCCGCCGTCTTCCACCTCCTGTCGCACGGCGCCTTCAAGGCGCTGCTGTTCCTCGCGGCCGGCGTGATCATCCACGCCGCCGGCACCAACTCCCTCGCCTCCATGTCCCGCATGAGCCATCTGCGCGACCGTGTCCCGGACGCCTACTGGACGATGACCGTGGCGCTTCTCGCGCTCGCCGCAGTCCCTCCCTTCAGCGGATTCTTCTCCAAGGAGTCCGTCCTGGGCGCCGCCGAGCACGTGGCCACCGGCCACACCGACCAAGCCCCCGGCTCGGCGGGCTGGATCGTCCTCGTCGCCGGTCTGCTCACGGCTCTGCTCACCGCCGCCTACGCCACGCGCCTGTGGCTGCTGGCCTTCCGCGGCAAGGGCGCCGAAGCCCCCGACCACGGCCGCCAGCCGCTCACGATGACCGTCGTGCTGTGGGTCCTGGCCGTGCCGTCCCTGGCCTTCGGCGGTCTCGCCTACCGCTCGCTGCCCGCCTGGTTCGACGGCCGCGACCTGACCCCGACGCTCCTCACCTCCGTCCTCGGCACCGGTCTCGCGCTGGTCGGCGGGCTCCTCACCTACGGCACCTGGCAGCGCACCCGCGCGCTCGCCGCCCGCGTCCCGGCGGCGCCCACGCCCTCCTTCGAGTGGGAGAGCCTCCAGGGCGAGGCCGCCGCCCACCCGGAGGGCGACGCGAGCCTGGTCGAGGCCCACGCCCTCGGCGATCACGGGCCGGCCTACGGTGAGCTCGCCCACGCGCCCGACCCCGGGCGGCTGCTGCTCGGCCCGCTCTACCGGCACGCGGCCGTCGGCTTCCACCTGGACGCCGTCTACTCGGCGCTGTTCGTCCGCCCGGTACAGGCCGGAGCGAGCCTCGTGCGGTTCCTCGACAGCGCGGTCGTGGACACCTACGTACGCGGCGCGGCCGCCCTGCCCCGGCTGCTCGGGGCCGCGGTGCGGCGCGCGCAGACCGGCAATGTGCAGACCTATGTGAGCGCGCTGCTCGCCGGTGCCGTCGTCCTGACGGTGACCGTCCTCCTCGTCGCCACGGGAGCGTGAGCAGGCGTGATCGATATCAACGAGTCCGTGATGCAGTTCCTTCTGGCATTCGTCGTCGTCGGCCCGCTCCTCGGCGCGGTCGCCGCTCTGCTGCCGGCCCCGCCCGGACTGAAGGGGAAGTCGCCCGAGCAGGCCGTGCTGCGGCACGGCGTGACCGTGACCGGCGCGATCCTCGTCGCCGCGATCGTCCTCGCGCTCGGCTTCGACCACGACCAGCCGTCGAAGATGCAGGCCACGACCGACATCAGCTGGATCCCCGCACTCGACGTGCGGATCCACCTCGGCATCGACGGCATCTCCCTCCCCCTTCTGGTCCTGACCGCGCTGCTGACCTTCCTCTGCGCGCTCTACTCGTACTTCAAGCCGCCGGCGGGCCCGTCCCCGAAGGCGTTCGTCGCGCTGGTGCTCCTGCTCGAGTCCGGCACCCTCGCGACCTTCGCCGTCCTCGACCTGCTGCTGTTCTTCCTCGCGTTCGAGACGGTGCTCATCCCGATGTACTTCCTCATCGCCCGCTGGGGCGGCGAGAGCCGGACCCGGGCCGCGTGGAAGTTCATCCTGTTCACGCTGCTCGGCTCCGTCGTCATGCTGCTCGGCCTGCTCCTGATCGGAATCAAGGCGGGCACGTTCGACATGGTGGCACTCGCCACTGACAACGGCCGCTCGCTGACCACGTCCGTGCAGGTCATCGCTGTTCTGGCGATCGGGATCGGGCTCGCGGTCAAGACGCCGATGTGGCCGCTGCACAGCTGGCTGCCCGACGCCCACACCGCCGCCCCGACCGTCGGCTCGGTCCTGCTGGCCGGCGTCCTGCTGAAGATGGGTACGTACGGATTCGTCCGGATCCTGCTGCCGATCGCGCCGGACGGCTTCCGCACCTTCGCGCCCTATCTCGCCGCGTTCGCGGTCGTCGGGATCATCTACGGGTCCCTGGCCTGCCTGGCCCTCGCCAAGCAGGGCGCGAAGGGCGACCTGAAGCGGCTGATCGCCTACTCCTCCGTCGGTCACATGGGCTTCGTCCTGCTGGGCATCGCCACGATGACCCCGACCGGCGTGAACGGCGCCCTCTTCGCCAACATCGCCCACGGCCTCATCACCGGCCTGCTGTTCTTCCTGGTCGGCGCGCTCAAGGACCGCACCGGCAGCACCGACCTCGACACCCTGGCCGAGGAGACCGGCGCCGCGCTCTACGGCAAGGCCCCGCGCCTCGGCGGACTGCTCGCCTTCGCCGCCGTCGCGTCGCTCGGCCTGCCCGGACTCGCCGGGTTCTGGGGCGAGATGCTGGCCCTGTTCGGCGCGTTCAACCCGGCCGCCGCCCTCAGCCGGCCCGCGTTCCTCACCTTCATGGCGATCGGCGCGTTCGGCACCCTGCTGACGGCCGCGTACATGCTGATCGTGGTCCGCCGGGTCTGCATGGGCGCCACCCCGCAGGACATGCCGAAGCTCGCGGACGTCCACGGCTACGAGTTCGCGGCCTGGACCCCGCTCGTCGCCCTCACCGTCATCGCCGGACTGTGGCCGAGGGTCCTGCTCGGCCTGACCGACCCGGCCGTGCAGCAGCTCCTGGCAGGAGGCACCCGATGAGCGCCCTGGCCCAGTCCGCGGTCCAGTCCGTCGACTGGCTCGCGATCGCGCCGCCCACCATCGCCGCGGTGGTCGGGCTCGCCGTCCTCGTCGCCGACCTGTTCGTCCCCGAGGCGCGCAAGCCCCTCCTCGGCTGGCTCTCCGTCGCGGGCCTCGCCGCCGCCACGCTGATGCTGCTGCCGCTGCTGGACGGCGACCGCAGCACCTTCTGCCTGCCCGGCGACGCGAGCGTGTGCAGCTACACCGCAGACCACTTCACCCTCGTCATCCAGTTCCTCGCCCTCGGCGGCGCCCTGCTGGCCGCGCTGATGTCGGTGACGAACCTCAGGGACGATCACCAGCGCGTCCCGGCCGGGGAGTTCTGGTTCCTGCTGCTGTCCTCCGCGGCCGGCGCCGCCCTGCTGCCCGCCTCCCGCGACCTGGCCACGCTCGTCGTCGCCCTGGAGGTCGCCTCCCTGCCGGCCTTCGCCCTCGTCGGCATCCGGCACGGCGACAAGAGGTCCTCCGAGGCGGCCCTGAAGTTCTTCCTGTCCTCGGTCACCGCCACCGCGGTCAGCCTGATGGGCATCAGCTTCGTCTACGCCTCCACCGGCACCCTCTACCTCACCCAGCTCGCCCAGCGGATCCAGCACGTCGACGGCCGGCTCGACACCCTCGCCCAGACGGGCGTCGTCCTCACCCTCGTCGGCTTCGCCTTCAAGACGGCCGCCGTCCCGTTCCACTTCTGGGTGCCCGACACCTACGTGGGTGCGCCGCTGCCCGTCGCCGCCTATCTGTCGGTCGTCGGCAAGGCCGTCGGCTTCTCCGGCCTGATCCTCGTCACCGTCGTCGCCCTCCCGTCCTACGCCGACGTCTGGGGGCCCGCGCTCGCCGCGCTGGCCGCCCTCACCATGACCGTCGGCAACGTCGGCGCCCTGCGCCAGCAGGCCACGCGCGCGTACAGCGCCGTACGGCTGCTCGCCTGGTCCTCGGTCGGCCAGGCCGGCTACCTCCTGGTGCCGATCGCCGCCGCCGCGTACGTCAAGGACGGCCAGAAGGCGATCGGCTCCACGGTGGCGTACGCCCTCATGTACGGCGCCGTGAACCTCGGCGCCTTCGCGGTCGCCGCCCTGGTGGGCCGCACGAAGTCCCTGAACCGGATCAGCGACTACCGGGGCCTGTACGCGTCCAACCCGGCCGCTGCCCTCCTCCTGGCGTTCTTCCTGCTCTGCCTCGCCGGGCTGCCACCGGGCGTCATCGGCCTGTTCGCGAAGGTCACCGTGTTCGCGTCGGCCGTCGACGCGGGCCTCGGCTGGCTCGCCGTGGTCATGGCCGTCAACGTGGTGATCGCCCTCTTCTACTACCTCCAGTGGACGGCTCTGCTGTTCCGCGCCCCCGAGGGCGCCCCCGCGCGGCACCGGGTCCCGGCCCCCCTCACCGCCGCGCTCGCCCTCACCGGAGTGCTCGGCGTGGTCCTCTCCGGCGCACCCCAGCTGGTCCTGCGTTTCGCGTCCACCGGACTGTTCTGAGGGCACGCCGCGCGCGCGTGGGGCACCCGTGGTCCCCCGCGCGCGGCGAGGCGCAAGAGGCGCACGGAAGGACGTAAGAGCACGTCACCCGTACGGCCGACGTGCGCCGACGCCCGCTCAAGGGAACTTGCCGCCGCCGCCTGGCGTTGACCAGAGCGGGAGGGTCCACTGGACCAAAGGGTTCCCCTGCTGCACGACTTGGAGGGCGTACCGTGCACCGCCGGCACAACGGGCTCAGGACCGCCGTACTCCTCGGGGGACTGTCCGCACTCATCATCGTCATCGGCAGCTTCTTCGGCCGTACGGGACTGATCGTGGCGGTCCTGGTCGCGCTGGGCACGAACGCCTACGCGTACTGGAACAGCGACAAGCTGGCGCTCCGCGCGATGCGTGCCCGCCCGGTGAGCGAGTTCGAGGCCCCCGCGCTGTACCGGATGGTCCGCGAGCTGTCCACGCAGGCCCGCCAGCCCATGCCCCGCCTGTACATCTCCCCGACGGAGGCACCCAACGCCTTCGCGACCGGCCGCAACCCGCGCAACGCGGCCGTGTGCTGCACCGAGGGCATCCTGCGCCTGCTCGACGAACGCGAGCTGCGCGGCGTGATCGGCCACGAGCTGAGCCACGTCTACAACCGCGACATCCTGATCTCCTCCGTGGCCGGCGCTCTCGCCTCGGTGATCATGTTCCTGGTCAACTTCGCCTGGCTGATCCCGGTCGGCCGCTCGGACGACGACGACGGCCCCGGCCTGCTCGGCCTGCTGCTGATCATGATCCTGGGCCCCATCGCCGCCTCCCTCATCCAGCTGGCCATCAGCCGCTCCAGGGAGTACGAGGCGGACGCCTCGGGCGCCCAGATCACCGGTGACCCGCTGGCCCTCGCCAGCGCCCTGCGCAAGCTGGAGGTCGGCACCCAGCAGCTCCCGCTGCCCCCTGAGCCCCGCATCGAGACCGCGAGCCACATGATGATCGCGAACCCCTTCCGCGCGGGCCAGGGACTGTCCAAGATGTTCTCCACGCACCCGCCGATGGCGGAACGCATCGCCCGGCTCGAGAAGATGGCAGGTCGTTACCGGTGAAGACCATCCTGAACGTCATTTGGCTCGTTCTGAGCGGCTTCTGGCTGTTCCTCGCCTACCTGCTCGCCGGCGTGCTGCTGTGCATCACGATCATCGGCATCCCGTTCGGAGTCGCCGCGTTCCGCATCGGCGTCTACGCCCTGTGGCCCTTCGGGTACACCACGGTCGAGCGTCGGGACGCGGGCGCGCCCTCGTGCATCGGCAACGTGCTGTGGCTGATCCTGGCCGGCTGGTGGCTGGCTCTCGCCCACATCACCACCGGCATCGCCCTGTGCCTGACGATCATCGGCATCCCGTTCGGCATCGCCAACTTCAAGATGATCCCGGTCTCCCTGCTGCCGCTGGGCCGCGAGATCGTCCGCACGGACCAGCCGTTCGCGACCCGCTGACCTACGGCCCGGAAGCCTCGTCGGGCGCGTCGGCCGTGCCGGGGCGGCGTCCCGCCCACCACCGCCGTACGCCGTAGGCCACCACGCCCAAGGCCAGCACGCCCGCCCCGACGGCGACCGAGGCCGCCGGGAGGGCGAACGCCAGCGTCGCGCAGCCCAGCAGCCCCACGGCCGGCACGAGGCGTGCCGACAGGGCCGGACTCAGCGTCCAGGCGGATGCGTTGGCCACGGCGTAGTAGACCAGCACGCCGAACGAGGAGAAGCCGATCGCGCCGCGCACGTCCACCGTCGCGGCCAGCACGGCGACCACCGCGCCCACGGCCAGCTCCGCCCGGTGCGGGACCTGGAACCGCGGATGCACGGCGGCCAGCGCCCGGGGCAGATGACGGTCGCGAGCCATGGCGAGCGTCGTCCGGGACACCCCGAGGATCAGTGCGAGCAGCGACCCCAGCGCGGCCACCGCGGCCCCCACCCGCACCACGGGCGCGAGACCCGGCGCCCCGGCCGCCCGCACCGCTTCGGCCAGCGGCGCCGCCGCGTGCCCCAGCCGGTCCGCGCCGAGGACGGCGAGCACGGCCACCGCCACGGCCACGTACACGACCAGCGCGATCCCGAGCGCCAGCGGGATGGCGCGCGGGATGGTGCGTGCGGGATCCCGCACCTCCTCGCCCAGGGTCGCGATGCGCGCGTACCCGGCGAACGCGAAGAACAGCAGACCGGCCGCCTGCAGCACCCCGCCCACACCCGAGGACACTCCGATACCGAGGTGCCCGGTATCGGCCTCTGCGGAGGTCAGGCACCCGACCACCACACACGCGAGGACGGCCAGCACCACGGCCACGATCACCCGCGTCAGCCACGCGGACTTCTGGATGCCCCCGTAGTTCACCGCGGTCAGAGCCACTACGGCCGCCACCGCCACCGCGTGCGCCTGTCCCGGCCATACGTACGCCCCCACGGTGAGCGCCATGGCCGCGCAGGAGGCCGTCTTGCCGACCACGAACGCCCAGCCGGCGAGATAGCCCCAGAACGCGCCCAGCCGCTCCCTGCCGTACACGTACGTGCCGCCGGAGGCCGGATAGAGGGCGGCCAGGCGGGCCGAGGACATGGCGTTGCAGTAGGCCACCACGGCCGCGACGGCCAGCCCGATCAGCAGCCCCGGCCCGGCGGCGCGCGCGGCCGGGCCCAGGGCGGAGAAGACGCCGGCCCCGACCATCGAGCCGAGGCCGACGACCACGGCGTCCCGCACGCCAAGGGTGCGGCGCAGGCCGGTGCCGGAGGGTGTCATGTGCCGCACCCTACTGATCGCCGCAACCGTGTGGTGGACCGGTGACGTCCTCTTCATCGACACGGCACGAACACGCGCGCGACGGACAGCCGATCCTCACCGGATTCTCAAGGGCCGGACAGTGCGGACACAGCGCGGGAGGGCAGGTTCACGGCATGAGCATCATCGGTTGGATCATCCTGGGGCTTCTGGCCGGAGCCATCGCCAAGGTCCTGCTGCCGGGCCGGGACCCGGGCGGCTTCATCGGCACGACCCTCATCGGCGTCGCGGGCGCGTTCATCGGCGGCTGGATATCGGCGCGCTGGCTGGACCATCCGATCAGCAAGCACTTCTACGACGGCGCGACCTGGGCCGCAGCGATCGGCGGCTCGCTCGTGCTGCTGATCCTCTACCGCATCCTGTTCGGCAACTCGCGCGACTGACGGACGCACACGACATGCGAAGGAAGGGTGGGCACCGCACGGTGCCCAGCCTTCCTTTCGTCTACCCCCGGTGTCCTACCGGTAGTTCACGAACTGCAGCGCGAAGTCGAAGTCCTTGCCCTTGAGCAGCGAGATCACGGCCTGCAGGTCGTCGCGGCTCTTGGAGGTGACCCGGAGCTCGTCGCCCTGGACCTGGGCCTTCACACCCTTCGGACCCTCGTCGCGGATGATCTTCGCCACCTTCTTCGCGTTCTCCTGGGAGATGCCCTCCTCGATGGACGCGAAGATCTTGTACTCCTTGCCGGAGAGCTGGGGCTCGCCCGCGTCCAGCGCCTTGAGCGAGATGCCACGCTTGATCAGCTTGGACTGGAAGACGTCGAGGACAGCGTTGACCCGGTCCTCGGAGTTCGCCTCCATGAGGATCTTGTCACCGGACCACGAGATCGAGGCACCCACGCCCTTGAAGTCGTAGCGCTGCGAGATCTCCTTGGCGGCCTGGTTGAGGGCGTTGTCGACCTCCTGCCGCTCGACCTTCGAGACGATGTCGAAACTGGAGTCGGCCATGTCCTGTGGCTCCTTGTATCGGGGTGCGAATCGGGTGCGTGGCGGCGGCCGCCTGGCCCGGCGTTGCACCGGGCTGCATCCGCACCAGCCTAGCCACCCTGCGACCCGAGAGGCGCAGATGAATCGGGTGGCGAAGCACCCCTCGGCATCGGGTATTGTTTACGTCGTTGCCAGGGAGCACCGCCGAAAAGCGGTTCGAACGGCAGCAACCCCGGCGGTGTGCCCGAGCGGCCAAAGGGAGCAGACTGTAAATCTGCCGGCTCAGCCTTCCCAGGTTCGAATCCTGGCGCCGCCACACTGGGGATGACCCCCTCCACTCTGCGGAAACGCGGAGTGGAGGGGGTCTCTTCGTTGTGCAGCGGGCACACTGGCGGCATGGCCTCCCGTCGCAGAACCTGTCCCGTGTGCCGTCGCGAGATCGCCGTCGTCGCGGGGCGCTTCGCGCGGCACGACCCGCCCGGGGCGCGGGAGGGCGGGGAACTCGTCTCGTGTTCCGGATCCCGACGGCAGGCCCAACTCGGGGCGATCCAGCCGGCGTTGGACGGGTACGCCGTGCCGGACTTTCCCGGGCAGATGTCTCTCTTCTGACGGTCTGGCAGTCTGACGGGTCAACGCCCGACGGCCGGCCTCAGTTCCCCGCGACCGACTTCACCGCGACCGACACCGGCGTCGACCCGGCGATCAGCTCCAGCGTCAGGCCGGCCGTCGCCGAGGTGTCCACCAGCTCCGCCAGCACGGCCGCCACGTCGTCCCGGGGGATCGCGCCGCGCCCGGTATGGGCCTCCAGGCGGACCTGGCCGGTGCCCGCGTCGTTCGTCAGCGCCCCCGGGCGCAGGATCGTCCAGTCGAGGGCCTCCTGACGGGTGACGTACGCGTCGGCCACGCCCTTGGCGCGCAGGTACACGTCGAACACGTCGTCGCCCTCGTGTGCGGGGTCCGCGCCCATCGAGGAGACCACCACGAAACGGCGTACGCCCGCGCGCACGGCCGCGTCCGCGAACAGCACCGCGGCACCCTTGTCCACCGTGTCCTTGCGGGCCGTACCGCTGCCCGGGCCCGCGCCCGCCGCGAACACCGCCGCGTCCGCGCCCTGCAGATGTGCCGCGACCTCCTCGACCGAGGCGGACTCCAGGTCGAGCAGGACCGGTTCGGCGCCGGCCGCCCGCAGATCGTCGCCCTGCTCCGCGTTGCGGATGATCCCCGCGACCTCGTCCCCGCGCGCGGAGAGCACTCGCTCCAGCCGCAGCGCGATCTGACCATGACCACCAGCGATGACAATGCGCATGATTCCGACCGTACGCCCGAAGAAGCGCGTCCGCCGCACGGGTTCACGCCGGGGCGCGCCGTGGCTGAGGGGCGCGCCTGGGCATGGTCAGGGGCGTGCGGCGACTTGAGAGCGCCTGGGCGCACGATCCGGGCGGGCAGTACGGAATGCGCGCCCCTCAATGTGAACATGCGCCCCCGAGTCGTACGGGCGACCCGGACGCCGACGAGTGTTCCGACGCGGTCGGCGCCACCTCACGACAACTCCTTCCGCCCCTGCCGCGGCAGCCCCAGTTCCGCCGCTGCCGCCGAGTTGCAGTACTCGCGCACCGCGCTCGTGCGCGCCACCACCCGCCCCCGGTGCACCACGATCCGGCTGTAGGCGAGGGAGAGGGCGCCGGACAGGTGGTCGCCGCGCACGGCGAGGAGTTCGGCGGGAAAGCCGGCCTCCACGCGGACCTCGGGCAGGCCCAGGACCGCGCGCGCCGAGGCGCTCACCGCGTCGTAGGCGTCCTCGGGGCGCAGGCCGTGGGCGGAGGCGAGGAGATAGGCGGCCTCCAGGGGGTCACCGCGGCCGACGGGGTTGGAGACGTCCCGCAGGGCGCCGCTGCCGGCCGCCACCCGCACCCCGGCCGCGCGCAGCAGCCGTACCGGGGCCGCGCCCCGCCGGTCCACGCCCCCGCAACCGCCCTGGGGCAGGCACACCACCGTCACGCCGGCCGCCGCGAGCTGGTCCGCGAGCCGGGAGGCGGCCGCGGTGTTCAGGCGCGCAAGACCGGCGCAGGGGCCGATCGTCACGCCGGGGCGCAGGCCACCCGCCATGGCCGCGAGCCGGGACAGCCGGGCCGGGTCCGCCGCGTCCGTGTGCAGGTCCACCGGGCAGCCGTGCTCCGAGGCCACCTCCAGCACGGCCTCCACGTAGCCCGTGGGGTCCGGGTCCAGGTCCGGGCAGCCGCCCACCACGGAGGCGCCCATCTTGAGCGCGTCCCGCAGCATCGCGAGCCCTTCGGCCCCGGCCACCCCGGTCAGCAGGCGCGGCATCGCCACCGTGGTCAGTTCCGCGAGCCCCCTCAGGGAGCGCCGTGCCTGCAGTACGGCGCCGAGCGAGCCCAGGCCCTGGACATCGCCCACGCGCACGTGTGCGCGCAACGCCGTCGCCCCGTGCCCGAGTTGGAGCAGGGCCGCCTCCGTGGCCCGGCGCTGGACGTCCTCGGGGGCGTACGAGACCGGTCCCGGCTGCTCGGCGGAGAGGGCGGTGTCGCTGTGGGCGTGCGGTTCGGCCGGGGCCGCGAGGAGCAGGTAGCCGCCGAGGTCCACGCGCGCGGCGCCCTTCCGGGCCGGCCCCAGGGTCAGGCTGCCGGCCGTGCCGACCGCCTCGATGCGCCCGCCGCCCAGCCGTACGTCCACGGTCCGGCCGTCGGTGAGCCGAGCCCCGCACAGCAGCAGGGCGGCCGGGTCGGGCTGCCCGGAGGACCCGGACGGGTTCGACGACGAGGGCGGCTGCGGCTGACTGTCGGGCATCGGACTCCATGGGTCGGGCCGGGGGCTCGGAGCAGGGCCGCGACGGACCCAAGATCACGCAGAGTGAGTCGAGCCTAGGGTGGCGAGCGGTGTGCGGCGCGGAGGAGCGCAATAGTCGTACCGGCGTGGTCCGCCCCTGGCGGTACGGGCTTCGCCCGCCCGTGTGACCAGCGCTCATGCCTGCGCGCGCTGCGCACCGCGGCCGTTCATGACCCGTGTTTCACGCGCGCGCGACCGCGCCGCAAGGGGACTTGTGAGGTCTCCGGGAGGCCCGGGAACTGCCCGCGAACGAGCCTGTGGCGGGCGGCCGGATACGGATTTGGGTGAACGGCGGCGGACCGTGTAATGTCTTCATCGCTCGCCCCAATAGCTCAGTCGGCAGAGCGTCTCCATGGTAAGGAGAAGGTCAACGGTTCGATTCCGTTTTGGGGCTCTGGTGTGAGAGGTTCCCGCCGCGAGGCGGGGGCTGATCTCATCAAAGCGGTGTAGCTCAGTCGGTAGAGCAAGCGGCTCATAATCGCTGTGTCACCGGTTCAAGTCCGGTCACCGCTACTGACAGTAGCCGATTGTGGGGTCGGTCCTTCGATCGGCTACTCTTTATGCGTTAAACCAGTCCATCCGTTCGTCTTAGGAGCACTCACGTGGCTGCCACCGACGTCCGCCCGAAGATCACGCTGGCCTGCGTGGAGTGCAAGGAGCGGAACTACATCACCAAGAAGAACCGGCGTAACAACCCGGACCGTCTTGAGATGAAGAAGCACTGCCCGCGTTGCAACGCGCACACCGCGCACCGCGAGACGCGATAAATCAGGCTCGTACGTAAGGCCGCCCCCGCAAGCAGGGGGGCGGCCTTACGTCGTTTCACACGCTGCCGAGACCAGGAGGTGCCGGGCCATGGCGCTCGACCAGTCCTTCGTGGGACGGACCTATCCGCCCACCGAGCCCTACGAGGTGGGCCGGGAGAAGATCCGCGAGTTCGCCGAGGCGGTCGGGGAGGCCAACCCCGTTTACACGGACCCGGAGGCCGCCAAGGCGTTCGGGCACCCCGATGTGATCGCGCCGCCGACGTTCGTGTTCGCCATCACCTACCGGGCGGCCGGGGCGGTCGTCGAGGACCCGCAGCTGGGTCTCGACTACAGCCGCGTGGTGCACGGCAGCCAGAAGTTCGCCTACACCCGCCCGGTGCGCGTCGGCGACCGGCTCACGGTCACCTCCACCATCGAGGGGATCAAGTCCCTCGCGGGCAACGACGTGCTGGACATCCGCGGTGAGGTGCACGACGAGGCGGGCGAGCACGTGGTGACCGCCTGGACCAAGCTCGTGGCCCGTGCGGCCGAGGAGGCGTGAGACAGCGATGACGGCGAAGATCGCGTACGACGACGTCGAGGTCGGCACCGAACTGCCTGCGCAGACCTTCTCTGTGAACCGCGCCACGCTGGTGCGGTACGCGGGTGCCTCCGGGGACTTCAACCCCATCCACTGGAACGAGAAGTTCGCCAAGGAGGTGGGCCTGCCGGACGTCATCGCGCACGGCATGTTCACCATGGCCGAGGCGATCCGCGTGGTCACCGACTGGACCGGCGACCCGGGCGCGGTCGTGGAGTACGGTGTCCGCTTCACCAAGCCGGTCGTCGTGCCGAACGACGACAAGGGCGCGGTGATCGAGGTCAGCGGCAAGGTCGCGGCCAAGCTGGACGACAACACGGTCCGCGTGGACCTGACCGCGACCAGCGAGGGCGAGAAGGTACTGGGCATGTCCCGGGCGGTCGTACGGCTGGCCTGACGGCAGATCCGGGTAAGGGGCGCCGGTCATGGGTGGGCGCCCCTTACGTGTGGGTCGGCGCGGACCCTATTGACTAGTTAGTGATTGAGCACTAACTTTCTCGCATGGTCAGGATGAGCGCAGCAGAGCGACGCGAGAGCGTCATCCGCGCGGCGATCGCGGAGTTCGCGCAGAGGGGCTACTTCGGCACCTCCACCGAGGCGATCGCCAAGCGGGTCGGCGTCTCGCAGCCGTACCTCTTCCGGCTCTTCCCGGGCAAGAAGGCGATCTTCGCCGCCGCGTCCCTCCGGTGCATCGAGGACACCTGCCGGACCCTAGAGGAGGCGGCCGAGGGGTTGGAGGGCGACGAAGCCCGGCAGGCCATGGCGAACGCCTATGTGCGCCTGCTCATGGAGCGCCCCGAGAGGCTCCAGATGCAGATGCAGACCTACATCACGGTGGCGGCCGCCGAGGCGGAAGGCGACCACGCGTTCGGCGAGGCCGTGCGGGCCGGCTGGATGAAGCTCTGGGAGACCGTGCATCTGCCGCTCGGGGCGGACGTGAACGACACCACGACCTTCCTGGCGTACGGCATGCTCATCAACACCCTTACCGCCATGGGGTTTCCGCCGGAACATCAGGTCTGGCAGGGGATGTACCCGTCGGCCCGGATCACCGGGCGGCTGGAGAAGTAGCGCAACGGAACGCGGTGTCCTGCCCTTTCTGCATGGGCTCCAAAGTTAGTCAGCAATAACTAATCAACGACAGTGATCACCCTCTGGGGGAGAGATGTCACAGCAGACCGCACGTCGCGGGGGCGCCGTCTGGGCCCTCGTCATCACCAGCGTCGCCGGGTTCATGGCGGCTCTCGACAACCTCGTCGTCACCACCGCCCTGCCCTCCATCCGCAAGGACCTCGGCGGCGCGCTGGACGACCTGGAGTGGACCGTGAGCGCCTACACGCTCACCTTCGCCGTCCTGCTGATGTTCGGAGCCGCGCTCGGCGACCGCTTCGGGCGCCGCCGGCTCTTCCTCGCCGGACTCACCGTCTTCACCGCCGCCTCCGCCGCGGCGGCCATGGCCCCGGGCATCGGCTCCCTCATCGCCGCCCGCGCGGTCCAGGGCGTCGGCGCGGCCGTGATGATGCCGCTCACGCTGACCCTGCTGACCGCGGCCGTGCCCGCCGCCAAGCGCGGTATGGCGTACGGCATCTGGGGAGCCGTCAACGGACTCGCCGTCGCCTCCGGGCCGCTCATCGGGGGCAGCCTCACCGAGCACATCTCCTGGCACTGGATCTTCTGGCTGAACGTCCCGCTCGGCGTGGCCCTGCTGCCGCTCGCCCGCCTGCGCCTCGCCGAGTCCTACGGCGCCGGCGCCCGGCTCGACCTCCCCGGCACCCTGCTGGTCAGCGGCGGGCTCTTCGGGATCGTGTACGGACTGGTGCGCGGCCCGGTCGACGGCTGGACCGGCTCCCCGGTACTGACCGGCCTGATCGCGGGCGCCGCGCTGCTCGGCGGCTTCGTGCACCACGGCAGCCACAACAAGCACCCCATGCTGCCGATGCGGCTGTTCCGCTCCCGCGCCTTCTCCGGGATCAACGCCGCGAGCCTGCTGATGTTCCTCGGGATGTTCGGCTCGATCTTCCTGCTCAGCCAGTACATGCAGGGCGTGCTCGGCTACTCGCCCACCGAGGCGGGCCTCAGGATGCTGCCGTGGACCGGCATGCCGATGCTCGTCGCGCCGATCGCCGGCATCCTCTCCGACCGCATCGGCGGCCGCCCGGTCGTCGCCACCGGCCTGTTCCTGCAGGCCGCAGGGCTCGGCTACCTGGCCTCCGTGGTCACCGCCGACGTCTCCTACGCCGCCCAGCTGCCCGGCCTGATCATCAGCGGCATCGGCATGGCCCTGTTCTTCGCACCCGCCTCCAACCTGGTCATGTCCAGCGTCCTGCCCACGGAACAGGGCATCGCCTCCGGCGCCAACAACGCCCTGCGCGAGGTGGGCGGCGCGCTCGGCATCGCGGTCATGTCGTCGATCTTCTCGGCCCAGGGCGGCTACGAGAGCGCCCAGGCCTTCGTCGACGGACTGCGGCCCGCGCTGGTCGTCGGCGCCGCGGTGGTCGCCCTCGCCGGGGTCGCGGCCCTGCTGATCCCCAGCCGGCGCCGCACGGTCCTCGCAACCGGCGCGACCGAGCCCGCTCCGGTCCTGGAGACCGCCGCTCCCTGAGCGCGCGCCGCGCGCCGCCCGGCGCCGGCAGCCCGGCTCGGTACCCGTACACGCGCGCGTGCCGGGCCGGAGGAACGGTCCCGGGCCGGACAGTCCGTGCCGCCTCGCGGCGCTGTCCGTGCCGTCTCGTAGTCTTGAGCGCGTGCAGGAACTCCACGACGCCCCCCTCGCCCCGCTGACCACCTTCCGGCTGGGCGGCCCCGCCACCCGGCTGGTCACCGCGACGACCGACGCCGAGGTGATCGCCGCCGTCCGCGAGGCCGACGACACCGGGACGCCACTGCTGCTCATCGGCGGCGGATCTAACCTGGTCATCGGCGACAAGGGCTTCGACGGCACCGCCCTGCGCATCGCCACGACCGGCTTCGAACTGCGCGGCACCACGCTGGAGCTGGCGGCCGGCGAGATCTGGACCGACGCCGTCGCCCGCGCCGTAGAGGCCGGGCTCGCCGGCATCGAGTGCCTCGCCGGGATCCCGGGCTCCGCGGGCGCCACCCCGATCCAGAACGTGGGCGCCTACGGCCAGGAGGTCTCCTCGACGATCACCGAGGTGATCGCGTACGACCGCCGGGCCGGCCGGACCGTCACGCTGACGAACGAGGAGTGCGCCTTCTCGTACCGGCACAGCCGCTTCAAGGCCGACCCCGAGCGCTATGTCGTGCTGCGCGTCCGCTTCGATCTGGAGGACGTGGACGGGCTGTCCGCGCCCATCAGGTACGCCGAGGCGGCCAGGGCACTCGGTGTGGAGCCGGGGGAGCGGGTGCCGCTCGCCGCGGCCCGCGAGACCGTGCTGAAACTGCGCGCCGGCAAGGGCATGGTCCTCGACCCCGAGGACCACGACACCTGGTCCGCCGGGTCCTTCTTCACCAACCCGATCCTCACCGACGAGCAGTTCGCCGCGTTCCACGCGCGCGTGCGGGAGCGGCTGGGCGAGGGCGTCGAGCCGCCCGCCTACCCGTCGGGTGAGGGCCGTACCAAGACCTCGGCCGCCTGGCTGATCGACAAGGCGGGCTTCACCAAGGGCTACGGCAGCGGACCGGCCCGTATCTCCACCAAGCACACGCTCGCCCTCACCAACCGGGGCGCCGCCACCACCGAGGACCTCCTGGCCCTGGCCCGCGAGGTCGTCGCCGGGGTCCACGAGGCCTTCGGGATCACGCTGGTCAACGAGCCGGTGACCGTCGGGGTGAGCCTGTAGCCGACA